>DASYHC010000113.1:0-77955 GCA_035998995.1 Allobosea sp.
GTGGAGCACTGCTGCTCCTGGATTGCTTCGCTGCGCTCGCAATGACGGTCGGCGTTACGGCTCTTCCGTAGATCGCCGCGCTGGGCTAGGCCGGCGCCCATGACGACGGAATTCAGCTTTCACCTGAACGGCCGGGACGGCGCTGCCCGCACCGGCGAGGTCCGCATGCCGCGCGGCGTGATCCGCACGCCGGCCTTCATGCCGGTCGGCACCGCCGCCACGGTCAAGGGCATGTATCCCGAGCAGGTCAAGGCGCTCGGCGCCGATGTCGTGCTCGGCAACACCTACCATCTGATGCTGCGGCCGGGCGCCGAGCGCGTCGCCAGGCTCGGCGGCCTGCACAAGTTCATGAACTGGCCGCACCCGATCCTGACCGATTCCGGCGGCTTCCAGGTGATGTCGCTCGCCAATCTGCGCAAGCTGACTGAGGAAGGCGTCACCTTCCAGTCGCATATCGACGGCTCGAAGCATGTGCTGACGCCCGAGCGCTCGGTCGAGATCCAGAACCTGCTGGGCTCCGACATCGTCATGCAGCTCGACGAATGCGTCTCGCTGCCTTGCGAGGACAAGGTCGCCGAAAAGGCGATGCACCTGTCGCTGCGCTGGGCCGAGCGCTGCAGGAAGGCGTTCGGCGATCCGGCGGGCAGGGCGCTGTTCGGGATTGTGCAAGGTGGCGCGGTGCCGGCCCTGCGGGTCGAGAGCGCGCGCGAGCTCGCCGCCATGGACCTCAAGGGCTACGCGATCGGCGGGCTCGCGGTCGGCGAGCCGCAGGACGTGATGTTGGCGATGATCGAGACGGTCGAGCCGCATCTGCCGCAGGAGAAGCCGCGCTACCTGATGGGCGTCGGCACGCCCGACGACATCGTCGAGGCGGTCCGGCGCGGCGTCGACATGTTCGACTGCGTGATGCCGACCAGGGCTGGCCGCCATGGCCAGATCTTCACCCGGTTCGGTCGGATGAACCTGAAGAACGCCAAGCACGCCGAGGATATCCGGCCGGTCGATCCGCAATCCTCCTGCCCGGCGGCGAACACCTATTCGCGCGCCTATCTGCACCACCTGGTCAAGGCCGAGGAGATGCTCGGCAAGATGCTGCTGACCTGGGTCAACCTGGCCTATTACCAGGAGCTGATGGCCGGCCTGCGCGCCGCCATCGCCGGCGGCCGCCTGGAAGACTTCGTCGCCGAGACCAAGGAAGGCTGGGCCAGAGGCGAGCCGGCGTGATCGATCCCGGGCTCGGCCTGCTGCTTATGAAGATGGCGGTCGCAGCCGCCATCGTTGTCAGCTGTTCGCTGCTAGCCGAGCGGAGCGGGCCATTGCTCGCGGCGATGATCGCGACGCTGCCGATCTCGGCCGGGCCGGTCTATGCCTTCCTCGCCATGGATCACGACGCCGCCTTCATCTCGGGCAGCGTTTTCGGCAGCATGAGCTCCAATCTCGCCAATGCCGGGCTGTCGCTGGTCTACGTCCTGCTGGCGCAGCGCTTCGGCACAGTGACCTGCCTCGCTGCGGCCCTGCTGACCTGGCTGCTCATCGTCACCGGCCTGCAGAATCTGGCCTTGCCCTTCGTCGTCGTGCTGGCGGTGACGCCGGTCGTCTTCCTGATCCTGTACCGGATCGTCCGGCCCTATCTGGCCGCGCGGCCGCCGATCACGCCGGGCCGCCCCTGGTATGTCATTCCGCTGCGCGCCGCTGCCGTCGCTGCGCTGGCGGGCACGGTCACCACCCTCAGCGCCCGCGTCGGCCCGGCCTGGTCGGGCGTGCTGGCCAGCGCACCGATCGTGCTGTCGAGCCTGATCGCGATCCTGCAGCCGCGCATCGGCGGGCCGGCCAGCGCCGCCGTCATCGGCAACGGCCTCCTGGGTTTGCTCGGCTTCGGCTTCGCACTCGCGCTGGTCCACGTTACGGCCGTGCCGCTCGGCTCCTGGCCTGCGCTCGGCCTCGGCTTGCTGGTCTGTATCGCCTGGAATCTCGGCCTGATGGGACTAGCGCGCCGCCGGGCGGCGCCATGAGGCGACGAACAGCCCAGCGATGATCAGGGCGATGCCGCCGATCTGCAGCCCGCTCGGGATCTCGCCGAGCACGGGGATAGCGAGCAACGTGCCGACCACCGGGATCATCGGCGGGAAGCGTCCCGCGACGGAGGGGCCGAGCACCGGTGTCGACCAGCTCCAGATCCACAGGCCGACGATGACGTTGAGCACGCCCTGATTGATCGCGTGCGCCAGCAGCACCCACCATGGCGCGACGTCGAAGCCGCGGAAATAGAAGGCGAAATAGATCGGCAGATAGACCATCGACAGTACAGAGACGACGGCCGTCGCCTTGAGCGCGTCGACCCGCCAGAGCTGGATCAGCAGCGGATAGCCACCCCAGACCAGCCCGACGCCGAGGAAGCAAAGGTCGCCGAAGACGATGCCCGGATTGGCATGGGTCGTGCCGGCGATGCCGAGGCAGGCGAGGCCGATCAGTACCGCCCCGACGCCGAGCACGAGCTGCCGCGTCAGCAGCGCGCCGAACAGGACGACACTGCCGACGATGCCGATTACCGTGACGGTTCCGGGTCCGATCACCGCGCCATGCGCAGCGGGAGCGTAGGTCAGCCCGGTCATGAGCAGGAAGCTCATCGGGAAGCCGCTCATCACTGCCAGGATCAGGCCGCGCTTCCAGCCGAGGCCGGCGCAATCGCGCAGGCCTCCGGCCATCATGAAGCTGGGCAGGAGCAAGAAGCCGGCCGTGACGAAGCGCAGCGCCAGCATGTCGTGCGAGGAGAGGCCGTTCAGCACCGCATGGCGGCTGACGACGAAATTGGCCCCGAAGATGACCATGGCGAAAGCCATGCCGGCGAAGGCGAGTTGCCGGCGCCGGCGCAGCTTCTCGTCGGAAAGCGGAACGGCTTGATGCATGCTCCGGCTTAGCGTGATGCCGGAGCTGCCGTTAGGGGCCAAACCGCATGGCGCCGCCTATTGCGGCGCAGCATGTCTTCAGGCGAGAGCCTTCAGAGCCGAGCGGCCGGCATAGATCGCCTGAGCGCCGAGCTCTTCCTCGATGCGCAGCAGCTGGTTGTACTTCGCCGTCCGGTCGGAACGGGCGAGCGAGCCGGTCTTGATCTGCCCGCAATTGGTCGCGACGGCGAGGTCGGCGATGGTCGCATCCTCGGTCTCGCCCGAACGATGCGACATCACCGCGGTGTAGCCGGCGCGCTGCGCCATCTCGACGGCGGCCAGCGTCTCGGTCAGGGTGCCGATCTGGTTGACCTTGACCAGGATCGAGTTGGCCGTCTTCGCCTTGATGCCCTGCGACAGGCGGGTGACGTTGGTGACGAAGAGGTCGTCGCCGACAAGCTGGCACTTGTTGCCGACGAGATCGGTCAGCGCCTTCCAGCCCTCCCAGTCATCCTCGGCCATGCCGTCCTCGATCGAGACGATCGGGTAGCCGGCGACCAACTTGGCGAGATACTTGGCCTGCGCCTTCGGGTCGCGGGTTTTGCGTTCGCCTTCATAGACATAGGCACCGTCCTTGAAGAACTCGGTCGCAGCGCAGTCGAGCGCCAGCGCAACGTCTTCGCCGGGCTTGTAGCCGGCCTTCTCGACCGCCTGCATGACGAAGTCGAGCGCCGCTTCCGCCGACTTGATGTTGGGAGCAAAGCCGCCCTCGTCGCCGACATTGGTGTTGTGGCCGGCGTCGTGGAGCGCCTTCTTCAGCGTGTGGAAAATCTCCGCGCCCATGCGCAGCCCTTCGGCGAAGGAGGGCGCGCCGATCGGCATCACCATGAATTCCTGGAAGTCGATCGGGTTGTCGGCATGGGCGCCGCCATTGACGATGTTCATCATCGGCACCGGCAGAACGCGGGCCGAGGTGCCGCCGACATAGCGGTAGAGCGGCAGGCCCGAGGCGTCGGCCGCAGCCTTGGCGACGGCGAGCGAGACACCGAGAATGGCGTTGGCGCCGAGCTTGCTCTTGTTCGGCGTGCCGTCGAGCTCGATCATCGCCTGGTCGATCGCGGTCTGATCCTCAGCGTCCATCGCGACGATCGCTTCGGCGATCGCGACGTTGACGGCCTCGACCGCCTTCAGAACGCCCTTGCCGAGATAGCGGCTCTTGTCGCCGTCGCGCAGCTCGACAGCCTCATGCGCGCCTGTCGAGGCACCGGACGGCACCGCGGCGCGGCCCATCGAGCCGTCTTCGAGCACGACATCGACCTCGACCGTCGGATTGCCGCGGGAATCGAGAATCTGGCGGCCGATGATGTCGATGATCGCGGTCATGTCAGGCTCCGGAGAGGTGAGCGGGCAGGAATGCCGCGCTTCTAGACAAGACGGGCGACGACGGGAAGGGGCGGTGGCGTTTATCCGAGCCGGGGACTAAAAGCCGCGGCAACTCCCGCGCCCGTCATCGACGGGCGCCACCTGTTCAGGATGATGCCCATGACCATCGACGCCTCGACCCTCCAGCTCGGCAAGGCGAGCGAGCTGCCGCGCTCGCCGGAGGAAGCCCGCCTCGACCGTGTGCCGAACCCGCATGCCGGCACCGACTATCTCGCGCGCTTCACCTGCCCGGAATTTACCTCGATCTGCCCGGTCACCGGCCAGCCTGATTTCGGCATCTTGGTGATCGACTATCTGCCGGGCGACTGGTTGGTCGAATCGAAGTCGCTCAAGCTCTATCTCAGCGCCTTCCGCAACCACGGCGCCTTCCACGAGGATTGCACCGTCGGCATCGGCAAGACGCTGGTCGAGCTGCTCGAGCCGAAATGGTTCCGCATCGGCGGCTACTGGTATCCGCGCGGCGGCATCCCGATCGACGTGTTCTTCCAGACCGGCGAGGCTCCGAAGGGCCTCTGGCTGCCCGACCAAGGCGTCGCGCCCTATCGCGGGCGCTGACGCTCTATGTTCTGCTGCCGGAAAGCGGCATGATGCGCGGTGCCATCAGGCCGAGCACTGCGATCCCGGCAGCGAAGATCAGGATCGCGCCGCTGGTGCCGAACAGGTGCAAGGCGGCGCCCATCAGCACCGGGCCGAGCGCATGGCCGCAGAACAGGGCGCAGGCGAACAGCGCCACCGCCGAGCCGCGCGCGGTCGGCGCGAGTTCGGTCGCCTGCGCCTGGAAGGTGCCGTGCATCAGGAAGAAGCCGAAGCCGCTCAGCGTGAAGATCGCGATCGCGCTCCACCAGGGCAGGAAGGCGAGCGAGAACAGGGCGTAGGCAGTGCCCATCACGAGGCCGCCCAGGGTCGTCATCCGGGTCGGGCCGAGCCGCTCGACCAGGACGCGGGTCAAGACGCCGTAGATGATGCCGCCGAGCCCGGTGCCGGCGATGACGAGACCGGCCTGAGAGGGACCGACATCGGCGCGCTCGTGCAGGATCGCGGCGATATAGGGCGGCATGCCGAAGATCAGGCTGCCTTCGACGACGACGAGGCCATAGAGCAGCTTCGAGCGCGGATTGGCGAAGACGGCGGCGTAATTGGTCATAGCGCTCTTGAAGCTGAGCGGGGGCCGCAGCGCGTTCGGTCGCGGCTTCAGCACAAGCACGACCAGCAGCCCGGCGATCCCGGCGATCGCACCCGCCATCACGAAGACGCTGCGCCAGCCGAGATGCTCGGCGATCAAGCCCGAGCAGGCAGCGCCGGCCATTTGCCCAATGATCATCAGCACGAGGAAGCGGCCGAGCATGATCTGCCGCTCTTCCATCGGTGCACGGTCGCCGATCGCCGCCATCGCGACTGGAATGACGCCGCCGGCCGCGACGCCGGCGACCATGCGCACGCCCGTCAGCGTCTCGAACGAGCCCGCGAAGGCGGCGGCGAGGGACAGGAGCGCGAGCGCGCCGAGGCAGATCGAGATCGTCCTGAGCTTGCCGATCGAATCCGCCACGGGCCCGAGGAAGGGCTGGCCGATCGCATAGGCGGCGGAAAAGGCTGTCGCGACCGCGGCGACCTGGGCGATGCTGCGCGTGAACTCCGCTGCCAACGTCGGCACCAGCGGATCGAGCAGGCGCATGGTGAAGGTCGAGGCGAAACCGCACGCCCCGAGCACGAGAATCAGCGAGTTCAGCGAACGGGGCGGGGGGCCCACGGGAGGAGCTGCGGTGGCTGGTATCTCAGACATACGCCAGCGTAGAATGCGCTATGCGCTTGGCAAGGCGGTCGAACTCTTGCAGCCCTGCGATCAGCGCATGGAAGTCGCGCAGCGGCACCATGTTCGGCCCATCCGAGGGGGCGTTGTCCGGGTCGGGATGGGTCTCGATGAAGACGCCGGCGACGCCGACCGCGACCGCGGCGCGCGCCAGCACCGGAACGAATTCGCGCTGGCCGCCGCTGGAAGCGCCCTTGCCGCCGGGCTGCTGCACCGAATGGGTGGCGTCGAAGATCACGGGCGCGCCGATCTCGGCCATGATCGGCAGGCTGCGCATGTCGGTGACCAGCGTGTTGTAGCCGAAGGAAGCGCCGCGCTCGGTCAGCATCACATTGGGGTTGCCGCTCTCGGTCACCTTGGCGGCGACGTTGACCATGTCCCAGGGCGCCAGGAACTGGCCCTTCTTGACGTTGACGACCCGGCCGGTCTTGGCCGCGGCGACGAGCAGGTCGGTCTGCCGGCAGAGGAAGGCCGGGATCTGCAGGATATCGACCACCTCGGCGACCGGCGCGCACTGGCTCGCATCGTGGATGTCGGTCAGCACCGGCAGGCCGGTGCGCTCGCGAATCTCGGCGAAGACGGGCAGGGCGGCCTCCAGGCCCATGCCGCGCTGACCCTTGACGCTGGTGCGATTGGCTTTGTCGAAGGAAGTCTTGAAGACGAGGCCGATTCCGAGTTTCTCGGATGTCTCCCTCAGCGCCAGGGCGACTTCAAGCGCATGGTCGCGGCTCTCCATCTGGCAGGGGCCGGCGATCAAGGCGAGCGGCAGCCCGTTGCCGAAGCGGACGGGTTTGGCGAGGTCCGCGCCGACGGTGACGATGGCGTTGGCGGTCATGGCGGGCTCCTTGGCTGAGGGCGCGGGTTTAGAAGCCGCCCGCCGCCATGACAAGCCGACGCTGCGTCACGTCACCTCGAACCAGCTCCACAGGCCGCGGTCGAAGCGCTCCAGCACGGTCGAGGAGATCAGCCAGCGCCCGGGATTGTCGGCGATGAAGGCGATGTGCAGGCGCTTGCCCTCGGGGATCTGCACCGTGTCGAGGAAATAGGGTTCCCAGCCATCGTCGAGCGGATGCAGTAGGCGGAAGCTGTGGCCGTGGACATGCAGCGGCTGCAGGAAGGCGGTCTTGTTGGTGATGCCGATCACCACCGGTGATCCGCGCTTGACGCTGAACAGCGGCTTGCCCTTGGGATCGCCCTGACCGCCATTGACGGTCCACGGCTTCGAAAGGTCGAGCCCGACGAGGTCGAGCTTGTTCTCAGGCGTGATCCTGGCGCCGCCCTCGATGATCATCTCGCTGCGCCTGGCGTCCTGGAGTCGCACAGCCGCCGGCAGCGCTGGATTGAGCGGCATGCCGGCGACCGGCGGGCGCGCCGGCCTTGCCGCGCCATCGCTGACGAAACGTACCAGCGGCACGCCGGGGCCGATCAGCGCGGTCACGCTGCCGGCGGCGCCGACCGTCTCCGGCATGTCGAAGATCACGTCGTAGCGCGTGCCCGGCGCGAAGGGCAATTGCGCCCGGACCGGCTCGAAGGTGTCGGTCGGCTGGCCGTCGACCGCCGCGACGAAGGCCTTCACCTCATCGAAGCGCAGCCGCATGATCCGGGCGTTGCAGGCATTGGCGAGGCGCAGGCGTACGCGGGCGCCCGGCGACAGCCTGATCGGCAGCGGCGGCGGCTTGCCGTTGACAGTGAGCCAGCTGCCGAGCCGGCCGGCGGCGGCGCCGTCCTGCCCGTCCGCGGCAAAGGGCAGCAGCTTCTGGTCGTCGCCGAGCAGCCAGTCGCCGATCAGGGCCGGCAGGTCGAGATCGACCGCAGGCGGCTCCTTCTCTTCGACGATCAGCATGCCGGACAGACCGCGCCCGGCCGGTTCGGACGAGCCGCCGAGCAGCATCGGCCGGTAGAGGAAGGTGCCGGAATCGGGCGGCGTCACGCGGTATTCGAACTGCCCACCTGGCGGCACCGGCTCCTGGCTGAAGCCGCCGACGCCGTCCATGGCGTGGTCGGCGCGCAGGCCATGCCAGTGCAGCGAGAGCGGCTTGTCGATCCGATTCTGCAGGACAAGGCGCAAGGTCTCGCCCTGCTTTGCCTTGAGCACCGGTCCCGGTGTAGCGCCGTCGAAGGCCCAGATTTCTGTTTCGGGCGCCGGCGCAGGGCGCAGCCTCGCCTTGGCGGGAGCCACGATGAGGGTCCGCGCAGCCCCGATCGAAGCCTCCTGTGGAACAGCCGGTGCCTGCTGAGCCAGCGTCGAAAGCGGCGAGAGCAGGCTCGCCAGTCCGGCGCCCTGCGCGATGACCCGGCGGCGGTTGGGATTGAGGCGCGAGGCCGGCGGCGAAGCGTCTTTGCTCATGCCCGGGACATAGCCGGGCAGGGCCGTTCTGGCGAGCGCAAAGCCGCGCGGGAGCGGCGTTCGCAGAACTGTCGCATTTTTTTGCTGCATGACGCGCCCGAAATGGTATAGCGGCGCGGCCTACGGTGCTGCTGTCGCGAAAACTGCGATATGGCGCACCGGGTCGGCGGGCGTGGCGGAACTGGTAGACGCACTGGTTTTAGGTACCAGCGGCGAAAGTCGTGGGGGTTCGAGTCCCTCCGCCCGCACCATGATTCGGATTTCGCGAGCGCGGCGGCGGTCATTCGGCTTCGCGCTTTGGACATTGAAGTAACGAGCTGTTGGCGGATCGAACAATGAACGTGACGGAAACCCTGTCCCAGGGCCTCAAGCGCGAATTTCAGGTGGTGCTGAACGCCACGGACCTCAAGACGAGGCTCGATGGCGAGCTGCAGAACCTGCAGGGCAAGGCCAAGATCAACGGCTTCCGCCCCGGCAAGGTCCCGGTCGGCCATCTGCGCCGCCTCTATGGCCGCTCGGTCATGGCCGATGTCGTCCAGAACGCCGTCAACGAGGCGAACCAGAAGATCGTCGCCGACAACGCGCTCAAGCTCGCCTTCGAGCCGCAGATCAAGTTCCCCGAGAACAAGGACGAGATCGAGGCCGCGATGGAGGCCAAGGGCGATCTCGCCTTCACCGTCGCGCTCGAGGTGCTGCCTAAGATCGAGGTCGTCGACGTCTCCGACGTTTCTCTGGAGAAGCCTGTCGCCGAGGTCCCTGAGGCTGATGTCGACGCCGCGCTGGAGCGCATGGCCTCGCAGAACCGCAGCTTCGAGTCGAAGAAGGACGGCGCCAAGGCCGCCAAGGGCGACCGCCTGCTGATCTCCTTCGTCGGAACGCTCGAGGGTCAGCCCTTCGACGGCGGCACCGGTTCGGAAATCCCGCTCGAGCTCGGCGCCGGCCAGTTCATCCCGGGCTTCGAGGAGCAGCTCGAGGGCGTCAAGAAGGGCGAGCAGCGCACCGTCTCGGTGACTTTCCCCGAGAACTACACCGCGACACATCTCGCCGGTAAGCCGGCCGAGTTCGCCGTCACCGTCGACGACGTCCAGGCTCCCGGCGCGCTCAAGATCGACGACGAGCTCGCCAAGGGCTTCGGCATGGAGTCGCTCGACGCGCTCAAGACCGCGATCCGCGAGCAGATCGGCCGCGAGTTCGGCGAGCAGTCGCGCCGCAAGGTCAAGAAGGCCCTGCTCGACGCGCTCGACGGCAAGTACAGCTTCGAGCTGCCGCCGACCCTGGTCGAGCAGGAGTTCGCTGCGGTCTGGAGCCAGGTCGAGGCGGACATGAAGAACGCCAACAAGACCTTCGCCGACGAGGACACCACCGAGGAAGAGGCTCGCGCCGAGTACCGCAAGATCGCCGAGCGCCGCGTGCGCCTCGGCCTGGTGCTGGCCGAGATCGGCGAGCAGGCCAAGGTCCAGATCTCTGATGACGAGGTGACGCAGGCCCTGATCCAGCGCGCCCGCCAGTTCCCGGGCCAGGAGAAGGAAGTCTGGGAGTTCTACCGCAAGAACCCGCAGGCGCTCGCCGAGATCCGCGCCCCGATCTTCGAGGAGAAGGTCGTCGACCATCTGCTCGGCCAGATGAAGGTCTCCGACAAGTCGGTTTCGCGCGAGGCGCTTTTCGCCGATGACGAGGACGAGGGCGCTGCGGAGGCCAAGCCGAAGGCCGCCAAGGCGAAGAAGACCAAGAAGGCTGCGGCCGAGGCCGCGGACGAGGCTTCGGCCTGATCCTTCCCTCAAGATTACGCCATTTGCGCCGCCCGCATCCAACCGGGCGGCGCTTCCCTTTTCAGCTGCCGCCTGCATGCTTATGTGGGGTCTTCGCCGCTATCGGCTGATTCCCGCCCGCTTTGACCCCAAGGACCGACGATGATGCGTGACCCGATCGAGACCTATAACAATCTCGTCCCGATGGTGGTCGAGCAGTCGAGCCGCGGCGAGCGCGCCTTCGACATCTATTCGCGCCTGCTGCGTGAGCGCATCATCTTCCTGACCGGCCCGGTCGAGGACTACTCGGCGTCGCTGATCGTGGCGCAGCTGCTGTTCCTCGAGGCCGAGAACCCGAAGAAGGAAATCTCCTTCTACATCAACTCGCCCGGCGGCGTGGTGACCTCGGGCCTGTCGATCTACGACACCATGCAGTTCATCCGCTGCCCGGTGACGACGCTATGCGTCGGCCAGGCCGCCTCGATGGGCTCGCTGCTGCTGACCGCCGGCGCCAAGGACATGCGCTTTGCGCTGCCGAACGCGCGCATCATGGTCCACCAGCCCTCCGGCGGCTTCCAGGGCCAGGTCACCGACATCCTGATCCACGCCCGCGAGGTCGAGAGCCTGAAGCGGCGCCTGAACGAGATCTATGTCAGGCACACCGGCCGCTCCTACGAAGACATCGAGGGCGCGCTGGAGCGCGACAATTTCATGACCGCCGATCAGGCCAAGGAGTTCGGGCTGATCGACAAGGTTATCGACAAGCGCGCGGACGAGGCGGCGGCCTGACGGCTGTCACCGAGACGACACGCGCCTGTGGGTTGGCGAGCGGCTCTCGAAGGGCCATATTGCCTTGAGACTAGGCCTCATGTTTGCATGGGGCATCGGAAGGGCGCGGTAAGGCGCTCAAGCGGTCCGATTTTGGGTCAGTTTCGTCGCCGCCTGCGCCAGAGCGACGCGTTAACCTAATAATCGCGATCTGAGCGCCTATTATGACGGGGAGACGACATCAGGTCGCCGTTTTTCGGTGGCGGATTCGTCCTCCGAGATGGAGAACCATGATGAGTAAGGCCAGCGGCGGCGATTCCAAGAGCACGCTCTACTGCTCCTTCTGCGGCAAGAGCCAGCATGAGGTCCGCAAGCTGATCGCGGGCCCGACGGTGTTCATCTGCGATGAATGCGTCGAGCTCTGCATGGACATCATCCGCGAGGAATCGAAGTCCGCGCTGGTGAAATCCAAGGACGGCGTGCCGACCCCGAAGGAGATCCGCAAGGTTCTCGACGATTACGTCATCGGCCAGGATCACGCCAAGAAGGTCCTCTCGGTCGCGGTCCACAACCACTACAAGCGGCTCAGTCACGCGACGAAGCACAACGACGTCGAGCTGGCGAAGTCGAACATCCTGCTGATCGGGCCGACCGGCTCGGGCAAGACGCTGCTCGCGCAGACGCTCGCCCGCATCCTCGACGTGCCGTTCACCATGGCCGATGCGACGACGCTGACCGAGGCCGGCTATGTCGGCGAGGACGTCGAGAACATCATCCTGAAGCTGCTCCAGGCCTCCGACTACAATGTCGAGCGGGCGCAGCGCGGCATCGTCTATATCGACGAGATCGACAAGATCAGCCGCAAGTCGGACAATCCCTCGATCACCCGCGACGTCTCGGGCGAGGGCGTGCAGCAGGCGCTGCTGAAGATCATGGAAGGCACCGTCGCCTCCGTGCCGCCGCAGGGCGGGCGCAAGCATCCGCAGCAGGAGTTCCTGCAGGTCGACACCACCAACATTCTGTTCATTTGCGGCGGCGCCTTCGCCGGGCTGGACAAGATCATCTCGGGTCGTGGCAAGGGCACCTCGATCGGTTTCGGCGCGACTGTGAAGGCGCCCGACGATCGGCGCACCGGCGCGATCTTCCGCGAGGTCGAGCCGGAGGACTTGCTCAAGTTCGGCCTGATCCCGGAATTCGTCGGCCGCCTGCCGGTGTTGGCGACGCTGGAAGACCTCGACGAGGCCGCGCTCAAGACCATCCTCACCGAGCCGAAGAACGCGCTGGTCAAGCAGTATCAGCGCCTGTTCGAGATGGAGGACACCGAGCTCACCTTCACCGACGAGGCGGTCAGCCTGATCGCGCGCAAGGCGATCGAGCGCAAGACCGGCGCCCGTGGCCTGCGCTCGATCATGGAGGGCATCCTGCTCGAGACCATGTATGAGCTGCCGGGGCTGGAAGGCGTCGAGCAGGTCGTCATCGGGCCCGAGGCGGTCGAATCCAAGTCGCGGCCGCTGTTCATCTATGCGGACCGCGAAGAAGAGGCCAAGTCGGCCTCGGCCTGAGCGAAGCCGAAAGTCTGGTTCAGTTTGGAACGCGCGCCTCGCGGCGCGCGTTTTGCTTTGTGAGCGGCAAGGCGCGGCCGGCTGTCATCTGATTGCTGCCTGCCGGAACGGTCACGGGCTCGTGTGCGGCCTGCGACGAAAGCCGTGGTGGACTGCGTGAGGCGTCGCTTGAAAGCCGGCGTCGAAACCTCCACCTTAGGATCACCTGCGAGACTCGCGTGCCTGTCGAGGGCGCGGTTCGCGGGGGCGCCTGGCGCGAATGGTCGCGCCGCGCGGTACGTCCGCTCGATTGCCTTTACAGGGGTCGGCCGGGCGAAAACTTGAAGGACTAGACATGACTGGCTCGACGCCCCGCGCTCCGCTCGTCCCCGGCACGACCGACACCTATCCGGTCCTGCCGCTGCGCGACATCGTCGTCTTCCCGCACATGATCGTGCCGCTCTTCGTCGGCCGCGAGAAGTCCATCCGCGCGCTCGAGGAGGTGGTCAAGAACGATGGCCTGATCCTGCTCGCCACGCAGAAGAATGCCGGCGACGATGATCCGGACACCGGCGACATCTATGAAATCGGCACGCTCGCCCGCGTGCTGCAGCTGCTGAAGCTGCCCGACTCGACCGTGAAGGTGCTGGTCGAGGGCATTGGCCGGGCCAAGGCGACGACCTATACCGCCACCGACAATTTCTACGAGGCGCAGGCCGAGGCTCTCGCCGAGGAGGCTGGCAAGAAGGTCGAGGTCGAGGCGCTCGCCCGCTCGGTCGTCAGCGAGTTCGAGAACTATGTGAAGCTCAACAAGAAGATCTCGCCCGAGATCGTCGCGGCGGTCTCCCAGATCGACGAGCCGGCCAAGCTCGCCGACACGGTCGCCTCGCATCTGGCGGTCAAGATCGCCGATCGGCAGGCCGTGCTCGAGGTGATGAACGTCGCCCACCGGCTCGAGAAGGTGCTCTCCCTGATGGAGAGCGAGATGTCGGTGCTGCAGGTCGAGAAGCGCATCCGCTCGCGCGTCAAGCGCCAGATGGAGAAGACCCAGCGCGAGTACTATCTCAACGAGCAGATGAAGGCGATCCAGAAGGAGCTGGGCGACGGCGAGGAAGGCCGCGACGAACTGGCCGAGCTGGAAGAGCGCATCGCCAAGACCAAGCTGACCAAGGAAGCCCGCGACAAGGCGCTCGCCGAGGTCAAGAAGCTCAGGCAGATGTCGCCGATGTCGGCGGAAGCCACCGTCGTGCGCAACTATCTCGACTGGCTGCTCGGCATCCCGTGGGGCAAGAAGTCGAAGATCAAGAAGGACCTCGCCGCAGCCCAGCAGGTGCTCGACGACGATCACTTTGGCCTCGACAAGGTCAAGGACCGCATCGTCGAATATCTCGCCGTGCAGCAGCGCACCAACCGGCTCGCCGGCCCGATCCTGTGCCTCGTCGGCCCTCCGGGCGTCGGCAAGACCTCGCTCGGCAAGTCGATCGCCAAGGCGACCGGCCGCGAGTTCGTGCGCATGTCGCTTGGCGGCGTGCGTGACGAAGCCGAGATCCGCGGTCACCGCCGCACCTATATCGGCTCGATGCCCGGCAAGATCATCCAGTCGATGAAGAAGGCCAAGACCTCGAATCCGCTCATCCTGCTCGACGAGATCGACAAGATGGGCCAGGACTTCCGCGGCGATCCGTCGGCGGCCCTGCTCGAGGTGCTCGATCCCGAACAGAACTCGACCTTCAACGACCATTACCTCGAGGTCGACTACGACCTGTCGAACGTGATGTTCGTGACCACGGCGAACACGCTGAACATCCCGCCGGCCCTCCTGGACCGCATGGAGGTGATCCGCATCGCCGGCTACACTGAGGACGAGAAGGCCGAGATCGCGCGCCGCCACCTGATCCCGGGGACGATGGCCAAGCATGGCCTGCAGTCCAAGGAATGGTCGATCGACGACGAGGCCCTGACGACGCTGGTCCGGCGCTATACCCGCGAGGCCGGCGTCCGCAACCTCGAGCGCGAGATCGCCAACACCGTCCGCAAGGCGGTGAAGGAGATCGTGCTGACCAAGAAGAAGAAGGTCGCGGTCACCCCTGCGGTGCTGGAGGATTATCTCGGCCCGCCGCGCTATCGCTATGGCATGGCGGAGACTGAGGATCAGGTCGGTGTCGTCACCGGTCTGGCCTGGACCGAGGTCGGCGGCGAGATGCTGACGATCGAAGGCGTGATGATGCCCGGCAAGGGCAAGATGACCGTCACCGGCAATCTGCGCGACGTGATGAAGGAATCGATCTCGGCGGCGGCATCCTATGTCCGCTCCCGCGCCATCGATTTCGGCATCGAGCCGCCGCTGTTCGACCGGCGCGACATCCACGTCCACCTTCCCGAGGGGGCGACCCCGAAGGACGGTCCGTCGGCCGGCATCGGCATGGCGACAGCCATCGTCTCGGTCATGACCGGCATCCCGGTCCGTCGTGACGTCGCCATGACCGGCGAGGTCACGCTGCGGGGCAGGGCGCTGCCGATCGGCGGCCTGAAGGAGAAGCTCCTGGCGGCGCTTCGCGGCGGCATCAAGAAGGTGCTGATCCCGGAGGACAACGCCAAGGATCTGGTCGATCTGCCCCAGTCCGTGAAGAACGGGCTGGAGATCGTCCCGGTCTCGCGGATGGACCAGGTGCTGCAGCACGCGCTGGTGCGCCAGCCGACCCCGATCGTCTGGGAAGAGGATCTGAAGGCGACCCCCAAGGCTGCCGAGGATGATGCCGCCGCAGGTGTCGTCGCCCACTGAGCCCAGCGCTCGCGAAGATAGAGAGGCCGCCGGCAGTGCCGGCGGCCTTTTTTGTTTGGCCGGCCCTTGAGCCGCACCCTGCGTCATAGCTTAGCGCTCATTCAGGAGGTGCCGATGAGCATGCGAAGCAAGGGTGAGATCTGGCTCGAAGCCAATGAGTGCGCCGCCCGGATCGGGCTGTCGAAGCGGGCTCTGCGGCTCTACGAGGAGCACGGCCTGATCCGCCCACGCCGAACGGAGAAGGGCTGGCGCCTCTACGGCGCCGACGAGATCGCCCGCCTGCACGAGATCCTCGCGTTGAAGCGCTTGGGCCTCAGTCTGCAGCGGATCACCGCGCTGCTGCACGGCAAGGCGGTCGATCTCGCCGGGATCCTCGGCATCCAGCGCGACCTGCTCTCCGAGCAGCGCGACCGGGCCGAGCAGGGTCTTGCTCTCGTCCGTGCGGCGCAAGCCAAGCTCGCCACCGGCGCCTCCCTCACTGCCGATGAGCTGATCGGGCTCGCAAAGGAGGCCAACATGACCGAGAACACCACCGACGCCGTCGCCTGGCGGCGCTATGAGCAGGCGCGTCCGCGGACCGCGATCAGGCTCGATCCGCACCGCTTCGCCCGCTGCACCGGCTTCTACCGGCACCCAGCCGGGCTGGTGATGACCGTCAGCCTGGACGGTGACCGCTTCTTCCTGCAGCTCACCGGCCAACCCAAGGTCGAGCTCTTCGCCGAAAGCGACGGCAACTTCTTCCTCAAGGTCCTGCAGGCGCAGCTTACCTTCTCGCCCGGCGATGATGGCCGGGTCGATGCGCTGATCCTGCATCAGGGCGGGCATGACACCGTCGCGACGCGCATCGACGAGGCAGAGGCGCACCGGCTGAATGAAGAACTAGGCGAGCGCGTCCGTAGCGGGGCGCCTCACCCGCAGAGCGAGGCGACGCTGCGCGAGGTCCTCGAACAGCAGCAGCGAGGCACCGCGCCGTTCGAGCTGTTGAGCGAAGAGCTGGCGGAGCTGGTCCGCGAGCAGCAGCCGATCATCAGCGCAGAACTCGAAGCCAAGGGCGGGCTGCAATCGCTCGGCTTCCGTCGTGTCGCCGACGATGGCGTCGACATCTACGAGGTGCGGTTCGCCAAAGGCGCTCTGCAATGCGGTATCGGCTTCGGCAGGGATGGCCGGGTCCATACGCTCTGGATGCTGCCGGCCTGAAGGGAAAGGCTGGTGGGCGGTGACGGGCTCGAACCGCCGACATCTTCGGTGTAAACGAAGCGCTCTACCGACTGAGCTAACCGCCCTTGCCCGCCGTTTAAGGCCACAAGCCCGGCTTCGCAAGCCGCAGCAGGCGATCTTGCGAGGCCTTGCACCATTGTGAACCGATAGGCGCGGGCGACGAGGTAGGAGCCCGCGACCTCCGGCGCGCCAGGCCGGCACTCTAACCAACTGAGATATGCCGCACGCGGGGGATGGCGCTGCCGGGTGCCTGGTGGCAGAGATTCGCCTTCATGAGCCAGCCTTGCCATGGATCGCCCTGCGTGCTGCCGACGGGACGTCCGAAAAACCGCTGGTTTCGGCGTCTTCCCCCGGACTTTGGAGATGATCGACATTTTGACGGCTTCAGTGCTTGACAGTCAGGGCCGGGGGCCATAATCCCAACGCCGCCGGGGACGAGTTCCTCCGCCGCCCGCGCGGGCGTAGCTCAGTTGGTTAGAGTGCCGGCCTGTCACGCCGGAGGTCGCGGGTTCGAGCCCCGTCGCCCGCGCCATTTTCAAATAGATATCTCAATCAGTTGCAGACGTTTCCTCTTGTGAGGATCGCTGCCGCTTGGCGGTTGGCCGGCGCCTGCTCTGTTACGAGCTGCGCTCGCTCGCGGCGCAAGCCGTTCGCTTCTGAAGCGAACCGCGCTGCCATGAAAACCACGCCTGTTGTCTGATCGGGCCTGTCGAGGCCATGCCTGTTCAGGGCAGGCTCCTCTGGTCAGTGTGAGTGGCGCGCAAGCCAGTCCGCGGCCAGCTCGCGATCCTTCTCGCTGAGTTCGTGTCCGGCCGGAATGACATGGGTCTCGACGTTTGCGCCGGCCTGGCGCAATGCGGCTTCGAGAGGAGCGGCGAGATCGCGATAAGGGTCCTCGGCGCCGGCGAGCATCAGCACGGAGGTGCCAGGCAGCGCTGCGGCGGGCTGCTCCTCCAGTACCGCCGCGGGGCGCAGGAGCATGGCTCGCCGCACCAGCCCGGGATGAAGCAGCATGGCCGCCGCGAGCAGGTTGGCGCCGTTGGAATAGCCGAGGAAGACGAGACGCTCAGGCGCCAGGCCGTAGGCCGTCTGCGCCTCTTCCATGAAGGCGGCGAGCGCCCTGGCCTCGAAGCGGATGTCGTCCTGGTCGAAGGAGCGCTCGGAGCGGCGCCGGAACCAGCGCGATGTCCCTTCCTCTGTGCTGCGGCCGCGCAGGCCGAGCAGGCTGGCACGGGGGGCGATCCGGTGCGCGAGCGGCATCAGATCGGTTTCGTCGCCGCCGCTGCCATGGAGCAGCACGATCGTGCTGCCATCGGTTCCGGCCGGCTGGTGGAAGCGATGGACGAAGGGCAGATCGCGATACACGACCCGCTCGTCACCGGGCAGGGCGAACTGCGGCAGAACGAGCCGGATGGTGTCGGCTTCGTCCTGGGAGTCGGGCGGAACGAAAAGCTGGGTGCCCAGCGTTTCGAGCGGCTCGTCGAGGGTGAAGCCGGGGCCGTCGGTCGCAAACTCGATCAGGGTGCCGCCCGGCTCGCGCACATAGAGCGAGGTGAAATACTGGCGGTCGTGCAGCGTCGTCGGGCTGGAGTTCAGCTTCGAGAGATCGCGCTCGACGCCTGAAAGCTGGGTGGTGTCCGGGACACGGACCGCCACATGGTCGGCGGTCCCCGTGCCGGGGATGCCCGGCCAGAAGCCACCGGCATCGCGGATATCGAGACTGTCGCCGGTCTCGGAGCGCAGACGCTCCGTGCTGCCTTCGCGGCCCTGGCGGGCGAACCCCGCATAGCTGGCGAGGAAATGCACGGTTTCCTCGGTCGTCGCCGAGAGCAGCGTCACGCCGCGCAGGCGGTGGATACGGTGCTCCGGTGGAATGCCGGCGGATGTCCAGCCTTCGCCTGACAGCGCGCTGCCGACCAGCTTCACCACGAAGCCGTCCGGATCGCGCAGGCGCAGTACGGTTTCGCCGAATTCCTGCAACGGCCCTTCGACTGCCACCCCGAAGCGCAGGGCGCGCTCCAGCCAGAAGCCGATCGCTGCGGGAGCGACGGCAAAGGCGATCTCGCTTACCTGGCCATGGCCGGCGCGACCGGGCGAGCCGTCCTCCCAGACCAGGAACGTGACGAGCGAGCCGGGCGAGCCGTGCCCGTCGCCATAGAAGAGATGGAGTTGGCGGGCGTCTTCGTACCCGCCGGTGCGCTTTACAAGCCGCAGGCCGAGGAAGCCGAGATAGAAGTCGACATTGGCCTGCACCTTCCGGGTGATCAGGGTGACGTGGTGAAGGCCGCTCGTCATAATCGATGTCTTTCTGCCAGCATCTCTCGAGGCTGCCACAGGTCGCGCATGGGGCAGGGCATGCCTCGGCCTGTCGCGAGGCGACATCAGGCAGCCTTCGTGACGCCGGAAAGAAAGTCCAGCCGGTCCGACGGGTTTTCAGAAATGCTGTGCTCAGCCGAGCGTGGCTACCGCGCGCAGATCCTCGGCGGTGGTCGAGGGCAGGCCGAAGAATTCCAGATAGGCCGGAATCTGCTCGAACAGCATGTCGGTGCCGACCTGGACTTCGCAGCCGCGTTGGCGGGCGGCGGCGAGGAAGGGCGTGATCGCCTGTGCCATCACCACCTCGCCGACGAAGGCGGAGGAGGGCAGGCGCTCGATGTCGAGCGGCAGCGGATCGCCCGGCTTCATCCCAAGCGGCGTCGCATTGACGACGATGTCGAAGCCGGCCGGGTCGTTCGAGCCGGTCGAGACCTTGAGCGCGGCGTAGTAGTGGGTCAGCCGCTCGCCGAGGGCTTCGGCCGCGCTGCCATTCATGTCGAACAGAGCGAGCTCGGCGACGCCGGCCTTGGCCAGCGAAGCGGCGATGGCCGAGCCGACGCCCCCGGCGCCGACAACGAGAGCCCGCGCCCCCTCGAGCTTGCGGCCCTTGCGCAGCACGCCGCGTACGAAGCCCTCGCCATCGAACATGTCGCCGGTCAGCCGGCCATCGGCCTCGCGGCGCACCGCGTTGCAGGCGCCGGCGATCGCCGCCGTCGGCATCAGCTCGTCGACCAGGCTGGTCGTCACCACCTTGTGCGGCATGGTGACGAGCGCGCCACGCGCATTCGAGAGCCGGAAGAACAGTCTGAGGAAATCGGGATAGTCCTCACTGCGGCTGCCCATCGGCACGACCACCGCATCGATGCCCTCGCGCTCGAAATAGGGATTGTAGATCAGCGGCGCCTTGAAGCTCTCGGTCGGATAGCCGAGATGGCCGATGAGCTTGGTCTTTCCGCTGATCATGCGACGCAGCTCCTGTTCGAGATCGGGTTCGCTATCCCGGGAAAGGCCTTGGGCGAGCGGCGCTTGAACCCGCTGCGACACCCTCACGCCTTCAGTGGAATGCCGAGGATGTCCCGCGCCTGCTGCCAGGTTGCGACCGGGCGGCCATATTTCCGGCAGAGCCCCGCCGCCCGCTCGACGAGGGCCGCGTTCGAGGGGGCAAGCCGCTCTCGATCCATGCGCACATTGTCCTCGAGCCCGGTGCGGGCATGGCCACCGGCGGCGATCGCCCATTCGTTCAGCACGATCTGGTTCGAGCCGATGCCGGCGGCGCACCAGGGCGCATTCTCGCCGAACAGGCGCTTCACCGTGCGGATATAGTAGTCGAACACGTCGCGATCGACCGGCATCGCGTTCTTCACGCCCATGACGAACTGGACGTAAGGCCGGTCGACGATCTGGCCGCGCTGCCACATCTCGTGCGCCTTGAGGATGTGGGAGAGATCGAACGCCTCGATCTCCGGCTTGACGCCATGGCTCACCATCTCGGCGGCGAGCCAGTCGACCAGGTCCGGCGCGTTCTCGTAGACGCGGGTCGGGAAGTTGTTCGAGCCGACGGCGAGCGAGGCCATGTCGGGGCGCAGCGACAGCATGGCGCCGCGCGCCTGGCCGGCGCCCGAGCGACCGCCGGTCGAGAGCTGGACGATCAGGCCGGGGCAGTGCTTCTCCAGCCCCTCCTTGAGGCGGCCATAGCGCTCGGGATCGGAGGTCGGCTTGCCCTCGTCGTCGCGCACATGGCAGTGCGCGATGCTGGCGCCGGCCTCGAAGGCCTCCTGGGTGCTCTCGATCTGCTCGGCGATGCTGATCGGCACCGCCGGGTTGTTCTCCTTGGTCGGGAGCGAGCCGGTGATGGCGACGCAGAGGATGCAGGGCTGCGACATGGCTCAGATGTCCAGGAAGACGGTTTCGTCCTCGCCCTGTAGGCGGATGTCGAAACGATAGGTTCCAGGGGCGGTGCGTCGGGCGATCAGTGTCTGGCGGCGGTTCTCCTGCTCGACCAGGTTCAGGACCGGGTCTGCACCATTGTCCTCGTCCTCGAAATACATGCGGGTGTTGAGGCCGATATTGATGCCGCGCGAGACGAGCCATAGGCTGATATGCGGCGCCATCATGCGCTTGTTCCGCCCCGGAACCGGGCCGGGCTTGATCGTCTCGAAACTCCAGAGCCCGGTGTCGAAATCGGTGATGATGCGGCCCCAGCCGCGGAAACCGGCCGCGACCTCGGCATGGCGCGGATCGTCCGGATGCGGATAGATGCCGTTGGCGTCGGCCTGCCAGGCTTCGAGCAGGATATCCTTCACCGGCGCGCCGGCGCCGTCATAGACGAGGCCCTCGACGCGGATGCGCTCGCCGGGAACGCCTTCCGCGGCAATCTCCCGGCCCAGTTCGTTACGATAGATGTCGAAACCGGCGGCGCCGGGCGCCAGGCCGATATGGACATAGGGGCCGGCGGTCTGGGACGCGGTTTCCTTCAGATAGGGCAGTGCCTGGGTCATGCTCAGTTTCCCTCCAGGCGGTTCTCGAACAGGGTCGAGCGGCGGCCGCGCAGCACGATGTCGAATTTGTAGGCGAGGCTATCGAGCGGCACCGCGGCATTGGTGTCGAGCGGCGCGATCAGCTGGTCGATGGCGCGCTGATCCGGGATCGTCGCGATGATCGGGCATTTCGCGATCAGCGGGTCGCCCTCGAAATACATCTGGGTGATCAGGCGCTGCGCGAAGGCCGTGCCGAAGACCGAGACATGGATATGGGCCGGGCGCCAGCTATTGACCCAGTTGCGCCAGGGATAGGCGCCGGGCTTGACGGTGCGGAAGAAGTAATAGCCGTTCTCGTCCGTCAGCGTCCGGCCGCAGCCGCCGAAATTCGGGTCGATCGGCGCGAGATAGGCGTCCTTCCGGTGGCGATAACGCCCGCCGGCATTGGCCTGCCAGATCTCGACCAGCGTGTTCGGTACGGGCCGAGCGTTCTCGTCGAGGACGCGGCCATGGACGATGATGCGTTCGCCGATCGGATCGCCGGTCTTGGCGTAGTTCTTGATCAGGTCGTTGTCGATCGGGTCGATGTCGCTATGCCCGAAGGTCGGGCCGGTGATCTCCGACAGCGAGTTCTGCAGCGAGAGCATGGCGAGGCGCGGGCTGCGCCCGACCGAGGTCTTGTAGTTCGGCGTCAGTGCGGGCGGCTGCAGGAGGCGGTCGCGCTGGTAGAACTCGGCTGGCTTCACGGCTTTTCCTCCCTCAGGCCTGCTCTTCTTGAGCCATCGCTGCGAAGATTTCCTTCGCGATTTTTATCGCATGGTTGGCGCGCGGGACCCCCGCATAGATCGCGACGTGCAGGAGAGCCTCCATCACGTCGTCCTCGCTCGCGCCGGTGTTGCGCGTGGCGCGCAAGTGCAAAGCGAGCTCCTCGTAATTGCCGAGCCCGGCCAGCAGCGCGATCGTCATCATCGAGCGCTCGCGCAGCGGCAGCGTCTTGCGCGCCCAGACATGGCCCCAGGCCGCGTCGGTGATCAGGGCCTGGAACGGCGTGTCGAAGTCCGTCTTGTTGGTTTCGGCGCGCCGCACATGGGCCTCGCCCAAGACCTGGCGGCGGATGGACATGCCCTTGTCGGCAAGCTCAGTCATGGGCGTGGGCCCTCAGGAAAGGGGACAGGATAGCGGCATAGGCCGCCGGGTTCTCGACGCAGGGCAGGTGACCGGTGCCGGGAATGACATGGAAGCTCGAACCTGGGATCAGATCGGCGGTCGCCTTGACCAGCTCCGCCGGAGAGGCGCCGTCGGCATCGCCCGCGATCGCCAGGGTCGGCAAGCGTAGGGCCGCGGTCTGCGCGGTCTGGTCGGCCTTCGACAGCGCCTTGCAGGCGGCGATGTAGCCATCGGCCGGGGTCCGGACCAGCATGCTGCGCCAAAGCGCCAAAGCGGGCGTGGCGCGGAAGGCCGGGGCGAACCAGCGCTCCATGATGCCGTCGGCGATGGACTCCAGCCCCTGGCCCGCGATCGCGTCGATGCGGGCCTGCCAGCTTTCGACCGTGCCGAGCCTGGCCGCCGTGTTTGAGAGCACCAGCGCGCGCACGAGATCGGGGCGCAGGTTCGCGACGGTCTGGGCGATCAGCCCGCCGATCGACAATCCAACGAAGACGACGGGCTTGCCGGCTACTGACTCGATCAGCGCGATGGCGTCGGCCGCCTGGCGGGCAATGTCGCTGCCGTCGCCCAGCGTCGAGAGACCATGGCCCTGCTTGTCGTAGCGAATATAGCGCAGATCTCGAGGCAATAGCGGCAGGACCGCATCCCAGAGCCGCAGATCGGTGCCGAGCGAGTTGGCGAAGACCACGGCCGGAGCATCGGCCCGGCCGTCCGCACGATAATGGAGGACGCCATAGGGGCGGGTCAGGGCTTGCACGATCTTTCCTCCTGCTCATAACCTATCAGCGCAAAACTGCGGCGAATAATGCAAAGATTGCTTGGGATCATAATCGCATGATTATGCATGCTGCGATCAAGCTGCGTCACATCCGGGCTTTCCTGGACATTGCCGCGGAAGGTAGCCTGTCGGCGGTCGCCCGTCGCCACGGGATCACGCAGCCGGCCCTGAGCCGCACGCTCGCGGAGCTCGAGGATCTGCTGGCGGTGCCGCTGTTCCGGCGCGAGAAGCGGCGTCTGGTGCTGACCGAGCAGGGGGCCTTGTTCCGCCGCCATGCGAGCATCGGCCTGCAGGCGTTGGAAGCCGGCGCGGCGGCGCTGCACCCGGGGGCGGCTGGCAGCACGATCCGGGTCGGGGTTCTGCCGACCGCGGCGACGCGGCTGTTTCCGCGCGTGGCGTTGCGCTTCCGCGAGATCGCGCCCGAGACCGTGCTGGCGATCGAGACCGGCCCGCATTCCTTTCTGATCGGCCTGCTGCGCGATGGCGCGATCGATCTGATGATCGGGCGCATGCCGGCCGCGAGCGAGATGGCCGGCCTGATCTTCGAGCATCTCTATGAGGAGGAGATCGCTCTCGTCGCCCGTCACGACCACCCGTTGCGCGGCGAACGCGCCGCGCAACTCCTGCAGCAGGTTCCGGTGGTCATGCCGCCCGGCACGGCGATCATCCGCCGCGCGGTCGACGAGTACCTGATGACGCTCAATCTCGCCGGCTTGCTGCCGGCCTTCGAGACTGTCGCCCTGCCGGTCGGGCGGGGTCTCCTGCTCGGCTCGGAAGCCGTCTGGTTCATCTCGCGCGGCGTTGTGGCCGATGAACTCGACCGCGGCGAGTTCCGTGAGATTCCGACCGGGGTGCGCTTCCTGTCGGGGGCCGTCGGGCTGACCCGGCGCCAGGCAGGGCCGGCGGTTCCGGGGCTGGAGTTGCTGGCGCGATTGACCCGCGAAAGCGCCGAGCGGCAGGGCTAGGGCAGGCCTTGTAGGCGGCCCGGCAGCAGCATCTCGCTTCCTTCAAAATACCGAGCTACCCAACACGAAGCCGTCTCATCGTCGGCAGGCCGAACGCGCCATGCTCCGTTGCGCGAGACCATTGCGCTCGGTCACCGTCAGCCGGCGCACGTCTCAGCTTATGCCCAAGCGTCATAAGTGCAGGGTTATGAACTCTGGCCTGCTTTGCATTATTCGGCGCGGTTCTGCGCTGGTAAGTTATGACCATAAGGAGAAAGCAAGCAGGGCCTACCGTCCATCGCAGAGACATCGGCAGCAGGACCAAAGATTTGACGAAGAGCTCGGTGCGCTTTCGCTCCGCCAGTTCCTCGCCAAAACGCGCTGATGTTCCAAGGACTGCTTCTGCCGCCTCGGTCGCGGGGCGAGCGACGGCATGACGCGAAGGCAGGTTTCGATCCGCTTCCGACCGCGTTGACTACGCGGCGGCGGTCTACGGCGTTGCGCGCACTCATCCGGCCGAAAATCTAGAAAACAGACCATCTAGGGAGATGAGAATGACGATTGCGCTGCAATCCGAGCCCAAGGGCAGGCACCAGTCGAAGAAGGCGGCTGCCAGCGGCTGGATCGGCTCTGCCTTGGAGTATTATGACTTCTTCATCTACGCGACGGCCGCGTCGCTGATCTTTCCGCAGATCTTCTTTCCGTCCAGCAACCCCACGGTTGCGATCGTCGCGTCGCTCGCAACCTACGGCGTCGGCTATGTCGCCCGCCCCATCGGCGCCTTCGTGCTGGGGCATTGGGGCGACACCCACGGGCGCAAGAATGTGCTCATCCTCTGCATGTTCCTGATGGGCTTCTCGACCATCGCGGTCGGCCTGCTGCCGACCTATGAGCAGGTCGGCATCCTGGCTCCGATCCTGCTGGTCATCATGCGCCTGATCCAGGGCTTCGCCGTCGCCGGCGAGATCTCGGGCGCGAGCTCGATGATCCTCGAACATGCCCCCTTCGGCCGTCGCGGCTACTATGCCAGCTACACGCTGCAGGGGGTGCAGGCCGGCCAGATTCTGGCCGCCGCGGTCTTCCTGCCGCTCGCTCATTTCATGCCGGAAGCCGCCTTCAATAGCTGGGGCTGGCGCATCCCCTTCTTGCTGAGCTTCATCGTCATCATCGCCGGCTGGATCATCCGCCGCGAGGTCGACGAGACCCCGGCTTTCACCGAGGAAGGCAACCAGAACGCCAAGCCGCGCTCGCCGGTCATCGAGGCGATCCAGACCACCTGGCCCGACATGATCCGCGTCATCCTGATGGCGCTGATGAACGTGATCCCGGTCGTCGCCACCATCTTCGGCGCCGCCTATGCCGTGCAGGCCGCCTATGGCATCGGCTTCCACAAGGACGTCTATCTCTGGATCCCGGTGCTCGGGAACATCGTCGCCTGCATCGTAATCCCCTATGTCGGCAACCTCTCCGACAGGATCGGCCGCCGTCCGCCGATCATCATCGGCGCCCTCGGCTCGGGCCTGCTCGCCTTCGGCTATCTCTACGCGATCTCGATCCACAGCGTGCCGCTGGCGATCGTGATGTCGCTGCTGATGTGGGGCGTCGTCTACCAGGGCTACAACGCGATCTTTCCGAGCTTCTACCCGGAGCTGTTCCCGACCCGGACCCGCGTCTCCTCGATGGCGATCTCGCAGAACATCGGCACCGCCTTCACCGCGCTGCTGCCCGCTCTGTTCGCCATTGTCGCTCCTCCCGGCTCGCAGAACGTGCCGCTGATCGTCGGCGCCATCGCCTTCGCCATCACCGGCATCGCGGCTGCTGCAGCTTGGTCGGCGCGCGAAACCTACCGCGTGCAGATGAACGATCTCGGCAATCCCAAGGCCGTGCCGGTCGACAAGGCGACCTATGACCGCCTGCGGGAAGAGAGCATCTCGCGCGGCTGAGGCTTCGACGATCGGATCGAGAAGCCCCGGAGCAAGCCGGGGCTTCGTTCTATCTCGGCGCCTTGTCGCTGCGGACATAGCGCCACAGCACCTCGGCGATCTCCGCCCTGCGGCGGGCTTTCGCTTCGGGCGAGGTCATGTCCCAGCGGAACTGCGCTTCGAAGGTGTGCCGGTTCGCCACCGAGAAGATCGACAGGGCGTTCAGCGTCATGTGCAGTTCATGCGCATCGATCTCCGGCCTGATCGTGCCGAGACTCTTGCCCTTGGTCAGCACGCGCTCGATCTGGCCGATGATCGGCCGGGTCATCTGCGTCAGCTTCTCGCTGCGCTGGATGTGCCGGCCGCGATGGATGTTTTCGATCGCGACGAGCCGGACGAATTCCGGATTGGCCTGGTGGAAGTCGAAGGTGAATTCGGCGAGCCGGCGGATCGCTGCCTCCGGTTCGAGCGTCTCCAGATGTAGGTCCTCTTCCGCCAGGCGCATCTTGCCATACGCCATCTCCAGCACGGCGATGAAGAGCTCTTCCTTTGAGTTGAAGTAGTAGAAGATCAGCCGCTTGGTGATCCCGGCCCTGGCCGCGATCGCGTCGGCATTGGCGCCGAGCAGCCCGCTCTCGGCGAACTCCTCGAAGGCGATCTGCAGGATCTCGGCCTTCGTCTTTTCGCGATCCCGGCGGCGGACCTTGGCCGGTTCGCCCTGCGCCGGCGTGCGTGCGCTGACTGCTTTCATCCCGCGATCCCGTTTGCCCGTCCTGGCGATTGTGCCTTTCTCCTTAGCCGATTTGACGGCGCTTGACAGCAATTATCCATCAGGATAATTAGCTCATAATTATCCAACAGGTTAATTGTGGGAGGGGGCATGGCGATCACGGCATCCAGTCGGTCCGCTCGGATTCTCCCTTCCATTCCGGTCACGGCGCAGCCTCTTGGCCGGCGGGGCGACCCGTCGCTCGCTCACGGGGAGGCTGCCGGTCGATGAGCATGCTCGGCCTTGCCCATTTGACGGCGCTGGAACTCTCCCCGCCGGAGCTGGCGCGGGAGGCGGCGAGCGCTGGCTTCGGCGCCATCGGCCTGCGCGTCCATCCGGCGATGGCGGGCGGCGTCGCCTATCCGATCCGGACCGGCTCATGGGCGCAGCGGGAGCTGCGCACGATCCTGGCGTCGGAGGGCGTGCGCCTGAACGAGATCGAGTTCATCCAGCTGACACCCGGCCTCGACATCGCCTCCTTCGCGCCGCTGCTCGAAGCCGGCGCCGAACTGGGCGCAAGCGCGGTGACCGTATCGGGGGATGACAGTGATCATGTCCGCCTGACCGCCAAGTTCGCCGCTTTGTGCGATCTTGCCGGCGGGTTCGGCCTGCGGGTTGACCTGGAGTTCATGCGCTGGCGCGTGGTCGGGACCCTGGCGCAGGCCGAGGCGATCGTGCGCCAGGCGGGCAGGCCCAACGGCGCCGTGCTGGTGGATGCGCTGCATCTCAGCCGCTCGGGCGGCGCCCCCGGCGATCTTGCGGCCCTTCCGCGGCAGTTCCTGCGCGCCGTTCAGCTCTGCGACGCGGTCCCGGCCCAGCCGGTGACCGACGAAGACGCCATCGCCGAGGCGCGCGAAGGACGCTTGCCTCCGGGAGAGGGCGCCCTGCCGCTCGCGGCGCTGCTGCAGGCATTGCCAGCCGATGCGGCGCTCAGCGTCGAACTGCCGATGCGCGGGCCCGATGCCCGCTCGCGCATTGCGGCCGCCTACAGCGCGACGCGCCGATTGCTCGACGACCTGCCGCCGCGCGAGGCGCCCGCAGCCAACCGCTCGATGAACCGCCCGACAACACAGGGATCCGTGAGAGCATGACGAACATCGCAATCGGCGTGATCGGCGCAGGGCTGATCGGACGCAAGCACCTGGCGAAGATCGCCGAGCATCCCGACTTCGATCTCGCCGGGATCGCCGACGTCAATGCCGAGCAGATCGCGGCTCAGAACCCAGCTGCCCGTGTCTTCGCCGACTACCGCGCCATGCTCGACGAGACCCGGCCGGACGTCGTCATCATCGCCTCGCCCAACCAGCTCCATGCCGAGAACGGCATCGAATGCGCCCGCCGCGGCATCCACATCCTGATCGAGAAGCCGGTCACCGATACGCTGGATACGGCGAACGCGCTGATCTCGGCGGTCAAGGCCGCTGGCATCCAGTCGCTGGTCGGCCATCACCGCCGCCATCATCGTCAGGTCGCGACCCTGCGCTCGCTGCTGAACGAGCGCCGCATCGGCGACCTCGTCGGCGTCTCCGCCATCTGGGCGGTGCACAAGCCGGACGCCTACTACAACGCGGCACCCTGGCGGACGCAGGCCGGCGGCGGCCCGGTCCTGATCAACCTGATCCACGAAGTCGATTTCCTGCGCTTCTCGGTCGGTGAAATCGTGTCTGTCGGCGCCGTCGTCTCGAACCGCCAGCGCGGCTTTGCCGTCGAGGACACGGCCGGCGTGCTGATCGAGTTCGAGAACGGAACGATCGGGACCTTCTTCGTCAGCGACAGCGCCGTCTCGCCCTGGACCACCGAGCAGGGCGTCGGCGAGTCGCCGGAATTCCCGTTCAGCGGCGAGAGCAGCTATCGCTTCATGGGCAGCCGTGGCGCTCTCGAATTCCCCAATCTGGTGCAGTGGACGCAGGCCGGCGACACGCCGAGCTGGAACGAGCCGATCCAGGCTCGGGCCATCCATGCGCCGACGCTCGACCCCTACATCGCCCAGCTCGACCATTTCCGCGACGTGATCCGCGGCAAGGCGGCCTCGCTGCAGCCGGTCGAGGACGGCGCGCGCACGCTGATCGCGACGCTCGCAGTCGCCGAGGCCGCCACGAGCGGCCGGCGGATCGATCTGCGCGAACGCTACGCGACCCTGCTCCCGTCCTCGCCGACTACGGCGCGCTGAACGACGTCTTCGGCGGGGACAGCCGGCACAAGCCGATCACCGGCGCCCTCGGCTATGTCTCGCGCATGCGGGATGTGATCCTGCCGCAGGCGATCAAGATTTCGCTGCCGGCGACGATCGGCTTCCTCGTCCAGCTGATCAAGGGCACCTCGCTGGCCGCCATCGTCGGCTTCACCGAACTCGCCCGGGCCGGGACGATCATCTCCAACCAGACCTTCAAGCCCCTGCTCGTCTTCGGCGTGGTGGGCGCCCTCTACTTCCTGATCTGCTGGCCGCTCTCGCTCTATGGCGGGCGGCTGGAGCGCAGGCTTGCCGCGGCCTCGCACTGATATCGGCGGCATCACCAAGACCAACAAGGAGGGAACGATGACCCGTACCACCAGGACCGGCCTCAGCCGTCGCCAGCTCATCGCCACCGGCGCCGCGACGCTGGCCATGCCGATGCTCATCACCAGACCGGCGCTCGCGGTGACGCCGGCCGAGATCAAGAGCCGCGGCAAGGTCATCATCGGCATTCAGGGCGACAACCCGCCCTGGGGCTTCGTCAACTCCGCCGGCAAGCAGGAGGGGCTCGACGCCGACATCTCGGAGCTCTTCGCCAAGGAGCTCGGTGTTCCCGCCGAGTTCGTGCAGCTCGCCGTCGCCAACCGCATTCCGGCGCTGACCTCCGGCCGCGTCGACGTGCTGTTCGCGACCATGGCGATGCTGCCCGAGCGCGCCAAGGCGGTGCAGTTCAGCAAGCTCTACGCCGCCAACATCATCACCTTCATCGCGCCGAAGGATGTGGTGGTGAAGACGCATGCCGACATGGGCAAGTACACGATCGGCGTCGCCCGCGGCAGCGTGCAGGATGCCGACGTCACCAAGAGCGCGCCCGCAGGCACCACGATCCGGCGCTTCGATGGCGACGCGCCGACGATCCAGGCGCTGCTCTCCGGCCAGGTCCAGGCCGTCGGCGGCAATATCTTCTACATCCCGCGCATTGAGGAGGCGAAGCCCGGCGTCTTCGAGAACAAGCTCGAATTCACCAAGCTCTACAACGGCGCCTGCACGCGCCTTGGCGAAAAGGAGATCAACGCCTTCATCAACGGCTTCATCGACAAGATCAAAGCCAATGGCGAGCTGGCGAAGATCTATCCGAAGTGGATGAAGAACCCGCTGCCGCCCTTCCCGGACAGCGTGCCGGACATTCCGTTCGTCGCGAGCTGAGCAGGCGCGACCTTGGATTTGGCCTGACTTCGTTCCGTTCAGCCGCAAGCGGCTGAACGGGCTATGCGAGCGACCGTTAGAAAGGCGTTGCCATGACCGACCAGAACTCCGCGTCGATGATCGCGATGCAGGGCGTGAACAAATGGTTCGGCGACTTCCAGGTCCTGACCGACATCAACCTGACGGTGCGCACCGGCGAGAAGATCGTCCTGTGCGGCCCGTCGGGCTCCGGCAAGTCGACGCTGATCCGCTGTATCAACCATCTCGAGCCCTATCAGAAGGGCGAGATCGTCGTGGACGGCACAAGGCTGATCGAGAATGCCGGCGTGATCGACGCCATCCGCCGCGAGGTCGGCATGGTGTTCCAGCAGTTCAACCTGTTTCCGCATCTGACCGTGCTGGAGAACTGCGTGCTCGCGCCGATGCGCTCGCGCGGCGCCTCTCGCGCCCAGGCGGAGGCGACCGCGCGCCGCCTGCTCGACCGGGTCAAGATCCTCAACCAGGCCGGCAAGTTCCCGGCCCAGCTCTCGGGCGGGCAGCAGCAGCGCGTCGCCATCGCCCGGGCGCTGTGCATGGAGCCGAAGGTGATGCTGTTCGACGAGCCGACCTCGGCACTCGACCCGGAGATGGTCAAGGAGGTGCTCGATACGATGGTGAGCCTCGCCGAGGACGGCATGACGATGATCTGCGTCACCCATGAGATGGGCTTCGCGCGCCAGGTCGCCGACCGTGTGATCTTCATGGCCAGCGGCGCGATCGTCGAGGAAGGAGCGCCGCAGGAGTTCTTCAGCAACCCCCGTCACGAGCGCACGCGCAAATTCCTCGGGGAGATCCTGCCGCGACATTGACGCGGCTGCGTCAGCCAGACGGTTCCTCGTCGATCGGAAAGACCCCGGGCCGCAGCCGCTTGAACGGCAGCGTCTCGATCCGGCTGGTGCAGGGGCCGGGCGTCGCCACGGTGAAGCTGCCTTTGGCGATTGTGTCATAGGCGCGCCGATGCGCCACCGCCGCCTTGACACCGATGGCCTTCAGCGCCTCCGGCTCGATGCCTTGCGAGCGTAGCTGCCCGAGATCGAAAGGCGGGGTCTTGCGGCTGGTCAGCAGGATGGTGACGCCGCCAGCCTCCACCACCACGCTCGGCCCCATACTGAAGCGCGAGCCCTGCGATGCCGCAAGATGGCTGTTCAGGTCTTCAAGCGCGAAGGCGCCGTCGCTGGCGCTGACGAAGACTGCGTCGACCTCGACTGGTCCTTCGGCGATCGCGCTGCCCTTGCCGCCGATCGAGAGCGTGCGGGTGTCGCCTGGCTTTGCGCCTGACATGGCCGCGACTGCCGCCGGATCGGCGATCGCGACCGCGCAGTTCTCGACGCCATGGCGCAGGAAGGCACGCAGCACCGAGGTGCTGTCGCCGGGCGCGCCACCGCCGATATTGTCGGCTGGCTCCACCACGATATAGGGCCCGCCCGGCGAGCGCAGGACGTCTGTGATCGCCTGGTCGATATCCCATTCCGCCGGCAGGCCAAGCTCGCGCAGCTCCGTTGCGGTCTGGGTCAGGCGTTCGAGCGCCTCCCGGGCGGCAACTTCCGGCCCGGTAAAGGCGACCGCAAAGGCGACGCCCGCTTCCGGTACATCCGAGAAGGAGTAGCCGCCGATGACGTTCGCGACCCAGATTGAGGGGTTTTCGTTTTCGATCCGCCGCGCCAGCGCTTCGAGATCCCGCATCGGCCGGTCGGCCGTGCCGGTGCCGGTCGGCGGCCACATCACCGGCGCGTTGCAGGAGAGCATGCGCGGCAGCTCGCCCTCGTTCAGGCTGCGTGCCAGCAACCGCGCCGAACGCACTGCGGAGTCTCGCGCGTCGACATGCGGGTTCTCGCGATAGGCGACGAGGGCGTTGACATGCTCAGCCATGGCGGCGGTGAAGTTGGCGTGCAGGTCGAAGACGCCGAAGATGGGTAGGGCCTCGCAACCGGGGACCGAACGGATATGGGCGAGCAGAGCGCCCTCAGGATCGAGGGATTCGGTCGTCACCATGGCGCCGTGCAGCGCCAGCCAGATGCCGTCGAGGCCGCCGGAGGCGAGTGCGCTTTTCAGCCCTGCATCGAACTCATTAAGGAAGCGCGCGAACACCGCGTGATCGACGGCGCCGGCCGGCAGGGCGGTGTAGTCGACCGTCGGCACGACCTCCCAGCCTTCCGCTTCCGCGACCTCGAGGAAGCCGTCCACGGTCGAGCCGTCGCCGCGCCGCTGCAGCAGCTCCTCGCCCTCGCGGATGGTGAAATCGGCGAGCCCGGTGATCGCGTCGACGAAGCTGTGCGTCTCGTGGAAGAGTGCCCCGAGCAGGATGCGGCGGCGTTGCGACATGGTCTCGGCAGCTCCCTAGGGACGAAGCAGGAGCATCTCGGCGGCTCGCCTGTTCCGGATCAAGCCTGCATTGTTCCACTGCAGGGAACCCGGGTGCTTTGACAGGGCAAGCCCTCTGCCGGTTTCATGACCGCGCCGACAGCCGAAGGGGCAGGCGCCGGCGCTGCTCGGGACGATATTCGCATGCGCGTCTTCACCGCCTCGCTGGCGACGGAAACCAACACCTTCGCGCCGCTCTATGTCGACCGCAGCGCCTTCGAGAGCGCCTTCTATTGTCCGCCCGGAACGCATCCCGACACACCGACATTGTGCTCGGCGCCAATCATCGCGGCGCGCCGGCGCGCCGCCTCCGAGGGCTATGAACTGGTCGAGGGCACGGCGACCTGGGCCGAGCCGGCGGGCCTCGTCTCGCGCGATGGCTATGAGAGCTTGCGCGACGAAATCCTCGGCCAGCTCAAGGCGGCACTGCCGATCGACATCGTGCTGCTCGGCCTGCACGGCGCCATGGTGGCGCAGGGCTATGACGATTGCGAAGGCGATCTGATCGTGCGGGTACGGGCACTCGCCGGGTCGGACTGTGTCATCGGCGTCGAGCTCGACATGCACTGCCATCTGAGCGCTGAAATGGTCGAGGGCGCCGACATCATCGTCGCCTTCAAGGAATTCCCACACACCGACTTCCAGGCGCGAGCCGAGGATCTACTGGAGCTCTGCCTCCGGACGGCGCGTGGCGAAGTGAAGCCGGTGAGCGCTGTCTTCGATTGCTGCGGCCTGGCCGCCTTCATGACCAGCCGGGAGCCCGGCCGCGGCTTCGTCGATCGGATCAAGGCAATAGAGGGCCGGGACGGCATCCTCAGCATCTCTGTCGCGCATGGCTTTCAGGCGGCCGATGTCGCCGATGTCGGGAGCAAGGTGCTGGTCATCGCCGATGGCGATCAGGCGAAGGCCACTGCGCTGGCGAAGCGGCTCGGCCTGGAAATCCTCGGCTGGGGGCAGGGCGCCTCGCCCAGGCATTACAAACCGGAAGAGGGCATCGCGGCGGCGATCGAACTGGCTGAACCGGGCAGGCCGGTCGTCCTCGCCGATCGCTGGGACAATCCCGGCGGCGGCGTCGCCGGCGACTCCTCCGTGATGATCGAGGCGCTGCTGCGCCATCCCGAGATTCCGGCGGCGATCGGTGCGCTCTGGGACCCGGTCGCGGTCAGCTTTTGCCGTGCTGCCGGCGTCGGCGCCGAGATTCCGCTGCGCTTTGCCGGCAAGGCGGCGCCGTCCTCCGGCCGGCCGATCGATGCGGTCGTTGAGGTGATCGGTACGACGGCCGATCTATTGATTCCGTTCGAGCAGAGCTGGGTTTCGCTCGGCCCGGCGGCGGCGATCCGGATCGGGCGGCTCGACATTGTCCTAGCTTCGACTCGCGCCCAGACCTTCAGCCCGCCGGTCTTCACCGATCTCGGCATCGACCTCACCGCCAAGACGCTGGTTGTGGTCAAATCCTCCAACCATTTCCACGCAGCCTTCGCGCCGATCGCCGCGAGCGTGCTCTATCTCGACAGCGGCGGGCCTTATCCGCCCGACGCCAGCAAGATCGCCTACACCAAGGTCAAGCGCCCGTTTTCCCCACTGGATCCGAACCCATGGCTTTAGCTGCTCTTCCGCGCCTGTCCCTCGCTGAGATCGAGGATCAGCATCTCGATGGAACGAGCAAGGGCGTGCCCTTCGCAGCATCCTTGCGGCTCGGCGAGATCGGCAAGCAAGGGTGGAACGTTCTCGCCGGCGACATGCCGATGCCGCTCGCCGTCATACGCGAGAGCGTGCTCAAGGCCAACAGCGCTTGGATGGCTGCCTTCACCACCGCCAACGGTCTGCTGATAGCGCCGCATGGCAAGACGACGATGGCGCCGCAGCTCTTCGATCTGCAGATCGCCGACGGCGCCTGGGCGATCACGGTCGCGACCGTGCAACAGCTTGCTGTCTGCCGGCGCTACGGCGTCAAGCGCGCTATCCTCGCCAACCAGCCGGTCGGCAAGCAGGAGATCGCCGCCTGCTTCGACGCGCTGAACGAGCCGGGCTTCGAGCTCTATTGCCTCGCCGACAGCATCGCCGGAGTAGCGCTGCTTGCGGAAGCGGCCGGGAAGCATCGCAACGCCAACCCACTGCGCATCCTCGTCGAGATCGGCTTTATGGGCGGGCGCACCGGCGCGCGCAGCCGCGAGGAGGCGCTGGCGGTAGCGCGCGCCATCGCCGCGTCACCCGGCCTGAGGCTATCCGGCTTCGAATGCTTCGAGGGGCTGCTCAGCGAACCGAAGGCAGCCGATCGCTTGCTCGACGAGGTCGTCGCTACGGCTGCGGCAGCGGAAGCCGAGGGGCTGCTTGGGCCCGAGCCGATGGTGCTCAGCGCCGGCGGGACCTCGTTGTTCGACCGCGCCGGCGAGCGCTTCAACGCCGCCGCCTTCACGCGGCCGATCCTCAAGTTGCTGCGCTCCGGCTGCTACCTCACCCATGACTCGACGACCTATACGGCCTCGTTCCGCCGGCTCACCATGGAGACCAGCCTGACGCTGCCGCCGGGCGGACTCGAACCGGCGTTGGAAGTCTGGGCCTATGTCCAATCGCGGCCCGAGCGCGGGCGCAGCCTGCTCACTGTCGGCAAGCGCGACATCAGCTACGATTCCGGCTTCCCGGTGCCGCTGCGCTGGTATCGCACGGGCGGCGCGATGGCGCGGCCGGAGCCGATGCCAGCCGGGCACACGGTGCTCGCGCTCAACGACCAGCACTGCCATCTCGGGACGCCGCTGGAGAGCCCGCTGCAGGTCGGCGACATGGTCGCCTTCGGAATCGGCCACCCGTGCACGACCTTCGACAAATGGGCGCTGCTGATGTTGGTCGACGATGACTATCGCGTGACGGGGGCGATCCGGACCCTCTTCTGAGTCCATGTTTCTTGTCGTGAAACCGGCGATCCTTGACGTGAAATAACGGCGGCAACTACGCTTTCGGCCACGTTGCGAGCTTCTCGTCTCGGTGAATGCGACTTGCCGGAGCGAGATTTGCGAGGCGATGGGCCGCCGCTGCGATCGGCAGTCCGGCAACGGTTGCCGATGTCCGGGAGGTCGATGTGCGTCTGGCCCTGATCCACATTGTCCAGGAGACCAACGACTTCAATCCGGTGCTGACCACGCTCGCCGACTTCCAGGCCTTCGGTCTCTATGAAGGCGAGGATATCGCCCGGCATTTCGGCGAGATCGGCCAGATCGGCGGGCACTACGCCGCCATCAGGGAGTCAGGCCTCGACGTCGAGACCGTCCCGATCATCCGCGCCTGGGCGGTGGCGGGCGGGCGGATTTCGCGCGAGGCCTTCGATTTCTTCCAGGAGAAGATCCGCATCGGCCTGGAAGCGATCGGGCCGATCGACGGGCTCGTCCTGCATCTGCATGGCGCCTGCGCCGCCGAGGGCATCGACGATGTCGAGGGCGAGCAGGCCGAGCTCTGCCGCCAGATCCTCGGCCCCGATATCCCGATCCTGCTCGGGCTCGATCACCACGCCAATGTCACCCACAAGATCATGGCCAATTGCACGGCGATCGTCGGGCATCGGACCCAGCCGCACGACGTCTTCGACACCGGCAAGGTCGGGACCGAAGTTCTGTTGCGCATCCTGACCGGCGGGCTGAAACCGGTGATGGCTTGGCGCAAGATCCCGCTGCTCTCGCATCAGGAGCAGTTCCTGACCTCGAAGGGCCCGATGAAAATCTGGTTCGACCGGGCGAGGACGATTGAAGCCGATCCGCGCGTACTGCAGGCCTCGAACTATCCGATGCAGCCCTGGCTCGATGTCGCCGAGGGCGGCTGGTCGACCATCGTCGTCACCGATGGCGATCAAGCGCTCGCGGAGAAGCTGGCCGACGAGCTAGCCGATCTCGCCTGGTCGATGCGCGACGATTTCCAGATGCGGGAGGCGGTCTCTGTCGATGAGGCCGTTCGCCTGGGCGACACGGCAGCGCGCGGCATGATCGTGCTGAGCGACACCGGCGACACGGTCTTCGGCGGCGCGGCCGGCGACAGCAACCTGATCCTGGAGTCGATCCTGCGGCAGGGCACCAGGAGCCGCACCCTGATCCCGTTGATTTCGCCTCAGGCGGTCGCGACGCTGGTCGCGGCGGGCGAGGGTGCAGAGGTGACCCTGCCGCTCGGCGGCGACGCCGCGATCGCCTTCTTCAGGCCGCTGACCGTGACAGGGCGGGTGCGTAAGATCGGCGGCGGCCCGGTCCGGCTGGATTATAATCACCAGCCCGAGGTCGACATGGGGCGCGTCGTTATTTTCGATGTCGGGCCGGTGACCTTGCTGATCAGCGAATTGCGCGGTGTCGCCGGCAATGTGCCAGGGGTCTACGAAGCCTTCGGTATCGACCTCGCCGACTACAAGATGGCGGTGCTCAAGACCGCCTCGAACTTCCAGTACTTTGCTCCGATCACCTCGCAGGTGATCCGCGCCGATACGCGCGGGCCGGGGCAATCCGACGTCTTCACCCTGCCGTGGCAGCGCATCCCGCGGCCGGTCTATCCACTGGAAACAATAAGCGACTGGCGGGCGCATTCGTCCCAGCCGGGAGCGGGAACGGGCTGATTGTCGACCTAACAAAAAGGGGAGAGCGATGATGAAGCTGTCGCGCCGTCAATTCTGCATGACCGGTCTCGCTTGGGCTGGAGCAGCGCCGCTGCTGGCCACCGGCCCGGCCTCCGCCCAGCAGCTCAAGGGCGGAATCTTGCGTGTCGCGGTGCTCAGCGAGCTCGCCAATTTCGACCCGCAGCAGCTCTCGACGGTCAATTTCCACGTCATCAAGAACCTCTATGACAGCCTGATCGAATACACGCCGGAGGGAAAGCCGCAGCCGAGCCTGGCGACCGAGTGGAAGATCGCGCCGGACAAGACCTCAGTCAGCCTGACCCTGCGCGACGGCGTCACCTTCCATAGCGGCGCGCCGTTCAAGTCGGATTCCGTGCTGGCGACGCTGCAGAAGGGCGCCGATCCCAAGCGCGGCAAGAACGTCTTCTCGACCATGTCGATCGTCAAGGACTGGTCGGCGCCGGACGAGCGCACGGTGGTGATCAACTTCAAGGCGCCGGCTCCCGAGCGCCAGATCCTCGATCTCCTGCAGTTCCTGATCCCGATCGAGGCCAAAGGCATCGACACGGTCGAGACCGTGCCGGCCGGCACCGGGCCTTATACGCTGGTCAGCCGCGCCGTCGGCCAGGGGCTGGTGCTCAAGGCCAACCCGAAATACTGGCGCGAGAAGCAGCCGATCGCGCAGGACCTCGTCTTCACCGTGTTCAGCGAGGATGCGGCTGCGACCGCAGCGCTGGAATCGGGCGCGGTCGACATCGTCTATAACGGCTCTTCGCGCAGCGCCGTCCGGCTGAAGGGTGCTGGCTACCAGGTCTTCGCCGGGCCGGGGCCGCTGGTTCAGGTCTTCCGCATCAACTCGACGCGCGGCCCGTTCCGCAACAAGTCGTTCCGGCAGGCCTTCAATCACCTGATGGATCGCGCCAGCATCCTGCGAGTCGGCTATGCCGGCATGGGCAAGGTCGTGGCGCTGCCCTGGGCGCCGGCGAGCCCGGCCTTCGATGACAACTACACCAAGACTTACGCCTATGACCTTGAAAAGGCAAAGAAGCTGATCACTGCCTCCGGCCTTTCCGCGGATGAGATGAAGGGCTGGAAGCTGCTGGTCAACGGCAGCGACGAGGCCTCCGTTGCGATCAGCCAGATCGTGCAGGGCTCGCTGCAGAAGGTCGGCGTGCCGATCGATCTCGACATGCGCCAGGGCGCCGAATACGTCACCGCGCTGCTCGGCGGCGACTTCGCCGCGACCTTTGGCGCGGTCGGCAATGTCCAGAAGTTCCCGTCGCGGGTGACGACCAACTCGATCTACCGCACCTCCGGCAACCCGATCCTGAAGGATCCGCACCCTCATCCGGATTATGTCGCGGCGATCGCCAGGGTCGACGCCGCAGCCGGCGGCGAGACAGAGGTCAAGGCCGCCTATGACAACCTCAACCGCGTCATGGTCGAGGACGCTTTCGGGATTCCGACCAACTCCTACGATGTCGGCCTGATCGTCGCCTCCGAGAAGATCGGCGGCATCACGCTCGACATCGACAATCTTTTCGTCGCCCGCACGATCGGCTTCAAATGAGGCAATGGGGCGCCGCGCCGCCAGCTAGCAGCCTGCGCGGCAGCGCAGGATGACGGAGGCATTGGCCGCCGTGAGAAATCTGCTGCGCCGGTTGCTCGCCCGGCGCGGTCCGGCCCTCAGCCTCGCCTTCCTCGCTCTGGTCGCATTGACCGCGACCTTCGCCGGGCTGCTGCCGCTCGACCCGCTGGCGCAGAGCATCGCGGATTCGCTGAAGCCGCCTTCGGCCGAGGCCTGGTTCGGCACCGATGAGCTCGGCCGCGATATCCTCGCCCGCGTCGTCTATGGTGCGCGCACCTCGCTGGTCACCGCTTTCGGCGCCGTCCTGATCGCGGCGCTGATCGGCGTGCCGGTCGGGCTCGTCGCCGGCTTTTATGGCGACTGGCGCGACTCGCTGCTGATGCGCTGCATCGACGTGCTGCTCGCTTTGCCGAACATCCTTTTCGCCATGGCGCTGATCGCGGTGCTCGGCCGCAGCCAGGGCGCGGCACTGATCGCCGTCGGCATCGCCGGCATACCGGGCTTCGCCCGCATCGCCAGGGCGCAGGTGATGGCGCTGCGCCAGCTCGATTTCGTCATGGCGGTGCGCAGCTTCGGCGGCGGGCCCGGCTACATCATGGTCCGCACCCTGCTGCCCAATATCCTCAGCCCGCTCGTCGTGCAGGCGATCGTGCTCGCCTCGATCGCGATCCTGCTCGAGGCGGCGCTCGCCTTCCTCGGCGTCGGCGTGCCGCCGCCGACGCCTAGCTGGGGCGAGATGCTGCGCACCGGAAAGTCCTATCTCTACGAGGCGCCGACCTATGCCGTGCTGCCGGGCCTCGTCCTGACGCTGACGATCCTCTCCTTCGACACGATCGGCCGGGCGCTGACCGCGATCCTCGACCGGGACGAGACCGACGCATCCGGCGCGACGATCGGAGGCCGGCGATGACGTCTTACGTCCTGCGCCGCCTCGCCCAGATGCTGCCGGTCCTGCTGATCGCCTCCTTCGCGATCTTCGCGATGATCTACGCCGTGCCTGGCGGGCCGGTCGCGGTCATCGCCGGCGATAACGCCACGGCGGAGGAGATCGCCGAGGTGACCCGGCGCTTCGGTTTCGACCGGCCGATGCTGGTGCAATATGCCGACTGGCTCGGCCGGGCACTGACCGGCGATTTCGGCCTGTCGCTGCACAGCCGCCAATCGGTGCTGCAACTGATCGGCGAGCGCCTGCCGGCGACACTTCAGCTGGCGCTCTGCGCCATCCTCGTCGCGCTCGTCATCGGCATTCCCGTCGCGATTGCCAGCGCGGTCAGGCCGAATTCCTGGCTCGACCGGGTGCTCAGCGGCTGGAGCGCGCTGGCGCTCGGCGTACCGACCTTCTGGCTTGGCATCCTCCTGATCCTGCTCTTTGCCGTCGAATTGCGCTGGCTGCCCTCCGCCTCGCGCTATGTGCCGCTCTGGCAGTCGCCGCTCGATGCCTTACGCAGCCTCGCTTTGCCGGCGCTGACGCTCGGCGTCTATGTCTCCGGCGTGCTCGGGCGCTTCCTGCGCGCGTCGCTCATCAGCGAGGCGAGAGCGGATTATGTCCGGACCGCCCGTGCCAAGGGCGTGCCGGAGAGGCGCGTCGTCGGCCTGCACATCATGCGCAATGCGCTTCTGCCCTTCGTCACCATCGTCGGTTTGATGATGGCCCATTTCATCGGCGGCGCCGTCGTCACCGAGGCAGTCTTCACCTATCCCGGCCTCGGGCGCCTCCTGATCCAGGCGATTACCACCCGCGACTACCCGCTGATCCAGGGCTGCATCCTGGTGATCCTGATCGCCTACATGCTGATCAACCTCGCGGTCGACATGCTCTACGCCTGGATTGACCCGCGGATCGAATACCGATGAATGCTGTCTCAAACTGCCGGCTACGAGCCGAGATGCGCCGAGATGCCGGCCGCGATCTCGCGCAAGCGCGCGCCGGCTTTGGCAGCCAGCGAATGCGGCATCCGCATCAATGGCGCCGAGATCGACAGCGCCGCGACCGGATAGCCGTTCTCGTCGAGGATCGGCGCACCGATGCACATCGCGCCGTCCTCGTTCTCGCCCATTTCCGTGGCGTAGCCGGTCCGCGCCACCTGCCTCAATTGCCGCTCGATCTCCTCGCGTTCGAGCAAGGTGCGGCCGGTGCGCTCGGTCAGCGGCAGGTCGAGTTGGCGCTGCCGCTCCGCCTCCGGGAGGAAGGCGAGGATCGCCTTGCCGAGCGCGGTCGAATGCATCGGATGGCTGTCTCCGATGCGCGCCTGCATGCGCAGCGAGCGATTGGCTTCGATCAGGTCGATATAGACGATCGTGCCGTTGCCCTTCACCGCGAGGTTCACGGTCTCGTTGAACTCGTGCATCAGCTCGGTCATCGCCGGGCGGGCGAGCGTGCGGATTTTGCTGACGCTGGCATCGGCGCGGGCGATCGAGCGCATTTGCGGGCCGAGCGTGTAGCGATCGCTCGTCCGGTTATGGTCCAGAAAGCCGGCGGCGGACAATGTCTGCAGGTAGCGGAAGGTGGTCGTCTTCGGAATCCGCAATTCCTTGCTGACGGCGGTGAGCGCGATCTCGTGGCCGTGGCGCGCGACCAGCTCCAGCACTTTCAGCGCCTTCATCACCGGCTGCACGACATAAGGATTCTCGGTCGTCTTCGGCATGGCCGCTCCGGTCGCCCGCTCAACGATGAGCCGGCATAGCCAGCGCCATCAAATTCCGCAACACGAAACACGCGTTCCTTTACGCGGACAAGCCGGTTTGGTCTGCTCGGTCAAAATGTAGTGGAGGCGGCGGACGTGGCAGTGAGCGGCACCCAGCAGGCGGGAGCACTGCGCTTCGAGGAATCGGCAAGGCGGATCGCCGAGAATGCGCGCTTCATCGCTGGCGGGGTGAACAGCAATTTCCGCCTCGGCATGGCGCCGGGGCCGCTGGTCTTCGAGCGCGGCGAGGGCGCCTATCTCATCGACGTCGATGGCAACCGGATCATCGATTACTACTGCGGCATGGGCGCGACTGTGCTCGGCCATACGCCCGCGCCGGTGCTGGAGGCGGTCAAGAAGCAGGCGGAAAAGGGCATTCTCTTCGCCGGTCAGGCGCCGATCGAATACGAGGCGGCGAAGCTGATCTGCGAGCGCGTGCCTTCGGCCGAGCGGCTGCGCTTCGGCTCATCGGGCTCGGAGGTGGCACAGGCGGCGATCCGGCTCGCCCGCGCCGCCACCGGTCGGCGGACCATCGTGAAGTTCGAGGGGCACTATCACGGCTGGTTCGACAACATCCTCTGGTCCACCGCTCCGGGGCTGAACGCGGCCGGGCCGGAGGATGTGCCGACCCCGGTGATCGGCAGCAGGGGCCAGGACCCGGAAGCGGGCGATGGGCTCTCGATCCTCGGCTGGAACGATCTTGCGGCGCTAGAAGCGCGCCTTGCCAAGGGCGACGTCGCCGCAGTGCTGATGGAGCCGGCGATGTGCAACCAGGGCGCTATCGCCCCGGCGCCCGGCTATCTCGAAGGCGCGCTCGCCGCCTGCCGCAAGCATGGCGCGCTCTTGATCTTTGACGAGGTCATCACCGGCTTTCGCCTCGCGCGCGGTGGCGCGCAGGAGCGCTTCGGCGTCACGCCCGACCTCACCCTCATGGCCAAGGCGATCGCCAACGGCTTTCCGGTCGCGGCGATCGCCGGCCGGGCCGATCTGGTCGATCTCTTCGCCGATGGCGTGCTGCATGGCGGCACCTTCAACGCCCAGCCGATCGCGATGGCGGCGATGGTCGCGACGCAGAAGCTGCTGACGGCCGAGCACTACGAGCGCAGTTCCGCCCATGGCCAGCGCCTGCAGGACGGTATCCGCTCGATCCTGGCGGGGGCGGGGATCAGGGCGCAGGTGGCCGGCTTCCCGCTGATGTTCCATGTCGCCTTCGGCCTCGATGAGCGGGCGCGGAACTACCGGGACGTCGCCCGCGCGGACAAGGTCGCCTATAGCCGCTTCGCCCATGCGCTGCTCAGGCGCGGCGTGCGTGTGCTTGAGCGCGGAGCCTGGTTCGTCTCCTCGGAGCATGACGAAGCGATCGTCGATGCCACGCTGGAGGCGGTTCGGGGAGCCGTCACAGAGATCAGAGCAGGGCTGATGCCCTGCGCCTGATCACCAGGGCCGGCGCGGCCCTGTGTCGATGTGGATCAGCCCGTTCCAGTAGACCTTATGGCCGCCGACCTCGGGCAGCGTGCGGGCCCATTCCAGCACGGTGCGTGGCCGGACGCCGGGCACCCGGAAATCCATCGCCTCGCAGCGCTTGTGATAGGAGCCGCGCCTAGCCCGCCAGGGCGGCCGCCAGGTCGAGGTCACCTTCACCGCACCATACTTGTCCGAAATCTTGACCAGGATCGTCTTCAGCACCGGCGGCAGGCAGATGATCGAGGTGCCGGGATCGGTCGAGATGCCCGGTCTGTCGGGTTTCTCATTGGGGTCGAAGGCGGGTTCCTCGGCGGTCTGCCCCGGCGTGCGCTGTGGCCATTCCGGCCCCTCATCGTCATCGGGCTCGGGCTGGGCAAGGGTGGGGGCCGGTCCAGGCGTCGTCACGGCGCTGGCTTCGACCGGTGCCCGAGGAAGCACGACGATCGGCGGCGCGCCCGGCTTGATCTGCAAATCGAGATCGAACGGGCGCTCCGGCGGCAGCGGCGCGAGCATCATCTGCGCTGCGGCCGGGCCACCGAGCATCAACCCGGTGACACAGGCAACGGCCAGAACGACTCGCCGCATTGCGCTCATGCTGCGCGGGCCGCCGATGGCGGGAGGGCGGCCAGGGACGCGCGGTCACGATGCGTTGTTGGCCTCGGCATTGCCGCGACGGTGCTCCTGACGCATCGGCAGTGCCTGCCGACGAATCGTGCCGGCGCCGAAGACTTGACGTTACGTCCCCGTTTGCCACGCTTCGACGCGCCGCGACAACCACCTTGCGCCCGGAGCTGTCGATCACGAAAATCGGAGCGGAAACGGCCTGGAATCGCGGTGCTTTGCCGCGCCTCGCGAACATATGCGGCAAAGACATGGCGACAGCCGCATTGTGCGGCGCGGCGAACCCTTGCGTGATTCTAAAGCAGGGTCTAATCGACTGGCGAGATTGAGGGCGCCGCCTCGGCGCCGTGTTGAAGCGGGGTGACAGATGCAAGCTCTTCCTGTGCAGTCCCTGCTTTCGGACTACCTGCCTCTGGCGATCTTCATCGGCCTGTCGCTGGTGATCGGCCTGGCGCTGCTGGTCGCCCCCTTCGCCGTCGCCTATTCCAAGCCTGATGCCGAGAAGCTCTCGGCCTATGAATGCGGCTTCAACGCCTTCGACGATGCGCGCATGAAGTTCGACGTGCGCTTCTATCTCGTCGCCATCCTCTTCATCATCTTCGATCTCGAAGTCGCCTTCCTCTTCCCCTGGGCGGTCGCCTTCGGCGGGCTCGGCTGGGTCGGCTTCTGGTCGATGATGGTCTTCCTCGGCGTGCTGACGGTCGGATTTGTCTACGAGTGGCGCAAGGGCGCGCTTGAGTGGGACTGATCGCTTTGTCGCACAGACCTGATACGCTCCTGTCCGTGTTCTTACATTCGACGAAACCCAAAGGTTCGAACTGATGGCCATGACAGCGATCGATCGCGGTGATCCGCTCGTCGCGCAGGCTCCCAGGGGCCTGCTCGGCCCCGACGGCAAGCCGCTCGGCACCCGCGATCCCTACTTCGTCGAGATCAACAACGAGCTGGCCGACAAGGGTTTCCTCGTCACGGCGAGCGACGACCTGATCAACTGGGCCCGCACCGGCTCGCTGATGTGGATGACCTTCGGTCTCGCCTGCTGCGCGGTCGAGATGATGCAGCTCTCCATGCCGCGCTACGATGTCGAGCGTTTCGGCTTCGCCCCGCGCGCCTCGCCGCGCCAGTCCGACGTGATGATCGTCGCCGGGACGCTGACCAACAAGATGGCTCCGGCCCTGCGCAAGGTCTACGACCAGATGCCGGAGCCTCGCTACGTCATCTCGATGGGCTCCTGCGCCAATGGCGGCGGCTATTACCACTACAGCTATTCGGTGGTGCGCGGCTGCGACCGCATCGTGCCGATCGACGTCTATGTGCCGGGCTGCCCGCCGACCGCGGAAGCGCTGCTCTACGGCGTGCTGCTGCTGCAGAAGAAGATCCGGCGGACCGGGACGATCGAGCGCTGAGGCGCTTGGCGACTGGCGGCTTGCGAAGGTGATGCGATGAGCGAAGCGCTCGTGACATTGGGCGAAGAGATCAAGGCGGCGCTGCCCGGCGCGGTGACCGATATCGTCGTCGCCTTCGACGAGATCACGGTGCTGGCCGAGGCGTCCGAGATCGTACGGGTGCTGAAGACCCTCTACGACGATCCGCGCTTCCGCTTCGTCAATTTCACCGACATCGCCGGCGCCGACTATCCGCAGCGCGAGAAGCGCTTCGAGGTCATCTATCACCTGCTCTCGCCGCGCCATAACCGGCGCATCCGCGTCAAGGTCCAGGCCGACGAGGCGACCCCGGTCCCCTCCGTGATCGAGGTGTTCCCGGCGGCGAACTGGTATGAGCGCGAGGCCTACGATTTCTACGGCATCCTGTTCTCGAACCATCCCGATCTGCGCCGCATCCTCACCGATTACGGCTTCGAGGGCTATCCGCTGCGCAAGGACTTCCCGCTGACCGGCTTCGTCGAGGTCCGCTATGACGACGAGCAGAAGCGCGTCGTCTACGAGCCGGTGAAGCTGAACCAGGAGTTCCGCAATTTCGACTTCCTCTCGCCCTGGGAAGGGACGGAATACGTCCTGCCGGGCGACGAGAAGGCCAAGGCGGGCTGAGCTTATGGGCGAAGGCCACACACTCTCAGGCGGCTGTCTCTGCGGCTCGGTTCGCTTCACGGCGACGCTGGCCAAGCCGGAGATGGACGTCTGCCATTGCGACATGTGTCGCAAATGGAGCGGCGGCGTGCTGATGACCGTGCCCTGCGCGAACGTCGCGGTCGCCGACGAGACGAACCTTGCCGTCTACAACTCCTCCGAATGGGGCGAGCGCGTATTCTGCCGGGCCTGCGGCACCAGCCTGTTCTGGCGCCAGCGTTCCGGGGAGGGCCATGTCGCAGTGGCGTTCCCGAGCCTCGACGATCCTTCCGAGCTCGTCTTCGCCGAAGAGATCTTCATCGACGAGAAGCCTGACCTCTACGCCTTTGCGGGCGAGCGCCGTCGCAAGACCGGTGAGCAGGTGATCGCCGAATTCCATGCCGCCCAGGAAGGCCGGACATGACCGAGCACAACATCCGCAATTTCTCGATCAATTTCGGGCCGCAGCATCCGGCGGCGCACGGCGTGCTGCGCCTGGTGCTGGAGCTCGACGGCGAGATCGTCGAGCGCGTCGATCCGCATATCGGCCTGCTGCATCGCGGCACCGAGAAGCTGATCGAGCACAAGACCTATCTTCAGGCCGTGCCCTATTTCGACCGGCTCGATTATGTCGCGCCGATGAACCAGGAGCACGCCTACGCTCTGGCGGTCGAGAAGCTGATGGGCGTGACCGTGCCGCGCCGCGGCCAGCTCATCCGCGTGCTCTATTCCGAGATCGGCCGCATCCTCTCGCACATCCTCAACGTCACCACGCAGGCGATGGACGTCGGTGCGCTCACCCCGCCGCTCTGGGGCTTCGAGGAGCGCGAGAAGCTGATGATCTTCTACGAGCGGGCCTGTGGCGCGCGCATGCACGCGGCCTATGTCCGGCCCGGCGGCGTCCACCAGGACCTGCCGACCTCGCTGATCCACGACATCGCCGAATGGTGCGACCCGTTCCTCAAGGTCTGCGACGATCTCGAGGGCCTGCTCACCGACAACCGCATCTTCAAGCAGCGCAATGTCGACATCGGCGTCGTCGATCTCGAAACCTGCTGGAAATGGGGCTTCTCCGGCGTGATGGTGCGCGGCTCCGGCGCGCCCTGGGACCTGCGCAAGTCGCAGCCCTATGAGTGCTACGAGGAGATGGAATTCGACATCCCCGTCGGCAAGAACGGCGACTGCTACGACCGCTACTGCATCCGCATGGAAGAGATGCGCCAATCGGTGCGCATCATGAAGCAGTGCTGCGAGAAGCTGCTTTCGGCTGACGGCGGCGGGCCGATCTCCTCGCTCGACGGCAAGATGGTGCCGCCCAAGCGCGGCGAGATGAAGCGCTCCATGGAAGCGCTGATCCACCACTTCAAGCTCTACACCGAGGGCTACAAGGTGCCCGAGGGCGAGGTCTACGCCGCCGTCGAGGCCCCGAAGGGCGAATTCGGCGTCTATCTCGTCTCCGACGGCACCAACAAGCCCTATCGCTGCAAGATCAAGGCGCCGGGCTTCGCCCATCTCCAGGCCATGGATTTCATGTGCCGCAAGCACATGCTCGCCGACGTCTCCGCGATCCTCGGCTCCCTCGATATCGTCTTTGGTGAGGTGGACCGCTGATGTCCGTCCGTCGTCTCGCACCCGATCACGTTCAGCCGGCTTCCTTCGCCTTCACCGCGGCGAACGAGAACTGGGCTGACCAGCAGATCGCCAAATATCCCGAAGGCCGCCAGGCCTCGGCCGTGATCCCGCTCCTCTGGAAGGCGCAGGAGCAGCATGATGGCTGGCTGCCGCGCGCTGCGATCGAGACGGTCGCCAGCAAGCTCGGCATGGCGCCGATGCGGGTGCTGGAGGTCGCGACCTTCTACACCATGTTCAGCCTGCAGCCGGTCGGCCAGCACTTCGTCCAGCTCTGCGGCACGACGCCTTGCGCGCTGCGCGGCGCCGAGGCGCTGAAAAAGGTCTGCGAGGAGGTGATCGGCCCGCAATCGACCGTCACCGCCGACGGCAAGCTCTCCTGGCTCGAGGTCGAATGCCTCGGCGCCTGCTGCAACGCCCCGATGGCGCAGATCAATTTCGACTATTACGAAGACCTGACGCCCGAGAATTTCCGCAAGCTGCTCGGCGACCTGCGCGAAGGTCGTCCGACCAAGCCCGGCCCGCAGGTCGACCGCTCCTGCTCGGAGCCGCTCGGCGGCGGCGATACGCTGAAGGATCCGGCCCTGTTCGACGGCTCGATGATCGGCCTGGGCGACTGGCAGAAGCGCATCACCAAGCAGCGCGAAGAGGCCGCGATCAAGATCGCCAGCGAGAAGGCTGCGGCCGAGGCCAAGGCCAAGGCGGAAGCGGAGACCGCCGCCGCGACGGCCAAGGCCGGCCCGACCGACGTCAAGACCGCGCCGGCTCCCGAGGCTGCTGCTCCTGCCCGCCCCAAGCCGTCCGATCCGAAGCAGCCAGCCAGCGCCGCGCAGGATACGCCCTCCGCGACCGGCAAGGCGATCAAGGACACGCCCGCGAAGGCCGACGCTCCGAAGGCTGCTCCTGCTGCCGAGCCGGCTCCCGCTGTGGCCGAGTCGAAGCCCGAATTGCTGACCGCGGCCCGCGGCGGCAAGGGCGACGATCTCGAGCTGATCTGGGGCGTCGGTCCCAAGCTCGGCAAGATGCTCAACGAGATGGGCATCTGGCACTATGACCAGGTCGCCGCCTGGACCCCGGCCGAACTCGCTTGGGTCGATGCCCGGCTGACCGGCTTCAAGGGCAGGGCGGTCCGTGACGACTGGATCTCGCAGGCATCGAGGCTCGCTACCGGCTGGCGGCCGGAGAGCAAGCTCGGCGACAAGCCGACGAACTGAGGCGAACAACGATGCTTGCTGATCGCGACCGCATCTTCACCAATCTCTACGGCCTGCACGACCTGTCGCTGAAGGGCGCCATGCAACGTGGCGCCTGGGACGGCACCAAGTTCCTGCTCGAACAGGGGCGCGACTGGATCATCGATGAGATGAAGAAGTCGGGCCTGCGCGGGCGCGGCGGCGCCGGCTTCCCGACCGGCCTGAAATGGTCGTTCATGCCCAAGCAGAGCGACGGGCGCCCGCACTACCTCGTCGTCAATGCCGACGAGTCGGAGCCGGGCACCTGCAAGGATCGCGAGATCATGCGCAACGACCCGCATACGCTGGTCGAGGGCTGCCTGATCGCCTCCTTCGCCATGGGCGCGCATGCGGCATACATCTACATCCGCGGCGAATATGTCCGCGAGCGCGAGGCGCTGCAGCGCGCCGTCGACGAGGCCTATGAGGCAAACCTCATCGGCAAGAACAACAAGCACGGCTATCCCTTTGATCTCTATGTGCATCACGGCGCCGGCGCCTATATCTGCGGCGAAGAGACGGCGCTGCTCGAGAGCCTCGAAGGCAAGAAGGGCATGCCGCGGCTGAAGCCGCCTTTCCCGGCCAATGTCGGCCTCTATGGCTGCCCGACCACCGTCAACAACGTCGAGTCGATTGCGGTCGCGCCGACCATCCTTCGCCGCGGCGCCAGCTGGTTCTCCTCGATCGGCACGCCGAACAATGTCGGCACCCAGCTGTTCTGCGTCTCCGGCCATGTGAACAAGCCCTGCAACGTCGAAGAGGCGATGGGCCTGACCTTCCGCGAGCTGGTCGACCGCCATTGCGGCGGCATCCGCGGCGGCTGGGACAATCTCAAGGCGGTCATCCCCGGCGGCTCCTCGGTCCGCATGGTGCCAGCCGAGCAGATCATCGACACGCCGATGGATTTCGACTCGCTCTCCAAGCTGAAGTCGGGCCTCGGCACGGCGGCGGTGATCGTGATGGACAAGTCGACCGACATCATCCGCGCCATCGCCCGCATCAGCTATTTCTACAAGCATGAGAGCTGCGGCCAATGCACGCCCTGCCGCGAAGGCACGGGCTGGATGTGGCGCGTCGTCAACCGCATGGCGGAAGGGCGCGCCCAGAAGCGCGAGATCGACATGCTGCTCGACGTCTCCAAGCAGATCGAGGGCCACACCATCTGCGCGCTGGGCGATGCTGCCGCCTGGCCGATCCAGGGCCTGATCAACCATTTCCGTCACGAAATCGAGCAGCGCATCGACGACTATGCCGCCAACCCGCATGGCGAGCCGGTCAGGCTCATGGCGGCGGAGTGAGACCATGACCAAACTCCTCATCGACGGCATCGAGGTCGACGTCCCGCCGGAGTACACCGTGCTCCAGGCCTGCGAGGCGGCGGGCGCCGAGGTGCCGCGCTTCTGCTTCCATGAGCGGCTCTCGATCGCCGGCAATTGCCGCATGTGCCTGGTCGAGGTGAAGGGCGGCCCGCCGAAGCCGCAGGCTTCCTGCGCCATCGGCGTGCGCGACCTGCGTCCCGGCCCGAACGGCGAGCCGCCGGTCGTCTCGACCAAGTCGCCTATGGTCAAGAAGGCGCGCGAAGGGGTGATGGAGTTCCTGCTCATCAACCACCCGCTCGACTGCCCGATCTGCGACCAGGGCGGCGAGTGCGACCTGCAGGACCAGGCCATGGCCTACGGCGTCGACACCTCGCGCTATGCCGAGAACAAGCGCGCCGTCGAGGACAAGTATATCGGCCCGCTGGTCAAGACCTCGATGACGCGCTGCATCCAGTGCACGCGCTGTGTCCGTTTCACCACCGAGGTCGCCGGCGCCTCCGACCTCGGCGCGATCGGCCGTGGCGAGGACATGGAGATCACCACCTATCTCGAGCACGCGATGAGCTCGGAGCTGCAGGGCAATGTCGTCGACCTCTGCCCGGTCGGCGCCCTGACCTCCAAGCCCTACCAGAACAAGGCTCGGCCCTGGGAGCTGACCAAGACCGAATCCATCGACGTGATGGACGCGGTCGGTTCGGCGATCCGCGTCGACTCGCGCGGCCGTGAGGTGATGCGTGTCCTGCCGCGCGTCAACGAGGCGGTGAACGAGGAGTGGATCTCCGACAAGACCCGCCACATCGCCGATGGCCTGCGGACCCAGCGCCTCGACCGCCCGTATATCCGCGAGAACGGCGCCCTGCGTCCGGCGAGCTGGACCGAGGCGCTCGCGCTGGTCGCGTCCAAGCTCAAGGCCGCCAAGCCCGAGCGCATCGGCGCGATCGCCGGTGATCTCGCCGCGGTCGAGGAGATGTATGCGCTCAAGGCGCTGATCGCCGGCCTCGGCTCGGCCAATCTCGACTGCCGCCAGGACGGCGCCAAGCTCGATCCGGCCTTTGGCCGCGCCAGCTACATCCTCAACACCGGCATCGCCGGCATCGAGGACGCGACCTCGCTGCTGATCATCGGCTCGAATCCGCGTCGCGAGGCGCCGATCGTCAACGCCCGCATCCGCAAGCGCTGGCTGCGCGGCGACTTCAAGGTCTCGCTGATCGGCGAGAAGGTCGACCTGACCTATGCCTACGACTATCTCGGCGCCGGCCCCGAAACGCTGGCCGATCTGGTCAAGCGCGCCGGCGCTGCCGGCGAACGGCCGATGGTGCTGGTCGGGCAGGGCGCTCTTTCCCGGAGCGACGGTGCTGCCGTGCTCTCTCTCGCGGCCAAGGCGGCCAATCTGCTTGGTGCGACCAAGGACGGCTGGAACGGTTTTGGCGTGCTGCACACCGCTGCCGCCCGCGTCGGCGCGCTCGATCTCGGCTTCGTGCCGGGTGAGGGTGGTCTCGACGTCGCCGGCATGACGGCGGCGGGCGCGCTCGACGTGCTCTTCCTGCTCGGTGCCGACGAGATCGAGGTGCCGGCCGGCGCCTTCGTGATCTACCAGGGCAGCCATGGTGACAAGGGCGCGCACCGCGCCGACGTCATCCTGCCGGGCGCGGCCTATACCGAGAAGTCCGGCACCTTCGTCAACACCGAAGGCCGGGTGCAGATGGCGGCACGCGCCACCTTCCCGCCTGGCGACGCGAAGGAGGACTGGGCGATCCTGCGGGCGCTTTCCGCTTCGCTCGGCAAGGCGCTGCCCTTCGATTCGCTGTCGGCCCTGCGCCGTGAGCTTTACGCTGCCCATCCGCATTTCGCTGCGGTCGACACGGTCGCCGAGAGCGATCGCGCCGGTCTGGTGAAGCTGGCCGGGCAGGGCGGCTCGACCGAGAAAGCGGGCTTTGCCCCGGCCGTCGCCGACTTCTACACCACGAACCCCATCGCCCGCGCTTCGGCGGTGATGGCGGAATGCTCGGCGCTGGCCTCCGGCCGCATGCGCCAGGCGGCGGAGTAAGAGATGAACTGGGACCTCGTCCTCGACCTCGCGATCATCGCCGGCAAGAGCCTGCTGCTGCTGGTCTGCCTGCTGGTCTTCATCGCGTTCATTCTGCTCGCCGACCGCAAGATCTGGGCGGCAGTTCAGCTACGCCGCGGGCCCAATGTCGTCGGCCCCTTCGGCCTGCTGCAGAGCTTCGCCGACCTGCTGAAGTTCGTCTTCAAGGAGCCGATCATCCCGTCGGGCTCCAACAAGGGCGTGTTCCTGCTGGCGCCGCTGATCTCCTGCATGCTCTCGCTCGCGGCCTGGGCGGTGATCCCGGTGGCGGAAGGCTGGGCGATCGCCGACATCAATGTCGGCATCCTCTACATCTTCGCGATCTCCTCGCTCGGCGTGTACGGCATCATCATGGGCGGCTGGGCTTCGAACTCGAAGTACCCGTTCCTCAGCGCGCTGCGCTCGGCGGCGCAGATGGTCTCCTACGAGGTCTCGATCGGCTTCGTGATCGTCACCGTGCTGCTCTGCGTCGGCTCGCTCAATCTTTCGGCGATCGTCGAGGCGCAGAACTCGAAGGCCGGCCTGTTCGGCTGGTACTGGCTGCCGCTCTTCCCGATGTTCATCGTCTTCTTCATCTCGGCGCTGGCCGAGACGAACCGGCCGCCCTTCGACCTGGCCGAGGCGGAATCGGAGCTCGTCGCCGGTTTCATGGTCGAGTACTCCTCGACCCCGTATCTGCTGTTCATGCTCGGCGAATACGTGGCGATCATGACCATGTGCTCGCTGACCACGATCCTGTTCCTCGGGGGCTGGCTGCCGCCGTTCCCGATCGCGCCGTTCACCTGGCTGCCGGGCGTATTCTGGTTCGCGCTCAAGGTCTGCATGGTGTTCTTCATGTTCGCGATGGTGAAGGCCTTCGTGCCGCGCTACCGCTATGACCAATTGATGCGGCTGGGCTGGAAGGTCTTCCTGCCGCTGTCGCTGGCTTGCGTCGTGATCGTTGCGGCGGTGCTGCAGATCACTGGTTGGGGCCCCGCTCCCTGATGGCGGGGCAGGCCGGCCTGATCGGAGCCCTGATCGGCTTCGTCGTCGGCCTGATCGAGTATCGGCTCGTCACGGGTGTCGTGGTCGGCGCGTTGCGCCGCACCGACAGCTCGCAGACTGAGGCCGAGAAGGACGATTACGAACGGCGCATCCGCCTGTTGAAGGCGGCGGTGCTGGTGGTGTCGGTGGGCGGTCTGCCCATCGTCGGTTACCTGGTCGGCCGGGCCTTGTTCGGCTGAGACGAGAGAAGGACGAGACGGATGTCACTCGCGCAAGCCGCCAAGGGACTGCTCCTCAAGGAGTTCGTCGGCGCGTTCGCCTTGTCGATGCGCTACTTCTTCAAGCCGAAGGCGACGCTGAACTACCCCTTCGAGAAGGGCGTGCTTTCGCCGCGCTTCCGGGGCGAGCATGCGCTGCGTCGCTATCCGAACGGCGAGGAACGCTGCATCGCCTGCAAGCTCTGCGAGGCGATCTGCCCGGCGCAGGCGATCACGATCGAGGCCGGCCCGCGCCGCAATGACGGCACCCGCCGCACGACGCGCTACGACATCGACATGACCAAGTGCATCTATTGCGGCTTCTGCCAGGAAGCCTGCCCGGTCGATGCCATCGTCGAGGGCCCGAATTTCGAGTTCGCCACCGAGACGCGCGAGGAGTTGTTCTACGACAAGGACAAGCTGCTCGATAACGGCGCCCGCTGGGAACGCGAGATCGCGCGCAACATCGCGATGGATGCGCCGTATCGCTGAGGATTGCGGCCCGTCGCGCGGTTGTCGCGCTAGGCGGGCCTGACTATAGACGCTCCAAACTGCGGCGGGTCGCGATCCGCCGTTTGACGAAACGAGGGCCGCCCGCAAGGGCGGAAAGGCTGGCGAAGATGAATGCCGCAGCGGCTTTCTTCTATCTCTTTTCAGGCGTCACCATCGCCTCGGCGCTGATGGTGATTTCGGCGCGCAACCCGGTGCATTCGGTGTTGTTCCTGATCCTCGCCTTCGTCAACGCGGCGGGCCTGTTCCTGCTGCTCGGGGCCGAGTTCCTGGCGATGCTGCTGGTCGTCGTCTATGTCGGCGCCGTCGCGGTGCTCTTCCTCTTCGTGGTGATGATGCTCGACGTCGATTTCGCCGAGCTGCGCCAGGGCTTCCTGCAATACCTGCCGATCGGCGGCCTGATCGGCCTGATCTTCGCGGTCGAGCTCCTGCTGGTCGTCGGCGCCTGGGTGATCGACCCGCAGATCGTGCGTGCGCCGGTCGCCGCGATCCCGGCGAACGTCACCAACACCGCGGCGCTCGGCCAGGTGCTCTACACGAAGTACATCTACTACTTCCAGGCGGCCGGCCTCGTGCTGCTGGTCGCGATGATCGGCGCGATCGTGCTGACGCTGCGCGACCGCAAGGGCATCAAGCGCCAGGATATCCCGACGCAGAACGCCCGCACCAAGGAAGCGGCGATGGATGTGAAGCAGGTGCCCTCGCGCGCCGGCGTTCCCGAGGAGATGGCGTGATGGTCGGGCTTGGCTCTTATCTGGCGGTCGCCGCGATCCTGTTCACGCTCGGCGTGCTCGGCATCTTCATCAACCGCAAGAACGTCATCGTCATCCTGATGTCGATCGAGCTGATCCTGCTCTCGGTCAACCTCAACTTCGTCGCCTTCTCGAGCTTCCTGAACGACATCGTCGGCCAGGTCTTCGCGATGCTGGTGCTGACCGTCGCTGCCGCCGAGGCCGCGATCGGGCTCGCCATTCTCGTCGTCTACTTCCGCAACCGCGGCACGATCGCGGTGGAAGACATCAACATGATGAAAGGCTGAGCGCGGCAACGCGCCCGTAACCTGCCATGTATCAAGCGATCGTCTTCCTTCCCCTGATCGGCTTCTTCATCGCCGGCATCTTTGGCCGGCTGATCGGCGCACGCGCCTCGGAGATCGTCACCACCACGCTGCTGCTGCTCTCGGCGGTGCTGTCCTGGATCGCGCTGTTCCAGGTCGGCTTCGGCTCGGGCACCACCCGCGTCCAGGTCGCGACCTGGCTGGCCTCGGCCGATCTGCGCGTCGACTGGGCCTTCCGCATCGACACGCTGACCGCGGTCATGCTGGTCGTCGTCAACACCGTCTCATCGCTCGTGCACCTCTATTCGATCGGGTACATGCACGAGGACCCGTCGCGGCCGCGCTTCTTCGCCTATCTCTCGCTGTTCACCTTCGCCATGCTGATGCTGGTGACGGCCGACAATCTGGTGCAGATGTTCTTCGGCTGGGAAGGCGTCGGTCTCGCCTCCTATCTGCTGATCGGCTTCTGGTACCAGAAGCCCTCGGCCAACGCCGCGGCGATCAAGGCCTTCGTCGTCAACCGCGTCGGCGATTTCGGCTTCCTGCTCGGCATCTTCCTGGTTTTCGTTCTGACCGGCTCGGTCGCCTTCGACAGCATCTTCCCGCAGATCGCCGGCCTGACCGAGCGCAGCTTCCGCTTCCTCGGCTATGACTGGAACGCGCTGACGTTGACCGCCCTGCTGCTCTTCATGGGCGCCATGGGCAAGTCGGCGCAGTTCCTGCTGCACACCTGGCTGCCGGACGCGATGGAGGGCCCGACCCCGGTCTCGGCGCTGATCCATGCCGCGACCATGGTCACCGCCGGCGTCTTCATGGTGGCCCGCCTGTCGCCGATCTTCGAATACGCACCCGTAGCGCTGACCGTCGTCGTGGTCATCGGCGCCACCACCGCCTTCTTCGCCGCGACCGTCGGCCTGGTGCAGAACGACATCAAGCGCGTCATCGCCTATTCGACCTGCTCGCAGCTTGGCTACATGTTCGTGGCGCTCGGCGTCGGCGCCTACTCGGCCGGCATCTTCCACCTGTTCACCCACGCCTTCTTCAAGGCGCTGCTCTTCTTGGGTGCCGGCTCGGTCATCCATGCGATGCACCATGAGCAGGACATGCGGAACATGGGCGGCCTGCGGAAGCACATCCCGTTCACCGCTGCGGCCATGACGATCGGCACGCTGGCGCTGACCGGCTTCCCGTTCTTCGCCGGCTACTTCTCCAAGGACGCGATCATCGAGAGCGCCTATGCCTCGGTGGCGCATGGCGGCTTCGCCAGCTCCTACGCCTTCGTGCTCTTGGTCGTCGCCGCGCTGATGACCTCGTTCTACTCCTGGCGGCTCTATTTCATGACCTTCGAGGGCGCGCCGCGCTGGGGGGGCCATAGTCACGGTCATGACGCGCACGGCCACGATGACCACGCGCATGGTCACAAGGCTGAAGATCATGCCCATGCTCACGACGATCACGGCCATGGTCATGGGCACGACCACACGCCGCATGAGAGCCCGCTCGTCATGCTGATCCCGCTCGCCGTGCTGTCGCTCGGCGCCGTCGCCGCCGGCTTCGCCTTCAAGGAGGCGTTCATCGGCCACGACTACGAGCACTTCTGGAAGGCGGCGCTGTTCACCGGCAAGGACAACCACATCCTGCACGCCATGCACGAAGTGCCGAAATGGGTGGTCTGGTCGCCGTTCTTCGCGATGCTGATCGGCTTCCTGCTGGCGCTCTACATGTACGTTCTGCGTCCGGACGTGCCCGGCAAGCTCGCCGCCGCCAACCCGGTTCTCTACAAGTTCCTGCTCAACAAGTGGTATTTCGACGAGATCTACGACTTCCTGTTCGTGAAGCCGGCGATGTGGCTCGGTCGCTTCCTCTGGAAGAAGGGCGACGGCGCCGTCATCGACGGCCTCGGGCCGGACGGGGTCTCGGCCCGTGTCGTCGACGTGACCAACCGGGTCGTGCGGCTGCAGACCGGCTATGTCTACCACTATGCCTTCGCCATGCTGATCGGCGTCGCCGGGCTGGTGACCTGGTACCTCATGGCCCGCGGGTGAGATGATGTTTGGCTTCGGTATCCTCACCGGTCTCCTGGTCCTGCCGCTGGTCGGCGCCGCCTTCATCCTGGCGCAGCGCGGCGACGAGGCCTCGGTCAACTCCAACGCCCGCTGGGCGGCGCTGATCGCGACCGTCGCGACCTTCATCCTGGCGCTGGTCGCCTGGGGCCGCTTCGACTCGGCCAATCCCGGCTTCCAGATGGTCGAGAGCCATGCCTGGGTCTCGGACATCATCAAGTTCAAGCTCGGCGTCGACGGCTTCTCCTTCCCCTTCGTGGTCCTGACCGCCTTCCTGATGCCGTTCTGCATCCTGGCGTCCTGGACCTCGGTTACGAAGCGGGTGCGCGAGTACATGGTCGCGTTCCTGATCCTCGAGACGCTGATGATCGGCGTCTTCGTCGCGCTCGACCTCGTGCTGTTCTACCTGCTGTTCGAGGCGGGCCTGATCCCGATGTTCCTGATCATCGGAATCTGGGGCGGCAAGCGCCGCGTCTACGCCTCCTACAAGTTCTTCCTCTACACGCTGCTCGGCTCGGTGCTGATGCTGCTCGCCATCATGGCGATGTACTGGAACGCTGGCACGACCGACATTCCGACGCTGCTCACGCACAAATTCCCGGTGCAGATGCAGCCCTGGCTCTGGCTCGCCTTCTTCGCCTCCTTCGCGGTGAAGATGCCGATGTGGCCGGTCCACACCTGGCTGCCCGACGCGCACGTCGAGGCGCCGACGGCGGGCTCGGTCATCCTGGCGGCCATCCTCTTGAAGATGGGCGGCTACGGCTTCATCCGCTTCTCGATCCCGATGTTCCCGGACGCCTCGGCGATGTTCGCGCCGCTGGTCTTCGCGCTCTCCGTCATCGCCATCATCTACACCTCGCTGGTGGCGCTGATGCAGGAGGACATCAAGAAGCTGATCGCCTACTCCTCGGTGGCGCATATGGGCTTCGTCACCATGGGCCTGTTCACCCTGACGCCGCAGGGCATCCAGGGCGCGATGTTCCAGATGGTCAGCCACGGCCTCGTCTCGGGCGCGCTCTTCCTCTGCGTCGGCGTGATCTACGACCGCATGCACACCCGCGAGATCGCCGCCTATGGCGGCCTTGTGAACCGCATGCCGCTCTATGCGGTGGTGTTCATGATCTTCACCATGGCCAATGTCGGCTTGCCGGGCACCGCCGGCTTCGTCGGCGAGTTCCTGACGCTGATGGGCGCCTTCAAGGCCAATCCCTGGGTGGCGTTCCTGGCGACCACCGGCGTGATCCTGTCGGCCGGCTACGCGCTCTGGCTCTATCGCCGCGTCGTTTTCGGCGAACTCGTCAAGCCTGAGCTCAAGGACATCACCGACCTTAACGCCCGCGAGATCGCGATCTTCGTGCCGCTCGTCCTGCTGACGATCTGGTACGGCATTGCGCCCGGCACGATCCTCGACGCCTTCGCGGCGCCGACCGAAGCCCTCATTAAGAACTATCAGGCCGCCATCACCGCCGCGAAGACGGCGATGCTGGTAGTCCAGTAAGGCTGCTCAGATGACCACCTTGCCCGCTCTCGGTCCCGCGCTCCCGGAAATCATCCTGGCGCTGGGCGCCATCGCCATGGTGCTTTACGGCGCCATTCAGGGCGAGCGCTCGACGCGCACGCTCGAGATCGCGGCGCTCGCGCTTTTCGCGCTGGCGCTGGTGCTAGTCCTGCGCGGTGAGGGCAAGGTCGTCACCTTCAACGGCGCCTTCATCGCCGACGGCTTCGCCCGCTTCATGAAGGTGCTGACGCTGATCGGGGCTGCGGCCGCGATCGTGCTCTCGGCCGATTTCCTGCGCCGCGACGGCGCCATGCGCTTCGAATTCCCGATCCTCGTCGTCCTCGCCACCATCGGCATGATGATGATGATCTCGGCCAACGACCTGATCGGTCTTTACGTTGGCCTGGAATTGCAGTCGCTCGCGCTCTATGTCGTCGCCGCCTTCGACCGCGACAACCCGCGTTCGACCGAGGCCGGCCTGAAGTATTTCGTCCTCGGCGCGCTCTCCTCGGGCATGCTGCTCTACGGGGCGTCGATGGTCTACGGCTTCACCGGCACGGTCGGCTATGCCGGCATCGCTGAGGCGGTGAAGGGCGGCCATCCCGGCATCGGCCTGATCATCGGCCTCGTCTTCGTTGCCGCCGGCGTCGCCTTCAAGATCTCGGCCGTGCCGTTCCATATGTGGACGCCGGATGTCTATGAGGGCGCTCCGACCCCGGTCGCCGCCTTCTTCGCCTCGGCGCCGAAGATGGCGGCGATGGCGATGACCGTGCGCATCTTCGTCGGCGCCTTCCCGGGCGCGCTGCACGACTGGCAGCAGATCATCGTCTTCATGTCGATCGCCTCGATGGCGCTCGGCGCCTTCGCCGCGATCGGCCAGACCAATATCAAGCGACTGCTCGCCTATTCCTCGATCGCCAATATGGGCTATGCGCTGGTCGGCCTCGCCGCCGGCACAGCCGCAGGCGTTCAGGGCGTGATGACCTATATGGCGATCTATCTCGCCACCACGCTCGCCGCCTTCGCCTGCGTCCTGATGATGAACCGCAACGGCAAGCCGGTCGAGGAGATCGGCGAGCTTGCCGGCCTGTCCCGCACCAATGGCTGGATGGCGTTCGCGATGTCGATGATGATGTTCTCGCTCGCCGGCATCCCGCCGCTCGCCGGCTTCTGGGCGAAGTGGTACGTCTTCCTGGCCGCGATCGAGGCCAAGCTCTACGTGCTAGCCGTGGTCGGCGTCGTCACCAGCGTGGTCGGCGCCTATTACTATCTGCGCATCGTCAAGGTGATCTATTTCGACGACGCCAAGCCCGCCTTCGACAAGGGCGATGCCGGCGTGCGCACCGTGCTGCTGATCTCGGCGCTGTTCGTGCTGGTGCTGTCCTTCCTGCCCGCGCCGCTGTTCGACTCTGCTGCCGCGGCGGCGAAGTCGCTGTTCTGATGCTCCGCCGTCATTCTCGGGCGAAGCGAAGCGCAGACCCGAGAATCTCAGGACCAGTAGCTGGATTCAGAGATGCTCGGGTCAAGCCCGAGCATGACGGCCTGTGAGAGCCGCATGCTGAGCGATTCCGCGCGCGCCGCCGGCTATCGTCTGATCGTCCGCGACGAGGTCGCCTCCACCATGGAGGAGGCACGGCGGGCGCTGGGCGAGGGCGATCCCGGGCGGCTCTGGATCGTCGCGAAAAGCCAGAACGCCGGCCGCGGCCGGCATGGCCGGCATTGGGGCTCGCCGCCCGGCAATCTCTACGCCAGCCTGCTCCTGGTCGCGCCCTGCGAGCCGGCGCTGGCGCCGCAGCTCGGCTTCGTCGCCGGCCTTGCCTTGCACGATGCGGCAGCGGCAGTGACTGGGCTGTCCCATCCGGCGCTCGCCCTGAAATGGCCGAACGATCTGCTGATTGGCGGCGCCAAGACCTCCGGTCTCTTGCTGGAGGGCGAGAACCGGGCAGGGCGCTTCAACGTCGTCATCGGGATCGGCGTCAACGTCGCCTCCGCACCGGAGGATACGCCCTATCCGGCGACACGCCTTGCGGCGCATGCCGATGAGGCGAATGTCGAGCGCCTGCTGCTGGCATTGTCCGACGCCTGGCACCGGCGTTTCTCGGCTTGGTCACTGCCGGGTGGCTTCGGCCCGATCCGTGCCGCCTGGCTGGAGCGAGCCGCCTATCTCGGGCAGAACATCACCATGCGCCTGCCGGAGGGGCCGGTCTCCGGCCGCTTTCTCGGCCTCGACGCCTCCGGGCGGCTCGAACTTGAAACCGAAGCCGGCCGGCGGCTGATCGATGCCGGCGACCTCTATTTCGGTTCATCGCCTCATTCAGGCGCACCGGCAGGTTGAGGCAACGCTTCTGCCTGCTCCTGCCGCTATGGAGGCGCGTCGGAGAGCATGCTAGAGCACGCGCCGATCAGATAGCGACGCTATCTGATCGGATAACGCGTTCTCTATCATTAAGTTAGAGACGGATTCACCGATCAGGTTGATTCAACCTGATCGGATCCGGCTCTAGGCCTGCCGCCGCCCACTTTGCCCGCCTCAGGATAGAACGTCAGGATAGCCAGTGACCCGTTCCAGCGACCAGCTCGTCTTCGTTCCGCTCGGCGGCCTCGGCGAGATCGGCATGAACGCCGCGCTCTACGGCTTCGGGCCGGAGAAGAAGCGCAAATGGATCCTGGTCGATTGCGGGCTCTCCTTCGCCGGTCCGGAAGCGCCGGGCGTCGACATCGTCCTGCCCGACCTCAGCTACATCATCCAGGACCGGGCGAACCTGCTCGGCATCATCATCACCCACGCCCATGAGGACCATATCGGCGCGCTCGCCGCGCTCTGGCCCTCTTTGCGCGTGCCGGTCTGGTGCACGCGCTTCGCCGCCGGCCTGCTGGCGACGCGCCGCCTCTCAGAGCCGGGCGCGCCCAAGGTCGAGATGAACATCGTCGCTCAGGGCGGGCGCTTCACGCTCGGGCCGTTCGACATCGAGTTCGTACCGGTGGCGCACTCGATCCCGGAATCGAATGCGCTCGCGATCCGCACCCCGGCTGGCCTCGTCGTCCACACCGGCGACTGGAAGATCGACCCGACCCCGCGTGTCGGTCTGCCGACCGACGAGGCCCGCCTGCGCGAGCTCGGCGAGGAGGGCGTGCTGGCGCTGGTCTGCGATTCCACCAATGTCCTGCGCGACGGCATCAGCCCGAGCGAGGCCGATGTCGCCGCCAAGCTCAAGGAACTGGTGGCCTCCGCGCCGAACCGCGTCGCCGTCACCACCTTCGCCTCGAATGTGGCGCGCCTGCGCGCCGTCGCCGAGGCGGCGATGGCAAACCAGCGTGAGGTCGTCGTCGTCGGCCGCGCCATGGACCGCGTCATCGACGTCGCCCGCGAATGCGGCTTCCTCGACGGCATCCCGGCCTTCCGCGGCGTCGAGCACTATGGCTACCTGCCGCGCGACAAGGTCGTCGCGCTGGTGACCGGCAGCCAGGGCGAGCCGCGCGCCGCGCTCTCGCGCATTGCCGCCGACGATCATCCCGAGATCGCTCTCTCGCCGGGCGACCGGGTGATCTTCTCCTCGCGCACCATTCCCGGCAACGAGAAGGCGGTCGGCGCCATCCTCAACCGGCTGGCACGCGACAATATCGAGATCATCACCGATCGCACCCATCTCGTGCACGTCTCCGGCCATCCCCGGCGCGAGGAACTGGCCCGGCTCTATGGCTGGCTGAAGCCGAAGATCGCTATCCCAGCCCATGGTGAGGATCAGCATCTGACCGAGCATGCGACCTTCGCCCGCAGCCTCGGCGTCAAGCATGTTCTGCGCGCCGGCAATGGCGACGTCGTCGCGATCACTGAAGACGGCGCTCGCAAGCTCACCGAGGTCCAGCACGGCCGGCTTTACCAGGATGGCGAGCTCCTGATCGGCGCGCTCGACCGGACGATCCCCGAGCGCCGCAAGCTCTCCTTTGCCGGTGTGATCTCGATCGCGGTCGCCCTCGACGAGAAGGGCGAGCTCGCCGGCGACCCCGAGGTTGCGCTGATCGGCCTGCCGCTTACAGCCAAGGACGGCACGCCCTTCGACGACATCGTCGCCGATGCGGTCGAGGATTTGATCGAGGGCATGCCCAAGGGCAAGCGCCGCGATCCCGAGGCCGTGCGCAACGCGCTCGAACGCGGTGTACGCAGCGCCGTCAACGAGGAGTGGGGCAAGAAGCCGCTGGTGAACGCGCTGGTGATCACGGTGTAGGATCGGGCATACCGCCCGCTGAACGCTGCGCCTGAACGGAGCCCTGGAATGATCGGACGCCTCAACCACGTCGCCATCGCCGTGAAGGACCTCGCCGCCTCGACCGCGCTCTATCGCGACACGCTCGGCGCGCGCGTCTCACAGCCGCTGCCACAGCCTGAGCACGGCGTCACCGTGGTCTTCGTCGAGCTGCCGAACACCAAGGTCGAGCTGCTCGAGCCGATGGGCGCGGATTCGCCGATCGCCAAGTTCCTTGAGCGCAACGCTGATGGCGGCATCCACCATATCTGCTACGAGGTCGACGACATCCTCGCCGCCCGCGACCGGCTGAAGGCGCAGGGCGCCCGCGTGCTGGGTTCGGGCGAGCCGCGCATCGGCGCCCATGGCAAGCCGGTGCTCTTCCTGCACCCCAAGGATTTCTGCGGCACGCTCGTCGAGCTGGAGCAGGCCTGAGCCATGACGTCAAAGATCACGTTCTTCGGCGAACCGGAGGCCGGATCGCCGCGCCCCTTCAGCCTCGCGACGCGGGCGGGTGGCCTGGTCTTCGTCTCAGGCCAGTCGGCGCCGCATGATCCCGCCAAGGGCATCGTTCGCGGCGAGACGCCCGGAGAACAGGTGAGGCAGGCGTTGGCGTATATCGCCACGATCCTGGTCGACGCCGGCTCCAGTCTCGACCGCGTCGTGCAGATGACGATGCTGATCACCGACCCCAGCGATTACGCTGCCTGCAATGCCGAGTACGTGAAGCATTTCCCGAATGGCTTGCCGGCAAGGCACACGGCGCGTTTCGGCGTGCCGACGGAGGCCAAGGTCGCCTTCTCCTGCATCGCCCTGGCCGGGGAGGGCAGCGCGTCATGACGATCGGCGGCGGGCTCGCGGTCTATTTCGTGATCTGGTGGATGGTGCTGTTCGTCACATTGCCCTTCGGCGTGCGTAGCCAGGCGGAGAGTGGAACCGTTGAGAAGGGCACCGATCCTGGGGCGCCGGTCCTGCCGGGCCTGGCCAAGAAGGCGATCGCGACGACCATTCTCGCCGGCATCGTCTTCTGCATCGTCTGGTATATCTGGACCCAGCTCGACGCCTGAACAATGTTCAGTATAGCTGAGCGTATAGACCAAAACAAAAGGCAAGGCTTTCGCCCTGCCTTTGGAAGTCTGTTTTTTACCGCAGTATCGGCGCGCCATTGTGGGTGCGCACTCATATACTGAACGGCTGTTTGTTCCTCCCGAGACCTGGTCCGCGGCGCCCGGAAAACGGTCGGGCGAGCCCAGCGCCAGAGTGATTAGCCGATCGCAATAATGTTGTCACCTGTTTAGGCAGCCCGCGCCCGAACTTTTTGCAAAATTATTCCAGTTTGTTCTTGTGCGGTGCAACATTGTGCTCCGTGCACGATTCCGCGCCTTGTTCCAGTCATAGGATGCCGTTACCTCGCAATGTCAGATGCGCCGGGCCGTTCCGGCGGTCAGGAGAGGTTTCCGATGCTTCGCACCACGCTCGCCGTCCTGGCGCTTTCCGCTTCGATCGGCCTGGCCCAATCCCAAGCTTATGCCCAGGCGCCGGCCAATCTCGACCCGCAGAATACGCTGGCGCTCGACACCAAGGACGGTCGCGTCACCATCCGCCTGCGGCCGGACCTCGCGCCCAAGCATGTCGAGCAGATCAAGGCGCTGACCAAGCGCGGCTTCTATGACGGCATCGTCTTCCACCGCGTCATCGACGGCTTCATGGCCCAGACCGGCGACCCGAAGGGCGACGGCACCGGCGGCTCCGACCTGCCGAACATCCCGGCCGAATTCACCCCGACGCCCTACAAGGTCGGCTCAGTCGGCATGGCGCGTTCGCAGAGCCCGAACTCGGCCAATTCGCAGTTCTTCATCTGCTTCGAGGGCTGCGGCTCTCTGACCGGCCAGTACACCCTGTTCGGCGAGGTCGTCTCCGGCATGGACGCCGTGCGCAAGATCAAGAAGGGCAGCAGCGCCAATAACGGCTCGGTGAGCGGCCCCGACAAGATCATCCGCATGCGCCTCCTGGCCGACGCGAAGTAAGACCATGCGCCGGTCGCGCGTTCCTGTGCTCGCACTCCTGCTGCTGGCTCTGGCCGGCAGCGCGGGGCAAGCGCAGGACACGCGCGATCTCGGCCTGCCGCCGTCGTCTGGCTCGCAGAACCCTGTCCTGCCACCGCCCTCGGGTTCGCAGAACCCTGTGTTGCCGCCGCAATCGGGGCAGCGCTACATGCCGGGCATCGGTGGCCCGTTCGGCGAGGGCGCTCGCCGCCCGGTCGTGCCGTCGCCGACGCCCGGCGTCGATCGCGGCGTCATCGGCACCGTCAATCCCGAGACGATCGGCATTGGCGAGGAGACAGTCGACCGGCTCGACCAGATCGGCCCGGCATTGCGGCGCTGCTGGAAACCGCCCGCGCTCCAAGTGGGAGACAGTGCGGCCGCCAGCGTCCGCTTCAGCCTGCGTCGCGACGGCACGCTCTTCGGCCAGCCGCGTGTCACCTGGGAGATGCGGCGCGCGCCGGAGGGCCTGCGCGAGCGTTTCACCGACTCGCTGATGCGGGCCGTGCGCGATTGCACGCCGATGAGGTTGTCGCCGGGGCTCGGAGGGAGTATCGCAGGCCGCCCGATCACAATCCGCTTCTTCGGCCGCGTGCCGACCAACGAAAGATCAGTCTGATGTCGCTCGATCCCGAGAACACCCTCGTCATGGAGACCACCAAGGGCCGCGTGGTGATCAAGCTGCGGCCGGACCTCGCCCCCAACCATGTCGAGCGCATCAAGCTGCTCGCCCGCGAGGGCTTCTATGACGGCATCGTCTTCCACCGCGTCATCGACGGCTTCATGGCACAAGTTGGCTGCCCGCACGGCACCGGTACCGGCGGGTCGAGCCATCCGGACCTGGCCCAGGAGTTCAACGCCGAGCCGCATGTCCGCGGCGTCTGCTCGATGGCCCGCTCCCAGAACCCGAACTCGGCCAACAGCCAGTTCTTCATCGTCTTCGACGACGCCCGCTTCCTCGACAAGCAGTACACCGCCTGGGGCCAGGTCGTGGAAGGCATGGAGAACGTCGACAAGATCAAGCGCGGCGAGCCGGTGCGCGATCCCGACTCCATCGTCTCGATGAAGGTGATGGCGGACGCCTGAGGCGTTCCCGAGCCTTCGTCATTGCGAGGAGCGTAGCAACGAAGCAATCCAGGAGCGACAGAGCTCTGCGTCTTCCTGGATTGCTTCGCTGCGCTCGCAATGACGGGAAACGGTCCATGGACGTCAACCTCTTCGATTTCGACTTGCCCGAGGAACGCATCGCGCTGCGGCCCGTAAGCCCGCGCGATGCTGCCAGGCTGCTCGTCGTCCGCCCCGATGCGCCCGAGCCCTTCGCGGATCGCGGCATCCGCGATCTCGTCGAACTGCTCCAGCCCGGCGATGCGCTGGTGCTGAACGACACCCGTGTCATCCCGTCCCGGCTCTGGGGGCGGCGCTACCGCGGCGAGGCCTCGGCCCGCATCGAGATCATGCTGCACAAGCGCGAGGCGGATGATCGCTGGCGCGCCTTCGCCCGCCCAGCCAAGAAGCTCAATGTCGGCGAGACGATCGTCTTCGACAGCGATAGCGCCGGCAATGCCTGCGAGCTCGCCCGGCTTCAGGCCGAGGTCGAGGACAAGGGGGAGGGCGGCGATATCGGCCTGCGCTTCTCGCTGAACGGCCCCTATCTCGACGAGGCGATCGCGCGGCTCGGCGAACTGCCGCTGCCGCCCTATATCGCCGGAAAGCGCGCGACCGATCAGGCTGACGCCCAGGATTACCAGACGACTTATGCCCGCGAAGAGGGCGCTGTCGCCGCGCCGACGGCCGGCTTGCACTTCACGCCGGAGCTGTTCGCAGCGCTGAAGCAGCGCGGCGTCTCCAGCCATTTCGTCACGCTGCATGTCGGGGCAGGCACGTTCCTGCCGGTCAAGGCCGAGGACACCGACGAGCATCGCATGCACGCCGAATGGGGCACCGTCGACGCCGCGACGGCCGACGCCCTCAATGCGGTCAAGGCTGCTGGCGGCCGCATCGTCGCGGTCGGCACGACCTCGCTGCGCCTGCTCGAAAGCGCGACCGGAGAGGACGGCGTCATCAGGCCGTTCTCGGGCGACACGGCGATCTTCATCACGCCGGGCTATCGCTTCCGTGCCGTCGACCTGCTGATGACCAATTTTCACCTGCCGCGCTCGACGCTGTTCATGCTGGTCAGCGCCTTCAGCGGGCTCGATGTGATGAAGCGTGCCTACGCCCACGCCATCGCCGGGGGCTATCGCTTCTACTCCTATGGCGATGGCAGCCTGTTGTTCCGGGCCGACAGGGCGGCCTGAGCGCTATTTGGCCGGCAGCGGCGGCACGCCCTTCTGCCACTCGCCCCAGTCGCGGACGATGTGATCGACCACACGCGAGCCGACCGCCTCGACATTGGCGACGGTCTCGGCGAAGCCGCCGGCGGTCTGGCCCGGCGCCGGGTCGAGATGCTGCTGCGTCGTCTCGTTCGGATTGCCCTGGTCGAAATTGACCGCGCCGCGCAGGCTGAGGATCCGGTCGGTGCCGAACTGCCGCTTGATCACCAGCGTGATCGCAGCGGCTTCCATCTCGGTGATGACATAGTCGTCGGCGCCATAGAGCTTGGCCATGTATTGCGCTTCCTTCGACAGGCCAGGGCCGTGGAAGAAGGTGTCACCGGTCATGTGCGTACCGGTCTGGACAGACGGCGCCGCCCGCGCCTTTTCGTCAGGGTAGCGCTGGCGGTACAGCTTTGCCGACTCCGAATCCTGGAGATTGACCCCGGCGCTCAGCCGCGTCGCCCAGCCGACGAGCGCCGGGTTGAGCTTGAAAACCCGGTACTCCTCATAGCCCTTGCGTGGGATGAACACCGGCTCACCCGGCTTGCCTTCCTCCGGCGCCCAGCGATGGCCGAGATCGTAGTCGACCAGCCAGGTGCCCCAGGAAACGTCGCCGATCGTGCCGCGCGAGGGCGGCGTGCCGGCGACGCCGGTAATGACGAAATAGGCCTGCGAGAAGTCGTAGTCGGGATCGAGCAGGATCGCCTGCATCGAGGATGAAGAGTTGACCTTGCCCATGCCGAGCACCGCGCCGCAGACGCCATCGCCATTGCAATAGACCGGCTTCAGCGCGCCGCGCACCTCGTGCGGCTGGCTCTTCTGCCAATAGCGCTCATACCAGTGCTGGAACTCGCCGGCCCGGTCGCCGCTATTGGCGCCGATCTCGAACATCGAGGCGACGAAGACCTTGACCTTGGTCGGCGCCGCCTGCGCCACGCCGAGCGAGGCGAGGGTGAGTAGGGCTGCTCCGAGCCCGCTGGCGATCCGGTTCATGGCGCTCTCCTTGCCGCTGTGATGGCGGAAGCGGAAGCAAGGTGCCTGCCATGGACTGCGCGATCAAGCGTGGGCTTCGGGCGGTGCGCTCATCGGGATCGGCTTGATCACATCGATCAGGACGCCGCTCGGATCGGCGGTGATGAAGTGGCGCTGGCCGAACCATTCGTCGCGCAGCTCCTGCAGGATCGGCAGGCCGGCGGCCTTGAGCCGGGCATGTTCCGCATCGACGTCATCGACCTCGAAGTTCAGGATCAGCCCGCTGACGCGCCCGCGGCCGGGGAGGGGGATCGTCTCATGGCTGCCGTCCAGCACCGCCAGCGTCACCCGCTCGTCCACGGTTGATTGCAGGTGGACGTACCAATCGGCTTCGAACAGGGCCTGGAAACCGAAATGCGCGATATAGAAGGCGGCGGTCTCGGCGACCTTCTCGGTCATGATCACCGGGTAATAGCTGGTGACTTTCATGGGCTTGCCCACCTCTTTTCATAAACATACAATCTGCATGTTTATGTGAAATAACATACAGGCTGTATGTATGCAAGAGACCGGGCGCCGATCCAATAAGGATCGCTCCGACACCACCCGGGCCGCGTTGATCGCCGCCGGGCGCAAGCTGTTCGTCGATCGCGGCTATGCCGAGACGGGCACGCCCGAGCTGGTCGCGGAAGCGGGCGTGACGCGGGGCGCGCTCTATCACCACTTCGCCGACAAGCGAGCCCTGTTCCGGGCCGTGGTCGAAGCGGAATCGGCTGCGGTCGCGCATGAGATCGAGAGCGCGGCCCGGCCCGGCCTGTCGCCTTTGAAGGCCTTCAGCAAGGGCGGCGCGGCCTTCCTGGAGGCGATGCAGGTCCCGGGCCGGACGCAGTTGCTGCTGATCGATGCCGCGGCGGTGCTCGGCCGCGAGGAGCTCGATGCGATCGACGCCCGCCATGGCGGGCGGACGCTACGCGAAGGGCTTGCGGCAGCGATGCAAGCCGGTGTCTTGCCGAAGCTGCCATTGGCGCCGACCGCACAGCTCCTGAGCGCCGCCTATGACCGTGCTGCCCTCGCCATCGCGGGCGGGGCCGACGCCAGCGAATGGCGCAAGCTCATCGATACCATGCTCACAGGATTGGCCGCGCCGGGCGTAACGCCGCAATAAGCCGCGTTGACGGCTCCGTGTGGCCGTTCCGGCTCGCATTCCGCCGGCAAAGGTGCTACCCGGCTGGCGAAAGCAGTTCTGAGGCGTCATGTCCGATATTTTCCGCGAGATCGACGAGGAGGTTCGCCGCGACAAGGCGAGTGCCATCCTCAAGAAGTATGGCAATGTCTTCATCGCCATCGCCGTGCTGGCGGTGGCCGGCGTCGCTGGCTGGCAGTTCTGGCAGCAGCAGGAGCGCAAGAAGGCCGAGGCCGTCGGCGCCAAGTTCGAGGCGGCGATGCGCGCCTCGCGCGACAACGACGCCAGCGCGGCCGAGGCGACGCTGACCGAGCTCTCCGCCAATGCTCCGGCGGGCTATCGCCTGCTCTCGCGCTTCCGCCTCGCGGCCGAGGTCGGCAAGCGCGATGCCGCCGCTGGTGCGACCGCCTTCGACGCGCTCGCCAACGATGCCTCGCTCGACCAGTACCATCGCGATCTCGCCCGCCTGCGCGCCGGCATGCTGCGCGTCGACCTCGTGCCCTATGCCGAGCTGCGCAAGGAGCTCGAGCCACTGGCGACGCCGACCGGGCTCTGGCGCCATTCCGCCCGCGAGTTCCTGGGCATCGCCGCGCTGAAGGCCAACCTCTTCGAGGATGCCGGGCGCTGGTTCGACGCCGTCGTCGCCGACCCGCAGTCGCCGCAGGTGCTGCGCCAGCGGGTCGAGCTCTATCTGACGCTGGTGCGCGGCGGCCCCGTCACCACCAAGAACTGAAATCGGGCGCCGCCCTTGCGGGTGGCAGCCATCAGGTTGGGGCTTCGGACCGGAGAGTGGGCCCACTTTCCGGACGAAGCCCAATGCTGCATTAAAGACGGATCATGAGCGCCATCATCGCCATCGTCGGCCGGCCCAATGTCGGCAAGTCGACCCTGTTCAACCGGCTCGTCGGCAAGAAGCTCGCGCTCGTCGACGACCAGCCCGGCGTCACCCGCGACCGCCGCGAGGGCGAGGCCAGCCTTGGCCATCTGCGCTTCACGGTGATCGATACCGCCGGCCTCGAAGAGGCCGAGCGGGATTCGCTCGCCGCCCGCATGCGCGCCCAGACCGAAACCGCGATCGAGCAGGCCGACGTCATCCTGTTCATGATCGACGCCCGCCTCGGCCTGACGCCGATGGACCAGCCTTTCGCCGATCTGGTGCGCCGCTCGGGCAAGCCCGTGATCCTGCTCGCCAACAAGGCCGAGGGCAACAAGGGCAAGGACGGCGTCATGGAGGCCTACTCGCTCGGCCTCGGCGATCCCGTGCCGTTCTCGGCAGAGCACGGTGAAGGGACCGCCGACCTGCTCGAAGCGCTCGTGCCCTATATCGCCGACGAGCCCGAGGAGGACGAGGAAGAAGCCTGGGAGGATGTGCCTGCCGCGATTGCGGACGATGAGGACGCTGATCCGAACCGGCCGCTGCGCGTCACCATCATCGGCCGCCCGAACGCCGGCAAGTCGACGCTGGTCAACCGGATGATCGGCGAGGAGCGCCTGCTCACCGGCCCCGAGGCCGGCATCACCCGCGACACCATCTCGGTCGAATGGGAATGGCGCGGTCGGCCGGTGAAGCTGTTCGACACTGCCGGCATGCGCAAGCGCGCCCGTATCGACGAGAAGCTGGAGAAGCTCGCCGTGGCGGATTCGCTGCGCGCCATCCGCTTCGCCGAGGTCGTCGTCGTTCTGCTCGACGCCACCATCCCCTTCGAGAAGCAGGATCTGACGCTGGCCGACCTGAGCGAGCGCGAGGGCCGCGCCGTCGTCATCGGCCTGAACAAATGGGACCTGGTCGCCGACAAGCAGGGCCTGCTCGCCGAGCTCAAGGAGAAGGCGCACCATCTGCTGGCGCAGATCCGCGGCGTCGAGATCGTGCCGCTTTCCGGCATCGCCGGCGAAGGTATCGACCGGCTTATGCAGGCGGTCTTCCGCGCCTACGATGTCTGGAACCGCCGCGTCTCGACCGCCAGGATCAATCGCTGGCTCGAAGGCGTGCTCTCGGCCCATCCGCCGCCGGCGGTGGCCGGCCGCCGGATTAAGATCCGCTACATGACGCAGGCCAAGGCGCGGCCGCCGACCTTCGCGCTGTTCGGCAACCAGCTCGACCACTTGCCGGTGTCCTATACGCGCTATCTGGTCAACAACCTGCGCGAGGCCTTCGAGCTGCCGGGCACGCCGATCCGGCTCTATACCCGCGGCGGCGCCAACCCTTACGACAAGGCCAAGGGCTGATGCTGGAGACCGTCAGCGCGCTGTTCCTGCGCGCCGACGGGCGGGTGCTGCTCGGCTTGCGTGCCTCCTGGAAACGCGCCTGGGCCGATCACTGGGATGCGATCGGCGGCCGGGTGGAGGCGGGCGAGGAACTCGAAGCCGCGCTCATCCGCGAATGCCGCGAGGAGGTCGGGCTTGCGCCACTGACCTACCGCCTGATGCTGTCGGCCGAGGAACGCTTCCCCGAGCGCAACGGCGCGGCTCTGCACCACATCTATGTCGTCTCGGGTTGGGACGGCGGCGAGGCGGAGAACCTCTCCGACGAACATGTCCGGATCGGCTGGTTCTCGCTCGACGAGATGGCGGCCCTGCCGAACCTGACTGTGCCCGATCTGATCGCAGTGGTGCGAGAATATGCGGCGGGGTAGGGCGGCGTCATGCTCGGGCTCGACCCGAGCATCTCCGGCCGAATGATGCTCCAGTCCGTGCCTGCTGGTCCTGAGATTCTCGGCTCTTCGCTACGCTCCGGCCGAGAATGACGGCACCTGCTACGCCGGCATCTGCGGCGTCAGCACCTTGCCCTGCGGGAAGTCGAAAATCTTGCCGGTCTCGGTCCACTCCGGCGAGGCGAGCGCGACCAGATGCGGCGCCAGCTCCTCCGGCGTCCTCAGCGTCTGGGGATCTTCGCCCGGCATCGCCTGGGCGCGCATGCGGGTCCGCAACGGGCCCGGATTGACCAGCATGACCCGCAGATTGGTGTTCCGGGTCTCGTCGGCGTAGCTGCGCGCCATCGCTTCGAGCGCGGCCTTCGAGACGGCATAGGGAGCCCAATAGGCCAGGCCCTTATGCGCCGCGCCGGACGATACGAAGATCGCGCGGCCGGAAGCGGAGGCTTTCAGCGCCGGCTCGACCGACTTCAGCAGCCGCCAATTGGCGCTGACATTGATGTCGAAGACCTGGGCCCACTCCTTGGCGCTGACATGGGTCAGCGGCGAAAGCGGGCCGAGGACGCCGGCATTGGCGAGCAGGATGTCGAGCCGGCCCCAGCGCTCCAGCAGGGCCGGGCCCAGCTTCTCGATCGCCTCGGCATCGGCAAGATCGACCGGCACCAAAGTCGCGCTGCCGCCGAGCGCCCGGATCTCGTCATCGAGCTCTTCCAGCGCGCCAGTGGTGCGGGCGAGCGCGATGACATGGGCGCCGGCCTCGGCATAGGCGAGCGCCGCGGCGCGGCCGATGCCGCGCGACGCGCCGGTGACGAGCGCGATGCGCCCTTCCAGAGGCTTGGTCATGAAAGTCCCGTCGAAAGGGTCAGCCGGCGGCGAGCAGCGACATTTCCTGCTTGGCGCTCTCGCCGACGACATCGGTCAACGAGGTCGGATATTCGCCGGTGAAGCAATGGTCGGTGAATTGCGGCCGGGTCGGATCGCGGCGCTCGTGGCCCATCGCCTTGTAGAGCCCGTCGACCGAGATGAAGGCCAGCGAATCGGCGCCGACGAACTGGCGCATCTCCTCGAGCGTATGGGTCGCAGCGAGCAGCTTCTGCTGGTCGGGCGTGTCGATGCCGTAATAGTCGGGATGGGTGATCGGCGGCGAGGAAATGCGGAAATGCACCTCGCGCGCGCCGGCCTCGCGCATCATCTTGACGATCTTCAGCGAAGTCGTGCCGCGCACGATCGAATCGTCGACCAGCACGATGCGCTTGCCCTCGACCACGCTGCGATTGGCCGAGTGCTTCAGGCGCACGCCGAGCTCGCGCACTTTCTGCGTCGGCTCGATGAAGGTGCGGCCGACATAGTGGTTGCGGATGATGCCGAGCTCGAACGGGATGCCGCTCGCCTGGGCATAGCCGAGCGCCGCCGGCACGCCGGAATCCGGCACCGGCACGATCACGTCGGCCTCGGTAGGGGCTTCGAGCGCAAGTTGCGCGCCCATCGCCTTGCGCCGCTCATAGATGCTGCGGCCCTTCACGATCGAATCCGGCCGAGCGAAGTAGATGTATTCGAAGACGCAGGGCCGCTCCGGCACCGGCGGGAAGGGCTTGTGGCTCTCGATTCCCTGCTCGGAAATGACGACGACCTCGCCGTTCTCGATCTCGCGGACGAACTTGGCGCCGATGATGTCGAGCGCGCAGGTCTCGGAGGTCAGGATCGGGCAGCCGTTCAGTTCGCCGAGCACCAGCGGGCGGATGCCGAGCGGATCGCGCGCGCCGACCAGCTTCTTGTTGGTGATGCCGACGAAGGCATAGGCGCCCTCGATCTGGCGCAGTGCGTCGATGAAGCGCTCGATGAATTTCGGCTTGCGGCTGCGGGCGACGAGGTGGAGCAGGACCTCCGTGTCCGAGGTCGACTGGTAGATCGCGCCATCGCGGACGAGATTGCGCCGCAGCGTCAGCCCGTTGGTCAGGTTGCCGTTATGGGCGACGGCGAAGCCGCCGCCATGCAGCTCGGAAAACAGCGGCTGGACATTGCGCAGGATGGTCTCGCCGGTGGTCGAATAACGGACATGGCCGATCGCCTGCTTGCCTTTCAGCTTCTCGATCACGCTGGCGTCGGAGAAGACGTCGCCGACCAGGCCGAGCTGGCGCTCCGTATGGAAGCGCTTGCCGTCGAAGGAGACGATGCCGGTCGCTTCCTGGCCGCGATGCTGCAAAGCGTGCAGCCCGAGCGCGGTCAGTGCCGCCGCATCCTCATGTCCGAAAATGCCGAAGACGCCGCACTCCTCGCGCAGGCGATCGGCATTGGGGTCGAACACGGCGTCGGCATCGTGGATCAGGCTCATCGCAGGCTCCATCGCGGCTTCGGTACGCTTTCCATTCGGCCGGAGCGGCCCATCGGAAAGAATTTGCCAACTACTTGTTGGAGTATCGTCCCATCACAAGAACGGATGCCGTTTTTGTGATGGGACCATGCTCTGGTTCCAGTCAGGGCCGGCGTTGCGCCGGGGCAGGCGTTGCGCCGGTGGTGGCCGGAGCGGTCGAATCGATCACGCGCTGCAGGGCCTGCCGATCGGTGGCAGGCGCCTGGGTGCGGCGCTGCGGGTCGGCCGGGGCGGTGCCGCCCGCCGGCGGGGTGGCGCCGGGCGTGCGCGGCTCCTCGGCCGGAGCGTCGGTCGACTCAGGCGCCTTAGGCTGCAGCAGCTTCTTCACGAACTCTGAATCGATATCCTGCGGCAGCATTGTGAGCAGGCTGCGGCCGGTTTCCTCCAGCAGCGGCTTCGAGCGCGAATCACGCGCCCAAGCCGGCTGCATCTTCTCCGGCACCAGCGCGGTGAAGAAGAGATAGCCGACGACCGCGAGCAGCAGGCCGCGGGCGGCGCCGAAGACGAAACCGAGGGTGCGGTCGAGCGCGCCGATGCGCGAATCGAGCACGAAGTCCGAAATCCGCGCCGTGATCAGCGAGACGATGATCAGCGTGCCCAGGAACAGCGCCGCGATCACCGCGACCAGCGCCACGGTCTTGTTCGGGATGTGCTGCTGCGCCAGCGGCAGCAGCTGCGGATGGAAGATCCAGGCGACGACGGCCGCCGCCGCCCAGGAGGCGATCGCCAGCACTTCGCGCGTCAAGCCGCGCACGGCCGCCAGCAAAGCCGAGATCAGCACCACGCCGATGACGACGAGATCGAGAATGGTCACAGGCATGTCTGGGCCGCTTCGCTGCAAAATCGGGGCCGGCACGCGTCAAATGGGTGGGCCGGGCAGATTTTGCTATACCCGCTCGCGTGCCGCGCGTCACCCATGCAGTCGGTTCATTTTGCGTTGCGAGAACTGGATTCTGCCAAGTTATCCAAGCTGATCGGTGAATCCGCCTCTCGCGCTTCAAATGGAGACGATTTTACCGGTCGGCTTGCTGAGCGCGCTGACCGGAGCGGGCTCGCGGGGCGCTCGCTGCGATTTCGGCGACGAGTTCGCCGACATGGCTGAGGCGCCGCAATCTCAGGCCGTTGCCGTCGCCGATATCGGCCCCGGCCGACGGGAGGACTGCACTTTCAAAGCCAAGCTTGGCCGCCTCGCGTAGCCGCGCAGCGGCGACCGAGACCGGCCGGATCGCGCCGGAGAGCGCGATCTCGCCGAAATGGACCGCGCCCGAGGGCAGGATCGCCCCGGTCAGCGAGGAGACGAGCGCTGCGGCGACGGCAAGGTCCGCCGCCGGCTCGCCGACGCGCAGGCCGCCGGCGACGTTGAGATAGACGTCGTGCTGGCCGAGCTTCAGCCCACCATGCGTCTCCAGTACCGCCAGGACCATGGCCAGGCGGCTGTTCTCCCAGCCGACCACAGCGCGGCGCGGCGTGCCAAGCGCGCTCGGCGCCACCAGCGCCTGGATCTCCACCAGCACCGGCCGCGTGCCCTCGATGCTGGCGAGCACGGCCGCGCCCGGCGCATCCTGGTCGCGTCCGGCGAGGAACAGGGCAGAGGGGTTGCCGACTTCGGACAGGCCCGCACCGGTCATCTCGAAGACGCCGATCTCGTCGGTGGCGCCGAAGCGGTTCTTCTGGCCGCGCAGGATGCGGAAGGAATGCGTGCCTTCGCCCTCGAACGAGAGCACTGCGTCGACCATGTGCTCGACCACGCGCGGCCCGGCGATCTGGCCGTCCTTAGTGACGTGGCCAACCAGGATCAGGCAGGCGCCGGAGGTTTTGGCGTAGCGGATCAGCGCCTGGGCCGAGCCGCGCACCTGCGTCACCGTGCCGGGCGCGCTCTCGACCTCGGACGACCACATCGTCTGGATCGAATCGATCACGACGAGGGCAGGGCGCTCGCCCTGGCCGAGGGTCGCGATGATGTCCTCGATGTTCGTTTCGGCGGCAAGGTCGACCGGCGCCTCGGCGAGGCCCATGCGCTGGGCGCGCAGACGAACCTGGCTGGTCGATTCTTCGCCCGAGACATAGACGACGCGCCGGCCGGTCATGGCCATGGCGGCGCAGGCCTGCATCAGCAGTGTCGACTTGCCGATGCCGGGATCGCCGCCGATCAGCAGCACCGAGCCCGGCACGAAACCGCCACCGGTGACGCGGTCGAGTTCGCCGATCCCCGAGACGATGCGCGGAGCGTCCTGGGTCTCGCCCTTCAGGCTCTCCAGCGCGAAAATGCGGCCGCGGGCGCGCCCGCCCGACGGCGCCCTGCCGCTGCCTGGCACCGGAGCGGCCTGTGCTTCCTCGGAGAGCGAGGACCAGGTGCCGCAGGAATCGCACTTCCCCTGCCAGCGGTGATAGACCGCGCCGCAGGCCTGGCAGATGTAGGTCGGGCCGCGCTTGGCCATTACAGCCCGACATAGCGCCGCGCATGGCGGCGTCCGAGGCTGGTCAGGATTTCGTAGCCGATCGTCTTGGCGCCAGCGCCGACCGCCTCCAGGTCGAGCTCGCCACCGATCAATGTGACCAGCGCGCCGCGTTTGGCGGCCTCTGCGGGGGCGTCCGAGACGTCGACGATGATCAGGTCCATCGAGACCGTGCCGACGAAGGGGCAGCGCACGCCGCCAGCCAGCGCCGAGCCGCCCTGCGAGCGATCGGTCCAGCTGGCATTGCGCGGATAGCCGTCGGCATAGCCCAGGCAGATGGTGGCGAGCTTGCGCCGCCCCTTCGCCGTCCAGGTGCCGTTATAGCCGACCTGCGTTCCCGCCTCGACCTCGCGCAGCTGGATGATCTGCGCCTCGAGGCCAATGACCGGCCGCATCTGATTCGGCTTCCCGGGCGTGGGATTGCCGCCATAGAGCGCATAGCCCGGCCGGGTGAGCTGGTAGGACGGGCAGCCCGGCAGGAAATGACCGGAGGAGTTCAGCAGCGAGGCCGGCACGCCGGGGAGGGCCGCGGCGATCTCGGCGAAGGCCGAGACCTGCCGGGCATTGGCGGGATCGTCGATCACCTCCGATGCCGCGAAATGGCTCATCACCAGCCCGATGCCGGCGGCGGCGATCACGCCGCTCTTCTCGCGCGCCAGGTCGAGCCCTTCGCCGGGCCAGAGCCCGAGCCGGTTCATCGCCGTATCGACATGCAGCGCTGCCGGCCGGACCTTGGCGCCGCTCTGCCGGAAGCCCGCCCATTCGAGCAGCTCCTCATGCGAGCCCAGCACCGGCGAGAGGTCGTGCTCGGCGTAAATACCGCCGGTCTCCGGCGCGAGGCCGTTGAGCACATAGATCGCAGCCTCGGGCGCGACGGCACGGGCCCGCACCGCTTCCGAGAGATGCGCGACGAAGAAGCTCTTGCAGCCGGCCTTGGCCAGCGCGGTGACCGCCGGCTCGATGCCGATGCCATAGGCGTTGGCCTTGACCACGGCGGCGGCTTCCGTGCCGGCGCGTTGCTTCAGCATGCGCCAGTTCGCGACCAGCGCGCCAAGGTCGATCGTCAGGATGGCGCCGTGGCCGGCATTCTCGGGCGTGTCGAAGGCGTTCATTCGAGGCGTTCCGGTAGATGGCTCTGGTCGGCCCTATCGGAGAAGCGCGTCACGTCGGCGTCGAACTGCAGGGCGACGGTTCCGGTCGGGCCGTGGCGCTGCTTGCCGATGATGAGCTCGGCCAGCCCATGGGCCGCCTCCATCTCCATCACCCACTTGTTGTGCTCGTCAGTGCCCGGCCGGGGCTCCTTGGCCTTGAGATAATACTCTTCGCGGTAGACGAACATCACCACGTCGGCGTCCTGCTCGATCGAGCCGGATTCGCGCAGGTCCGA
>DASYHC010000018.1:0-19292 GCA_035998995.1 Allobosea sp.
GGAGCGGCTGCTCGCGGGCGCCATCGAGACCGATTCCGCCGATGCGCTGCACGAGCGCGGGGTGCGCTTCCACGAGACGATTGTCGGCGCGAGCAGCAACCCGTTCTTCCTCGATGCGATCAAGCGGCTCAATCGCGTGCGCCGCCTGCTCTCCTACCGGTCGATGCTCGACCGCAAACGTTACCGCGCGCAATGCGAGGAGCACCTCGCCATCCTCGACAGCCTCGCGCGCCGCGATCAGGACGAGGCTGCCGATCGACTGCGCGCCCACCTCGCGCACACGATCGAGAACCTGGCGCGAATCCGCCCGATCCTGTCGCGCTGAACGACGGCGTTCCTCCCGCAAGCGGGGGGCAGCGGGATTTCATTTGGTGATGGGCTCGCTCAGGCGCGAGGTTAACCCACGAGCGGCACCTAGTAATCGACACCGTTCCAGATTGATGTCGGTCGCGCTGATTTACAAGCGCACCGGCAACCTGCGTGCATGCCAATTGCTGCTGGGGCAGTCGAAGCTCGAAAGCCCGTGCGTCACCTCGGCATCGAGGCTGATGATGCTTTGACCCTGTCCGGGCAGACGGGACCTGCAACTCTACCGGCGCGGTGGCAGCCCACCGCGCTGGAACCTCTGAACATTTGTCCCGTGAACAAAAGGCTCAGATTTCCACGGACACTCAATCCACGAAATGAGCGCACGCGGCCGTGGACCAATCGCTGCTCCTGACTCAGCCTTCAGCCCGGTACCTACCGTCGGACACGCGCTTCCTGCCCATCGAAGAAGGCCTCGCAGGCCTCGGCGACGCGCGCGACTGAGGCGTCGTCAACGTCGAGATGGGTGACCCAGCGCAGGGTGCCGTAGCGCCCACTGGCGGCGATGCCGCGCTCGCGCAGGAACGTGGCGAAGGCGGCGGTGTCGAGTTCCTTGGGCGTCATGAACACCATATTGGTCCGGGCTGGACCAGCGCCGAGCGCGGGAAAGCGGCCCAGTACCTCCGACAGGGCCGCGGCGCGCCGGTGATCCTCGGCGAGCCTGGTGACGTTGTGCTCCAGCGCGTAGATCGCAGCTGCGGCGATCACGCCGGTCTGGCGCATGCCGCCGCCCAGCATCTTCCGGATGCGCCGTGTCTTCTCGATGAAGTCCCTGGGGCCGACGAGGATCGAGCCGATCGGGGCTCCGAGCCCCTTGGACAGGCATAGCGACACCGTGTCGAACTGCCCGGCGATCCAGGCCGCGTCCCGGTTGCTCGCCGCCGCGGCGTTCATCAGCCTCGCCCCATCGAGATGGGTTGCAAGACCGCGCGAGCGGGCGAGCCCGGTCGCAGCCTCCAGATAGGCGTCCGGCAGGGGAAGGCCGTTGAACGTATTCTCCAGCGCCAGCAGCCGCGTGATCGCGAAATGGAAGTCGTCCGGCTTGATCGCATTGGCGATGGCGTCGAGCGCGATCGTTCCGTCAGGCTCGTTGGGCAAAGGCTGCGGCTGGATCGAGCCCAGCACGGCAGCACCACCGCCTTCGAGCCGATAGGTGTGGGCCAACTGGCCGACGAGATATTCCTCGCCGCGGCCGCAATGGGCCATCAGCGCGGCGAGGTTGGCCTGCGTGCCGGTCGGGAAGAAGAGGCCGGCTTCCTTGCCCAGTCGCTCGGCGGTCATGGCTTCCAGCCGCTTCGTGGTCGCATCGTCGTCATAGACGGCGTCGCCGACCTCGGCCGCGGCCATGGCGGCGCGCATGCCCGGGCCGGGGCGCGTCACGGTATCCGAACGGAAGTCATCCACGATCATTCAACTGGGTCCTTATTGACCGTGCCGTCGCTCTCAAGCGCTCGTCGGGGCTGTCGTACAAAAGACGTTGGGTTCAGCATTCCGGCAGGTTGACCGCCAATCCGCCGAGGCTGGTTTCCTTGAATCTGGCGTTCATGGCCTCGCCGGTCTGGCGCATCGCCTCGATGCAGTTGTCGAGCGGCATGAAATGCGAGCCGTCGCCGCGCAAGGCGAGCGAGGCCGCCGCGACCGCCTTGATCGCGCCGATGCCGTTGCGCTCGATGCAGGGGACCTGGACCAGGCCCGCCACCGGATCGCAGGTCATGCCGAGATGGTGTTCGAGGGCGATCTCGGCGGCGTTCTCGACCTGCTCGGGCGAGCCGCCCAGCACGGCACAGAGCCCGGCCGCGGCCATTGCGGCGGCCGAGCCGACCTCGCCCTGGCAGCCGGCCTCGGCACCTGAGATCGAGGCGTTGTGCTTGATCAGCCCGCCGATCGCCGCTGCCGTCAGCAGGAAATCGGCGATCCTTGCGGGCTCGGCCCCGACGCAATGGTCGAGATAATAGCGCAGCACCGCCGGCACGACGCCGGCCGCCCCATTGGTCGGCGAGGTCACGACCCGGCCGCCGGCCGCATTCTCCTCGTTCACCGCCATGGCGTAGACGCCGAGCCAGTCCGAGGCGGCATGAGGCTGGGCGCGATTACTCTGGCGCTCGGCCGTGAGCTGCTGGTGTATCTTCGCGGCCCGGCGCCGCACTCGCAAGCCACCGGGCAGTTCGCCCTCCTGGCTCAGGCCCCGCTCGATGCAGCCGTTCATCACCGACCAGAGACGGGCGAGACCGCGCTCGACCTCGTCCGGCGCCTGGCGATGGCCCTCATTGGCGCGCTTCATCTGGGCGATCGAAAGCCCGCTCTCGCGCGCCATGCGCAGCATCGCCGCCGCATTGGCGAACGGATAGGGCCAGGACGAGCCTTCGGTGGCGGCCACCGGCGTCTCGCGCTCCTGCGCGGTCACCACGAAGCCGCCGCCGATCGAATAATAGGTCTCGAAGAGCAGCTCGGCCCCGGCGGAATCGCACGCGCGGAAGACGAGCCCGTTGGCATGGCCGGGCAAGGGCGGTCCGTAATCGAAGACGATGTCGACGGCAGGATCGAAGGCAAGCGGCGGCAAGCCATCGAGGCGCAGCAGATGTGTCGTTCCGAGCGCGTCGAGCTGGCGTTCGGCCGCGTCGGGATCGAGCTCGGCCGGCACCCAGCCGAGCAGCCCGAGCGCGACCGCCCGGTCCGTGGCGTGGCCCTTTCCGGTGAAGGCGAGCGAGCCGTACAGCGTCGCCTTCACCGCCGCCGCCCGGTCGCGCGACGGGTGCTGGCGCAGCAGGTTCAGGAAATGCCCTGCCGCCGTCATCGGCCCCATCGTATGTGATGACGATGGGCCGATCCCGATCTTGAAGACGTCGAACACGCTCAGGAACATCAAACGCCTCCAGCCGAACGCAATCCTACACGGCCGGCGAACACTGGCCATCTCCGCGATTGCTGCCGAGCCTCAGACCGAGATCGCCATGCCGTCGCGCTGCGGATCGGCTCCGCCCGAGCACAGGCCATCGACGATCCCGATCGCATGCAGGGCCGCGAAAGGGAATGTCTGGGCCGAGCGCCTGACGTCGTAGCCGGCGGCGGTGAGCTCCTCGCTGACGCTGCGGCGAATGCGATTGGTGATGTCGATCGCGTTCGAGACCGCCATGATCCGCGGCGCGGCGACGGCCTCGAAGGGCGACATGCCGAAATCGATCATGTTCATGATCCCCTGCGCCACCGCCGGCGCGACATAGCTGCCGCCGGGCGCGCCGATGACGATGCGGGGCGTCTCACCATCGAAGACGATGGTCGGCGCGGCGGAGGAGGCGCGGCGCTTGCCGGGCGCGATCGACGCCGCCCGGCGGGGGCGCGGGTCGAAGCGGCTCATCGTGCCGTTATAGATGAAGCCGAGCCCGTGGAGATGGCGCCGGAAGGGCTGCCGAGCGTATGGGTCAGCGCCACGGCGTTGCCGTCGCGGTCGATCACCGAGACATGGGTCGTCTGGCCAAGGCTGTTCGCTGGGATTGTCGCGATAGCGTGCCAGCCAGCGATCATGGGCGTCGCGCAAACTCGTGGCACTCGTGTTCGGTGAGCGGGCGCGGCCCGACTTTCAGATTCGCCCAGCGCGGCTCGACGGCAGCGAGCGCTTCAAGCTGCTTGCTCTTGGCCTCGGATGGATCGCGCGTGCCGAGGCTCAGCTTCTCCTCGCGCTTGCCGACGAGCTTCTGCAAATCGTCCGGGACGCGCTTGCGGAGCCAGTAAATGCCGGTCTTCGGATGCTTCCAGGGGCGAGACATTGCGAGAGTCATTGTGTACCACCCGTGTGTACCACTCGGGCGGCTGCAAGTTCTTGATTTGCCTAAGCTCTCTGGAAAATCAACCCCTTACGGGATCAATGGCGGACAGGGCGGGATTCGAACCCGCGATACGGTTTCCCGTATACACACTTTCCAGGCGTGCGCCTTCAACCACTCGGCCACCTGTCCGGCGCGCTGCTTATGGCGTCCATGCGCGCGACTTTCAAGCGCTAAAGCCATAGCTGCACAGGCTTGCGCGCGATTGTCCTTTGTCGTTGCAATGCGCCGGGTGAGGGGACACATCCGGGGTCGTCGGTCAGCGGATGCTTCGGATGAGCCGCACCGGGCCGTGCGTTGTGGGGATCGGGGGACGAATTGCGCTTTCTCGTCAGGATGCTGGGTTACCTCCTCGTCGCCGGTGGCTTCATCGCCCTGCTCACCGACGGTGCGCGCTCGATCGCCAATTCGCTCCTGCGCTTCACCCCGCTCGGCGAAACCGGGCTGATCTTCGTCGGCGAGCGCTTCCGCCTGCTGCAGCCTGCCGTCGAGCGCAATCTCCATCCCATGCTCTGGGACCCGGTCCTCGTAAATGTCTTCCAGGTGCCGACCGCAGCGGCCGGATTATTGCTCGGCTTCCTGCTGCTCTGGCTCGGCGCGGCGCCCAAGCCGCAGATCGGCATCGTCACGCGACGGTGAGGCGCTCCGCCTGCGGGCGGCGCTGTGCGCAAGATCCGCCTGGCGGGCGAGGGCTCGGCAAGATTGTCTAGGAAGAAGCGCCCACGCTGTGCCGGAAGGGACACGACCCGGCGCAGAACATGGGCCAGGGCAACGATGTCGTCGCCCGGTCGCGCTCCGGCATCTACGCTTTCGATGAACCCGAACGCCACGCCGGCCAGCATCGCGATCGGCCTCGTCATCGCGGCGCCGCTGCTGGGGCAGGGTGGCGCTCACGATGACCCGGCATCGAAGGGGCGGCTCGAAAGTCGCCCTCCGTCTCGCGCTGCCTTCAGCCGATCGGGTTGATGTCGCCCACCAGCCTGAGCAGGTCGGCCATGGTGAAGTCGCCGGCCTTGGCCGAGGGGAGGGTCGGCTTCCAGTCCTTCACCTGCCAGATGTAGGATTGCGGATCGCCATGGACGAGGCCGACGAAGACCTCGGAGACGATGGTCGAGCCGACGGGTCCGAGCCGTTCGCCATTGCCGCGAACCTGCGCTTCCTTGAGGATGTAGTACCAGAGCGGAGTCGCCTTATCGAGGCCTTGCTGCTTGGCGACCTGGCCGTCCGGCCCGCTGGCGATCTCGGCCGGGGTCAGCGGCTTCTTGACCTTCATATGCGCGGCCACATCCTGGCCCGAAGGCAGGCCGAGCATGACGCCGCGCTTCAGATTGCGGAAGGCGAGGTTGCCGCCGCCGCCCGGCAGGTTGTGCAATTCCTCGACCAGGAACGGGTCGAGCTTGCGGGTATGGTTGCAGGCGAAATCCGCAGTGCCGGCCGGCGTGCCGAGATCATGGAAGCGGCGCCAGTCGATGATCCAGTTGCTCGGCAGCACCGAGACGGGCAGGGGGCCGGTCGGTGGATTGGGCGCGAGATCGCCGATGATCTGCCCGGAGAGGCCGGTGAAGCCGAAGAGCAGGTCGAAGCCGATATCCTGGAAGACCCGGTTATGGCTGTAGGTCTGGCGCACCATGCTGTGGCCGAGCCGGTAGGCCGCCACTGAGAATTCGACCGGCATGTAGGGCGTGCGCTTGAACCGGTAGAATTTGCGGCCGTCATGCAGGATCTTGGCGACGATGCCGGGCTCGGTCAGGCGCTCGACGAAATCGTGCAGCACCAGCCACTGATAGTGCCAGGTGACGAGGCGACGCGCCTCGGCGAAGAGATCGGCCGGCGGCTTGGCGCCGGCGGCGAGGATGTCGCAGACCTTGTTGTGGAACTTCAGGAAGGCGAGGTGGGTCTGCGCCACCAGCAGGTTCTCGTCGTTGCGATGGTCGCCGATCAGCGCCATGCCCTCGGGCGAGCGCGGCAGGTCGTTGCTGAAATCGCCGGTGACCCCGCCGAAGCCGACATTGATGTTCTTGCCGATCACGAATTTCGGGCCGCGCGTCTGAAACTGCGGGCCATTGCGCTGGTAGAGCTGCGGCGAGCCGTCCGGCCCGAGCCCATAGAGGCAGTCTAGGTCGAGCCCTGGCGTGCGGAAATTCTCGACGCCGAGCGGGTCCTTCTGCTTGTCGCCGAGCGAGGTCAAATCGAGCGTGATGTCGTGATCGACGAATTGGCCGAGATAGGTGAAGCCGGCCGGAATCTTCTTGTTGTCTTTCAGCGAGTCGGCCGGATCGGCGTCGAGCATCGCCTCCGACAGCGCCTTGAGCTTGGCGTCGCTGACCGAGAGCGGCGGCAGCTTCGGGAACATCCGCCCGAACATGCCGGGATCGCGGTGACCCGAGAGCGCATCGAGCACTTCGCGGGTGGGGTGGCGGCCGGCGATGCCGTGGCCGGGCGTGACCTTCACCGCATTGGTCTTGGCGGTCGTCGCCTTGAGCAGTTCGACCGGCAGGCTCGTGCCGGATTTGGTCACCGGAGGCAGAGTCATCGTCTCAGGCATGGAAATCTCCTGTCGCGTTGGGCGCGATGCGCGCCTCAGGCGTTAAAAGATCGTCCCCCAAATCCCCACTGCCTTACGTTATCAAGCGCGCCCTATAGGTCCTCCTTTCTCTGCAGGTGTCGAAAAATAGAGATAATTCTTCCGAAAGCGGCTCTTGATGCAGAACTTTCAAATTTCTCTAATATGAAGAATTTCTCCAAGCAAGTGGATACAACTTTGTTTACAGATGAACACTATTAAATTCTACGAATAAGCCGCTTCAAACAAACGCCAAACAGTTCATTGCTGAAATATTCGGCGACAAACCCAGCGGCACGTGGTGCTGGGTGGTTGGTTCGGTGAACGAATAAAAGTTCTCCATATGTTCTTGCAACCTTGGCGAGCTTCCGTTAGCGTCATTGCACGGGGTTGGGGTGCGCTCGGAATGGTGACGCGGGTCGCGACGGTGGCGTTCGAGGGCATCGAGGCGCGCGCCGTCGATGTCCAGGTCCAGGTCACGCCGGGCGGCGTCGCCTTCATCCTGGTCGGGTTGCCGGACAAGGCGGTCGGGGAGAGCAAGGAACGGGTGCGTGCTGCGCTGATCGCCTCGGGGTTGGCGCTGCCGGCCAAGCGGATCACCGTCAATCTCGCCCCGGCCGACCTGCCCAAGGAGGGCAGTCACTACGATCTCCCGATCGCGCTCGGCGTTATGGCGGCGATCGGCGCGATCCCCGCCGATGCGCTCGCCGGCTATACCGTGCTGGGCGAACTTGCCCTGGATGGCTCGATCGCGCCGGTCGCCGGCGTGCTGCCGGCTGCGATCGCGGCCTATGGCCGAGGGCAGGGGCTGATCTGTCCGGCGGCGAGCGGGCCGGAGGCGGCCTGGGCGGCCGGCGATCTCGATATCCTCGCGCCGCGCTCGCTGATCCAGCTCGCCAATCACTTCAAGGGCACACAGGTGATGGCCCGCCCGCAGCCCGCCGTCGCCCGCCAGAGCGGGCCGCTGCCGGATCTGCGCGACATCAAGGGCCAGGAAAGCGCCAAGCGCGTGCTGGAGATCGCCGCGGCCGGCGGCCACAACCTGCTAATATCAGCTTTATTATTGTCGGTTGGTGCGAGTTAATGCACAATGTCTGAACCCGAGCAAACAAATGGCACGATCCAGGACCAATCTACAGCCGCCACCGAGCAAGCCTCTCGCGTATTCATACGTGCGCTTTTCGACGCCGGAGCAGGCTCGGGGCGAGAGCTTTCGCCGGCAGATTGAGCTGGCGCGCGCCTATGCGGCCAAGCATGGCCTGCATCTTGACGAGAGCTTCCGCGACGAGGGTGTGTCCGCCTTCAAAGGCCGCCACCGCGATGAGCGCGCAGCGTTGGGCGCGTTCCTAAGGCGCGTGGAAAGTGGCGACGTCGCCAAGGGGTCGTATCTCCTTGTCGAGAGTCTCGATCGCTTGTCACGCGAAGAGGTCGTCGATGCGCTGGAGCTGTTTCTGGGCCTGACCCGGAACGGCATCGTCATCGTCACACTGGCCGACCAGCGGGTCTATTCGCGAGCGAGCCTGCGTGCCGACCAGACGCAACTGATCATCAGCATCGTTGTGATGTCGCGCGCTCACGAAGAGAGTGCGATGAAGTCCAAGCGCGTCTCCGATGCCTGGGCAGCTAAACGCCAACGTGCCGCCGATGAGCGGCAGGCGATGACGGCGCGCTGCCCCGCCTGGCTCGAGCTCGTCGGTGGGCCAAGATCCGGGCGCTATGTCGAGATCCCCAAGCGCGTCGAGATCGTCCGAAAGATGTTTGCGGACACGATCGCCGGTATCGGACGCCGCACGATTCAAAAAGAGCTGAACGACAAGGAGGTGCCGACCTGGGGCATCGGCAGGAAGCGCAGCCAGTTCTGGCATGACAGCTATATCGCAAAGATCTTGTCGAACCCGGCGGCCTATGGACGCTATATCCCGCGCGGCAAACTCGCCGGTGGTTCGGATGCGACGGCGGAGGCGCCGATCGACGGGTATTTTCCGGCAATCATCGACGAGGCGACCTTTTGGGCGGCACAGGCTGCCTCAAAATCTCGCGGCTTCGGCAAGGGCACGCCAGGTCGCCGCAAGAACCTTCTGTCGAAGCTCGTGCGCTGCGAGGCGTGCAGCAACAACCTTGTCTTCATCGACAAAACGGTTCGCGGCGGCGGTCACAAGCTCAAATGCAGCCGTGCACATGCGAGCGCCGGCTGCGATCACCGGACGATGTACGACTACAAGCGCGTCGAGCTCGCGGTGGTGTTCGGTCTGGGCCAGCGCCGCAAAGGCCTGATCGCGGCAGCCACCGATCGGCAGAGCCAGGCAAAAGCCGCGCTCTCTTCGGCGCAAGCCCGCCGCGACGACCTTGAGCGTCAGCTCGACAATCTGATTCAACTCGTTCAGGCGTCCGGTGGCGGCAGCCGCCTCGGCAAACAGGTCCAGGCGCTCGAAGCCGCAGTCGACGCGGCCGACGATGAGATCGTGGCGCTGGACCGAGATTTCCGGCAATCGCAATCCGTCGATGTCGATAGCGCGACCGAGGGACTGCGGGCGGTCTATGACAGGCTCAACGCCGATCCCGACGATTTAGCCGTCCGCGCCGCCTTTCAGCAGCGCCTTAAGCTGCTGGTCGATCACGTTGTACTCGGCCCGAACGGATTTGTCGTGACCCACACCGACGGCTCGACCTCAAGGACAAGTTTCGCCGGTCCAGACCGTTAGCGGCGACGCTACAAATCCGCATTGCCGATGTGCTCTAACGGCATAAACTGAGCCGATCTATCCGAGACCGGCTGCGCATTGCCGGCTCGAAGCCCGCAATGGTGGGCACTCTACGCGCCGTCGCCGCTGTCGGGCTTTGGTTTTGCGCGGATACCGACGCCGCGCCCGTTCTCGAACAGGAACTCGACGCCTTGCTGTTCGAGGGCGGTTTGCAAGTCGCGAAGCGTGCGGTCGTGGGGGAGGCGGTCGCCTCCTTCAAAATGGCTGATCGTGCGCTTCGATACGCCTGTCAGATCGGCAAGATCCTGTTGCGACAGACCCAGCCAACCCCGCGCAGCGCTTATTTGCTGCCTATTAACCACAGTTGTACTTCAAAATTGCAATTGTGCATTTTATGAGCACAATAACTTCCGTGGACACGCCGTCCACGAGAGGAACCTTACGCCATGCATCACGCAGCCTCCAGCCTTGTTTCCGCCGCCGTCCCCGCCGTCCCCACGATCATGCCGGTCTCGCCGCCGCGGGCCTTGCCGGCCGATCTGCTCGCCCGGATCGAGAAGACGGTGTCGGGCGCGGGTTCGGCCGAGTTCGCGGTCGATCCGCTGCTCGGCCACAGCCTCAGCGCTGTGACGTCGTTCCTGACCTCGGTCGTCAAGCGCTCGGGCGCGGTGATCGAGGACGCTCTCTATGCCGCGCTGGTGCGCAATCGCCGTTTCCTGGTGATGCAGCAGGTGCGCATCCCGATCACCAGGGCGGCCGAGATGTATGTCCAGGAGAACGGTCCCGGACGCGTCGGCGAGCTCGCGCTCGCCAGCGACGGCGCGACCGTCCGGGTCGGGCATTTCGACATGATCGTGATCGACCAGCAGCGCTCGGTCGCGATGGTGATCGAGATCAAGAGGGGCTCCGGCATCACCGAGAGCAAGAAGCGCAAGGCGACCGAGCGCGATCTCGCCTGCGCCAGGCTCCAGCTCGCCTCCTATCTGCGCACGCTTCTGGGCATCAAGTTGAAGCACTATCGCTGCCACGTCATCGACTTCTACGGCCGGTCGGGGTTCCGCGACGAGCTGACCGTGACCCGCGAGGGGCTCGACAACCTGTTCGGCGTGCCGGTGATCCCGACCATCGACGCGGCGCTTTCCGCGCTCGAGGCCAGGATGGTCGCGCGCGTGCCGCCGATGCTGCAGATCGCGCAGGAGCGGCTCGCCGACCGCACGGCCGAACCCGTGCCCCGCCGCGCCGGCCGCGGCGCGCTGGCAATGCTGAGCGGGCGCCAGGCTGGTCCGGCCCTCGCGCTGAGCCCGCCCGCCTGATCTGACGGCGGCGCTCGCCGCCGCCGGCCTTCGTCTTTACCTCACCTTTGACCCGACGCCGGCCCAGTGCCGGCGATCGCTGGAGCTCGCCCCAATGACCGCCGCCATCCTTGCCCATCCCGCCACGACCCGAACCATGCCGCACGTAGCCATCGCCGCCTCGGCTTGCGAGGTTGGCGGCTCGGCCCCGCTGCTGCGGCTCTGGCGCAGCGTGCCTGCCGACGCGATCGCCGATCGCGACCGGGTCGAGCTGCGCGCTCTGCTTTGCGCCGTCACGCCGCTTCGGGTCGAGCACTGGCGCGAGGCGCTCGCCGGCGACCCGGCCGCCGCCGTCGCTGCGGCGCTGAAGCTGTCCGGGCTCGACGTGCTCGACACCCCGCGCCACGACCTCGTGATGTCCTTGGTCCTGCTGCACGCGCTTGCCGGCTCGGATGCAGCGCGCACGACGCTCGCCTTCGTGTTGCAGCGCCGACGCTATCTCGGCGAGGATGTCGAGCGGCTGATCGCTTCCTGGCGCAGGAGCGACCGCGCCGCGATCCGCCGCGCCTCCATCAAGGCTCTCATGGAGGCCCTGTCATGAGCGCCCACACCACTGCCGACGACGACGCGTTCATCACCGGTGTCGACAGCCTGTCGGATAGCGGCAGGGATGTCGCCACGACGCCATTGATTCCGCTCGACCTGCTCGCGCTGATCGCCTGGCACGAGGCCGGAGGCCCGCGCCTGATCTCGCGGATGAAGCGTGGCCAGGCGGTCTTGATCAAGACCCCCTCCGAGATCTGGTATGATCCGATCAAGGCGATCGTCGATCGCGAGAAGACCGGCGCGATCGTCTTCGAGGGCAAGCGCAAGGGCGGCGACAAGAAGCCGAGCGATGCCTTCGTCGTCGATCTCCTGCAGGACGGGCGTGGCGTAGTCGGGCTCAGTGTCGATGCCGGCCTGCTGCCGCCGCTGCTGCGCACCAGCGCCGATGCCGAGCTGATCATCCCGGCGCTGAGCCCCGCTTTGATCCGCCGGGCGATCGCCGGATTTTTTGGCAAGCGCAGCCCGGTCGTGAAGCCGGACGACATCGCAGGCCTCGACCTGATCGAGATCGCCGCCGCGATCCGGCCGTCCTCCAGTCCGCAGGCGAGCCTGCGCCGGCTGCGACAGGCGAGCGCGCGCAAGGCCGCGCCCGACGCGATCGACGACACGCCCTTGCTTTCCGAACTCTCAGGCCTCGGCGAAGCAAAGGATTGGTGTCTCGATCTCTGCGCCGCGCTCGATGAGGCTCGCGCCGGCACGATCTCTTATGGCGAGATCGAAAGCGGCATCTTTTTTGGACCGCCCGGCACCGGCAAGACGCTGCTCGCCCGCTCGCTCGCCAGGAGTGCGAGGGTCCCCCTCATTGCGACCAGCGTCCCGGACTGGTTCATGCGCAAGACCGGCCATCTCGGCGACGTCATCCAGCAGATCGACGAGGTTTTTGCGCAAGCCCTGGCGCTGGCGCCGAGCGTGCTCTTCCTCGATGAGATCGACGCCTTGCCTGATCGTGCCGTCGCCGATGCCCGGTCGCGGGAGTGGTGGGCAAGCGTCGTATCGGCGCTTCTCACCCGGATCGATGGATGCCGTGCCGCCAGGCGCGGGGTCGTGCTCCTGGCCGCGACCAATTTCCTGTCGCATCTCGACGCGGCGCTGACGCGGCCAGGCCGCTTCGACCGCAAGCTGCACGTCCCGCCACCAGACACCGCAGGCCTCGCCGCGATCCTGCGCGCGCATCTGAAGGGCGATCTGGCTGAGCTCGATCTTCTTCCGCTCGCCCGCCTGATGCCGGGCGCGACCGGCGCCGATGTCACCGCGATTGTCAAGGCGGCGCGTCGCTTCGCCCGCAGCGAAGGGCGCCCGCTCGACCTCGCCGATCTCCACCGCGCCATCCTGCCGGCGGACGGGCGCAGTGAGACCGAGCGTCGTCATGTCGCGGTTCACGAGGCCGGCCATGCCGCAGTCGCGCTCGCGCTCGGGTTCGAGGTCGCGCGGGTCTCGATCCGCAGCGAGGGCACAGCCGGCGGCGTGACCGAACACGCGATCCCCAGCGTCTCGACGCTCGCCGACATCGAGCGCCGCGTCCTCGTCCTGCTCGCCGGCCGTGCCGCGAACATGCTGACGGGCGCAGCTCCCGACACCGGCGCCGCCAGTGATCTCAGCGAAGCGACGAGGCTGCTCACCGCAGCCCAGGTCAGCTTCGGGCTCGGCGACGGGCTCGTTGCCCGCTCAAGCCCCGAAGGCGCAATCGCGCTGGTCGGGCGCGATCTTGCGCTCGCCAATACCATCGACGTTAGGCTCAAGAGCCTGATGCGGCAGGCGCATCAGCTCGTCGCCAGCGAGCGCACCCTGATCGAAGCGATCACGGAGACCCTGATGCGCCAGCAGATCGTCGATGGCGATGAGCTCGCGGCGATCGTCAATCGCAGAGGTGGCGAGGCGGACGGCTTGGCTCTCCCGTCTCGCCGCCAGCGACAACGAGGATTTGACGACATGTGATCAGCAACCACGCGCGCTGCCACAGCCGCCTGCGTGTCATCGCCCGGACACCCCGACAGCGGACGAGTCGGCGCACCGTCGCACATCCACACATTCGCGATTGCAGCGCATCGCGCTAACCGTCGATCCTAATGGAGACGCTCATGTCACGCCGCAAGCATGCCGACTGGCAGGCCGAGATTTATGACAAGCACGCCGGCTGGATCGCCGGCACCCGCCCGCATATGTCGGTCGGCGACGGCTGGGCGGATGTCGTCTCAAGCTTGTTCGATCGGATTTCTCAGGCGCTCGCCGGCGAGCCACCATCGACCAAAATCGTCATCATCGACATCAAGGAAAAATATGGCGAACTTCGTGTTGAGATCCTCGCCCCCGTCGGGCCTGAGACCGAAGCAGCGATCGATCAGGCGATCCTGCTCGCCGAGTTGCGTTCCGAATGCACCTGCGACGAATGCGGCGCAGCCGGGCGGATGAGGTCGACCCTTGGTCAATCCGCCTGGCTCGCCGTCAAGTGCGATGATCATCAAAGCGGCTATCCCCGCACAGTCGGGGAGAGGTCCCCAAAGCGTCGAATCAAGGATCGCTTTGGCCTCTTCGAGATCACCTACGACAGGGCCGCAGACAGCATCGCCAAGATCAGTGTCGCGGAGCGTTGAGAGGCAGAATAAAGCTCGATATCGCTTCCTGGAACCATGCAGCGGCCGCAGCGCGTTGCAGGCCACCGCCGACAGGTCGAGGCCGGGCCGAACCAGCTGATTTTACCACCGCTTGCGCGCGCTGCAGCCGGCCAGCCGCGCATTCAGCTCTGTAGCCTGTAGCATGTAGCCTACACCCTACAGGCGCTACATGGATCGGAGGGGGCTGGAGCGGTGAGTTAACCGTTCGATCGGGCGCGCCGTCAGTCGAACTTGGACGGCGGTGCGAATCGTGGTAATGTGTGTTATACATTCCTCACACGCGAGCCACAACCGCCATGCCGACCGACGACGACCAGCCCGAGATCAACCCGCCGCCCTTCACCGAGGGCCCCACCGATGACGAGCGCGTCGAGGAGCGCCACGTCCATGCCGCCTGTGACGCCCTGAACGCGAAGGGCAAGAAGCCGACCCATGACGGCATCCGCGAGCTTTTGGGCAAGGGCTCCTACACCACCATCACCGCGTTCCGCGCGACCTGGCGGCCGAAGTCGCTCGATCTTGCGCCACCCTTGCCGGAGAAGCTGATCGAGACCGGACACTCCTTCGCGGCCGAGTTCTGGCGCGAGGCGGTCCTTCAGGCCAACGGCCAGCTGGTCCAGGAGCGCAAGGCGGCCAGGGAGATGCTTGACGAGGCGCAAGGCGCGATCCGCGCGCTCGAAGCGCAGGTCGAGGTTGGCGAGGCGAGGCTCGCCGAGGCGCGCGGCAAGCTCGAGGAGGCGGCCGGCAAGCTGCGCGCCGCTCATCACCAGCAAACCGAACTGCGCGACAAGATCGTCCGTTGCGAGGGCGAGCTCAAGGTGCTGCGCCCGCTGATGGAGCGCCTGCAGCTTTCGGCCGGCGCGGGCGATGCCGGGGCTGCCGGCAGTCCGTGACGATCAGGCCGCGAAGCGCGGCGGCGCGCGGCCGCGCTCGATCGCGCGCGTCAGCCGCATCGCCTCGAACCGAACCATGCGCTCGACTGACGCCGGCCGCGGCTGCCGCTCGCTGAAGGTTCCGACCAGCCCGCCACCACCGCGCCGGCCATGCTCGGCGCGGCCATAGCGCGACTGGCTGCGGATGCTGCAGTGGCCAGCGCCGGCGGCGACCATCTCAGCGTTGGGAAGCGTCACCTTCCCGTCCGCGATGCACTGCGCGCGAAACGAGTTCGGCGAGACATTGCTGAAGCCGAGCCTCGCCGCAATCCGGCCCACCGCCTTGCGCAAGCCCTCCGTGCTCTCGACCGCGATCTCGATCGCGCCACCGGCCTCGTCGCACAGTTTTGCAAGATGCGCCGCAGGCGCCCCGGCCTGCGCGATGGCGACCAACACGCCCGACATGCTGAGCCCGTATTTGCCGCCATGGCTCTTCTGCGCGATCGTGAAGATCTCCAGGAACCCGTCGCGCTTGATGACCCTGACGCCGGGCGAGTACTGCTGGTCGCGGATGGTCTCGGCATACTCGCCGACGCGGCAGGTCGACAGGCACATCGCAGCGATCGCGGCCTTGTAGGGGCTGGTTTCCGGCGTCGCGGCGAAGACCTGCTCGCGCCAGTCGGCCGGCTTGTCTTTCAGGCTGTGCTTCTTCGAGCCGGCGCCACGGCGGGGCGCGTCCGGCTTGGCGCGGAACGGCGAGGCGGCGCGGTAGTCCGGATCGGCGCAGGGCGGGTGCGCCAGGATCGCCGGTTCGACCCGATCGAGGTACAGCGCCAGCGCCTCCGCAGTGAGGCTCGCAGCCTTGCGCTCTCCAGCGCGCGAACGCGCTTCGAGGTCGGCCTTCAGCCGCAGCAGGGTCTCGCGGGCGCAGAAGTGCAGCGCAGCCCGTGCCCGGTTGTAGCTTGCCGGACAGGCGCAGGCCATCGGGTCGTAGCAGCCCGCCCGGCGCATCCGCTCATGCACGCCACGGTACTGGCGCATCGTCCCTTCGGAGGGGGTTCTCTCGGGCAGCAGCGCCAGCAGACGCTCCATCCGGGCATGGGTTTCGACAAGGCTCGTCATGGCTGACCTCGACCGACGCCGCTGGGCGCCCCTTATTATCGGACGGTCGTTATCATCGAATCAGACGGCGCAAGGGACAATGGCCTGGCTCCACCGTCCGCGCGAGACCGACCTGACATCCTGGCCGGCGCCGATCCCGAAACGTCCCGTGGTCGATGCGATGACATCGAAGCTCAGGCCGTTGCGATCCCTGAACGCCTCGTAGGACGCCAGCGCGCCGGGCTCCGCCAGGACTATCAGCGCCTCGCTCTGCCGGCTGTGAAAATGGGCCCGCAGGCACCAGTCGACCCGTCGCCCATCGTAGCGCTCGCGGTCGCCGTAGGGGCCGACGATGATGACGAAGACCGGCCATCGTGGATGAACCCACCAGCACAGATCGAACGGGACCGCGAACCCGCCGACGACATAGCGTTCGACCTTGCCGCCGATCGCCGCAAAGCTCGCAGCGACGGCCTCCCGAAAAACCTGGTCAGCTCGCCTGTCCGGGCTCGGCTGATCGGCGCCGCTCGAACGCGCCGCCCGCTCCGCCTGCGCGATCGCGCGCACGCTGAGCTCGCCATCCGCCACACGCCGCGCCGCCACCAGCGCGCCCTGCCGATCGTGCCGTTGCCAGCGCGCGATGAACTCGACCGACGCCATCGGCGCGAGCCTAAGCCGCGAGCCCAGTTCGCCCGGTCCATCGAAGTCGTCGCGCAGAAAACGCACCGCAGCCGCTTCGCGCCGCAATGTCTGCGCCGCAACGCCAAGCGTCGCGGAAAGCCCCGCAATCACCCCGTCACGCTCGCCATAACGCGCAACAGAAACCGCAGCCAATGTCGCCTCGCCACGTTCATGCCAACCCGTCGTCATCATACCTAAATATATGAGATCGGTACGAAGATCATCTAAGGCCTATGGCTGCCGAAGTTCGCGTCCGCGCAGGTTGTGTAATTTCGGGGAGCGCTTCCCGTGGAAACGGCAGTGGAGAATCCGCTGCGTTTTTGGCCTGAGCCGGTGTGGGCACCGGGCCCGTTTGAGAAGGTGGAGTTGCGAGACTTCGACCTGACCGAAACGGAGAACCCGATGACCGAGGACAGATTAGCGCTTGCCGAGCTTCCCGCGAAGAGCGGCGACCCTGATTTTCTGCGCACGATCGCCGAGAGCGTGTGACCTGAGACCCTTTTCTCCTCCGTTCTGAGGGAGAGTCCTGGGTTTCATTGATCCGAGACCATCTGCTGGATCGCCGGAAGGTAGAGTTCTGGTCTTCGATCACGGCGGAGGGCTGGGTGTTCCGCCGGGATTTTGCAGCAGGATCGGTGGCTTGTTGCCGATGGCCCCGTGCGGCCGATCCTCGTTGTAGTATCTGAGCCAAGCCTCCATCTTTTCGGCCGCATCCGCAAGGGTCAGGAACCAGTGGGTGTTCAGGCATTCGCTGCGGAAGCGCCCGTTGAACGCCTCGATGAAGGCATTCTGCGTCGGCTTGCCGGGGGCGATGTAGTGCCACGCGACGCCGGTCTCCTGGCACCAGCGCAGGATCGCCATCGAGGTGAACTCGGTGCCGTAGCACATTGGGAAGAGGCTCGACCGTTGGCTGACGGCGCGCGAAGCCTTGCGTAGCGCAGCGCGCCGTCACGGCGGTCATGGCCGAGCAGCAGGTCTCTAAAGTGAAGTTGTCGAGACAACACCTTGGAGAGAGGCCGACCATGACCAAGCGCTTTTCTACTCCCACCGGCGTCGTGCTGGTAGCCATCGACATGTCGAAGCTCCGCCAGGAAGTCCTGATCGAGCGGCCGGAAGGCGGTCGACGCCGGCGGATGACCGTGATGGCGACCAAGCCGGATTACGACCGCCTGGCTGCGGACCTTGCCGCGATCGGGCGGCCGATCCTTGTCGGCTTCGAGGCGACCGGCAACTACCATCGCACGCTCGCCTATCGGCTGCTGACGGCAGGCTTCGAGCTGCGGCTGATCTCCTCGGTCGCGCTCGCCCGGACGCGAGAGGCGCTACACAACGGTTGGGACAAGAACGATCCCAAGGACGCCCAGGTCATTCTGCACATGCTGCGGATCGGTGCCACGCAGGTCTATGTCGACCCGTTGGCCGCCGGCATCAACGATCTCCAGGAGCTGTCGAAGACACACGAGACGATCTCGAAGGCCAAGACTCAGACCTGGCACCGTATCCTGACGCATTATCTCCCGCTGTATTTCCCGGAGATCGGCCGCTTCGCCGGCAATAGCCGCTCGGATTGGTTCCTGGCACTGATCGAGCGCTTCCCGACGCCCGGCAGTATCCTCGCGCTGGAGCGGGAAGCGTTCGTGACGGAGGCCTGGCCTCTGGTCGGCCGCAAGGTCTCCAAGGCGCGGCTGATCAACGACATCTACGAGACGGCCTGCTCATCGATTGCATTGCCCGTGCCGGAGGAGAGCACCGCGATCACGATGTTCCGGATGATCATTGCCCAGGCGCGGGGCCTGATCCGGGAGCGCAACCGGATCGAGGAGATCGCGCAGGTCACGCTGGCTGATCATCACGATTACCAGTTGCTGCGGCGGATTCCGGGAATCGGGCCGATCAACGCTCTGACAATCCTCGCCGAGGCCGGAGACCTGAGACGGTTCGGCCACCACCGCCAGTTCCTGAAGTTCTGCGGCCTCGACCTCGCTACCTGCCAATCCGGCACATTCCGCGGTCGGACTAAGCTGTCGAAGTACGGCAATGCCCGCCTGCGCCGAACGTTCTGGATGGCGGCGCAGGTCGCCGCGCGCCAATGTGACAACAGCTTCCGCGACAAGCTCGGCCGCTATGTTGCCGGCCACGCGGACGATGCCGATCGCCGTCGCAAGGCGATGACCGCGCTCACCGCCAAGATGGCGCGGGTGGCGCATGCCGTCGTCAAGACGGGGACAGAATACCGGCCGTTCCTGGAGCGACCGGGTGCCAGGTGGAAGGACCCCTCTCTGCAAGGGCCGTGAGGGCGCCAAAGGCGACCCTGTAGATAATGTTCGGGCCTTCCACCTGGGTGCGTATCTCGTCTTGAGGACGGTGAGGACCACGGCCGCGTCAATGCCGCTGGATCCTGTGTTTGCTATGGCTGGGAGCGATCCCGTTGGCGGTGGAAACCATCTGGATCAGCGTACTGCCGACGTCGGCGATCTGCCGGCGCGATGAGACCTGTTGGCCAAAGCCCAAAGCTGCTTCCCGACATCGGGCGTTATCTGAGCGAACATGTTCCGGCACACCGCGCAGGATAAACAGGTCCGAGAGCCCGTCGATGACATCGATCGCCTTCAACCTTCGATCGATGCGGATCGCCAGGCATTCATGCGTGAACTCGTCGATGATGTTGAGCATGCG
>DASYHC010000123.1:0-13665 GCA_035998995.1 Allobosea sp.
TGCAACGGTTTGCTGCAAGCTGTTCACGCAGAGCAAGGCCGATTTCGCCGTCTTCGGCGAGAAGGATTACCAGCAGCTCAAGGTGGTGACGCGCATGGCCCGCGATCTTGATCTCGGCATCGAGATCGTGCCGCTGGCGACCTTCCGCGAGCCCGACGGCCTGGCCATGTCCTCGCGCAACCGCTACCTCTCGGCCGATGAGCGCGCTTTGGCACCGACGCTGCACCGGGTGATGCAGGCGCTCGCTGCCCGCATCCGTAACGACGACCCGCTCTTTCAGGCCGTCGCCGACGCCCAGACCGAAATCATCACAGCCGGCTTCGAGCTCGACTATCTCGAAGCCCGCCATGCCGACACGCTGGCGCCGGTGACCTCGCTCGCCGACGGCCCGATTCGCCTGCTGATCGCTGCGCGGCTGGGGGCGACGCGGCTAATCGACAATATCGGAGTGTAAGGCGACCCGCCGCCCACAAGACTATTTTCAGGCTTAGTGGGCGGCGATAGCAGCCTGGCGCGGAGGCAGTACCTTGAGAGGTCTGGCGTTGAGAGGCCGGGCGCCTGCGAGAGGCTTGAGCCCGGCCAGCCGCCGGCCACGCATCTCGACGCCGCGCGTCAGGTGGGTATCGAGGCGTTTGGCGAAAGCGGCAATGCGAGCGAGAATCCTGAACATGGTGGTTCACGTCATATGCGCCTGACCGCGATGGGCGGCGCTTCCACCAGGATGTAGGCGGCCTTGCGTAAGGCTTCGAAGCGTTTCGCGGCCGCCGGCCTAAGCGCTTCGTAAAGCCTACAGCAGCCCCAGCTCCGCCAACTCGCGCCGCATCTGCTCCGGCATCACGCCCAAATCCCCGCTGCGGCCGTCGATATCGCGCGGCGCGTCCTTGTCCTGAAGATAGCGCCAGCCCTGGAACGGCCGGAACGGCCGCGGCTCGACCGGCACCACGACCGGCTCCATCACCAGATGGCAGCGTCCGATCCCTTCGCCGTCGGTGAAGGGGCGGATGTCGATCAGGCGCTGGCGCGCCGAGACCTGGCCCTTGATCACCCAATAGAGCGAGCCACCGTTGACGATCTCCTCGATCCGCTTCGGCACCATGCGGGTGGTATGGAGCTGCTCCGCTGGCTCGGCGCGGGCACGGCGCTGCGCCTGCCGCTCGGCGATCCACTCTTCGAGATCACTGATCGATTCGGCGCCGACGCAGAGCTTGAGGATATGGAGCGGCATGGCGGGCAATCTAATCCTCGCCGGCCCGCCTCGCCAGAGCCTGCGGCCTTTCTCCACAACCGCACCATGCGGGGCTGGCCGACGCGGATGCGGCCATGACGTCGCCGCTCGCGCAGGCTACTAAGGCTGCCGACCCGAACGGAGACACGACATGCGCGGACTGCAAGGCAAGGCCATTCTCGTCACCGGCTCTTCGACCGGCATCGGCTACGCCATGGCAGAGCGCCTGATCGCCGAGGGGGCCAAGGTGCTGATCCATGGCCGCGAGCAGAACGAGGTCGACACCGCCTGCCGCAAGCTCGGCCCCGCGACCTCGGGCGCGATCGGCGATCTCGCCGAGCCGGCGACGGCCCAGACGCTGGTCGATGCGACCCGAAAAGCCTTCGGCCGCATCGACGGCCTGGTCAACAATGCCGGCATCTATCCGCGCGGCGTGCTGGGCGAAACCACCGCCGCCTTCTTCGACCACATGTTCGCGATCAACACCCGTGCGCCGCTGCTCTGCGCCGAGGCGGCGATCCGCGCCTTCCGCCTGCAGAAATCAGGCGGCTCGATCCTCACCGTCGGCTCGATCAATGCCTGGTGCGGCAACTCCAACCTCACAGTGTATTCGATGTCGAAGGGCGCGCTGATGACGATGACGCGCAACCTCGCCAACACGCTCGGGCGCGAGCATATCCGGGTCAACCAGCTCAATGTCGGCTGGACCTTCACCGCCAACGAAGATGCAACCCAGCAGCGCGAGGGCAAGAAGCCCGGCTGGGAGAAGGAGGTGCCGCTCGAATTCGCGCCCTTCGGCCAGATCATGCAGCCGGCCGAGATCGCTGCTCACACCGCCTTCTGGCTGTCGGAAGAGAGCGGCCATGTCTCGGGCCAGACCTACGAGGTCGAGCAGTACCCGCTGATGGGCCGCGGCCGGGCGGCGGACTAACTCGCGACGTAATTGCGCGGCACCACAGCGGCGACGCATCCGGGGCGGCAGGGCGAACCGTCCCGGGGCGCACCGCTGACCAACCGAGATTGACGATGCCGATGCCGACCGACGTCTTTTCGCCCTGGCTGACCCGCTGGACCCTCGAGCCCGCAGGTCAGCCCATCAGAACCCATGCGAGCCAGTTGCTGCCTGTCCTGCACAAAAGCCAGCCGGCCATGCTGAAGCTGCCCGAGGTGGAGGACGAGCGGCGCGGCTACCTGCCGCTGGAATACTGGAACGGTGACGGGGCCGCCCGCCTCCTCGCTCGCAGCGAGCATGGCGAGGCGATGCTGATCGAGCGCGCCACCGGCCCCCGCTCACTCGCCACCATGGCCCGCAGCGGAGCGGCGGGTGACGACGAGGCGACTGCAATCCTCTGCGACGCCGTCGCCGCTCTGCAGAAGCCGCGCGGCCCGGCCCCTTCTGGCCTGATCTCGCTGGAGGCCTGGTTCAAGGACCTGTTCCCGATGGCACAGCAGCGTGGCGGCATCCTCGCCCGCTCGGCCGCGGCGGCGAGCGAACTATTGCCGGCACAGCGCGAGGTCGTGCCGCTCCATGCCGACCTGCACCATGACAACGTCCTAGACTTCGAGGCGAGAGGCTGGCTCGCCATCGACCCGAAATCGGTGATCGGCGACCGCGCCTTCGAATACACGATCCTGTTCTGCGACCCCGATCTCGCCGATCCGCAGCCGCCGGTCGCGACCGTGCCGGGCCGCTTCGAGCGCCGGCTGGAGATCGTGCTGGCAAAGTCCGGGCTGGAACGCGAGCGCCTGCTGAAATGGATCCTGGCCTGGTGCGGGCTCTCGGCCGCCTGGGTGTTCGGCGACGACGACGATCCGGCGATCGAGCTCTTCATCGCCGAGCGGGCAAGAGTCGCCCTCGACGCGCTCTGACCATTGGGCTCAGCTCTGCGTTTGCATCCAGGCGCTGAATCGATCGGGCAGGACGTTCGCTCCGCAGATCACGGTGGCAACCCGCTTGCCGCGATAGCGCTCCGGGTCTTCCAACATCGCCGCAATGCCGAGTGCGGCCGAAGGCTCGGTGACGAGGGCAGCGTGCCGGTAGAGCAAGCGCATGCCCTCGATAATGCTGGCTTCCTCGACCAGCGGGATATGGTCGGCGACGGCGATGAGGTCGTCGAGCACCTCCGGGATCGGAAATCGCCCGGCGACTCCGTCCGCGATGGTGTCGGTGCTTTCGGTGGTCACGACCGAGCGGGCGCGCCAGGACAGCGCCAGAGCCGGTGCGCCCTTGGGCTGAATGCAGACGATCTCGGTCGCCGGCGACAAGGCCTTGAAGACATGGCCGACACCTGTGGCCAGCGCGCCACCGCCGAGCGCAAGCAGGACAGTATCGATACGCCCCGCCCCTTCGAACAGTTCGAGGCCGATCGTCGCCGCACCTTCGCAGGTGTCGAGGTTCTCGCTGTCCTCGATCAGGAACGCCTCGCCACGGGCCGCGATCTCGCGCGCACGCTCGCGGGCATCCTCGATATCGCCCTCGACCAATTCGACCGCTCCACCCAAGCGACGGATGCGCTCGATCTTGCCGGGATTGGCGCCCTTCCCCGCGATCACGCTGACGTCGATGCCGCGCGCCCGGCCGCTATAGGCGAGCGCCTGCCCGAGATTGCCGGCGCTGGCGCAGACCGCGGCCTTGGGACCGGAACTCCGCGCCAATCGCGCCATTGCGACCTCGGTGCCGCGGCCCTTGAAGCAACTGACCGGGTTCGCGGTCTCGAGCTTGATGACGAGTTCGCAGCCGAGCAGCGCGCCGAGCGTGGGCGAGGGAAACTGCGGCGTGTCCCGAAAGACCGGCGCGATCTCTCGCCTCGCTTGCCGGATGCGGTCGAGATCGAGCCTGGTGTTTGGCTGCACGGGACAAGCCTCCGATAGGGTGATACGACGGCGCGTGCGCTTTAGCGCACAAACAATTCGTGCGCAATAACGCACAAACTGGAGAGCGCCTGCCATGAAGTCCGTCGGCCCCGTCGACACGCCGAAGCTGCTGAAATCGATCCGGAGCGAGCGCGGCTGGAGCCTCGATCAGACGGCGGCCCGCACCGGCGTCAGCAAGGCGATGCTGGGGCAGATCGAACGCGGCGAATCCGCGCCCACCATCGCGACCCTCTGGAAGATCGCGACGGGTTTGGGGGTGCCGATGACCGCCTTGCTGGAGGCCGATCGCGGCGACGGCGATGTCCTGCTCATGCGCGATGCCGCCGAGCTACGCGTCCGCCCGTCACAGGAAGGGATGCAGCGGGCCCTGCTTTTCCCTTACGAGGCCCGGTTCGGCTTCGAGCTCTACGAGCTCACCTTCGCGCCCGGCTTCGAGAGCATCTCCGAGCCGCACGAGATCGGCGTCGTCGAACACATCACTGTGCTGCACGGCGAGGTCGAATTGCTGATCGACAACGAATGGCGGCTACTCAAGCAGGGCCAGGCGCTGCGCTTCCCGGCCGACCGCCGGCACGGCTACCGCAATCGGACCGGCGAGGAGGCCGTGGTCATGGACCTGATCCACTACCGCTTCGCGCCGGGCCCGAAGGCTTGAGCCTGTTAGGGAAGAGGCCCGGCCTCCAGCGCCGCAGCCGGTTCACTCGCCCAGCACAACCACCTTCGCGCCCTCGGCCACCTGTGCTCCCGGCTCGGCGCCGAGCTCGGTGACGGTGCCGTCGCGCGGGGCGGTCAGGACATGCTCCATCTTCATGGCTTCGACGATGGCGAGGCGCTGGCCCTTCAACACCGCCTCGCCGGCCGTGACGAAGAGCGCGATCAGCTTGCCGTGCATCGGCGCCTTGATCACGCCGCCCGCCCCCGCCGCCGCATCGAGATCGACGCTGAACGGGTCGAACAGCGCGACCGCCGTCTGCCGGCCGCGATGCAGCGCCAGATAGGTGCCGCCCTCGGCCCTGGCCAGCGTCACCTCATGCTCGCCCTCATCAAGCGGATGGCCCGGCAGCGAGACGCGGGGCTGGTCGCCGTTCCACTCGATCTTAGCCTCGATCCGCTCGCCATCCACCAGCAGCGGCAGGCCCAGCCCCGGGCGCGGCATCAGCGAGAAAGCATCGGCGTCGAGCCAGGGCGACTTGGCCTCGTCGCCGGTCCGCTCGACGGCAAGGTCTAGTACGGCCACCTGGCGCTCCTCCTCAAGCTGCAAGGCTGCCGCTGCGACCGCCGCCGCATCGAGCGGCTGCGGCTCGGCCCCGAGCGCGGAGATATTGCGCTCGATGAAGCCGGTATCGAACGGCCCCTTCCGGAAGCCCTCGGCCTCGGCGAGTTTCTTCAGGAAGGCGAGATTGGTGCGGGGGCCGGCAACGATGGTCTCGCCGAGCGCGAAGGCGAGATGGTCGAGCGCCTCGTCGCGGGTGCGGCCATGCGCGATAACCTTGGCGATCATCGGGTCGTAATACGGCGTCACCGAATCGCCGGCCTCGACGCCTGTATCGATGCGGATGTCCTCGCTCTGCGGGAATTGCAGCGCCCAGAGCTTGCCGGTCGAGGGCAGGAAGCCCTTCTCCGGGTCCTCGGCATAGAGGCGCGCCTCGACCGCGTGCCCTTCCGCCCGCACATCCTCCTGCGTGAAGCCGAGCGGTTCGCCGGCGGCGACCTTGAGCTGGAGCTCGACCAGATCGAGCCCGGTGATCGCCTCGGTGACGGGATGCTCGACCTGGAGGCGAGTGTTCATCTCCATGAAGTAGAAGCGGTCGGCGCGCAGGCCGTCGCGCCCGTCGGCGATGAACTCGACCGTGCCGGCCCCGACATAGCCGACGGCCTTGGCCGCTTCCGTCGCCGCCTTGCCCATGGCGGCGCGCACCTCCGGCGTCATGCCTGGTGCCGGCGCTTCCTCGATCACCTTCTGGTGGCGGCGCTGCAGCGAGCAGTCACGCTCATAGAGGTGGACGACATTGCCGTGGCTGTCGCCGAACACCTGGATTTCGACATGGCGCGGCGAGAGCACATATTTCTCGACCAGCACGCGCGCATCGCCGAAGGCGTTCTTGCCCTCGCGCTGGGCGCTCGACAGAGCGTCGGCGAAGTCCTCGGGCCGGTCGACCTTCTTCATGCCCTTACCGCCGCCGCCGGCGACCGCCTTGATCAGCACGGGATAGCCGATGCGCTCGGCCTCCTTGGCCAGGAAATCGACGCCCTGCTCGGCGCCATGATAGCCCGGCACGACCGGGACATTGGCCTTCTCGACCAGCGCCTTGGCGGCGTCCTTCAAACCCATGGCGCTGATGGCGGAAGCCGGCGGGCCGACGAAGACGATGCCGGCCGCGGCGCAGGCCTCGGCGAATTCGACATTCTCGGAGAGGAAGCCGTAGCCGGGATGGATGCAGGCCGCACCGGCCTCCTTGGCGACGGCGAGAATCTTCCCAGCATCGAGATAGCTCTCGCGCGCCGGCGCCGGGCCGATCCGGTAGGCCTCGTCAGCCATCTCGACGAACAGCGCCTCGGCGTCGGCATCCGAATAGACGGCGATGGTGCGCAGGCCGAGCCGCCTGGCGGTGCGGATCACCCGGCAGGCGATCTCGCCGCGATTGGCGATCAGGATGGAAGGCAGTTTGGCGGCAATCGACATGGGGACATCCTCGAACCGATACTCCCGTTATAGCCCAGCCTAGCCCCATGTCTGCGCCTTGTTGCGCAAGCAGCGGATGGGTGCGGTGTCCCAAGACGCGCGTCATGCTCGGGCTTGACCCCAGCATCTCGGGCCGGAAGAGACTTCAGCCAACGCCTTCGCGTCATGAGATTCTCGGGTCTGCGCTTCGCTTCGCCCGAGAATGACGGCGTTCTCAATCCAGCAATCGCAGCCGCCGCCCGAGCTTCAGCGTCGCCGTCGTACCGACGATCAGCCCGACGGCAAAGACCCAGCCTGAGGCCGCTCCGGCCGAGATGCCCGAGAGCAGCGTCCCCACCGTGCAGCCAAGCCCGAACACCGTGCCCCAGCCGAGCAGCACGCCGCCCGCCAGCCCGCGCAAGGCATGGCCGCCATTCGGCCGCCTCGGCTTGAACTCGCCCGCCGCCAGCGCCGCGGCGAAGGCCGCCGCCACCAGCCCGGCGACGAAGAGCCCATTCGGCGTCAGCAGCGCCTCGCGGATCAGCGTCGCGCAGCCGCGGAAGCTGTCGAGCCCTTCCAGCCGCACCGGCAGCCAGTCAAGCCCCGTCGCCAGCTGGCGCGAGCGCGAGCCGAGCTCGGCGGTAACGCCGAGCGGCGACAGGCGCAGATACGCGGCCACACCGATCAGTCCGACGAAGAGGCCACCGAGCCAGGCAGGCCAACGGCGCAGGAAGATGGCAATGACAGGATCGACCTGCGTCTTGTCTGAAGCCCCCAGCTCGCTCGACCGCCCAACCCGCAGCAGCCACCAGGCTGTTGCCCCAAGCACGGCCAGCCCGGCCAGCAGCGCACCGCCATAGCCGAGCTGGCGCGGCAGCCACAGCACCGGCGACTCCGAGATCGTCAGCAGATAGAGCTCGTTCCAGCTCAGGAAACCGAGGACGAAGCCGAGCCCGGACCCGATCAATGCGAAAGGCGAGGTCGGCGAGCCCTCTCCCAGTCGGTAGAGGTGGGCGCTGATGCAGGAGCCCGAGATCGCCATGCCGGCGCCGAAGGCGAGACCGGCCAGCAGCAGTGCCGGGCCAACCGGGCCGATATGCGCCGTCGGCGGCAGGCGCGCTCCCGAGGGATCGGGGAGCCAGGCGCCGTAAATCAGGGTGTAGCCCGCGAGCCCGACTGCCAGCGCCGTGAGGATACCGAGCAGCCCGCGCGGATCGCGCCGATCGAGCCAGTCCTTCCAGATGCAGAAGAAGCAGAAGCGCGCGCGCTGCAGCACGAAGCCGAAGGCGGCGCCCAGGATCAGCGAGAGCTGGAGCTGCGGCGCCGGATCGCCATGGCGCCCGACCAGATAGATCGAGGTCGCGAGTGCGGCTGCGACCACAGCTGCCGCGATGTAGCGCAAGGGCGGCAACCTGATCGGCTCCGCCCCCGCCTGCCGGCGCGCCAGCTCATAGTCCAGCGCGCCGCTATCGTCGGAAATGCTCATTCAGGTTGCAGGCTTACTTGCCGCCCCAGACCGTGCCGGCCGGGTTCGAGATCGGCAGGCCGACGACATTGCCGTACTCGGTCCAGGAGCCGTCATAATTGGCAGCCTGATAGCCGAGCACACGCGAGAGGATGAACCAGGTGTGGCTCGAGCGCTCGCCGATGCGGCAGGAGGTGATCACCGGCTTGCTGCCGTCGATCCCGACCTCGGCATAGAGCTTCTTCAGCTCCTCCGGCGACTTCAGCGTGCCGTCGGCCTGGTTGACCGCGCGCGCCCACGGCACGTTGACCGAACCGGGGATATGGCCGGCGCGCAGCGCCAGCTCCTGGAAGCCGGCCGGGGCGATGATCTTGCCGGAGAACTCGTCGGGCGAGCGGATGTCGAGCACGCGCGCCTCGGACTTCTTCTCGACGGTGGCGACGACGTCGGTAAGCCGGGCACGCAGCGCCTTGTTCGGCTCGCCAACAGTGAAGCTGGAGGCCTTGACCGGCACCGGATTGGTCGCGACCGGGCGCTTCTCCAGCTCCCATTTCTTGCGGCCGCCATCGAGCAGCTTCACGTTGTCACGCAGGCCGTAGATGTCAAACACCCAGGCGCCCCAGGCGGCGAACCAGTTGTTGTTGTCGCCGTAGAGGACGACGGTCACGTCCTTGTCGACGCCGAGCTTGCGCGCCAGCGCCTGGAACTTCTCGGGGCCGGCGATATCGCGCGAGACGGTCTCGACCAGGTCGGTGTGCCAGGCGATGTTCTGCGCGCCGGGGATATGGCCGCGCTCATAGATGCCGGGCTCGACGCTGACCTCGACGATCCGGACCTTGGGATCGCTGAGATTCTTCTCCAGCCACTCGGTCGAGACCAGCGGGCCGGACTGGGCCAGCGCCGCGCCGCCGAGCGCGAGGCTCGCGGCCAGCACGGCCGCACCGCGACGGATGAGGGAGAGGACGGACATTCTGGCGCTCCTTGGCGCCGAAAGAGCCGAAACATCGGCACCCTTCGGCATGAATTGCAGGGGCTGCCATGATTTCGCCACGCGGCCTGTCGGAGAAGCCGGACAGGATTTTTTTGTTTGCCGTCAAGGCGGAAGAACTGGGTCGTACGACCTTGGTCTAGGGAGAATATTCTTCTTTTGCTTCGACTTTGGTTCGATCCTGCGACTGTCTGGTCGCACGCCAGATCGCCCAGGTCGCCTGGAAGCAGAGGAAGGCGACGAATACGTCGAACAGGTATTCCGGCCAGCGCACCGGCAGCAGCCGCGCGGCGAGGCCAAGCAGCGCAAAGCCGGTGGTCGAGATCGCGTCGTTGCGGGAGGACAGCCAGGTCGCCTTGATCACCGGATTGGTCTCGCCCCGAAAACGCCAGAGCACGCCGATGATGAGATAGGCGATCAGGATCGCGCTCGCCGCCGAGAAGCCGAGCGTGAAGAACTCGATCGGCCGCGGCCGCAGGATCTTGTCCCAGAGATCGTAGAGCGTGTGCAGTCCGGCGACGGCCATCACCGCGCCGATGCCGAGCGCCGCCAGCTTCTCGGCCCGCTCGTCGCGCCCGAAGACCAGCGCCGCGATGCCGTAGAGCGCGACGTCGTAGACCCAGTCGACGCCGTCCTTGAACAGCTGGTTGTTGCCGATCGCCAGCGCCCAGAGCACGACATTGCCGGCAAAGATCAGGATGCCGAGAGCGATGCCCCAGATCGTCAGCCGATAGGCACGCCCGACGTTGGGATCGACTGGTGCGGCATGGCCGGGCTCGCTCGCGATGCGAACTCCCTCCCCGTCATGCTCGGGTTCGTCCCCAGCATCCACGTCTTTCGGCCGCTGCGAGGCATCAAAGGCTGACAAGCGGAGCACTCCCGAGCCGCCCCGGACAGTCTCGCGCAAATTGTGCTCGTCGCAAGACGTCGCTGGCCGGGACTGGCCCGACCAGGACGACAGCGGATCGCCGCTCATTTAGCGCACCATTCCGACCTTATCGTCATTGCGAGGAGCGAAGCGACGAACCAATCCAGGGGAGCGTAGAGCACTGCCGCCCCTGGATTGCTTCGCTTCGCTCGCAATGACGGAACAGCCGCTCAGCCGCGTCCGACGAACGGCATCTTGCTCGCCATGATGTTCATGAACAGCACGTTCGCCTCGATCGGCAGGCTCGCCATGTGCAGCACCGACGTCGCGACATGGGTGACGTCCATCACCTGCTCGATCTTGATCGAGCCGTCCGCCTGCGGCACGCCTTGCGTCATGCGCTGCGCCATCTCGGTCAGCGCATTGCCGATATCGACCTGGCCGACGGCGATGTCGTATTTGCGCCCGTCGAGCGAGGCGGTGCGGGTCAGGCCGCTGATCGCATGCTTGGTCGCGGTGTAGGCGACCGAGTTCGGCCGCGGCGCATAGGCCGAGATCGAGCCGTTGTTGATGATCCGCCCGCCGCGCGGCTCCTGGTCCTTCATCAGCTTGAAGGCTTCCTGCGTGCATAGGAACGGCCCGGTCAGGTTGGTGTCGACCACCTTCTGCCAATCGGCCAGCGACAGGTCTTCCAGCATGATCCCGCCCGGCGCGTTGACGCCGGCATTGTTGAACAGCACGTCGAGCCGGCCGAACTTGGCCTTGGTCGCCGCGAACAGCGCCTGCACTGAGGCCTGGTCGGTCACGTCGGTCGGCACAGCCAGCGCCTGCTCGGCCGGCGCTCCCGAGAGCTTGATCGTCTCCTCCAGCGCATCCGCCCGGCGCCCGGCCAGCACGGTGCGGTAGCCATCCTTCAGGAAGGCGATGGCGACGGCGCGGCCGACGCCGGAGCCGGCGCCGGTGATGATCGCGACCTTGTTATGCCCAGACATGCGTTTCCTCGTCCTAGCGTTATTTCAACCGTTTCAGGTGGCGCACCATAGCAGCGTATGCAGTATACGGAACCGCCTTTCCCGCAAGTCCGCGCTGCCCCTTCCCTTGCCTGACGCAAGGTCTGCCCTACAGTTCTAGCGAGGGAGGATACATCATGACCAGCCTGAACCGCCGCGGATTCATTGCAGCCGGAGCTGCGGGCCTCACGCTACCGGCTCTCGCCCAACAGCCCGGCCACGAGCATCACGGCGGCCATTACGAGCGGCTGAACCAGCCCGGCCGGATCGGCAAGCCCGAGCTCGCCGCATCGCAGAACGTCTTCGATTCACCGGCGCCGAAGGCCGCCAATCCCGGCCGCTGGCAGCCCAAGGCGCTATTGCCGCTGCCGCGCTCGGAAATGGCCTGGGCGGCGGCGCATGACGACCGCATGCACATCGTCGGCGGCTATGGCGAGCAACGCACCGACCGGGCTTATCACCATGTCTACGATCCCAAGACAGACAAATGGGCGGACGGCGCGCCCCTGCCGCAAGGCGCCAACCATGTCGGCGTCGCCTTCCTCGACGGCAAGCTCTACGCCATCGGCGGCTTCCTCGAGCAGAACCGCAAGCCTCATCCGCAATGCTTCGTCTACGATCCCAAGGCGGACAAATGGGCGCAGATCGCACCCCTGCCCCGCCCGATCGGCTCGGCCGCGATCGTCGGCCTGAATGGCCTGCTGCATTCGATCGGCGGCGCGATCGGCGACACCACCGACACCAAGACCTCGGTCAACTGGCACCGCGTCTACGATCCCAAGGCAGACGCCTGGAGCGAGCGCACGCCACTGCCGACGGCGCGCGACCACACCGGGACGCTCGCGATCGGCAATCTGATCCACGTCATCGGTGGCCGCGTCGACAGCTTCCACACCAATTCGAACCTGCACCACGCCTATGATCCGGCGACCGACAAATGGGCGCCGCGCAACCCGCTGCCGACCGCCCGCTCCGGCCATGGCGCCGTGCTCTATCGCGGCAAGGTCTTCATCATGGGCGGCGAAGGCACCAACCGCGTCTTCGGCCAGATGGAAGCCTATGACCCCGCCAGCGACGGCTGGGAGCAATACGCCCCGATGCTGACCCCGCGCCACGGCCTCGGCGCCGCCCTGGTCGGCGACGCCATCCACGTCGCCGGCGGCGGCCCGGTCATGGGCGGCGGCGTGCAGAGCGCGGTGCATGAGGCGTTCAGCCTGGGGTAGGCGAACGAACGACCGAGCGCTCGCAGCGCTGCGACCGCGAGCCGGCATACTTGTCAAAAGACATCCCGCAGGCAAATCGCCCCGACTACCAAGGGCGAATGACTGCGCCCAGAATCGTTTTCCGCATTGCCGGCACCGAATGCCGACCGGCGCTTCGCGCCCGTGGACCGCACAGCGGGATCCATTAATGCGGTCTCAGGTTCTGGAGGTCCTGACCAGGAAACTGGAGGCAAGGTCGGCGCTGTCCATCGCCGACCGGAGCACCCTGCTGGGACTGCCCATCACGGTGAGACGCTACGAGGCCCGCAAGGACATCATCCTGGAAGGCCGGCACAACAACCAATGCTGCATCGTCATCGAGGGATTGCTCTGCCGCTACAAGGTCATCAAGGACGGCGGCCGACAGATCCTGTCCCTGCACATGCCGGGCGACATCCCCGACCTGCAATCGATCCATATCGACGTGATGGACCACACCGTCGGAACGATCTCGGCCGCGACGGTCGGCTTCATTCCGCACTCGGCGATCAAGCAGGCACTGCAGGAATCCCGCGAGCTTTCACGCGCATTCTGGCTGGAGGTCCTGATCGAGACCTCGATCCTGCGCGGCTGGACCGCCAGCATCGGCAAGCGCAGCGCTCCGGCAAGGATCGCTCACTTTCTCTGCGAGTACATCACGCGCATGAGGTCGATCGGCCTCTCGGACGGAATGACCTGCGTCATGCCATTGACCCAGACCGAGATCGGCGACGCGCTCGGTTTGTCGACCGTCCACATCAACAAGAAGCTGCGCGAGCTGCGGCGGGCCAAGCTCGTCGAACTTCGCGCCGGCCAGCTACGCGTGCTAAATTGGCGGGAGTTGAGTGATCGGGCCGATTTCGATCCGAACTATCTGCACCTGCCTCTTTTGAAGAAGTAGAAGTTTTTCCCGCCCAGTGCGGAACAGATTGGCTGGGAGCGGCATTCTCCGAACATGGCACGCTTCTATTTCGACACCGATGACGGAACGGTTGCTGACGCCGACGACGAAGGCGTCGACTTTCCGGACCGCGAGAGCGCAAAGCATGCCGCCCATGCGATCCTGGCCGTGATGATCGGCGAGAAGTTGCCAATCGCCGACCACATCGGCTTGCGTGTCGTGGTCCGCGACGAATATGGCAGGCCCTTCTATCGCGCCGGCCTGAACCTGGAAGGCGCCGAGATTCCACAGAACTAGATGCTGGAAGCTTTGACCCGGCATACGGACGATGGGCCGCGAGCGCCAGATTGAGCCAGCGCAACTACGGACGGCTCGCGGGGTCCCCAGCCGCCAACGGTGCACTCGAAAACCGCTCAAGTACAAAAGCGACA
>DASYHC010000129.1:0-10960 GCA_035998995.1 Allobosea sp.
CCATCTCAAGAAGGTTTTCGCCAGCCCGGTTGGCGCCGACCTCAAGAAGATGGCTGAGGACAAGCTCAACATCAAAATCCTCGGGCCGACCTATTTTGGCGCCCGCCAGGTCGGCTTGAAGCCGAAGAAGAAGGTCAGCACCCCCGCCGATCTCGCCGGCGTCAAGCTGCGCATGCCGGGTGGCGACGCCTGGCAGTTCCTCGGCCAGTCGCTCGGCGCCAACCCGACGCCGATGGCCTATGCCGAGGTCTATACCGGACTGCAGAGCGGCGCGATCGACGGGCAGGACAACCCGCTGCCCAACGTCCAGAACATGAAGTTCTACGAGGTCTCCTCGCAGATCGTGCTGACCTCGCATCTTGTCGGCTTCGACCTGCTCTGCGTCACCAAGCGCGTCTGGGACGGCATGGATGCGAAGAAGCAGGCGGCCTTCCAGGCCGCGGCCGACGCTGCGATCGACTGGAGCACCAAGGAGCACCTCGCCAAGGAGGCCGAGTTGGTCGACTTCTTCAAGAAGCAGGGGCTCGAGGTCTACACGCCCGATCTCAAGGCCTTCCGCGACTTCGCGCAGAAGAAGTACCTGGAATCCGAGCTGGCCAAGGGCTGGGTGCCCGGCATGATCGACAAGATCAACGCGCTCTAGGCGCGACCGAGGTCTAGCGCTGGCCTTTCGGGGCTGGCGTGGCCCGCCGACGGAGGGGCCGGCGGGCCGAATTTCACCGGAGGGGCAATGCCGAACTCGCTGAAAGCACTCGGCGCCTTCATGGCGCGCCGGGCCGAGAACCTGCTCGCGCTGATGCTATGCGCGATGTTCATCGTCTTCCTGGTGCAGATCGTCTTCCGCTATCTGCTCAATTTCCCGATCGGCTGGACGCACGAGATCAGCGTGATCCTCTGGCTCTGGCTCGTGCTGTTCGGGGCCGGATTCGTCCTGCGCGAGAGCGAGGAGATCCGCTTCGACATCATCTATGGCGCGGTCGGACCGGGCCCGCGCCGCATCATGGCACTGATCACCGCGACCGCACTCGTCGTGCTCTATGTGATCTCGCTGCCGGCGATGGCCGACTACGTCGCCTTCATGAAGGTCGAGCGCACCGCCTATCTGAAGATCCCGTTCAACTGGGTCTATGCGATCTATATCGCCTTCGCGGTCGGCGCGATCATCCGCTATCTCTGGCTCGGCTTCAGCGCCTTGCGCGGCAAGGCGCCTGAGGCTTTCGATCCGACCAAGGCGGGCTCGGGCGTATGAGCACGCCGTTCTCCCTCGCCATCCTCGCGATCATCACGCTGTCGCTGCTCGGCCTGCCGATCGGCCATGCGATGATCGCCGGCTCGATCCTCTATCTCCTCGTCGCCGGGCAGGACCTCTCGATCGCCGCCGAGCAATTGCTCAACGGCATGTACACCAACTACGTCATCCTCGCCGTGCCACTCTTCATCCTGGCGGCCGAGCTGATGAATATCGGCTCGATGACCGAGCGCCTGCTGCGCTTCTGCGATGCGCTGGTCGGCCGCTTCAGGGGCGGGCTCGCCCATGTCAACATCGTCCAGAGCGTGATCTTCGCCGGCATGTCCGGTTCCGCCATCGCCGACGCGGCCGGAACCGGGCGGATGATGCAGGCGATGATGACCAAGGACGGCAAGTATCCGCCGGCCTTCGCCGCGGCGCTGACCGCTGCCTCCTCGGTGATCGGGCCTATCATCCCGCCCTCGATCCCGATGGTGATCTACGCGCTGGTCTCGGACGCCTCGATCGGCTTCCTTTTTCTCGGCGGCGTCATCCCCGGCCTGCTGATGGCGCTGGCGCAGATGGCGATCGTCGCCTCGGCGGCCAAGCGCCGCAATTTCCCGGTCGAGCCGCCAATCCCCTTGCGCCGCTTGCCTGGCATCACCTGGCGCGCCTTTCCGGCGCTGATGATGCCGGTCGTGCTGCTCGGCGGCATCTACGGCGGCGCGACCACGCCGACCGAGGCTGCGGCGGTCGCCGCCGCCTATGCGCTCGCCGTATCCGTGCTGCTCTATCGTAGCGTCAGCATGCAGGCCTTCTACAACTCGCTGGCCTACAGCGCCCGCACCACCGCTTCGATCGGCATGCTGATCGCCGGCGCGCTCGTCTTCAACTACGTCGTCACCATCGAGAACATCCCGGACAGCCTGCGCGCTTTCCTCGCGGGCTGGAACCTCTCGCCGCTCGGCTTCCTGATCCTGGTCAATGTGCTCTTGTTGATCCTCGGCTGCCTGCTCGAGGGCACCGCGATCCTGCTCATCGTCGTGCCGGTGCTGATCCCGACCGCCAAGGCGCTCGGCATCGACATGGTGCATTTCGGCGTGGTCGTCGTTGTCAACATCATGCTGGGGCTGATCACGCCGCCCTACGGGCTCTTGCTCTTCATCATGACCAACATCGCCGAGGTGCCGCTGCGCCAGATCGTGCGCGAATGCATGCCGTTCCTCGGCGCGATGATCGTCGCCTTGGCGCTGATCACCTTCTTCCCAAGCCTCGTGCTCTGGCTGCCGCGCCTGATGGGCTACCAGGGCTGACAGGAGAGGACCGACCCGTGAGCAAGCCGATCTATGTCCTCAACGGCCCCAATCTGAACCGGCTCGGCACGCGCGAGCCGCAGATCTACGGCTCCACCACGCTCGCCGAGGTCGAGGCGCTGTGTCGGCAGGCGGCCGGTGGGCGCGAAATCGTCTTCCGCCAGAGCAACCGCGAATACGAATTGATCGACTGGATTCACGAGGCGATCGACCGGGGCGCCGCGATCATCATCAACCCCGCCGCCTATTCCTTCACCTCGATCGCGATCCTCGACGCTCTGAAGATGTTCCCGGGGCCGATCGTCGAGCTCCACATCTCGAACATCCACCGCCGCGAGGCCCACTACCACAAATCCTATGTCTCGCTCGCCGCGACGGCGGTCATCGCCGGGCTGGGGCCGCAGGGCTATGCGGTCGCGGTGAAGGCGGCGATCGACCTTGCGGGCCGCGCCGGCTGATACCAATCAGCGCGCCGTCATCACCGCGCGGGTGAAGCCCGGTTCGACGAAGGGGACACTGCCGTCGGGCAGGCCGAGGATGCGGTCGACCGCGATGCCGTAAAAGTGCAGGCGCCGGTCGAGCTCGTCGATCGCCGCATCCTCCTCGGCCGTGCCCGATGCGGCGATGGTGCGCGCCATGATGTCGTGCGTGCTCGCGCCGATATGCAGGATGATGTCCGCGGCCGCCTCAGGCTCGGGCACCGCGAACACGCCTTCCGCCGTGCCTTCGACGATGATGCGGGTCAGGACCGGCCGCATCACCGCGATCGAGGCGGCGTTGATCCTGTGGTAGAGCAGGAGGTTCTCGGGCCGGAAGATGACGTCGAAGGCGGCGCGCAGCTTCGGTGCGTCCTCGCGCTTCATCTGGCGTGAGCGGGCGAGGAAAGCGTTCAAGCGTTCGAGTGCGCCGAGCGCGGGGTCGTCGAGGATGTCGCGGACGCGCGCGACGGCGTCCTGCGCCAGCCGGGCGGTGATCCCCTCCAGCAGATCCTCCTTGGCCGAGAAGTGGTGGTAGAAGCCGCCCTTCGAGATGCCGACCTTGGCGATCACGTCGTTGACCGTGGTGCGCTCATAGCCGCGCTCGAAGAACAGCGCCTGGGCCCCGTCGAGGATCTCGTTCCTGCGATCATCCGCGGACTTCACGATACGAGGCATGCTACACGCTTTCTCTTGACGACCGACCGTCGGTCTGTAGAATGACCGACGGTCGGTCTTTCGCGATTGTGCGCGCAAGACGCTGCCGGCGCAACGCGTCCGACTCGCGATGATCGCGAGCAGGGCAGGCCGGCCTGATGCCTCCTGCGGGGGATGTCGTGAAGTTCTCTCGTCTTCTTCTTGCCGCCGCGGCCATCGCCGCCGCTGGCGGCGCCTATTGGTTCCTGGCCAAGCCTGCCGCAGTCGCGACGGTCGCAGCCCGACGCGGCGATGCCGCCGAGATCGTCTACGCCACCGGCACGGTCGAGCCGCGTAACTGGGCCAAGGTCACGGCTTTGGTGCGCGAGCGCATCGTCGAGCGCTGCGATTGCGAGGGCCAGCGCGTCGAGCAGGGGCACGTCCTTGCTCGCCTCGACAGCGTCCAGGCCGAGGCGACCCTGGCCGAGCTCAAGGCCCGCCAGAAGCTCGCCGCCGCCGAGCATGACCGGCTCGCGGTTCTGGTCGAGCGCAATGTCGGGAGCCAGCAGGCGCTCGACCGTGCCCGCAGCGAGATGGGGCAGGCCTCGGCGCTGATCGCCGGCCAGACCGCCCGTCTGGAGAATTATATCCTGCGCGCCCCGATGCGCGGCACCGTGCTGCGCCGCGACGGCGAGGTCGGCGAGATCGCCGAGCCCGGCACCGTCCTGTTCTGGATCGGCGAGGCCAGGCCGTTGCGCGTCGTCGCCGAGGTGAACGAGGAGGACATCCCACAGGTGAAGCCCGGCCAGCGCGCCCTGATCCGGGCCGACGCCTTCCCGGGACGGACGCTGGAAGCCACGGTCGACAGCATCACGCCGAAGGGCGATCCCGTCGCCAAGACCTACCGTGTCTATCTCGCTCTGCCGGATGACACGCCGCTGTTGATCGGCATGACCGTCGAGCTCAACATCATCGTGCGCGTGGCGAAGCAGGCGCTGCTGCTGCCGGTCGCCGCGGTGCAAGGCAATGCCGTCTTCGTCGTCGACGGCGACCGCGCGCGCCGCCGCGAGCTATCGATCGGCATTCGCGGCACCAGCGATGTCGAGGTGCTCTCTGGGCTGCCCGAGCAGGCCCGCGTGATCTCGCCGTTTCCGGACAAGCTGGGGGATGGCGCTCGCGTCGCGGCACAAGGCGGCTGAGCCGTGCGCCTGATCCTTGCCCTGGCCCTGACGCATATCCGCGGCCGCGGCCGGCAGACGCTGGTCGCGATCATCGGTGTCGCGCTCGGTGTCGGCTTCTCGATCGCCATGGCGTCGCTGATGCAGGGCGGCGAGGATGATTTCGTCGCGCGCCTTGTCGACACCATGCCGCATGTCGACATCACCGACGAGTATCGCAGCGCCCGCCGCCAGCCGGCGCAGGATGCCTTCGCCGCCGTTCAGATCGCCGGCCTGCGGCCGAAGGACGATCGGCGCGGCATCCTGAACCCGACCGAGGCAGTCGCGATGCTGCGGGCCTGGGTCCCCGGGCGGCTGGCGCTCAGCCTGAAAACGCAAGGCGTGGTGCGCTATTCCGGGCGCGATGTCGGCATCGCCATCATCGGCATCGAGCCACAGGCGGAGATGCAGGTCTCCTCGCTCGCCAAGGATTTCCGCCAGGGCAGCTTCACCTCGCTGATCGCCGGCGGCAACAACATCGTCGTCGGCGACAAGCTGGCGCAGCGTCTCGGCGCCGATCTCGGCACCACAGTCACCGTCGTCTCCTCCACCGGCCAAAGCTGCGCCTTCAAGATCGTCGGCCTGTTCCACACCGGCACCACCGCCCGCGATGAGGGGGAGGGCTATGTCCTGCTCAAGAATGCCCAGATCCTCAGCGAGCGCCCGAACGCGATCAACGAGATCAGGCTGAAGCTCGACGATCCCAACGCCGCGCCGCAGGTGGCGCGCCGGGCCGAGGCGCAGCTCGGCTACAAGGCGATGGCCTGGCAGGAGGCGAACGAGTCGCTGCTGGAGGCGCTCGTGATCCGAAACGTCATCATGTACACGGTCGTCGGCGCGATCCTGCTGGTGGCCGGCTTCGGCATCTTCAACATCATCTCGACCATCACCCATGAGAAGGCGCGCGACATCGCCATCCTGAAGTCGCTCGGCTTCACGCAGACCGATATGCGCCGCCTGTTCCTGCTGGAGGGGCTGGCGCTCGGCGCCGCTGGCTCGCTGCTCGGCTGGGCGTTCGGCTTCCTCCTCTGCTTCATGCTTTCGCTGGTCCGCTTCGAATTGTCGGGCGCGAACGTAGCGCAGGAGATCACGCGCCTGCCGCTGGCCTGGAGCATCTGGCACTATCTGATCGCCGCCGGCTTTGCGCTCGTCTCGGCCGGCGTTGCCGGTTATCTGCCGGCCCGGCAGGCGGCGCGGCTCAACCCGGTCGACATCATCCGGGGCGCGACATGAGCGCGCTGATCGAAACCAAGGCTCTGACCCGCGTCCTGCCTGCCGCTGTGCCGGTGACGCTGGTCCAGGACGTCAGCTTGGCGATCGGCGCCGGCGAGTTCGTCGCGATCACCGGCCCGTCCGGCTCGGGCAAATCCTCGCTGCTCTATCTGCTCGGACTGCTCGACGCGCCGAGCGGCGGCTCGCTCATGATCGAGGGCAGGGACACGGCCGGGTTCAGCGATCGCGAGCGCGCCAGCATCCGGCTGGCGACACTCGGCTTCGTCTTCCAGTTCCATTTCCTGCTGCCGGAATTCACGGTGCGGGAGAATGTCGAGATCCCGATGCGCCGGCTCGGCCGGCTCAGTGCGGCCGCCATGCGCGAGCGTTCGACCGAACTGCTCAGCGCGCTCGGCCTCGCCGACCATCTCGACAAGCGGCCCGACCAGCTCTCCGGCGGTCAGCGCCAGCGCGTCGCCGTCGCCCGCTCGCTCGCAAACGACCCGCCGCTGATCCTCGCCGACGAGCCGACGGGCAGCCTCGACAGCAGGAATTCCGAGCAGGTCTTTGCCATTCTCGATGCGCTGGTCCGCGAGCGCGGCAAGACCGTGATCGCCGTGACCCACGACACCGGCATGGCGGCCAAGGCGAGCCGGCGCATCCATCTGGTCGACGGTCGGTTGGCCGAGAGCTGAGGTGCAGCGATCTTTTCGTTCCGCCTGGACCGTCATTGTGAGGAGCGGAGCGACGAAGCAATCCAGGGGGACGTAGAGCATCCCGGCCCCTGGATTGCTTCGCTACGCTCGCAATGACGCCCAGTCGATCGATGGGTACTCGCAGCCAGCGAGTCTGTCAGTCTTCCGCGTCCGGCTCGGATTCGGCCTTCCGCCGGAAACCCGTCGCCAGCACGTAGAGCTCGGAGGAATCGGCTCGGCTCGCCGCCGGCTTGATGTTGCGGACTTGGGCGAAATCGCGCTTGAGCTGGGTCAGTAGCCCGGCCGTGTCGCCGCCCTGGAACAGCTTGGCCAGGAAGAAACCGCCCGGCGCCAGCACGTCATTGGCGAATTCGAGCGCCGCTTCGGCAAGGCCGATGATCCGAAGGTGGTCGGTCTTCTTGTGGCCGGTGGTGTTGGCGGCCATGTCCGACATCACGCCGTCGGCCTTGCCGCCGAGTTTTTCCATCAGCAGGGCAGGCGCTTCTTCCGCCATGAAGTCGAGCTCGATCAGCTCGACATGCGGGATCGGGTCGACCGGTAGGAGGTCGATCCCGACGATCCTGCCCTTGCCCTTGTCGAGCCCGACCTTGGCGCTGGCGATCTGGCACCAGCCGCCTGGGGCGCAGCCGAGATCGAGCAGCTTCTGACCGGGCTTCAGGAACTTGTAGCGCTCGTCCATCTCGGCGAGCTTGAAGGCCGCGCGCGAGCGATAGCCCATCTCGCGCGCCCGCTTCACATAGGGGTCGTTGAGCTGGCGCTCGAGCCAGAGCTGCGAGGAGTGGCTGCGCTTGGCGGGCTTCTTGACCTTGATGCGCAGGTCGCGTGCGCCGCCGCCGCTACCGGATTTCGTTGTCGTCATTGCCTTCGGCGCCACCAGGCGCGGTCCTCATGCATCATCCTGAGCAGGATGCCCTCGCGCAGGCCGCGATCGGCGATGCGCACCTTCGGGCTCGGGAAAGCGCGTCGGATCGCCTCGAAGATGGCGCAGCCGGCGAGCACCAGATCGGCCCGCTCACGGCCGATGCAGGCATTGGCCTGGCGCTGGGCATAGTCCATCGCGACGAGCTCGTCGATGACGCTGCAGATGTCGCGGTCCTGCATCCACAGACCGTCGACCTGGCGCCGGTCATAGCGCGGCAGGCGCAAATGGATACCGGCGACGGTGGTCACCGTGCCGGAGGTGCCGAGCAGATGGAAATTGGGGGCGTTGCGTGCCGCAGCGGCCTTTGCCGCGAACGGCGCCAGCGCCTCGCTGCAATCGGTGACCATGCGTTCGAACTTCTCGCGCCCGACTTCGACCCCGCCATAGCGTTCCGCCACCGAGACGACGCCGATCGGCAGCGAGGCCCATTCGCGGATGCGCGAGGCCGGATCGCGCCCGGCTTCGCGTCCGCCGAGCCAGACGATCTCGGTCGAGCCGCCGCCGATGTCGAAGACGATAACCGCGCCCGCCTCGGGCGCCGCCAGCGCGGCGCAGCCGGTGACAGCGAGCGAGGCTTCGGTGCGCTGGTCGACGATCTCGAGCTCCAGCCGGGCCTCCTCGCCGACGCGGCGCACGAACTCGACCCCGTTGGTCGCGGCCCGGCAGGCTTCGGTGGTGATCAGGCGGGCGCGGGTGACGCCGCGATGGTCCATCTTGCTCTTGCAGACCTTGAGCGCCTCGACGGCGCGGTCCATCGCATCGTCGCAGAGCCGTCCGCTGGCGGTGAGGCCCTCGCCGAGCCGCACGATCCGCGAGAAGGCGTCGACGACCCGGAAGCCGTGCTGGGCCGGCCGCGCGATCAAGAGCCGGCAGTTGTTGGTGCCGAGATCGAGCGCGGCATAGGTGGTCGGGTGAGGGCGTTGGAACGGGGCCGGAGCAAATCGAGCCGCATCCGGCGGCGCGGGCCGCTCGCCCGGTAGGGGGACCGCCGCCACGAGGGGGCGGTCGGAATCCTGGCGGTCTTCGACCGTCACTTGCTAACCCTTCGCCGGCCATGGCCACTCTCGCGGCCGCCGGGAGTCCAGCACGAAGCTGGAACGTTTCCATTCGAAGGGCAGCGTAACAACAGCACGCGCCACCTGCCAAGCAGAACCTGCGGCGAAATTGCGGCGGCCAGCTCTGGAGGTGATCGCATTGCCCTTTGAGCCCTCATCCTGAGGAGCGCCGCAGGCGCGTCTCGAAGGATGCTTCAGGAGGCTCCGGAACCAGCTGGACTATCCTTCGAGACGCAAGCTCCGCTTGCTCCTCAGGATGAGGGCTGAGGGGAACGCGATTGCCGAGCGATCAAAAGGCGCCGAGCTTGCCTGCCCCCTCGCTTCGCGGCAAAGCTCTCGGCCGGCCGGTGCAATGCCGGCAGCGACCAATCGGGAGAAACGGCATGGCGGCGCGGCGCATGATCCTGGCGATCGACCAGGGCACGACTTCCTCCCGCGCCATCCTGTTCGACGAGAACCTGCAGCCGGTCGCCAGCGCCCAGCAGGAATTCCCGCAGCATTACCCGGCCTCGGGCTGGGTCGAGCACGAGGCGGAGGATCTCTGGGAAAGCTCGCTCTCGGTCTGCCGGCAGGCGCTGGCGCGGGCCGAGGCGCGGGCAGGGGAGGTCGCGGCGATCGGGATCACCAACCAGCGCGAGACCACGCTGGTCTGGGACCGCCGGACTGGCCAGGCGATCCACCGCGCCATCGTCTGGCAGGACAGGCGCACCGCCGAGCGCTGCGCCGCGCTGGAAGCGCAAGGCCATGGCAAGCTGGTTGCAGAGCGCACCGGCCTGCGCATCGATCCCTATTTCTCCGGGACCAAGATCGCCTGGATCCTCGACCATGTCCCCGGCGCCCGCGAGCGCGCCCGCCGCGGCGAGCTCGCCTTCGGCACGGTCGACTGTTTCCTGCTCTGGCGCCTGACCGGCGGGCGCGTCCACGCCACCGACGCCACCAATGCCTCGCGCACCATGCTGTTCGACATCCATAAGGGGCAGTGGGACGAGGAGCTGCTGGCACTGCTCGAGATCCCCGCCGCGATGCTGCCGGAGGTGCGCGACTGCGCCGCACATTTCGGCGACAGCGAGCCTGGCCTGCTCGGCGGCGCGATCGCGATTCGCGGCATCGCCGGCGACCAGCAGGCGGCGACGGTCGGCCAGGCCTGCTTCGAGCCGGGCATGCTGAAATCGACCTATGGCACCGGCTGTTTCGCCCTGCTCAACACCGGCACCAAGGCCGTCACCTCGCAGAATCGCCTGCTCTCGACCGTGGCCTACCAGCTCAAGGGCGTGCGCCATTACGCGTTGGAGGGCTCGATCTTCATTGCCGGCGCTGCGGTGCAATGGCTGCGCGACGGGCTCGGCATCATCGAGAAGGCCTCCGACAGCGGCCCGCTCGCCGCCAATGCCGATCCCGGCCAGCAGGTCTATCTGGTGCCGGCCTTCACCGGCCTCGGCGCACCGCATTGGGACGCCAATGCCCGCGGCGCGATGTTCGGCCTCACGCGCAATACCGGCCCGCGCGAATTCGCCCGCGCGGCGCTCGATTCGGTCTGCTTCCAGACGCTCGATTTGCTCGAGGCGATGCGCTCCGACTGGCCGGAGGCGGACGGGGCCGAGACGGTGCTGCGCGTCGACGGCGGCATGGTCGCCTCCGACTGGACTATGCAGCGCCTCGCCGACATCCTCGCCGCGCCGGTCGACCGGCCGCAGGTGCTGGAGACGACGGCGCTGGGCGCCGCCTATCTCGCCGGGCTCGACGCCGGGCTTCTGCCCGAGCCGACCCAGTTCGCCGATCGCTGGCGGCTGGAGCGGCGATTCTCCCCTAGCCTGGCCGAGGAGACCCGCCGCAGCCACGTCGCCGGCTGGCGCGATGCGGTCAGGCGCACGCTCAGCGCCGGCTGAGAGGTTTCTGCGGCGCGGACGCCCATGATGCACGCGTTGGCGATGCTCCTGAGGTCTGACGCAAGGCGTCGTGACCAACTTGCATGTCGAAATCGTCACAGAAGGCTTGCAACCGGGCGCGAGGTTGTTTAGATCGCCGCCATCCGACGCGTCGCCGACAACGCGCCCGTTGGGGGATCGTCTAACGGTAGGACCCCAGACTCTGACTCTGGTTGTCTAGGTTCGAATCCTAGTCCCCCAGCCACTTTCTCATAAGTGACTGATTTTCAAGCGGTTTTTCTGCCCTCTCCGGGCCGGCG
>DASYHC010000130.1:0-14851 GCA_035998995.1 Allobosea sp.
CGGAAAACCTGCCAAGCTCGCCATCACAGCCTGCATGCGCAAGCTCATCACCATCCTCAACGCCATCATCCGAAACAAATCACCATGGAGATGCGCTTGACCACACAGTCGCTCCCCCGCAAGGGGAGAGGGCTCCCGCGCCTCATTCTGCTCAGTCTATGCGGAAGAAGGCGCCTCTCTCTCCCGGAACGGGGGAGAGAGGGAGAGGGGGCCATTTGACGACTGACGCCCGCTCAGATGTGCAAGGCGTGGCCCAGCGCCTTCAGCGCCGATTCCTGGAAGGCCTCGCCCAAGGTCGGGTGAGCGTGGATCGTACCGGCGACGTCTTCCAGTCGCGCGCCCATCTCGATGGCGAGGCCAAAGGCGGCGGAGAGCTCCGAGACGCCTTGTCCGACTGCCTGGATGCCGAGCACGAGATGGTTGTCGGCCCGCGCGACGATGCGGACGAAACCGGCCTCGCCATGGCGGGTCATGGCGCGCCCATTCGCCTGGAACGGGAACAGCCCGATCTTGGTCTCGAAGCCGGCGGCCTTGGCCTCAGCCGGCGACAGGCCGGCCGAGACGATCTCGGGATCGGTGAAGCAGATCGCCGGGATGCAGGCCTTGTCCCAGATGCGCGGCTCGCCGGCGACGATCTCGGCGACCATCTCGCCCTGCGCCATGGCGCGATGGGCCAGCATCGGCTCGCCGGTGACGTCGCCGATGGCGTAGATGCCGCGCATCGAGGTCTCGCAGCGCTCGCCGATGCGGATGAAGCGGCCATCCATGTCGAGCACGAGCTCGTCGAGGCCAAGCTTGGCCGTCGCTGGCGCACGCCCGACCGTGACCAGGATCTTGTCGGCCTGAAGCTCGCGCTCCTTGCCGTCGGCCGTCTCGATGCGCAGGCCGTCGCCTTTGGCGGTCTGTCCGAGCGCCTTGGCACCGAGCAGGACCTCGACACCGAGCGCCGAGAGGCTCTTGGCGACCGGCGCGGTCAATTCGGCATCGTAGACAGGCAGGATCTTCTCCTGCGCCTCGACCACGGTGACCTTGCTGCCGAGCTTGGCGAAAGCGGTGCCGAGCTCGAGCCCGATATAGCCGCCGCCGACCACGACGAGGCGCTTCGGCAGGTCCGTGAGGGCCAACGCGCCGGTGGAGGAGATGACGTTGCCGCCGAAGGGCAGGAAGGGCAGTTCGACCGGGACCGAGCCCGTCGCGATCACGATCGTCTCGGCCGTGATCACCTTCGGGCCGGTCTCGGTCTCGACCGCTACGGTCTTGCCGTCGCGGAAGCGGGCCTGGCCGTGGACGATCTTGACCTTGGCCTTGCGCAGCAGGCCGGCGACGCCGTTGTTGAGGCGCTGGACGATGCCGTCCTTCCAGGCGACGGCCTGCTTCAGGTCGAGCTTGGGCTCGGCGGCGGTGAGGCCGAATGGCGTCTTGCCGGCGGCGGCATGGGCCGCCTTCTCGAATTCCTCGGCGACATGGATCATCGCCTTGGAGGGGATGCAGCCGATGTTGAGGCAGGTGCCCCCGAGCTTGCCGCTCTCGACGATGACAGTGTCGATGCCGAGCTGGCCGGCGCGGATGGCGCAGACATAGCCGCCGGGGCCGGCGCCGATGACGAGGAGCTTGCAGGTGATGTCGGTCATGGCTCGCTCCCGCCGCTCACATGTCCACGAACAGCGTCGCCGGGGTCTCCAGCAACTCTTTCAGCCGCTGCACGAAGACCGCCGCGTCCCAGCCGTCGATGACGCGGTGGTCGAAGCTGGAGGAGAGGTTCATCATCTTGCGCGGCACGAAGGTGGTGCCATCCCAGACCGGACGGACCACCATCTTGTTGACGCCGACGATCGCGACCTCGGGATGGTTGATCACCGGGGTGGTGGCGATGCCGCCAAGCGCGCCGAGCGAGGTGATGGTGATGGTCGAGCCGGTGAGTTCGTCACGCGTCGCCGAGCCGTCGCGGGCCCGTTCGGCCAGGCGCGAAAGCTCGATGGCGCAGCCCCAGAGGTCGCGCGCCTCGGCATGCTTGACCACCGGGACCATCAGGCCTGACGGCGCCTGTGTGGCGATGCCGATATCGATGCCGGCATGCTGGTGGACGATGCCGGCCTCGTCGTCATAGAGCGCATTGAGATTGGGCTGCTCGCCGAGCGCCTTGACCATCGCCCGCATCAGGAAGGGCAATATCGTCAGTTTCGGCCGCTCGGCCGTCGGCTTCTTGTTGAGCGCAGCGCGCAGGTCTTCCAGCGCCGAGACGTCGACCTCTTCGACGATGGTGATGTGCGGGATGCGCGACTTCGACAGCGCCATCTTCTCGGCGATGCGACGGCGCATCCCGACGACCTTGACGTCGGTGATCGCCGTCTTCGCGACGAGCCCGCCCTTGGCCGGAGCCTCCGGGCCGCGCTGGATGAAGGCGTCGATGTCCTCATGGCTGATCCGGCCGGCCGGGCCGGAACCCTGGACTTGGCGCAGGTCGATGCCGGCCTCGCGCGCCTTCAGCCTGACGGCGGGCGAGGCCAGCGGCTTCTCGCCGACCGGACGACGCGGCGCGGGCGTGGTCGCGACCGGCGCCGGGCGGGCCGGAGCCGCGGGCTTCGGCGTCGGCAGCTGCTTGGGAGCGGGCTCCGCAGCGGCGGCCGGCATAGCCGGAGCTGCAGCAGCGGGCTTGTCCTTCGGCGGCTCGGGTTCGGCGGGCGCTTCGGCTTCGGCCGGTTCCTCGGTCGTTGCTCCGCCGGCGACCTTGAGCTTCACCAGCGCCGAGCCGATCGCCACGGTGTCGCCGATCTCGGCGCCGACCCAGGTGACCTCGCCCTCGACCGGCGAGGGGATCTCGACGGTCGCCTTGTCGGTCATCACCGCGGCGATCAGATCGTCCTCGCGAACGATGTCGCCGACCTTGACGTGCCACTCGACCAGCTCGGCCTCGGCGATGCCTTCGCCGACATCGGGCAGCTTGATGATGCGCTCGGCCATCAGCGTGCCTCCATGATCTCGCGCAGCGCGCGCCCGAGACGGGCGGGGCCGGGGAAGTAGTCCCATTCCTGGGCGTGCGGATAGGGCGTATCCCAGCCGGTGACGCGCATGATCGGCGCCTCCAGATGGTAGAAGCAGTGCTGCTGGACGAGCGCGGCCAGCTCCGCGCCGAAGCCAGAGGTCAGCGTCGCCTCGTGCAGGACGATGCAGCGGCCGGTCTTGGAGACGGAGGCGACAATCGCATCGAGATCGAGCGGCAGCAGCGTGCGCAGGTCGATGATCTCGGCGTCGATCCCGGTCTCCTCGGTCGCCGCCTGGGCGACATGGACCATGGTGCCATAGGTGACGATGGTGACGGCCGAGCCTTCGCGGCGGATCGCCGCCTTGCCGAGCGGTACGGAGTAGTGGCCTTCCTCGACCTCGCCGAGCTCATGCTTCGACCAGGGCGTGACCGGGCGGTCGTGATGGCCGTCGAACGGGCCGTTATAGAGCCGCTTCGGCTCGAGGAAGATCACCGGATCGGGATCCTCGATCGCCGCGATCAGCAGGCCCTTGGCGTCGCGCGGATTGGACGGCACGACCGTCTTCAGCCCGGAGACGTGGGTGAACAGCGCTTCGGGGCTCTGGCTGTGGGTCTGGCCGCCGAAGATGCCGCCGCCGGTCGGCATCCGGATCACCATCGGGCAGGTGAAGTCGCCGGCCGAGCGGTAGCGCAGGCGTGCGGCCTCGGAGACGATCTGGTCATAGGCCGGGTACATGTAGTCGGCGAACTGGATCTCGACGCAGGGGCGCAGGCCATAGGCGGCCATGCCGATCGCGGTGCCGACGATGCCGAGCTCGCTGATCGGCGCGTCGAAGCAGCGGTTGACGCCGTATTTCTGCTGCAGGCCGTGGGTGCAGCGGAAGACGCCGCCGAAATAGCCGACATCCTCGCCATAGACGACGACGTTGTCGTCGCGGCCCATGGAGACGTCGAGGGCCGAGCGGATCGCCTCGATCATGGTCATGCGGGCCATCAGGCGCTCCCCACGTCATTGCGAGCGAAGCGAAGCAATCCAGTCGCCTCGCTCCACGGCCCCCTGGATTGCTTCGTCGCTGCGCTCCTCGCAATGACGATGGGCGACTGATCCTGGCAAACCATGGTCACACCCCGATCTGCTGGCGCTGGCGGCGCAGATGCGGCGGCAGGTCGGCATAGACGTCCTCGAACATGTCGCGCGAGGAGGGCTTGCCGCCGGCATGCAGCGTGCCGAAGCTCTCGGCTTCCTTCTGCGCGGCGATGACGGTTGCCATAATCTCGGCCTCGGTCTGCTTGTGACGTTCCTCGGTCCAGGCGCCGATCGCGATCAGGTGCTGCTTCAGCCGAACGATCGGGTCGCCGAGCGGCCAGTCGTCGGATTCGTGCTTGGGCCGATAAGCCGAGGGATCATCCGAGGTCGAATGCGCACCGGCGCGGTAGGTGACGTATTCGACCAACGTCGGCCCGAGATTGCGGCGGGCTCGCTCGATCGCCCATTGCGCCACGGCGTAGGTGGCGAGGTAGTCGTTGCCGTCGACGCGCAGCGCCGGGATGCCGAAGCCGAGGCCGCGGGCCGCGAAGGTGCCCGAGCCGCCCCGCGCAATGCCCTGGAAGGTCGAGATCGCCCACTGGTTGTTGACGACGTTGAGGACGACCGGGGCCTTGTAGGTCGAGGCGAATACCAGGGCGGCGTGGAAATCGGATTCGGCGGTCGAGCCGTCGCCGACCCAGGCGGCCGCGATCTTGTTGTCGCCCTTGATCGCCGAGGCCATCGCCCAGCCGACGGCCTGGACATATTGGGTGGTGAGGTTGCCGGAGATCGAGAAGAAGCCGTGCGCCTTGGCCGAATACATGATCGGCAGCTGACGGCCGCGCAGCGGATCGCGCTCGTTCGAGTAGATCTGGCACATCATCTCGACGAGCGGATAATCATGCGCGATCAGCAGCCCGGCCTGGCGATAGGTCGGGAAGTTCATGTCGCCGTCGTTGAGCGCGATGCGGAAGGCGCAGGAGACCGCCTCCTCGCCGGTGTGCTGCATGTAGAACGAGGTCTTGCCCTGGCGCTGTGCCATCTGCATGCGGGCGTCGAAGGCGCGCAGCGTCAGCATGTGGCGCAAGCCGCGGATCAGCTCGTCCTTAGACAGATCGGGGACCCAGGGGCCGACCGCCTCGCCCTCGCGGTCGAGGACACGGATGATCGAATAGGCGAGATCGCGGATTTCCTTGGGGTCGACGTCGACCGGTGGGCGCTGCACCGAGCCGGCCTTGGGAATCACGACATGCGAGAAGTCGGGCTTTTCGCCGGGACGACTGGCGGGAACGGGAACATGGAACCGAAGCGGTGAGGGGTCTGTCATGTCCACGCTCCCTAGGCTCTGTCCGATCCAGCATTCCGCCTTGCGATGCTGGCCGCAAGGCGCGTTTGCAGGCGCGCCCCTCAGGGCGCTGTCGTTGTTCGGGCATGTTAGGGCTGTGAAATGCCTATTTCTTCCCGAAATGGCCTTGTGATTTGCTCATAGTCGGATGATCTTTCTGCCATCTCGACTTTCGGCGGAAAATTCACTCTATGGCGATCAAGGCAAGGCGCGGTGAGGAGCTGGATGCGATCGATCGGCGCATCCTTTCGGCCCTGAACGAGGATGGCCGGCTGACGATCAATGCGCTGGCCGAGAAGGTCGGCCTCTCGCCCTCGCCGTGCTGGACGCGAGTGAAGCGGCTCGAGGAGAGCGGGGCGATCGAGAAATATGTCGCGGTGCTGAACCACCGCGCGCTTGGGCTCGACAATGTCGTCTTCATCGAGATCACGCTCGACAAGCATGACGACAAATTGCTCGACCGCTTCGGCGAGGCGCTGACGCGGATTCCCGAGGTGGTCGAAGCCCATCTCGTCACCGGCGATTACGATTACCTGGTCAAGGCCGTCGTCAGCGGCACCGAGCACTATGAGCGCTTCCTGCGCGAGAAGATCTACCGCCTGCCGGGGATGCGCCAATCGCGCACGACCTTCGGCCTGCGCACGCTGAAGCGGGCGATCTCGGTCGACCCGCTGCAGATTGCGCCGGTGTGAGGCGGTCAGCTCTGATCGTCATTGCGAGCGCAGCGAAGCAATCCAGGAGCGGCAACGCTCGACGTCCCCCTGGATTGCTTCGTCGCTGACGCTCCTCGCAATGACGATTGGTTGCTTGGCTGCTCTACGCCGGCACCGAGATCGCCATGCCGTCGCGCTGCGGGTCGGCACCGCCGGTCGCGAGCCCGTCCTCGATCTTGACGCCATGGAGCGCCGCGAAGGGGTAGCTCTGGGCCGAGCGCTTGACGTCGTAGCCGTCAGCCTTGAGTTCGGCTTCGACGCTGCGGCGGATGCGGTTGCTGATGTCGATGGAATTCGAGACCCCCATGACGCGCGGCGCCGCCACCGCCTCCAGCATCGACATCTCGAAATCGATGACATTGCTGATGCCTTGCGCCATCGCCGGCGCGATATAGCTGCCGCCGGGCGCGCCCATGACGATGAAGGGCTTGTCGTCCTTGAAGACGATGGTCGGCGCGGCCGACGAAGACCGGCGCTTGCCGGGCGCGATCGAGCCGGCGCGGCCGGGGCGCGGGTCGAAGCGGCTCATCGTGCCGTTGTAGATGAAGCCGAGCCCCTCGGTGATCGCGCCGGACGGGCTGCCGAGCGTATGGGTCAGCGCCACGGCGTTGCCGTGCCGGTCGACCACGGTGACATGGGTGGTCTCGCGCGACGACGAGCGCTCCAGCCGCTTCACATCGGCGCGCTCGCCACGGCGGATGCTCTCAGCTTGCTCCGCCGCATGCTCCTTCGAGATCAGGCGCTCGACGGGGACATCAACATAGGCCGGGTCGCCCATGAACTGGTCCTTGTCGATGGTCATGCGCTTCATCGCCTCGGCGAGCAGGCGGACATGCTCTGCGCCGCCATGTGTCAGCGAGCCGATGTCGAAAGGCTCCAGCATGTTGAGGATCTGAAGCATCGACATGCCGCTCGCCGGCGGCGGCGAGGTCGAGATGCGGTGGCCGCGATAGGAGCCCCAGATCGGCTCGGCGACCGAAAGCTCGTAGCGGGCAAGGTCCTCGCGCGAGATCAGCCCGCCATGCGCCGCAAAGTCGGCGGCGATCTCCTCGGCGAGCTCGCCATGGTAGAACAGGTCGGCGCCGCCCTTGGCGAGCCGCTCCAGCGTGTTGGCCATGTCGGTGTTGACGATCACGTCGCCAGGGCGCTTGGCGCTGCCGTCGGTGCGGAAATAGAGGCGCTTGCCGGTCTCGCTGTAGCGCAGCTTGTCGGATGTGTTGACCTGGCCGGAGCCTCTCTGATCCTGCGTCCAGAACCAGTGCATATGCGGGCGCACCAGCACGCCCTCGCGCGCCTGCTTGATCGCCGGCGCCATGACATCAGCCCAGTCCATCGTGCCGAAGCGCGACAGCACATAATCATAGCCCTTGACGCTGCCGGGCGTGCAGACGGCAAGGTGGCCGAACTCGTTGATGCCGCCTTCGAGCAGGAAGGCGAAGCCGTCGCGCGATTGACCACGCAATTTGTCGAGCCACATGTCCGGCTTCGCCGCATAGGAGGCGCGGGCATAGAACTCGACGATTTCATGGACGCCCTTGCCGGGCATGTAGAGCTGCATCGAGCCGAAGCCGCCGATGCCGGACATCAGCGGATCGACCACCCCTTGCATGAAGGCGCAGGCGATCGCCGCGTCGATCGCATTGCCGCCGCGCTCCAGCACGGCCGCGCCTGCTTCCACCGCTTCCGGCTGCGGGGCGACGATCATTCCGTTCTTCATGGATAAGTCCTTGATGTCGTGCGTAGCGAAAGGCGTCATTGCGAGCGTAGCGAAGCAATCCAGAGCGGCTTGCTCTGCCGCTCCTGGTTTGCTTCGTCGGCTTCGCCTCCTCGCAATGACGGGGAGGCTTTCGTCACGCGGTCGCCGGCTCGCCCAGCCTCCAGAACAGCCTGACACCGCCGTCTTCCGTGCTCTCCAGCCCCGGCACGGCCGAGAGCAGCTTGCGGGTGTAGTCGTGCTGGGGCGCGTCGAAGATCTGGTCGCGCGTGCCTTCCTCGACGATGCGGCCGTCCTGCATGACGATGACGCGGTCGGAGACCTGCTCGACCACGCCGAGGTCGTGGCTGATGAACAGGCAGGAGAAGCCGTGCTTCTTCTGGAGCTGCGCGAAGAGCTCGAGCACCTGCGCCCGCACGGTGACATCGAGGGCCGAGACCGGCTCGTCGGCGATGACGAAGCTCGGCCGGCGGATGATGGCGCGGGCGATGGCGACGCGCTGGCGCTGGCCGCCCGAGAGTTCGTGCGGATAGCGCTCGGCAAAGCCGTCGCCGAGGCCGACCTCACCCAGAACTTCGGCGAGCCGCGCCTTCTTATCGGCAGAACCCATGCCCTTGACCAGCCGCAGCGGCTCGCCGACGAGCTCGCCGATGGTCATGCGCGGGTCGAGCGAGGAATAGGGATCCTGGAAGACCATCTGGCAGTTCAGCCGATAGTCCCAGTAGGCCGTCTCGCTCTTGTCGATCGGCTTGCCGTTGAACAGGATCGCGCCCTGGCTCGGCTTGATCAGCCCGGCAATGGCATGGCCGAGCGTGGTCTTGCCCGAGCCGGAGCCGCCGACGACCGAGACGACCTCGCCCGGCTTCACCGAGAGGCTGATGCCGTGCAGGGCGCGCTTGGGCTGCTCCTTGCGGAAGAAGCCCTGGCGGCCGCCATAGTCGACGACGAGACCGTCGACCGACACCAGCGGCGTCGCTGCTTCCGGCAGGTCACGTGCCGGCTCGCGATGCGGCATCGCAGCGAGGAGCTTGCGGGTATAGGGGTGCTGCGGCCGGGCGAGGATGTCTTCGCTCTCTCCCTGCTCGACGACGTCGCCCTGGCACATCACGACGATGCGGCTGCAATAGCGCGCGACCATGCCGAGATCGTGCGAGATCAGCAGCACGGCGGTGTCGTTTTCCTTGGTCAGGTCGACCATCAGCTCCATCACGTCGCGCTGGACGACGGCGTCGAGCGCGGTGGTCGGCTCGTCGGCGAGGAGCAGCGCCGGCTTCAGCAGCATGACCGAGGCCAGCATGATGCGCTGGCGCATCCCGCCGGAATACTGGTGCGGATAGGCGTTGAAGGCGCCCTCGGGATCGCGGATGCCGACGCGGCGGAGCATGTCGAGGATCAGCTCGCGCCGGCCGGCCGCATCGAGCTTGCGATGCAGCGCCAGGCCCTCTTCGAGCTGGCGGCCGATCAGCATGGACGGGTTGAGCGAGGTCATCGGCTCCTGGAAGACCATGCCGACCTTGGCGCCGCGGATCGCCCGCAGGCGCTTTGGCGCCATGGTGGTGACCTCCTCGCCGTCGAAGCGGATCGAGCCGGAGATGAGGCGCACGGCCGGCGGGATGAAGCCCATCACCGCACGGGCCGCCAGCGTCTTGCCGGAGCCGGATTCGCCGACGATGCCGACGATCTCGCCCGGCGAGACGGAAAAGCTGACGTTGTTGACGACGGTGCGGCCGCTCGCACCGATCCTGAGCGTGAGGCCGTCGACCTCCAGCAGGGGTTTGGTGGAGGTCATCGCGCACCCCTCATCCGCGGGTCGAGCTTGTCGCGCAGCGCGTCGCCGAGCAGGTTGATGCCGAGCAGGGTCAGCGAGATGGCAAGGCCCGGGAAGATGCCGAGCCAGACAGCCTGGCCGATATAGGGCCGCGAGCCCGCCAGCATGTTGCCCCAGGTCGGGGCCGGCGGCGGCACGCCGAGGCCGAGGAAGGAGAGCGAGCTCTCGGCCAGCAGCACCCAGCCGAACATCGAGGTCGCCAGCACGGTCAAAGGTGCGATGCAGTTCGGCAGGATGTGGCGGGCCATGGTGAAGCCCTCGGAGTTGCCCATCACCCGCGAGGCCGAGATGAACTCGCGCTCGCGTAGCGAGAGCACCGTGCCGCGCACGATGCGGGCGACGGACGGCGCATAGGCGATGCCGAGCGCCAGGATGATCCCGTATTTGTTGGCGCCCACGACCGCGAGCAGGCCGAGCGCCAGCAGGATGCCGGGGAAGGCGAGCAGCGCGTCGTTGAAGGCCATGATGGTGCGATCGACCCAGCCGCGGACATAGCCGGAGAACAGGCCGATCACCGTGCCGAGCGAGACGGCGAGCGCGACCGTCAGCAGGCTGATCCAGACCGAGGTGGCGGCGCCCGCCATCAGCCGCGAGAGCACGTCGCGGCCGAACTCGTCGGTGCCGAGCCAGTGCATCGCCGAGGGCGCGGCGAGCTTGGCGCGGAAGGAGAGCCGCAAGGGATCGTAGGGCGTCCAGAGCGCGCTGACCGAAGCGACGATGGCGAGGAAGCCGATCAGCGTGCCGCCGACCAGGGCGTTGGGAGCGGGGAGCTTCATTGCGCCGTGACCCTGGGATCGAAGATCGGGTAGCAGAGGTCGATCACCAGATTGACCAGCACATAGGTGAAGGCGACGAAGAGCATGCAGCCCTGGATCACGGGGTAGTCGCGGGCGAAGATCGAATCGACCAGCAGGCGGCCGAGGCCGGGGATGGTGAAGACCGTCTCGACCACGGCGATGCCGCCGAGCAGGTTGCCGAGCACGAGGCCGATCAGCGTCCAGGTCGGCCCGAAGGCGTTCTTGAAGGCGTGGTTCCAGAGCACGGCGCCTTCGGTCAGGCCCTTGGCGCGGGCATGGGTAATGTAGTCGAGCCGCAGCACTTCCAGCGTCGAGGCGCGGGCCATGCGCAGGATCACGCCGATCTCATGCAGGAACAGCGTCATGATCGGCATGATCAGGTAGAGGATGCCGGCGATCGGGTTCTCGGCGATCGAGACGTAGCCGACCACCGGCAGCCATTCGAGCTTCAGGCCGAAGAACAGCAGCAAGAGCAGGCCGAGCCAAAAGGTCGGGATCGAGAGCAGCAGCGTCGCGACGGCGACGAGGCTGAGGTCGAGCGAGGTATCCTGCTTCCAGGCGGCGAGCACGCCGGCCGGTACCGCGACGAGGCTGGCGAGCGCGACCGCGACCAGCACGATCTGGGCCGAGATCCAGAAACGCTGCAGGATCAGCGGCAGCACAGCCTGCTGCGAGTTGATCGACTGGCCAAGATCGCCTTTGAGCAGGTTGCCGAACCAGATGCCGAACTGCACCGGGATGCTCTTGTCGAGGCCGAGCCGGGCCTGCAGATCGGCGATCGAGGCCGGCGTCGCCAGATCCCCCAGCATCAGCGAAGCCGGATCACCCGGGATCAGACGGATCAACCCGAACACCGCGACCGACACGATCAGCAGCGTCGGCACGGACATCAGGATGCGCGTCAGCGCAAAGCGCAGCATCGGTTTCCTCCCGGTGCTTGGTGGTCCCCGGCGGCGTCAGTTCGCCAGCGTCACTTCCCACATGCGCAGCTTCGACTGCCACGGCTTGAAGCCCTGCACGCGCTTGGCATGGGCGACGATGTCGAGGCCGTTGAAGGCAAAGATCATCGGGACTTCGTCGATGACGCGCTTGTGCAATTCGTCGACGAGCTTTTGGCGCTCGGCCCGGTCGGAGGTGACGTAGAGCTTGTCGATCAGCTTCTGAGCCTCCGGGTTGTCCCAGGTCTTGCGCGGCTGCTTGTCCTTCGGCCCCGAGAACTGCTCGAAGGCGATGGCGGGGTCGAAGCGGGCCGAGAAGGAGAAGGACTGCATCTGGTAGTTGCCCTTGTTGAAGCGGTCGAGCTGGGTCGCCCAGTCGAGCACTTCGATCTCGGCGTTGACGCCGACGGACTGCAGCATCTGCTGGGCCACCACCGCGGCCGGGAAGCTCGGCACGACCGGGCGCTTGTTGGCGAGGATGACGATCTTCTCGCCCTTGTAGCCGGACTCCTTGAGCAGCGCCTTGGCGCGGGCCGCGTCGTAGATATGGCCCTTCTTCTGGACCTCGCCGAAATAGCTCGAGCCGGAATAGATCGGCGAGGTGTTGGGCTTGCCGAGGTCGTTGTAGAAGGCGGCGACGATCTCATCCATATCGAGCGCGGCGGCGATCGCCTGGCGCAGCTTCTGGTTGCCCATCACCGCATCCTTGACCTGGATCAGGAAGACGTGCCGGACAGCATTGGGCTCGGCTGCGACCGAGAGCTTGGGATTCTTCTTCAGCTCGGCCGCGTCGCTCGGCAGGATCTCGGCGAGATCGAGCGCGCCCGAGATCAGGCCCGCCTTCACCGTCGCCGGGTCCTTGACGATCAGGAACTTGACCTCCTTGAGCAGGGGGCGCTTGGAGCCGACATAGCCGTCGCGCTGCCCGCCCGCTGGCGATTTGTAGCCCTCGAAGGCGGTCATGGTGAAATATTCGCCGCGCTTCCACTCGCCGAACTTGTAGGGGCCGGTGCCGATCGGCTTGTCCCAGGAGCCGTCGGCCTTGACCGAATCCTTGTGCAGGATCGCGGTCATCGCGCAGTCGGTGCGGGCGAGGGTGTCGAGGAAGAGCGCGTTCGGCTTGTCGATCTGCATCACCACTGTGCGAGCATCGGGCGCGGTGACGGACTCGACTTTGAGGCCGGAGCGACCGTCGAATTCCGAGGTGCAGCGCCAGTCGGTCTTGGCGTCCATGTAGCGGTTCCAGCTCCACAGCACGTCGGCCGAGCTCAGCTCGGCGCCGTTATGGAACTTGACGCCCTGGCGCAGCGTGAAGGTGTAGGTCTTGCCGTCGGCCGAGAGGTCGACCTTTTCGGCGAGCAATGGCGTCGCGACCCCGCCTTCATTGTAGCCTACGAGGCCCTCGACCAGCTGCAGCGCGAAATCGTCGGTGTTGTCGTCGCGGTTGACGCCGGGATTGTTGCTGCGGATGTCGGCGGCGACCGCCACCGTGATGGACTGGGCCGTGGCCGGGCTGGCGAGCGCCAGCAGGGCGAAGGCAGAGGCGAGCAGGCGGTTCATCGGCAATTCCCCTCTTTGTCTTGTTGTCTTGGTTTGGTCGTGGTGCGTGCGATGGCTGGCCTCAGGCCGCCTTGGCGGCGCCGGATCGGCGCTTGGCGAGCACGTCGGCGAAGAAGTCCTCGACCCGCGGGACCGCCTTCAGCCCGTCATGCGGCATGTTCGGCACGAGGTCGAAGCGCACGCTGACGCCGTGCTCCTCGAAATTGCGGCGCAAGCTGTCGAGCCGCTCGGGGCGATTGGTGCCGGCATGGTTTGCGTCGGGCATCCAGCTGGCGTTGCCGGGCTGGTGAGTGATCTCCCAGGTCTCGAGATCGGCAGCGCCGACGATCATCTGGACCGGAACCATGCGCATCGCCTCGATATCGGGCGCGGTGCCGAAAAGCTCGGCCATGTTGCGGGTGCCGACCCACCAGTCGCGGGTCGGGTCGAGCAGCGTCACTGAGCCCGGCGCGCCGATCGAGGCGGCCCAGAGCTTGTGCGGCTGCAGCATCAGGAAGCGGTGGGTGAAATGGCCGCCGCCGGAATAGCCGAACAAGGCAAAGCGGTCGAAGCGCAGGCCGTAATGCTGGGCGACTTCCTCGACCATGGCGAGCAGGATGTGGTCGTAGCGGACCTCGCCCTCGCGCATGTATTTGAAGCCGTTGCGGTTGCCGTCGCCCATCACGCCGATCGGGAAGAGCGGGGCGAGGATGATGCAGTTGTTCCAGCGGCCGAAGGCTTCGAAGGCGTCGCGATAGCCGGTGAAGCCACGGCCGGTGCCGTGCATGGCGACGACCAGCTCGGGCGCCTGCCCACCCTTGCCCAGTGTCTTCGGCACATAGAGGCAATAGCTGAAGCGCGGATCGGCCTTGCAGGCGGTAACCGGGGTCGGGCCGAGATCATAGAGCGCGCGGGCGATCGCAGCCGCATCGTCCTGCTTGGCGGGCTTTGCGACGGGAGCGGTCATGCGGCGTTTCCTGATTGGTTATAAGATTGGCGCCAATTTTGTCGCATGTTATGATCGAGGCCGCAAGCCGGATTCGACAGATCCTGTGCCGGCTGTGCGTGACGCCGGTGAGCCAGTTCACAAGCGTCGCCCTGATGCTCTAGAGACCGGTCATGGCCACCCGTCCCAAGACACGCCAGCGCGCCAAGGGCGAACTCGCCAACGAGATCGCCCAGGCGATCCATATCCGCGCCTATCGGCCGGGCGAGTGGCTGCGCCAGATCGATCTGGAGGAGGCGTTCCAGGCGACGCGCTTCGACGTCCGCGCCGCGCTCGACGAGCTCGCCGTGCGCAAGACGATCGAGCACGTGCCCAATCGCGGTTACCGGGTGACCGAGATCGATCTCGAGACCTATCGCGCCATCCGCGACACCCGCATCATTCTCGAAAGCGCTGCTTGTCGCCTGGTGATCGGCCAGATGGATGAAGAGGCGATGGCAAAGCTCGAGACGCTCGCGCACGAGTTCAGCCGGGCGGTGCAGACCGGCACACGCGTCGACCAGAGCGAGATCAACCGCGCCTTCCATAGTCTGATCTACGCCCATTGCGGCAATCCGGTGCTAGTCGAGACGATCTGGAGCCTGCGCGACCGGTCGCGCGGCTCAGCGGTCACGGTTTGGGCCTCGCACCAGGCCCTTCTCGCCAGCGACGCCGATCATCACGCCATGGTCGCGGCGATCCGGGCAGGAGATGGTGAGCGGCTGGCTACGCTCACCGCCCATCACATCATCAAGGACCTGATCGAGGTTTCCGGGGCGGCTTAGTCCGCGACCGTGACTTCCCAGAGCCGCGGCTTCGACAGAATCGAGGAGTTGTAGCCCTTGATCCGCTTGCCATAGGCGCCAGCGTCGATGCCGTTATAGAGCATCACCATCGGCACCTCGGTAATGAAGCGCTGGTGCAATTCGTCGAACAGCTTCTGGCGCTCGGCCTTGTCCGAGACGACCATAGACTTGTCGAG
>DASYHC010000135.1:0-48198 GCA_035998995.1 Allobosea sp.
CCCGGTCCGCACCGCTCCACCTGACGGACCAGGCGCCGGCGTGCCGGTCTCGTCCTCGTCGTCATCGCAGCCGCAGTCGTCGTCATCATCATCATGACCCCCGTGATGATGATCGTCATCATCCTCGTCGTCGTCATGGTCATCATCATCGTCGTCGTCTTCATCGTCGTCGTCATGATCGCCGGAGCCGAACTGCGGCATCCCATCGCCCGCGGTGAAGCAGATGCTGTGCGTCGGGCTCGTCATCGTGGTCACGCCGTTCGCGTCGGTCGTGACCTCATAGTCGCCGGGCACCGCGCCGTCGGGCAGCTCGATCACATCCTGCGGCCGCAGATTGCCGACGATCGTGTCGTTGCCGCCATTGGAGCGGAACACGATGCGATGCGCCGAGGTCAGGGCCGAGATGTCGACAGTGTCGTCGCCAGCGGCGCCATCGATCGTGATGGTGTTGAGACGCAGGCTCGTGGTCGAGAAGTCGCCGATGATCTCGAAGGTGTCGTTGCCGGCAGAGCCGGCGGTCCCGGAAGGATCGGCGCCGTTGATACGGATTTCTTCTATCTCGCTGAGTTCGGCGATCACCGAAGCGGCGTTGGTGCCGTTGCGGGTGACGACGATCTCGGTGGCCGCCGCTATCACGGCCAGCGGGTTGACCAGAAGGAACTCGGCCCTTGTATAGATGCGGTAGGTCTCGGCCGAAGTGTTGCCCACGATCGAGAAGGTGTCGCCAGCGGTGCCTTCGGTGCCGCCATCAATGATGTCCTTGCCGTCGGTCGGGCCGGAGGCATTGGCGTTCCAGACGATTGTATCGTCGCCGGCGCCGCCATTGACGGCGTCGACACCGGCGTTGAGGCCGGGAATGGTCGCGTTGACGATGAAATTGTCTACGAAGACATTATCGCCGCCATCCCAGTCGCCATTCACCTGGAAGCGGATCGCGGATTGCGCCCCGATCTGCCCCGCAGTCAGGACCGCCGAGAAGTTGGCATTCGCCGAGTTGAGAACGCCGCCGGTCAGGTTCTGCCAGCTATTTGCAGCCTGGTTCCAGGCCTGGACGGTGACGTTCTCCGTGCCGGTGACACTGCCGTCGCCGGTAAAGGCAAACTGCACCGTCGCCGACGTCGCGCCAGCCACGTTGAAGGCGCGCTGGATCCATTCGCCGCCGTCAAGGTTCTCGTTGAACTGCAGGCGACCGCCCTCGATGGAGATATCGCCACCGGTGGCACTGGTGGTCTCGCCGCCGCCTTCGGCCCAGTCTCCGGCGAAGGAGAGCGTGCCGTCATTGTTCGAGTAGGCCTCGGCGCCGAAGCTGTCAGTGAAGGCACCGGTATCGCTGCCGATCCCGCCCGAGAGCGTGTCATTGCCGTCGCCGCCATTGAGGATGTCGGCACCTTCGCCGCCGTTGACGATGTCATTGCCGCCATTGGCGTTGACGGTGTCATTGCCGCCATTGGCATTGAACGTCTCCGACGTGGTTCCCAAGCCGTTGAGCGTATTGGCGTTATTGTCACCGTTGATCGTGCTGGTGGGGGCGGCGCTGGCCAGGATGAAGTCGGCCACGGTGATGACGTTGTTGCCATTCCCGTTCACGCCGTTCAGCCGGACGGTCGTGGCTGTGTTGCCGTCGATCGTGACCTGGGTATCGTTCCCAAGATCGACGATGCCCACTCTCGCGGCGAAGTTGGCCGCAGTGATGCCCAAGCCCGAGACGTCGATACGGTCCTGTCCACCGCCACCCGCATCGGCATCGAAGCTGGCGACGGTGTCGTTGCCGAAGGCAGGCGCGTTGTAGACGATGGTGTTGAACCCGCCGCCGACATCGATGGCGTCGTTGCCGGCACCGCCGATGATGGTGTCATTGTCATTGCCACCATTGAGGATGTCGTTGCCGTCGCCGCCGTCGAGCAGGTCGTTGCCATCATCGCCGTTCAGCGTGTCGTTGCCGCCAGCGCCGAAGAGCTGGTTGGCTGCGTCATTGCCGTTGATGATGTTGTTGAGGGCGTTGCCCGTGCCTCTGACAGCATTGTTGTTGAGGTCGAGGTTTTCGACATTGGCGCCGAGCGTGAAGTCGATGTCGGACTCGACGCGATCGGTACCGCCGAGCACGAGGTCGGCATTGGTTTCGGTAACGACATCGCCGGCTTCGTCGACGAAGTAGACGTCATTGCCGTCACCGCCGATCATGGTATCGGCGCCGAGCTCGCCATCGAGCGTATCATTGCCGGCCAGGCCGCTCAGCGTATCGTTGAGGTCACCGCCGAGAATAGTGTTGTTGCCCGCATTGCCGGTGCCGATGAACGCACTGGCATCGGCGCCGCGGAAGGTGAGGTTTTCGACATTGGTCATGGCCGCCAGGGACAGTTCGGCCATGAAGGTCTCGACCGTATCCGTGCCTTCGCCAGCAGCTTCCACCACCACGTCGAGCAGGTCGTCGACGCCATAGGTGTCGTTGCCGGCCCCGCCGACCAGGGTGTCGCCACCTTCCGCGCCGACAAGGTCGAGGGCATCGGGGTCCCCGGTATCGCGGGCGTCGAGATCGTCATCGCCAGCACCGCCGACCAGGAGGTCGTCCCCGAGGCCACCGACAAGGTCGTCATTGCCGGAAGCGCCGAAGATCAGGTCGTTGCCGCTGCCGCCGGTGATGACGTCGCTGGTTCCCGTTTCGCCGGTGATGAAATTGTTGGCGGTCGAGGTCGACAGGTTGACGCCACCGGCATTGCGGTTGCCCGGGTCGAGGCGGCTGACCAGATAGTCTTCGGAGCCGAGGGCATAGCCGTGGACCAGGGCGCCGTTGAAGTTGATGCGTTCGACGCCGGCCTCGGCATTGGTGCCATTGAAGTGCTCGTTGACGGTGATCGTCTGGGTCACCGGCGTCGCCCCGTTCATCATGCTGTAAGAGATGACGAGTTCACCATCATTGGTGTCGCCGTCGTTGTCCTCGGCATTGAGAGCGGTGAGCGTATAGACCGGCAGGCCATCAACATCGGTGCCGGTGACGGGCGCCAGGATCGAAATCTTGTCGGCATTGCCCCCGCTCGTGGCCGAGACGCCTTCATTGATCACGTCATTGCCGTCGCCGAGGGCAAAGGAATAGGTATCGTTGCCGAGCCCGCCATTGAGGGTGTCACCGGCGACAGCACCGGTGCCGACTGTGGTGCGGGTGATGGCGAGAGTGTCGAACGAGACAAACTCGTTTCCTTCCAGCGAGGTGGTGACGAAGCGGATCGCCGCATTCGCCGTGAATTGACCCGTGCCGAACAAGGCAAGGTTGATATTGCGCGCCGTCACGGTCGACGTGCTGTTGATGACGTCGACCTCCACGAAGTCCGCCTCAGCGCCGGTCCGCGAGAAATAGACCCTGACGGCGTCGTTGTCGGTGCCTGCATCGAGGCTGTTTGTGCCGGTGCTGCGGCCCACGGTGTACGTCAGGGTGGCGGCCGTTGCATCGGCAAGGTTGACGGTACGCTGGATCTGGCCGCCATCCCCGGCGACGAACCGAAGGTTGTTCTGGCCATTGTCGATCTGGATCTGGCCGGCGGTCGGGCTGCCATTGGGCAGGTTGCCATCGTTGGTCTCAACCCAGCTCGCTGACCACGGATTTGCTCCGTTGGTGCCATTGCTGTTGCTGAAGCTGCTGCTGTCGAAGTTGTCCTGGAAGGTCACGGTCGTCAGGGCTGCGACTGCGCCATCGGCGCCACCCACCAGGATGTCGTTGCCGCCATTGCCGTTCAGCACGTCGGAGCCGGCAAGGCCGAGGATCAGGTCGTCGCTCGCGGTGCCGCTGAGTGCGGGCTGGTTGAGCGGGGTCGCACCCTGCGGGGCAAGGCCATTATCGCTGTAGGGCGTGCCCATGATGATGTTGAGCGCACCACCATCCGCAAACTGCACGCGTTCGATATTGCGCAGCTTGTCGGTGCCATCGAGCGAGTCCTCGACAGCGTGCGAGACGACGACCTGGCCGTCGGCCGTCGCACTGAAGGCATATTCGCTGCGATTGCCCTGGAATTTGGCTGTATCGATGTTGCGCAGCGGATCGGTGGCACCGGTATTGGTGGCGTCCGTCTTGATCGTGCGGACGATGCCGAGCTGGCCGGGATTGATCGAGCCGTCGAACATGCTCGCGGCCAGCGTCGTCATGCTGTTGTGATAGGCGATCGGCGTGCCGGTCCGCTCGGTGGTCGCATAGACGGCGATCTGCACGTCGAGCCACTTGTCGCCGTCGATGATGTCGTCGCCGGCATTGCCCTGGATGATGTCGCTGCCGTCGCCGCCGAGGATGACGTCGCCGGCATTGAAGACAACCTGGCCAGTGGTCAGCGCGGCAACCTGGGCCGGCGTCATTCCGAGCACATCGGCGAGCCCGGTAATCAGAGCCAGGCTTTCCTTGGTCAATTGGCTGCCGCGATAGCCTTCCTGGCCCGTCGGTCCATTGGGATTGTTCGGGTCGAAGGGCAGGCGTTCCGAACCGAGAACGTTCGAGCCACCGAGCACGTCGTTGAACCTGGAGCCAGACAAGCCCTCCATGGACGCATATTCGTCGAGGGCGGCATTCGCCGGCAGCGTCGGGGCTTCGTCGAAGACGATGGGCCGGGACAGGTCGGCATTGATGCCGAAGGTGCTGTCCTTGTAGGTCGCCCAGTCATAGCCCGACATGCCGGCCATCTTGCCGCGGCCGGTGCTGCCGACCATGATGTCGTCGCCGCCTTCGCCGATGAACTCGTCGAAGCCGCCATCGCCGAGGAACACGTCGTGTCCGTCGATGCCGTCATGGGCGAAGATCTCGTCGAAATTGTCGCCGGGGGCGCCATCGAAGGTGCCGGTCTCGATCCAGTCGTCACCCTCGTTGCCGAGGATGCGTTCGGCATTGCGATTGCCATAGATGAAGTCGTTGCCGGTGCCGGCGAACACTTCCGAGCCCATGTCGGTGCCGAGGAAGATGAAGTCCTGGCCCTCATTGCCCATGACGAGGTCGAGGCCGGGGCCCGCATGCACGACGTCATTGCCCTTGCCGGCCTTGATGTTGTCGTCGCCGCCCATGTCCTTGATGATGTCGTCGCCGTCACCACCATTGAGGATGTCGTTGCCGAAACCGCCTTCGATGACGTCGTTGCCGCCGTCGCCATAGACCGTGTCGTCGCCGATGCCGGCGATCAGGACGTCATTGCCCGACGGGTTGAACGAATTGCCCGGATCGGTGCCGCCAAGCACGACGTGATCGCCGCCATTGTACTTGAGGTAATTGGTGTCGGAGCCGGCCGTCGCAGGATTGTTGCGCACGACGAGCGGGGTAAGGATGCCTCCGGAGGTTGGGTCGAGGCCGAGATTGTCGGCACTTTCGTCTGCAACCGTATCCGGATTGTCCTCCAAGATATTGTCGGCGCCCGCGCTTTCCCCGAGGCCCGGATTGTACTGCCGGCGCTGGTCGATCTCGAGGATGAGGCCGGGCGTCGAGAACACGTCGGACGGCAGATGCGTCGCGTCGGTGTTGCGCATCATCATGGCGGCGAAGGAGTTGTTTTCCATTTCGCCGAAGAGATGCAGCCCATCGAGGCGCTGCAGGTAATAGAAGCGGTCCCCGCTCTGCAGCAGTTCCATCTGGGCTTCGAAGACGAAGTTGAAGGTGGAGCCGAGCATGCCGCCGAAGGGCATGATCTTTTCCGCCAGGCCGCCGATCCAGAGATCGACGTTTTCAAGGCCGCCCTTGTCGGCTGCATAGATGCCGGTGCCGTTGAGGAAGGCCAGGCGATCTAGTTCGAAAGCCGCAGCGTCGGCCGGAGCGGGAATGCTGCCGAACGGGGTCCCGAAGATCAGCGTCATAGCGGCGTCGCGCTTGCCTTCGGCCGTGGTCTGGCCGGTGATCAGGGCATGCGTGCCATAGGCAGCCACGAAGTTGATGATCGAGGCTTCGTGCTTGAGGTTGCCGGCATAGTCGACCCAGCTGGTATAGGGGGTCAGGAGGGCATCCTGGTTGGTCATGTCGAAGAAGGTGCGGCGCGCTTCGTTGAGCGAGGGCACGCCGACGTCACGGCCACGGGCGAGGTTGATGGTGGCGAGGTCGAGCGGCAGGCCGAGCAGGTTGTTGCGCAGCGCGCTGGTGACAAATTCGTCGATCTCGTTGCCGACCTGGCGGGTCATGCCGCGGATGATGGCACCTGCCGCAATGCCGTCATCGACGCCATTGGTGCTGGTGAAGGCCGTGGGGTTGAGGAAGCCCTGGATCAGGCTGATGTGGTTGGCATTAAAGTTTGGGTCGAACTGGTCGATCGACTCGGTCAGCATCGAGTGGCCGAAGCGATAGACGACATGCGCGAACTCGGCGAAGATCGTCGGGTCCATCATGGTGTCGAAGCCGTCCGGCACCAGGAACACGTTGATGTTGGGCTGGACCTTGCGGGCGAATTCTTCGAACACCAGGTGCTGGTACTGCATTTCGGTGCCGAACTTGGCCGCCTGGAAGATGCGTTCGCCATCCCAGGTGAAGCTGTCGAGCAGAGCCTTGAGGGCCGTCGGATCGGTCGGCAGCGTCGCCGGCAGGGCGTTGAGCTGCGCTTGGGTGATGTCGGTTACCAGCCATTCATTGATGAAGGCGAGATCCCTGGTTTCGAGCACCGTCGCCTTGGTGTGTTCGGCGAGCCGGTTGTGCTCGGAATGGAAGACATGGTGGACGGCCGTCAGGCCGATGTTTTCATTGGCGCGGCCGTCGCCGGCGACGAAATGGGCGTCGAGCAGCTCGTTGTCATAAGACCCGTTTTCCGGCGGCCCGTTTTCCGGGTTGCCGAGCCCGATGGTGATGTCGCCGTCGGCAAGGCCCGTCGGCACCGCATTGTGGGCGATGTCCGCCAGGAAGGCATGGTTGGTGCGGACTGCCTCGGTCGGAATCGCCGGGTCGACGACACCAAACAGGTTGGAGGGATCGACCGGAACGGCCGGATTGCCCTCGACGACAAGGTCGTCGTCCGTGTTCGGGATGCCGTCGAGGCCGACGCCATAGATGATCTGCGGATAGCCGTTGTCGCCGGGGATGAAATTGCCATAGGGGTCGGTGCGCAGCAGCGGCACTTTACCCACGTCATTGTCGGTCAGCTTGATGCCGAGCAGGGTCGCGGCCTGGGCCTTCACCTCGCCCCAGGTCGCCATGCCGCCGTTCGCACCCTCGATCAGATGGCCGGTGGAAACCGGGCCGCCGGCGGTCGCTGCATATTGGCGCAGGAAGACCTGGTGCGAGGGGTGCGAGGTATAGGTCTGGTTCTGGTCGACATAGGCGGTGGTGGTGTTGACGGGGCGGACATTGTCCGCGCTCTCGTCGACGGCTGTACTGGGATTGTCGACCATGATGCCGTCGGCACCTGGTCCAACGGTTGCACGGGTCAGGACCATGAAATTGGTCTGGCTGCCAGGCACATAGAGCGGATCATCGGGGCTGAGCGGGATCATCACCGTGCCGCTGCCGCCCTTGTTCACGAGGTCGAGGCCATGGTCGAAGAACTGGCCGAAGAGCGTAAACCAAGAGTTGAATGGGGCCGACAGGCCCTCGTCAGGCGCGAAGTTCGGAATATGGAGATTGATCCCATCGAGCGTGATGCCGTTTTCTTGCAGCAACGCGAAAAGGCCGTTGCCCGGGTCGGGCCCGCCGGCCGCTTCGATATTGGCCCAGGCGGTGTCTAGCGCGGTCTTTGCCGCCGCGGCGGCGTCCTGCAGAGGCTGATTGCCCGGACTCGCCGCTGCCGCTGCGGCAGCCGATGCCTCGGCCCGCGCGGCCTCCTCATAGATCTTGAAAAGCGGCTTCAGCGGCACGTAGAGGGCCGCGATCTGCCCCGTGATCGCCATGCCGGGGTCGTCGATGCCGGCATTCTGCAGCGCCGTGAGGATTGCGGCCGGATTGGACAGCGTCTGATCGACAAGCAGGTTGCTAATCATGCGCACGGTGGGGTCGATGACATCGCCCGGCTGGGCAAAGGTGCCCGATCCATCGACGTCATTGCCAGGCGTATAGGGCATGGCGATCGGCATAGTGGGGGCGGGACCCGGACCATCGGGGTCCATCATCACGGTGACCGTGCGGAAGGTCGGGTTCATCAGCTCGTTGAACGGCGTGTCGGACGCACCCCACTTTTCCTGTCCGGGAAGCAGGTGGTTGTAGGTACCGTCGACCGTGCGGAGGCCCCAGGAGAGATTGTAGGTCGGAATCGAGCTATTCTCGGTTCCGAACAGAGCCTTGCCCTGGGCGCCGTTCGTCTGCTGAAAGAGCGCGTGGTCCTCCGCGATCTTGATCTGCGCGAGGATGAACTCGAGATCGGACTTGATGTAGGTGACCATGGAATTTCTCCAGATGCTGAGAGAGACCAAATCTCGGGCCGCGGAAGCGCGATTGAGATCAAGCATTCACGGTACGGTTGAATGTAGTTCGAAGTAAATCTAATGAACATTCAATTGCTTTGGATCAATCGTTTTAGAAAAGAATTCGGGTCGAATTCCTCGGTTCCGCCGTCTCTTAAGAGGGGCGATTTTTTGTAATTCAAAGCTTGTTCAAAGAATCTGATGTTTGTCTGAGATCAAATGATGGCCTTATGATCTAGTGGAGTTTTCGAAGTTTAATTGACGATATATTCGGCTTAAACTTCGCAGGCCAGGAAGGCATAGGCCATCAGCCAGGGAATCGGCTTCCCTGACGTTGCGTTTCCGGGACTTGGATTTGCGCCAATTCCCCCCATGCGCTAGGATTCGCGCGGTCCAAGCCTTCACAAGGACTGAGACGAGCTGCGATCTTAGCGGTTTGTTAATCTCAGGATGAGCTTGCCGTGCCGGCACCGGAAGGGTTCAAAGTCGAGCGAGTTGCGAGACCAGAGGTGGTGCTGCCGGCGCCACGGAAGGTCCGTAGCCAGGGCAGACTTTGGTCGGTAGTCGCTGCCGCCGGACGGTGGTGGGCCGGGCTTTCGCTCGAAAGGCGCTTCACCATCGTCACCGTTGCGGTGCTGGCGCTCGCAATGACCGTGCTCGGACACTGGGTCGAGCGGCGCGTCCGAGCGGGTTGGACGCAGATCATGGCTGAAATCGCGGCCACTTACATCGAGGCGATCATTCAGCCGCATGTCGCGGCGCTCGGGGATGACGTGCAGCAATTGACCCCGGCGGTGGAAGCCAGCCTGAACGCCGTGATCCGCGAGGGCGCGCTTGCCTCTCAGGTCCGCCACCTGAAGATCTGGTCGACCAGCGGCGAATTGATCTTTTCGACGGCCGGTCCCCCCCGGGGCGAGAAGATTCGTCCGCCGCAGCTCGCGCGGCTTCTGGCCGGCGAAGTCATCGCGCCAGCGCAGTACCATGCCAAGGCCGGCGAAGACGATGTGATCGAGATCTACGCGCCGATCTACGATTCGAGCCGCCGCCGCGTCGTCCTGATCGGCGAATTCTACAAGCGCAGCGCGGTGATCAGCGCTGAGATCAGCCAGCTGAAATATGCGCTCTGGTTCCTGATCGCCAACATCGGGTGTGTGATCGGAGTGGTGCTTTATGCGCTCATCCGGCGGGCGAGCCGGGTGATCGCCAGTCAGCAGGCGCAGCTCGAAGCCAATGTCGAGCGCGCCTCGGCGCTGGCGAAGCGCAACAGCGCCTTGCGGCGTGCCGCGGACAGCGCGCGCATAAGCGCGGCCCTGACGAACGAGGAATACTTGTCCCGGATCGGTGCCGATCTGCATGACGGGCCGATCCAGATGCTCAGCCTGATGATGCTGCGCCTGCCGCCCCACTCGTCCGACCCCGCGATCGACGAGATCCGGAGCACCTTTCAGCCGTTGATCGAGCAGACGTTGGGCGAATTGCGCAGCCTGTCCGCGGGGCTGGTGTTGCCCGAGATCCGCGATCTTTCGCCTGCTGCGACCATCGAAGCGGCGGTCACCTCACATGAGCGCTATACCGGCACGCTGGTCGGGCGCAGTTTCGGCGATCTGCCGACGGAGATGCCGGAAGCCATTCGCGTCTGCGCCTTCCGGGTGGTGCAGGAGGCGCTGATGAACGCCTACAAGCATGCGGGTGGAAGCGGGCAGCTCGTCACCTGCGACTTCGATGAGGCGGGTCTTGTGCTGATGATCGAGGATGCGGGGGGCGCAAGCCTGGTCGGCGAAGCCCTCGAGGCAGGCGGGCTGGGTCTACGTGGCATGCGGACCAGGGTTCATGCCCTGCGCGGGACGCTGGCGGTGACCAAGACGGAGACAGGCGGAACCCGCATATACGCGCGGCTACCGGTCAGGCCCCGCTCGCTTACGGCATCTGTCGATCCAGACGAGGCCCCGGAGTCTCGGGGATGAGCTTTTGCGCCGCGATGACGACTTCGAGGCGATTGCGGACGTGAAGCTTCGCCATCAGATTGCTCATATAGCTCTTGACGGTCTTCTCGCTGAGGTCGAGCGCGGCAGCGATCTCGCGATTGGGCTTGCCGCAGAGCAGCAGCCGCACGATCTGCTCCTCCCGAACGCTAAGCTTGAGCTGCTGAGCTGCTCGCTTCTCGGACGCCTTGGCCTGTAGGGCGACGATGACCTTGGCGGCGAAGTAGGGTGTGATGAAGACCTCGCCGCGGTGGACGGCCTCAATGGCCTCGATCAACTCGAAAACCTGGCTGCCCTTGAGGACGAATCCGGCGGCTCCTGCAGCAAGCGCCCGGACGGCGTGGTCACTGCTCGTCGACGCTGTGAAGACCATCACCTTGGTCCCAAGCGCTTGATCCCGGACGGTCTCGATCGCCTCGAACACGTCGCCCGGCATGTTCAGATCAGCCAGGACGATATCCGGGCGCAGGCGATTTGCGATCTCGATGATATCGGCAGCCTTGCTGCCGGAGGACACCACACGCAAATGCGAGCTGCGCGACAGAACAGCAGCGATTCCTTCCGCCAGAAGTGGATGGTCGTCGACGACGCCGATCGTTATCGTGTCCATTTGACGCTACGCCAGCCCTTCTGACAGCACCGATCTATTGTCTCATCGAGAGATGATAATGTAAACAACCTGTTAATGAGAGAGTTAATGGAGGTACGCTCAAAGGAGCAATTTATAGGCGCTGAAAACGCCGCAATGCACGCAAAAGGATTGCTGAGATCATCCTCGGTGTAATCAGAAATGACCTTACGTGATGATCAAGGCGCCCGGCGCATTCGGTGGCTGCCAAGCCGATGAACCGGCGCTGGCAGCGGTCTATCGCAGTGTCCATTGGCTTGCGGAAGGGGCGGCCTGCGCCGGTTCACGGCGTTTCTCGGTCCAGGATGCCTCGTCGCGGTCAGCGATATGGATCCGGTCAATCGGGCGACGGCGTTGAGGAGGTACGCTGTTCGGCGAGAGCATTTTCTTGATGCGAGCCGGTGTCCGCTTCGCTCGAAAATGCTCTAGATCACCGCGCGTCCTCTTGGACGCGGAAACGGTGATCGATCTATTTGTCAGAGCATCGGATCTTTCGAAAAAAGTGGATTCCACTTTTCGGTCCGATGCTCGAGCGGGTTGAATTCCTCGCCAGAGGCATGTCCGCTTACAGGAATGGCCGCATCAGGGCGGCCATTCTCATAATTATATCAATGCCTTATCGGAAAAGGACGGCTTTTCCGTTGTCCGGATCTAGAACGGGATGTCGTCGTCGAGATGGCTCGACGAGCGCGAGCCACCGCCGCTCGCCATCGCCGGCTGGCGCGAGCCGCCGCCGACCGGGCTCGACCGGCCGAAGGAGCCGCCGCCCGACGAGCCTTCGTCGCCATAGCCGCCGCCGCTGCTGCTGCCGCCACCGAACTCATCGCCGCCCTGGCCGCGGCTGTCGAGGATGGTCAGCTCGCCGCGGAAACGCTGCAGCACGATCTCGGTCGTGTACTTCTCGACGCCCTGCTGATCCTGCCATTTGCGGGTCTGCAGCTGGCCCTCGATGTAAATCTTCGAGCCTTTCTTCAGATACTGCTCGGCGACCTTGGCGAGGTTCTCGTTGAAGATCACCACGGAGTGCCACTCGGTGCGCTCCTTGCGCTCGCCCGACTGCTTGTCGCGCCAGGTCTCCGAGGTGGCGATGCGCAGGTTGACCACCGGCTCGCCGCTGCCGAGGCGCCGGACTTCGGGGTCGCGCCCGAGATTGCCGACCAGAATGACCTTGTTGACGCTACCAGCCATGACAGGCTCCACTTCCTGCGCACTTCACCACAAAACCGGCCGATCGACCGGAGCCGGACCCTAGCCGGCCATACGGTCACTATCAATGATGTTCTTGTTTTGTTCAAGATCTTTTCGAGGCTTGTCCCCGACAAAAAATCCGAACTACCAGCGCGCCGGTGGAAGGGAGCGGGACGATTGGCAAACCGAGGCCTGGCGGTGAGGCTCCGTGGTCGGTGCCGCAGCCTCAGTAGCCGAATTGCTCGCGCAGGATGCGCTCGTCCAGGCTGTGGCCGGGATCGTGCAGCATGACCAGGTCGAGCGAGCGGTCGATCGCGATCTGGACCGAGATGACGTTGTCGATCTGGGTGTGGTCGGCGACGGCGCTGACCGGGCGCTTCTCGGCTTCCAGCACCGCGATCGTCACCCTGGCATGGTCGGGCAGCAGTGCGCCGCGCCAGCGCCGCGGCCGGAAGGGCGAGAGCGGGGTCAGCGCCAGCAACGGCGCGTCGAGCGGCAGGATCGGGCCGTTGGCCGAGAGGTTGTAGGCGGTCGAGCCGGCCGGGGTCGCGAGCAGCACGCCGTCGGCGACGAGTTCGGACAGGCGCACCTGTCCGTCGACCGAGAGCCGCAGCTTGGCCGCCTGATAGGACCGGCGAAACAGCGAGACTTCGTTGATGGCGCGGGCCTCGACGCGCTTGCCGTTGCAGTCGACGGCGATCATCACCAGCGGATGGACGACGCTGCGCTGTGCCGCCTCGAGCTTCTGGCGCAGGCCGCGCTCGCGGAACTCGTTCATCAGGAAGCCGACCGAACCGCGGTTCATGCCGTAGATCGGCTTGGCGGTACCCATGAAGCGATGCAGCGTCTGCAGCATCAGCCCGTCGCCGCCGAGCGCGACGACGACCTCGGCCTCAGCTGGATCGGCGTCGCCATAGCGCTCGACCAGCTTGGCGCGCGCGGCCTGGGCCTCGGGCGTCTCGCTGGCGACGAAGGAGATCGCGGTGAAGCGCTCGGTCATCTCTTGAATCCGGTCGGCATAGCCTGAGCGGTCTAACACGGGGTTGGGCCGAGCCGCGAGCCGGATTGCTGCCAAAAAGAAAGGCCGAGGCGCTTGCCCCGGCCTTTCCCCAGCGAAGGCGCGAGGGTCTCAGATCGCGCTGCTCCACTGCAACGGAACGAGCTCGAAGCCGTTGCCGGCCTTGGCGATATGGCCGGTGGCGGGGAAGGGGGCATGATAGAAGGCGACCTGCATCTTGTCGGCCGCAGCCATGTCGAGCAGCTTGCGACGGGTCGCGGCGGCCTGCGGCCCGTCCATGTCGAACACCGCCGACCAGTCGGGATTGCGCACGAACAATGCAGGGTGGTTGGTCGTGTCCGACATCACCATCAGCTTGCCGCTGCCGGAGGAGACCGCGAAGACGGTGTGACCGGGCGTGTGGCCGGGGGCCGCGATCGCGGTCACGCCGGGCAGGATTTCCTTGCCGGCCTCATATTGCTTCACATCCTTGGCGACCGGGCCGAAGACGCGGCGCACACCGGCGAAGGCGCCCTTCATCGCCTCGGGGGCGGCGTTCATCCTGGCGTCGTCCATCCAGAATGCCCATTCGGCTGCCGGCACCATCACCTCGGCGTTCGGGAACACTGCGGTGCCGTTTTTGAGCCTGAAGCCGTTGATGTGGTCGCCGTGGAAATGGCTGAAGACCACGCTCGTAACGTTCTTCGGGTCCAGCCCGGCGGCCTGGAAGTTCTTCATCCAGGCGCCCGAGGTCGGCGCGCCGGAATCGCCGTTGCCGGTGTCGATCAGGGTCAGCTTGTCGCCGATTTGCAGGGCAAGCGTGGTGAAGGTGATCGAGAGCGCGTCGGCCGGCAGATAGGCCTGCTCCATCGCCTTCTTGACGTCCGCGAGTTCGGCATTGCGGACGAAGCCCTCGAGCGGGCGCTTGGCGAATCCGTCGTTGATGGCGGTGACGGTGATGTCGCCGACCTTGTAGCGATAGAAGCCAGGGTTCTGATTCACGGGAGCTCCTTGCGCTTGGGCCGGCGCGATGCCGGCGGGCAGGTCGAGCGCGGCTGCGGCGGCGAGCGCTCCGGCGCCTGCCATCACGGTGCGGCGCGAGGGTTCGAAACGGGCCATCGATCAGGCTCCAACAACGAGAAGGGCACGACCTCTCCCGGATGGCGCCCCGCCAGACGGACTCGTGCCCTGGGCATTGCTTAGCCCGAGCGCCAAATTAGCTTGGGAAACAACGCCTTCAACAGCCGTGTGGTTGCCTAAGGTCAACTTTCCGTGAGGTAGCGGCCGCTGAATCGGCTTGCCTGCCGAATCAGCCGCGCTGTTGGAAACGACGTCGCCTTACGGTTCGGCCTGTGTCGGGGATTGCTCGGTGCGGCTCCTGGCGAAGGCCTTGAGCAGGGCGGCGCAGAGCGCCAGCGAGGCGAGCGCGCCCTGGCCGGAACAGCCGGCGACCAGCGCCTCATAGGTCTGCTGCTCGGTCGCGACCGATTGCAGACTCCAATTCCATTCCGGCGCCTTTTCGCGGATGACGCCGACCGCGACGTCGATCTCGGCGCTGATCTTGCCGATCGCCTTCCACAGCGAGCCCTGCTGGTAGATGCCGCCCGGCGGCGTGCGCGGGGCGAGCAGGGTGGTCGGCTTGCGCCGCACCGTGAAGCCGAGCGCCTCGTAGATGTCGGCGTCGAGATTGCGGTCGGGGCGGCCGGTGCGCTCGCAGCGTTGCGCGAGGGCGAGCAGTTGGTCGCGCTGGTCGGCAGAGGTCATTGCTCGGCAGGCTCCGGTCGTCCTCGTCGTCACGGCGGCATGGCGGGCAAGCGACAGGCCACCGAAGTCGGATGGTGCCGGCGGAGAGGATCGAACTCCCGACCTTCGGTTTACAAAACCGCTGCACTACCGCTGTGCTACGCCGGCCCTGTGCGCTGCGGTATCAGGCCGTGGAGGCAAGGGCAAGGCCGATGGCGGCGACTTCGGGCCATCGGGGGGCATGCGATGGCCGGGCCGCTCGTCTCGATCGTGATGGCTCAATTGAGGGGAAACCCTCATTGCCGCGCGCAGCCGGCCCCTTAGGTTGAGGCTGACTGTCACCCCATGATGGAGGATGCGATGGCCGATCCGAAATCCGACGACAAGCGCCCGACCGCCGATCACGCCGAGGACAACGCCTTCTTTCCTTCGCCCTATTCGCTCGGCCAGTTCACCTCGCCGAAGTCGAATTTGAGCGGCGCCGACTATCCCAGCCCCTACAAGGGTGGGCGCTGGAAGATCCTGATGATCGGCGCCGACGAGCGCTATCTACTGACCGACAACGGCACGATGTTCTCGACGGGGAACCATCCCGTCGAAACGCTGCTGCCGATGTATCATCTCGACAAGGCCGGCTTTTCCTTTGACGTCGCGACGCTGTCGGGCAATCCGGTCAAGTTCGAGTATTGGGCGATGCCGCGCGAGGATGCGGAGGTGAAGGGCCTGTTCGCGAGGTATCGTGACCGGTTCAAGCAGCCTCTGAAGCTCGCCGACGTGATCGAGACCGCGCTCGGTGAGGATTCCGACTATATCGGCGTGTTCATTCCCGGCGGCCACGGCGCCCTGATCGGGCTGCCCGAGAGCAAGGACATGAAGACCCTGCTCGAATGGGCTGCTGCCAGGGACAAATTCGTGATCACGCTTTGCCACGGCCCGGCGGCCCTGCTGGCAGCAGGCATCGGGGCAACGAAAGGCGCCAGCATCTACGATGGCTACAAGATCTGCGCCTTCCCCGACGCGCTGGACGCCAAGACGCCGGACATCGGCTACATGCCCGGCCACCTGACCTGGGCCTTCGGCGAGAAGCTGAAGGAACTCGGGATCGAGATCCTGAACACGGACATTTCCGGCATGGTCCATCGCGACCGTAAGCTGCTGACCGGGGACAGTCCGCTCGCCGGCAATGCGCTGGGCAAGCTCGCCGCGGCCGCCTTGCTCGACGAGGTTGCGGGCGCGTGAGTGCCACGCAGGCCGAAGCGGCTTTTCGCGCCGCCTTGGCGATAGCGGGAAACGATAGCCTCGCGGCAGTCCAGGGCGCGGTTCGCGCCTTCGCAAGACCGCTGGGCTACGACCGTTTCGTCCTGTTCTCGGCGTCAGTGGCGCAGGATGAAGAGGTCGAGCGCATCTACTGGGTCGAAGGCGATTGGTTCGGCGAGGGCGAAGGCGTCGATGCCGAGACCTATGTCCGGCGCTGCCCGATGACGCGCCATGTCTTGCAGGCACGCGAGCCGTTCTTCTGGACCAAGACGCAGGGCAAGGCCGGGGAACTCTATCGTGTCGTTCGCGCCCCGCATGGCCGCGGCCTTCATGGCCTGCAGGTGCCGGTCTTCGGTCCGCTCGGCCTCGAAGGCGCGATGAGCCTGGGCGGCGAACGCATTGACGCGTCGCCCCCGGCGCGTCTGGCAGCGTCGATCGTAGCCGATGCGGCCTTTGCGGCTGCCCGTAGATTGCTGGAGGCCCCGGCCAGCGAGATCGCCAACACACTCTCGGGTCGCGAGCGCGAAGTCCTGGCCTGGACGGCGGCCGGCCGGCGGCAGACCGAGATCGCCGCGACGCTCGGCCTGTCGGAGCGCACGGTCGAAAATCATCTGCGGCGCGCACGCCGGCGCCTCGGGGTCGCGACGACGGCCCAGGCTATCCGTGTCGCGATCCGCAGCGGCGACATCGAGGGGTGACGCAGCTTCCGCCGGAGACGGGCGGGATCTGCAAGGCATTCACCGACCCGTAACCATCTAAGTCGATGCTTTTGCAAAAGCCTTGCCTGAGATGAGTCCATGCTGAGCCGTCGGTCCTTTACCATATCCTCCCTTTCGCTCCTTGCCCCCGGCCTTGCCGGCTGCGGTGGTGGTGGCAGCATCGTCGCGCTGCCGGAGATCGCCGCCCCGAGCGGGCGAAGCCTGACGCGGACATTGACGCGCCCGAACTATGCGCAGGTCTATGTGGAATATCCGGGCGAGCGCTTTGCGGTGCCGCCGATCGACTATCAAAGCATCGAGCCGCGCTATCTGCGCCAGACCGTCGAATTCCGCGGTGCCGAGCCCCCGGGCTCGATCGTCGTCGACCCCGGCTCCTACCATCTCTATTTCGTCGAATCGCAGGGGGTGGCGACGCGTTACGGCGTCGGCGTCGGCCGCGAGGGCTTCGGCTGGACCGGCCAGGCCAAGATCAACATGAAGCGCGACTGGCCCGACTGGGTGCCGCCGCAGGAGATGATCGAGCGCGATCCGCAGATCAGGGCCCAGCTCGAGCCGACGCCGCGCGGCCCCGGCGTGCGCGGCGGGCCGAAGAGCCCTCTGGGCGCCCGCACCCTCTATCTCTTCGGCGAGGGACGCGATCTCGGCTACCGAATCCACGGCACGACCGAGCCCTACACGGTCGGCACCAACGTCTCCTCGGGCTGCATCCGGATGATCAACCAGGACATCATCCATCTCTACGCTCGCGTCGCGCTGGGCACGCCGGTGACCGTGCTGCCGGTGTGAGGCGTCGTGACGTCGGGGCGGCGGGCTGAAGGTCGCTGAACGCTCAGGCCGCGGTGGCGACGCCCGTCGCGCCCGCGATCTCGATCCGATTGCGTCCGAGCAGCTTCGCCCGATAGAGCGCGCCATCGGCCACGGCGAGCAACTCGGCCAGGTCAGTCTTGTCTGAGCCCCCAACTGCTAGGCCCACGCTGACGGTGGCCGCGATGGCGAGGCCGTCGCTGCGCGCCGCCTCCTCGGCAAAGCGCCGGGCGATGTCTTCGCCGATCTCGCGCGCGTCCTCCGGGCCTCTGCCGGGCAGGAGGATTGCGAACTCCTCGCCGCCAAGCCTGGCGCACATGGCGTCCGGCCCCGCGGTCTCGCCGGCGATCTGTGCGAACAGCTTCAGGACCTGATCGCCCGCCTCGTGGCCGTAGGTGTCGTTGATCGCCTTGAAGTGGTCGAGGTCGAAGGCCAGCAGCGCATGCGAAGCGCTCTCGCCATTCTGGCGCAAGCGTTCGGGACCCAGCTCGAAAAAGCCTTGGCGATTGTGGAGTCCGGTCAGGAAGTCGGTGCGAGCGTTAGCCAGGAGCCGCGCACGATCCTCCTCACGAACAAGAGCGATCAGGGACATCGGCATCGCCACTGTGAACAGCACCGCCTCATACATCGTCAGCTTGGCCACGATGGGCAGCACGCTCTCGCCTTCGATGACGGCGATCACCGGTACGACAAAGGACCGGATCGCGTAGGTGAGGCTGTGACAGGCGAAGACGACGATCGCGATCGGGCGGGAGCGCAGACCCTTCGCGGTGCTGCTGCGATAAAGGGCGAGGGCCGTCAGGCCGCAGATGACCGCGATCGGCAGCGCGCCGACATGGTTCCAGAAGGCACTGCCCATCTCGGCGCCGCCGACGAACCAGGCCGCTCCGAGGATGAGGAGGAAGCCCGTCAGGAGAGTGGCTCGGAAGCCCTTGCCGTCGAGGGCGAGGACGCCCTGCAAGACCATCGCATAGCCGAGCACCATGACGACATTGGTGAGGGCAGGGCCGGCAACGCCGGGAAGTAGGTTCCGGTACATGGCGAGGAGGCAACCGAGCGTGAACACGCCATAGGCGGCCGCCCAGATGCCGAGCTCCCGCGACCGCTGGACATGCGCCTGTCGTTCCCAGAGCGTCATCGCCATGGCCACGACCAGCGTTCCGATCGTCAGATACCAGAGGGTTGCGAGGTCCATCGCGATCGTCGTCAGCGATGGTTGTGTTCGGCGTCAGGCATGATCAAGCGCTCCCAGCCTGCCCAGCTCGGGAAAGACTAGCCGAAATGAGTTAATGTCAGCTTGTGATGATGAGTTGCAGCGGCAGAAATCTGAAACAGCGTCGCGAATTTTTGAAGTTCAGGCTCTCGATATTGGTGCGCTTGTGCCGGCATGGTTCGCGATGATCTGCAAAGAACTTGGTTCAACTTTGTTGGTCATTGTCGCGATATCGATGTCCTCCAGTTGGGGAAGCCGACAGTATCCAGACAATGGACACGCCGCTGGTCTCGGTTTTGGTGTGTGTGGGCCCGGCTCCGCCATCCATGAAAAAAGCCCCGCCCTTTCGGGCGGGGCTCGCGGCTCGGCGTTCGCCGATCCGGCTTCGAGCGTCAGTTGTCGTAGGTCATGATGTCGCGATCCTTGGTCTCGGGCACGAAGAGCATGCCGATGACGAAGGTCATCATCGCGATCACGATCGGGTACCAGAGGCCGTAGTAGATGTCGCCGGTGCCGGCCACCATGGCGAAGGAGGTCGCCGGCAGCAGGCCACCGAACCAGCCGTTACCGATATGGTAGGGCAGCGACATGCCGGTGTAGCGGATGCGGGTCGGGAAGAGTTCGACCAGTGCCGCAGCGATCGGGCCGTAGACCATCGTCACATAAATGACGAGGACCGTCAGGATGGCGATGACGGTCAGCGACTGGGCGCTGAACAGGGCGCCCATGAAGCCGGTCTTGACGATGCGGGCGTCACCCGCCGCCGGGTAGCCGGCCGCGACGGCCGCCTTGGCGATGTTCGCGGCGAACGAGCCGTCGATGGCGACTTCGGTGCCGTTGACCGTGACCTTGGCAGCCGTGCCGGCCGGGGCCGGGGCCTGGGTGTAGACGATCGCCTGGGTGGCGAGCGTACGGCGAGCGACGTCGCAAGGCTGGGTGAAGGTGCGCACGCCGACCGGATCGAAGACCGAGCCGCAGGTGGCGGGATCGGCGACGACCTGGACCTTGACGTTCTCATGCGCCGCGGCGAGGCCGGGGTTCGCCGCCTTGGTGAGCGCGCCGAACAGCGGGAAATAGGTCAGCGCCGCAATCAGGCAGCCGGCCAGGATGATCGGCTTGCGGCCGACCTTGTCGGACAGCGAGCCGAAGACGATGAAGCCGCCAGTGCCGAGGATGAGCGACCAGGCGATCAGCACGTTCGCCGAATAGAGGTCGACCTTGAGGATGCTCTGGATGAAGAACAGCGCGTAGAACTGGCCGGTGTACCAGACCACGGCCTGGCCGGCGGTGAGGCCGAACAGCGCGAGCAGCGCGATCCTGGCGTTCTTCCACTGGCCAAAGGCCTCGGTCAGCGGCGCCTTCGAGCCGGTGCCCTCGGCCTTCATCTTCTGGAAGGCGGGGGATTCCTGCATCTGCAAGCGAATCCAGACCGAGATCGCGAGCAGGATGATCGAGCACAGGAACGGAATGCGCCAGCCCCAGGCGGCGAAGTCCGCCTCGCCCATCGTGGTGCGGATGCCGAGAATGACGATCAGAGACAGCAGCAGGCCGAGCGTCGCCGTGGTCTGAATCCAGGAGGTGTAGAAGCCGCGCCGGCCCGGAGGGGCGTGCTCGGCGACATAGACCGCAGCGCCGCCATACTCGCCACCGAGCGCCAGGCCCTGCAGCATGCGCAGCGCGATCAGGACGACCGGGGCGATCCAGCCGATGGTGTTGTAGCTCGGCAGCAGGCCGACCAGGAAGGTCGAGGCGCCCATGATCACGATGGTGACGAGGAAGGTGTATTTGCGGCCGATCAGGTCACCCAGCCGACCGAAGAACAGCGCGCCGAACGGGCGCACCAGGAAGCCGGCGGCGAAGGCGAGCAGGGCGAAGATGGCGCGGGTGTTCGGATCGAAGGCCGAGAAGAAGTGCGCGCCGATCATCGCGGCGAGCGAGCCGTAGAGGTAGAAATCGTACCATTCGAAGACCGTGCCCAGGGAGGAGGCCAGAATGACCTTCCTTTCTTCCCTGGTCATCGGACGCGGCTGTGACGCCGCTGCTGCTGCCATGCTCATGAAGTGCTCCCGCTTCTTGCGTTCCCCTGAGCGCTGCGGACCATCCGCTGCACCCTCACGCCGCCTTTTTGGCGGTTCTTCGCTTGGAGCCGGGCGAACCGACTCAGGGCTAAGGCCTTTGAAAAGCCAAGTTTGATGGGGTACGAATGCGACCAGTCCCGGCAATCTTCAATCGAGCACTTGGTCTTGCACAGAAAGGCGTAAGACGAAGGATCAAGAGATCCGCGTCGCCGATCCTACAGACGACTCGCTTTGGCCGATCTGAATTGTTAACCTTTCGCTAACCGTGCTGGCCGCCGGCCGGCAAGCTGCGCAGGAAGGGAGACGATGGCATGAGATCTCGCTTCGGAGTGTCGCTGTTCGCCGCATTCGCAGGGCTTTGCGTCGCGGCACTTCCAGCTGCCGCAGCGCCGGGTTTCGGCGCGGCGCCCTCGGCCGGCGTGTCCGGTTCGGCTCCAGGTTTCGCCCCGATGCGACCGGGCGCACGGCCGGGCCATGTCCGCCATGGCCGCGCCGGCTTCTATGGCGGCGGCTTCTCTGGCTTCTATGGCTCCCCGGGCGAGCAGCGGGTCGTGGTCGTGCTGCCGGAGGCGAGCGAGCCCCCGCCGCAGAAGGAGCCGTCGATCCCCGTCGCGATCGGCATTCCGCGGCCGCCCGCGGCCGATCCGGTGCTTTACCGGATCGAAACGCAGAAGGGCCGCCCGGTGGTGCGGATCATGCGCTTCAGCAGCGACGGCTACGTCGTGCGGCGCTGAATTTGATCAGCGCCGGGTCGCGGCGTAGAGCGCGATCGCGGTCGCGTTCGAGACATTGAGGCTCTTGATCGCGCCCGGCATGTCGAGCCGGGCGAGATGGTCGCAGAGTTCGCGCGAGCGCTGGCGCAGGCCCTTGCCTTCGGCGCCCATGACCAGGACCAGCGGTTTGCGCAGCGGGACCTCGTCGAGCGAGACGTCGCCTTCCGAATCGAAGCCGAGGCGCAGGAAGCCGCGCTCGCCGAGCTTGTCGAGCGCATCCCCCAGATTCTTCACGGCGACCAGCGGCACGTGCTCGAGCGCGCCTGAGGCCGATTTCGCCAGCACGCCCGTCGCCGCCGGCGAGTGCCGGATGGTGACGATCACGGCGGCGACGGCGAAGGCTGCGGCCGAGCGCAGGATCGCCCCGACATTGTGCGGATCGGTGATCTGGTCGAGTGCCAGCACGATCGCGTCGTCCGGCAGGCTGTCCAGATCGGGCGAGGGCAGGGGATCGCAGACGAGATAGAGCCCCTGATGCACGGCATCGGGCGTCAGCAGCCGGTCGATCTGCGAGGGCCGCACCATCTCGGGCACCAGAGGCAATTCGCCGACCTCTTCGGTCAGCCGCTTCAGCGCGTTCTCGGTGGCGAGCAGCTTGCGGAAGCGCCGGCGCGGATTGCGCAACGCCTCGATCACCGGATGGGCGCCGTAGAGGATCGCCTCGTCGATCTCGCCCGGCCGGTGCGGCGGCGGGCCGTCCCGATCCGGACGGCCGCGGCGATTCTGGAAACGGGGGCGGGACGGGGCGGACATCATGGCTCCGGAAAGGTGACGCCATGCCCTGCCACGGCGCGGCCGGCTTGGCCAGCCCGAAGGCCGCCAGGCCGGGTTTCAACTCATTCATCGCAAGGAGACAAATGCATATGACGAAGACAAATGAGCGCCTGTTCGTGGTGACCGGCGGGCCCGGTTCCGGCAAGACCACCCTGCTGGCCGCGCTGGCGGCTGCAGGCCATGCCGTCGCGCCAGAGGCGGGCCGGGCGATCATCCGGGATCAGCTCGCGATCGACGGGCCGGCCTTGCCCTGGCGCGACCGGGCGCTGTTCGCCGAGCTGATGCTGAGTTTCGACCTGCGTTCGTATGGCGAAGCGCAGGCGAGCACGCCTCCGGTCTTCTTCGATCGCGGCGTCCCTGACACGACCGGCTATCTGCGGCTCTGCGGGTTGCCGGTGCCGGAGCATGTCGACCGGGCGGCCCGCACCTTCCGCTATGCTCCCATCGTCTTTGCCGCACCGCCCTGGCGCGAGATCTACGCACAGGATGCCGAGCGCAAGCAGGACTTTGCCGAGGCGGAGCGCACCTATGAAGCGGTCACCGGGGCCTATCGCGATCACGGCTACAAGCTCGTAGACTTGCCGCGGGCCGATGTCGGGACGCGTGTTGCTTTCGTGCTGGAGCGCGTGCGGGGCTTCGCTTCCGACAGGTGACTTTCCGCGCTAGCTTTCGCCGTTCGCCGCAGCCTCGGGAGGCGCGTTATGGCGGAAAGCTCCGACACCGGCACCATGCGTTCGGGCCGGACGCTGAACCATCTCGTGCCCGGGCGCGATTGCGGCGACTGCGTCGCCTGCTGCGAGGTCCTGCGCATCGTCGATCCCGAGGTCGGCAAGCCCGCCGGCGTCATGTGCCGCCACAACACCGGCAGCGGCTGCGGCATCCACGCGACGCGGCCGGAGATCTGCCGGCGCTGGTTCTGCCTGTGGCGGCGCATCGACGCCATGCCTGATGAGGCGCGGCCGGACCGGAGCGGCGTGATCTTCTGCCTTGAGGGTGAAGAGGACCATCCAAATCCGTTCGCGCGCTTCTGCGTGGTGGCGCGGCCGGTCGGCAGTTCGCGGGCGCTGCGAAGTCCACTGGTCAGGCAGGTCGTCGCCATGTTCGTTCGGCAGGGGGAGTTGCCGATCTGGATGCACCGCCACGGCGTGCGCAGCCTGATTCACCCGCCGCCCGATCTCGCCGACGCGATCGAGCGGCCGCAGGAGACGCCGTTCCAGGCCTTCGTCCCGGCTGCCATGGCCTGGCGCAGGCGTCATCGCGCCGTGTGGCCGCAGGATTGAGAGGGCGCCGCACGATTGCTGTCGGCGATTGCTTTTAGCCGTTGACAGGCGGCGGCCCTCTCATCATAAGTCCGCCCGCGCCTGCCGCCCTTCACAAAAGTGAAACAGGCGGTTGCGGCCAGCCCTTCGGGGCGGCCTGCGGCAAGGCGGGGGAATGTCCCGAGCGGCAAAGGGGGCGGACTGTAAATCCGCTGGCTATGCCTTCGCAGGTTCGAGTCCTGCTTCCCCCACCACCTTGCTCTCTGAGCGCTGTTTTTCCACGATGATCCGGTTCGCCGCCCGCACCTGCGACACGGTGCGCGAATAGCTGCGGGCGACGGAACGCTTTGCCTTCCCCGGGCCGGAGCGAGCTGCTAGCTTCGCAAAAATGGCTATTCGGGCATGACAGCGCCGTGACAGCAAAAACCCAGGGCGGTTCTGTCGCCGCGCTCGGCGCCATCGTTGCGGGCGCCCTGATCCTGCAGGTGGCCGGTACGATCGTGAATACGGTCGTGCCGCTGCAGATGGCGATCGCGAACCAGCCGCCGCTGCTGATCGGCCTCGTCGCCTCGGCCTATTCGCTCGGCTTCCTGATCGGCTGCTTCGTCAATCCCTCGCTCGTTCGCCGGGTCGGCCATATCCGCGGTTTTGCCGTGTTCGCCGCGCTCCAGGCCGTGTCGACGCTGAGTTTCCCGCTCGTGCCGGAGGCTTGGTGGGGCATATCGCGGCTGGTCATGGGCCTTGCCGCGGCCGGCCACGGCATCTGCATCGAGAGCTGGATCAGCGGGCAGGCCAACCGGGCCCAGCGCGGCCGCATCTTCGGCATCTACCAGATCCTCAATCGCGTCGCGCTGATCGGTTCGCAGATCGGCGTCGGTTATGTCGCGATCCAGTCGCAGGACATCTTTCTCTTCGCCAGCATGGCCTTCTCGATCGCGCTGATCCCGGTCGCCCTGACGCAGGCGAAGGGCCCCGAATCGAGCGAGATCGTCTCGGTCGGGCTGCGCACGCTGTGGCGGCAGGCTCCGGCCGCCGTTGTCGGCTGCCTCTATGTCGGCATGGTGGGGGGCCCGCTGACCAGTGTCGCCCCCGCCTATGGCATCCTCTCGGGCCTCGACCAGCGCGCGACCATCCTGCTCACGGCCGGCATCCAGATCGGCGCCCTGTTGCTGCAATGGCCGATGAGCCTGCTGGCCGACCGCGTCGCCAGCCGCCTGATCATGCTTGTCGCCACCAGCATCGTCGCGGTGGTCGCCGCCGGCCTGATGATGTTGCTGGAGGTCGACCCGGCTCATGGCCGGCTCTGGCTCTTCGGCCTGTTTGCCGTGATCGGCGGCTGCAGCATTCCGCTCTATACGGTCGCCGTCACGCACGCCTATTTCCGCATGGGGCGCGACCAGGCCGTCGGGCTCTCGGCGCAGCTGCTGTTCCTCTGGGGTACGGGCTCGGCGATCGGGCCGCTGGCTGCGACCTTGCTGATGCAACTGCGGGGCCCGCAGGGCATGCTGATCTATCTCGTCGGGCTGTCGGTCGGCGTCGCCATCTACATTGCGCTGCGGATCTCGCGGAATCCATCGCCGCCGCTGGTCGAAGGCGAGCGCGGCACCACCGCGCCGACGATTCCCGATATCGAGATGGCCAAGCGCTAATCGCTCCGTCCCGGACCGCAATGGAGCTGGCCGTCACCTCGTCCGTCCGAAATCGGCGAGCACGTCCCTTCGTGTCGGCGCGACAAGAGCGCCAGATTTGATCAGATCTCGAGCAGAAGCAGGGCCAGCATACCCGCGCTATGGATCAGCAACGTCAACCGCGGCGGAATGGCACTGATGATGCCGGCCCTGAACGGGCAGTAGAGTTCGCCGAGTTCGGACATGTTCGCTCCCCCCGACAGATTCGTATCAGCGCTGAGGGGGTTCATCTTCCCCCATTTGGGGGGTGTGGAGCGCAATGACTCGAAATTTGCTCTTCCGCCCCCAAATGGGAGGAGCCGGCCGGCACCGACTCGCTAGATTTGCCGCCGGGGAGAGGGATCATGGGGATCGCGCTTTTCAGCATGGCGGTGGCTGCCGCCGGCGCTCTCGCCTTCGGCACGATCGCCGGAGGGGCGGCGCTCGGCCTGTTAACCGGCGCGGCGATCTGGCTCGGCCAGCGCGCTTTGAGCGACACGTGAGCCCGCGCGCGCCAGCCTTAGGTGGATGAGGTGATCTTCTTTGTCCGAATGGGTTGACACTGGCCGGTCCGATGCGGAATTTGGCGGCCCGGCGCGGGTGTAGCTCAATGGTAGAGTAGCAGCCTTCCAAGCTGAATACGAGGGTTCGATTCCCTCCACCCGCTCCAATCGCCTCACGTCCCTTGTGACGTGAAGCATCGCGCCGGCCCTTCATCGGCATCTCTGCGAGCCATGGCTCTGCCCTGATTTGCGCCCGGCATCGGGCGACGCCGGGCGTCAATTCTTGCCCGCAGTCCAATCATGGCCAGATTGCGGCAATATCGGGTAGCAAAGCCGCAAGCTGATCTGCTAAGGGTTCTGGGGGAATAGCGGTGATCTGCCTGCCTATTTGGCCGGTCGCTCCGGATAATCTCACTTAAGCGCGCGAAAATCGGACTGACGGACGCAAAGCCCGCCACGCGGTGCTGGACATATTTCCGCCGCAAGACAGGAGAAATGCCATGCTCAAGATAGCCATCGCCGCAGCGGGGTTCGCTGTTCTCAGCCTTGCGGCCGCCCCGGCCTTCGCCCAGGGCGGCAAGAAGGGCAAGGACGAGTTCCTCGGCGTCGATCTCGACACCGGCCGGACCTATTACGACGGTCGCAACGACGGCAAGTACTGCCTCTACAAGACGGTTCGCGTCTTCAACCGCTATACCGGCTATTACGAGAACCGGCGCGTGCGCCGCTGTGGCCGCGGCCTCTATATGTGAGGAAGCCGTCATGAACCGTATCGCGAAGTTCATCGTCGGCCTAGGCCTTGCCACAGCTGCTGCGGCCTGCGGCCCGACCGTCGTCGCTGATCCCAACGGCCGTCTCATCAACACCGGGCTGGTGCAGGATGGCGACTGCCTGACGCGCACCGTTATGATCTATGACCGCGAGCTCGGCTACGAGCGTGCTGTCGAGCAGCAGTTCTGCGGCGGGCGCCCCCGCATCGCGCGCTGATATCGCAGGCCCCGCTTCCATGATGGAGGCGGGGCCTCCATTTTTTGCTAGGCTCCGGTGAATCGCTCGGTCGTCCCGGAGAGAACCCGTGCCCAAGCTCTGCAAATTCACCTCGCCCAGCGACGGCAAGCCCGTCTACGTCAATCCCGACCAGGTCAGCGTCGTCTACACCTTCAAGGGCCAGCCGCCCGACACGATCATCGCCTTCCGCAAGGACTTCCAGCTCGGCGTGAAGGAAAGCCTGGAAGAGACTGTCAGGATTCTCGAAAGCGCCACCGAGGATGCCGAGCGCTGAGACCCTGAGCTGGCGAAATCGCCTCCCTATCGTCGCCGGATTGTCACCACAAAGCAGCCATGCGGCGCTTCCATCCTCGCACCATGAGGATCATCGCCGCATCTGCTCTCACCCTGGCTCTCGGCGCTTGCGCCACCACGCCGGACCCGATCGTCCAGGATCGCTCGCGCTGCGACGCCTATGGCTTCCAGCGCGGCACCGACTCCTATGCCAATTGCGTGATGACGCAGGATCGCGACCGCGAGCGCCGCTATGAGAGGCAGGGCGAGCGACGCTCCTATCGGGCTGAGCAATCTTACGGTTCAAGCGAAGAATAGCTCTCGCTCTCGGTTTTCCGTCCGGTTGGCGCGGCTGCGGGGTTCCGCTCCTGTCCGTTGTGGTCCGCTTGAGACTGTTCAGTCAGCCCGATGATCCACGCGTCGCAGCTCGAGACGGCCCGGCTCGTCGTCAGGCCTTTCGTCCAGGCCGACGCACCGCTGCTGGTCACCCTTTTTGCCGATCCCGAGGTTCATCGCTTTGTCGATGATGGGCAGCCGCTCGTGGCTGATGTCGCGGCGCTCTGGATCGAGCGCTCGAAGGCCAATCTCGAACGCTTCGGCTACGGCACCGGTGCCGTGGTCGAACGCGCCAGTAGAGAGCTGATCGGCTGGGCCGGCTTCGCTCGCCCGGGCGATGGAACGGAAGAAGTGATCTACGGTCTCCGGCGTGCGAGCTGGGGCAGGGGGCTGGGCAAGGAATTGCTCGCCGGCCTCGTCGCCTTCGCCGCAGGGCGCGGGATGTCTCCTATCAGGGCGACGGTCGATCCGGCCAACAGCGCCTCGGTCCATCTCTTGCGGAGAGCTGGATTCGCACTTGCCGAGCCACGTTATCGTGGCGATGCCCAGGCCGATCTCTATTTACATGGCGGTTGAGCGGCCCACGCGTCGGAAAAAGCAAGATGTTGCTCTCGGCGGGCCGGATCACAGTTCATTCTTCTCCGTGACGCGGTTCTGGCGCGTACTCTCTTCGCCGGTGGCCGGCGGGTTGGCCGCGAAAGCGGGCCGCCATGCGCCAATCGCGGGCTCGGCCGGTGCCCTACCGGTTGGGCTTTGCGGCGAAGACGGCTACTGATCGCTCGGCCGCTGGGCGGCTTCGCCATCAGGGACCGGCAGGACGATGATCCTCGACGAGCGCACCTACGCCATCAAGCCCGCGCATGTGCGCGACTATCTCGACCTCTATGTCGCCGAGGGCATGGAGCTGCAGATCTCCCATCTCGGCCATCTGATCGGCTGGTTCACCACCGACACGGGCGTGGTCAACGAGGTCGTGCATATGTGGCGCTTCGAGGATGCCGGCGACCGCGAGCGCCGGCGCGCCGCGATGGAGGCCGATCCGCGCTGGCAGGTCTTCCGCGCCAAGGCGGCTCCTTACGTTCTGGAGATGCGCAGCCGAATCCTGCGGCCGACGCATTTCTCGCCGCTGCGCTGAGCTGGTGCCGGGCGCTGCCATGGCCGCTGCGCCGCTCCAATCCTCCGCTCGTCTGATCGGTGAGCGCGGGCTGGCCGCGCTTGTGGCCGTGCTCGAATGGTTGGGCGCGGCGATCCTCGCTGTGCTCTTCCTAGTGGTGATGGCAGCAGTCACCCGGCGCTACGTCTTCGGCGACGGCCTCGTCTGGTCGGACGAGCTCGCGATCTGGCTGAATGTCGCTTTGGTCGCGGTCGGCGCACCACTCGCTGCGACCAGCGCGCTCGCCATGCGGCTCGACGTCGTCGTCAATCTGCTGCCGGGGCGGGGGCGCCGTCTCGCCGCGATCCTGGCCGAGGCGATTGCCGTTCATGGCGCGCTGGTTCTGACACTCGGCGGCGCCAGCGTCGCGGCTCTGGTCGGCGGCACCTCGACCGTGCTCGGCCTGCCGGAGAGCCTGCGCTTCGCGACTTTCGCCATCGGCGGCGGGCTGACACTGATCGTCGTGCTCTGGCGCGTGGCGCTGGCGCAATCCTGGCCGGTGGCACTCGCTGCGCTCATCCTCGGGGCGGGTCTCTATGCACTGGCGAACAGCGCGACCGGTTTCTTCGTCGCGACGCCGAGCCTGGTCGCCGGGCTCGCCGCCGCGGCAGGGCTCCTGCTCGGCGCACCATTGCCTTTCGCCCTGCTCGCCGGCGTCTCGCTGTCGGGCGCGTTCGGCGGCCTCTTGCCGGAGCCGGCCATCGTCCAGAACACGGTGGCGGGCGTCTCGAAATTCCTGCTGCTGGCGATCCCGTTCTTCCTGCTTGCCGGCGAACTCCTGACTGCGGGCGGCCTCGCCGAGCGGCTGGTCCGCTTCGCTGCCGCCCTCGTCGGGCATCTGCGGGCCGGGCTGGCGCAGACGGCGCTGGTCGCCAGCGTCATGTTCTCCGGCGCCTCGGGCTCCTCGGTTGCCAACGCCGCCTTCGGCGCCAAGGTGATGGCGCCGGCTCTTGTCGCGCGCGGCTATCCGCCGGCCAATGCGGCGGCGATCGTTGCGGGTGTCTCGATGCTCGACAATATCATCCCGCCCTCGATTGCCTTCCTGATCCTGGCGGCGGCGACCAATCTCTCGGTCGGCTCGCTCCTGGTCGGCGGCTTCGTCGCGGGCGCGGTGCTGACGGCGGCGCTCGCCATCGGCATCCATCTCAGCGTCCGCGGCGTCGTCGATTCCGCCCCGCGCGCCAGCAGCGTGGAGCGGGCGCGATCCTTCGTCGGCGCGCTGCCGGCGATCGGGCTCGGCATCGTTGTCGTGGTCGGCATCCGCTTCGGCGTGGTCACGGTGACGGAGGCCTCGGCGCTCGCCGTCACCTATGCGCTCGTCGCCTGTCTGCTCCTGCGCAGTCTCAATGGTGGCACTGTGCTGGCCTCACTGCGCAAGGCCGCGGGCGAGGCGGCGGCGGTCGGGCTGCTGATCGGGGCGTCGGCGCCCTTCGCCTTCCTGCTCGCGGTCGATCGTGTCTCCGAGCAGATGGCCGGGCTGGTGACGGCGCTGGGCGGCGGGCCGCTCGCGGTGATGCTGCTCTCCAACCTCGTCCTGCTGGTTGCCGGCCTGTTCCTCGACATCGGCGCCGCGATCCTCTTGCTGGCGCCGCTGCTGCTGCCGGCCGCCATCGCCGCCGGGCTCGACCCGATCCAGTTCGGCGTCGTGCTGGTGGTCAACCTGATGATCCACGGGCTGACGCCGCCGCTCGGCATCCTCGTCTATGTCGTGAGCGGCATCATGCGGCTCTCACCGGGCGCGGTCTTCCGCGCCGTGCTGCCCTTGCTGGCGAGCCTCCTCGTCGCGCTCTTCGTCCTCTGCCTTGCGGTGGCGGCCTGGCCGTCGCTACCTCTGTCCTTCAAGGAGTTGTTCCGATGGCTTTGACCCGCCGCGCCTTCACAACCGCCACGATCGCCGCACCGGCCGTTCTGTCGGGCCGCGCATTCGCGGCCGGCCGGCCGGTGACGGTCGCCTCCCTGCTCGGCGAGGACAAGCCGGAGACGAAGATCTGGCGCCGCGTCGCCGAAAAGCTCAACATCAGCGCGCCCGGCCGCTTCAACCTGCGCGTCGTGCCCAATGCCGCGCTCGGCGGCGAGAAGGATGTCGCCGAGGGCCTGCGTCTCGGCTCGGTCCAGGCCTCGCTGTTCACCATCTCGGCGCTGTCGTCCTGGGTGCCGGACGGGCAGCTGCTCGATCTGCCCTTCCTCTTCCGCGATCGCGCCCATCTGAAGCGCGTCCTGGCCGGGCCGCTCGGCGAGGAGCTCAAGCGCAAATACGAGGCGCAGGGCTTCGTCGTGCTCGGCTTCATCAATTACGGCGCCCGCCATCTCCTCGCCAAGGAGCCGCTGACGACGCCCGCCAGCGTCAAGGGCAAGCGCATCCGCGTCATCCAGAGCCCGCTGCACACCGAGCTCTGGTCGGGCTTCGGCGCCCATCCGACGCCGATCCCGATCCCCGAAACCTACAATGCGCTGAAGACCGGCGTGGTCGACTGCATGGACCTGACCAAATCGGCCTATGTCGGCTTCAAGTTGCACGAGGTCGTGCCCTATCTGATCGAGACCGGCCATATCTGGGCGGCCGGCGTCGTGGCAGTCTCGGCCAACTTCTGGAAGGGTCTTTCCGCCGAGGACAAGGCGGCGTTCGCCGCTGCAGCTGTCGAGGGAGCCAGTTATTTTGACGACCTCATCGTCGCCGATGAGGACGCCTCGATGGCCAAGGCGAAGGCCGAGGGCGGCAAGGTCGTGCAGCCAGAGGATCGTCCCGGCTGGGAGGCCGGCGCGCGCAAGGTCTGGGCCTCCTTCGCGCCCAAGCTCGGCGGGCTCGAGAAGATCGAGGCGATCGCCAGCAGAGCCTGAGAGGCCCTGTTCGAGAACCTCAGCCCTCATCCTGAGGAGGCCCGCAAGGGCCGTCTCGAAGGATGCTCCAGGAGGCTCTGGAACCAACTGGAGCATCCTTCGAGACGCAGCCCAGAGGCTGCTCCTCAGGATGAGGGCTTTGTGGAATTGCCGACTGGATTTCGACGGCGCCCACCGTCAATTCCGTATCGACGCACAGGAGCTTTGTCCGCATGTCCGACCGTCCCGTCCTTCTCGTCACTGGTGGCAGCCGCGGCATCGGCGCTGCGATCTGCCGCTTTGCCGCCGAGCGCGGCTACGACGTCGCCGTCAACTACCAGGGCAATGCGCAGGCGGCGGCCGATGTCGTCGCTTCCTGCGGCCGGGTAGGAGCACGGGCGGTCGCGATCCAGGGCGATATGGCGAACCTTGCCGACATCACTCGCGTCTTCGCCGAGGCCAGGGCAGCGCTCGGGCCGCTGACCGCTGTCGTCAACAACGCTGCCATCACCGGCAAGAGCAGCCCGCTCGCCAAGTCGGATCCGCAGGTTATCCGCGCCTGCATCGACCTCAACGTCACCGGCGCGATCCTGGTGGCGCGCGAGGCGGCACAGGCCCTGCTCGCCAATGAGGGCGCGAGGAACCGCGCCATCGTCAACATCTCCTCGATCGCGGCCGGGCTCGGCTCGCCGAACGAATATGTCTGGTACGCTGCCTCGAAGGCGGCAGTCGATTCCATGACCATCGGCCTGGCGATCGAGCTCGCCCCGGCCGGCATCCGCGTCAACGCGGTGGCGCCGGGCATGACGCAGACCGATATCCACGCGCTTTCGACCGGTGATGCCGGCCGCGTCGACCGCATCGCGCCAACGATCCCGCTGAGGCGCGTCGCCGAGCCGGAGGAGATCGCAGAAGCCGTGCTGTTCGCGCTCTCCGAGGCGGCCTCCTACATGGTCGGCTCGATCATCCGGGTCGGCGGAGGCCGCTAGCTCCCGTCAAACGACAGAATCGGCTGCGGGAGCAGCCGCAGACGGCTGGAGCCGCGGCTCGTCCGTGCTAAATCGGCTGCCGCCCTGTTCAACCGGAAGCCGCCATGCGCGTCCTGCTCGTCCTGATCGCCTTCGGCATGGTCGCGGTGCCGGCTTTGCTCGCGCTGGCGCGCAGCGACCTGCCGCGCGGCCGGCGGATCGTCAGCGCGCTGATCGTCTTCCTGGCGCCGGCCTGCGCGCTCGGGCTGATCCATGGTGTGCCCGAGCTCGACGGCAGGGCGCTGCAATACCCGGTCGCCTGGACGACGCTGAGGCTCGTCCTGACCGGCCTCGCCCTGATCCTGCCCTGGTGCCTCTATGTCTGGCTCAACGGCCGGCGCTGATTTTCCGACGGATTTTTCGACATGACCGAACCTGCTGAAACCCCGACGATCGACCACGCCTTCACCGGCGACCGCAAGGGCCCGGCCCATGACCCGACCTATGCCGGCGCGCTCTCCTTCATGCGCCGCCGCTACAGCAAGGACGTCGCCGGCTGCGATGCCGTGGTCTGGGGCGTGCCCTTCGATCTCGCCGTCTCGAACCGCCCCGGCACCCGCTTCGGACCGCAGGCGATGCGCCGCGTCAGCGCGATCTTCGACGGCGACGCGCAATATCCCTCGCGGATCGACCCGTTCGAGACGCTCGCGGTCGTCGATTATGGCGACTGCCTGCTGCCGCGCAGCGACCTGCAGGGCTGCGCCCGGGCGATCGAAAGCGGGGCCGCGGCGATCATCGCCAGCGGCGCCCAGCTCGTCACGCTCGGCGGCGATCATTTCATCACCTTGCCGCTGCTGCGCGCCCATGTCGCCCGCCATGGCAAGCTCGCCATCGTGCAGTTCGACGCGCATCAGGACACCTGGGATGACGGCGTCGGCGCGATCAGCCACGGCACTTTCGTGCTGGAGGCGGTCCGTGAGGGACTGATCGACACCGAGCGCTCGATCCAGATCGGCATCCGCACCGTCGCCCCGCGCGATTGCGGGATCAAGGTGGTCGACGCCTATCAGGCACATGCGCTCGGCGTCGACGGCCTCGCTGCCGCAATCAAGCAGCGCGTGGGGCAGGGGCCAGCCTATCTCACCTTCGACATCGACGCGCTGGATCCGGCTTTTGCGCCGGGCACTGGCACGCCGGTCGCCGGCGGCTTTTCCTCGGCGCAGGCGTTGCAACTGGTCTGGGCGATCCGCGATCTCGACTTCCGCGGCATGGACATCGTCGAGGTCTCGCCGCCCTATGACCACGCCGACGCGACCGCGATCGCCGGCGCGGCGGTGGCGCAGCATTATCTGCAGGCGCTGGCCCTGAAGAAGGCGGGTTGAATCAGGATGGCAGCTTCGGTCGCTATGCGATTCCGAATGCTGCGATATCTCGAAGCGCGTCATGCTCGGGCTTGACCCGAGCATCTCAGGCCGGACGAGGTTCCTCTCAGCGCCCTCTGGGCATGAGATTCTCGGGTCTGCGCTCCGCTCCGCCCGAGAATGACGTGAGCGCGTACCCGCATCATTGACAGCCGCCCCTACCCGGAACATATACGGCCGCATGACCATGAACCCGACCCGACGTCGCACCGAACAGGCCGCCCCGGCGCGCCCGCGATGACGCTCGGCTTTTAAGCCCGAACGCCCGCGACCGCGCCCCGAGCGCGGTTTTTTTATGCCCGTCGCAAAACTGATGTCCGGTTTTGCGACAAGGCCAAGTTCCAAAGCCAGCCAACCAGTTTCCGTCCGCTTCCACCAGACGCCTTGCGAGGGTCCGATGAGCCAGAACCTGAAATCCATCTTCATCGACGGCGAAGCCGGCACCACCGGCCTCGGCATCCGCGAGCGCCTGGCCGATGTGGCGGAGGTGGTGGTCAAGAGCATCGATCCGGACAAGCGCAAGGATCCGGCCGCCCGCAAGGACATGATGGCCGGCGTCGATCTCGTCGTGCTCTGCCTGCCCGATGATGCCGCCAAGGAATCCGTCGCGCTCGCCGATGAGCTCGGCAGCAACGCGCCCAAGATCGTCGACGCCTCGACCGCCCACCGCGTCGCGCCGGACTGGACCTATGGCTTTGCCGAGCTGGAGCCGGGCTTCGCCACGAAGGTCGCCAACGCCAACCGCGTCGCCAATCCCGGCTGCTATCCGACCGGCGGCATCGCGCTGCTGCGCCCGCTGGTCGACGCCGGGCTGCTGCCGGCCGATCATCCGATCACCGTCAACGCGGTCTCCGGCTACTCCGGCGGCGGCAAGAGCATGATCGAGGCCTATGAGGCCGGCAGCGCGCCCGATTTCGAGCTCTACGGCCTCGGCCTCAAGCACAAGCATTTGCCCGAGCTCCAGGTCTATTCGCGGCTTGAGCGGCGGCCGATCTTCGTGCCGTCGGTCGGCAATTTCCGGCAGGGCATGCTGGTCTCCATCCCGCTGCATCTCGACACGCTGCCGGGCAAGCCCAAGCCGGCCGATCTCGAAGCCGCGCTGGCCGCGCGCTATGCCGGCTCGACCTATGTCAGCGTTGTGCCGGCGGATGCCAGCGGCAAGCTCGAGCCGCAGGCCCTCAACGACACCAACAAGCTCGAACTGCGTGTCTTCGGCAATGCCGATCTCGGCCAGGCCGTGCTGGTCGCCCGGCTCGACAATCTCGGCAAGGGGGCATCCGGCGCCGCAGTCCAGAATATCCGGCTGATGCTCGGCCTGCCCGAAAGTTGACAGCCGTTCACAATCGCGGCCTCAGGTGGGCTTGGCTACCCTTGGAGAAATTGCGGCGGCACCCCCCAAATGGGGGATGCCGCCGATTTCGCTTGCGCTCATAGCTGATCGTGGCGGCTGGAGAGCGGGGGCGATTCGATGCCGGGATTCGATACGTTGGGCGTGCGTCTGGCGCGCAGCCGGCGCAGATTGGAGCGCGAGCGTGCTGCGACGAACGTCGAGCGGCGGGCTCAGGACGGATTGGATATCGCCGTTCGGGGCGATGGTGGGATTGCAGCGGAGTCGGCGAGCATGCCGATGCCGGCATCGGCGCAAGTGATCAGGTTTCCGAGCCTGAACGAGCGCATTCGAGACTGAAGCAGCCCTGCCAGGGTAGGGTTGCAAGCGCTGCCGGGGGTGAGGTCGAACGGCCCCGGCAGCGCTTTTTCTTCAGTTCCGTCAGCTGCGTGGCATGAAGCGATCCGCGGCTATGACAATCTACTCAACGATGAGGACCTAAAGACGATGCCGTGGCGTTCCGCTGCGCTGGATGGGCTCCGGCGATATGTCCATCTCTGCCTGATCTCGACTGCGGCTACTCTCGCCACGCTTGCATCCGCCGGCGCTTTCGAATTACGCGGCACCGGCGTCATTCTCATCCATGGCAAGGCTGGCGGGCAGGGCCCGCTCCAGCCGTTGGCGCAGGCACTGAAGGCGCGTGGCGCGACCGTCGTGCTGCCGCGCATGTCCTGGACATCCGGCTACAGGACCTATGAGCAGACTTTGGGAGAAGTGCAGGCGGCGGTTTCGCGCCTGAAGGCCGGCGGAGCATCCCGGATCGTGCTCGCCGGGCATAGTCTCGGAGCGAACATCTCCATGGGCTATGCCGCACGCGTCGGCGGAGTCGATGCGGTGGTGGCGCTGGCGCCAGGGCATCGCCCGGATTTCATCGCGAGCCAGACCGGGGAGAGCTTGGGACAGGCCAAGGCGATGGTCGCCGCGGGGCAGGGGTCGCAGAAGGCGAAGTTCCTCGACTTCAACCAGGGCCGGACCTTCCCGGTCACCACTACGGCCGACGCCTATCTGAGCTTCTTCGATCCCTCCGGGCCGGCGGCACAGGCTGCCCAGGCGAGCGGTGTCCGCGCTCCGACGCTCTGGGTGATCGGCACGGGCGATCGCCCAGCGATGAACGATCGCGCTGCCTATTCCGGCACGCGCCTCGTCGTCGAAGCCGACCATCAGACGACGCCGCGTGTTGCGGTCGCCGAAGTCATCGACTGGCTGCAGAAGCAGTAGCTCGCTGCTCTGCCAAGAACAGGAAAAGGCGCTGGCGGAGACCGGCAGCGCCTTTTCTTCGTCGATCGCGGCGTCTCAACCCGCGTAGGGCTTGAACAGCTGCTTCTGCGTGCCCAGGCCCTCGATGCCGAGGGCCACCGTCTCGCCACCCTTGAGGAAGCGCGGCGGCTTGAATCCGAGGCCGACGCCGGGCGGGGTGCCTGTGGTGATGACGTCGCCCGGATCGAGCTGCATGAACTGGCTGATATAGTGCACGAGATAGGCGGCGCCGAAGATCATCGTCTTGGTCGAGCCGTTCTGGACGCGCTCGCCGTCGACCTCGAGCCACATCGCAAGATTCTGCACGTCGGCGATCTCGTCGGGCGTCACCAGCCAGGGGCCGAGCGGGCCGAAGGTCGGGCAGCCCTTGCCCTTGGCCCATTGCCCGCCGCGCTCGGTCTGGAACTCGCGCTCCGAGACGTCGTTGCAGACGCAGAAGCCAGCGATCGCCGCCATCGCGTCCTTCTCGGCGATATAAGAGCCGCCGTCGCCGATCACGATGGCGAGCTCGACTTCCCAGTCGGTCTTCTTCGAGTTCTTCGGAATGATGACGTCGTCATTTGGGCCGACGATGCAGTTTGGCGCCTTGTTGAACAGGATCGGCTCGGCCGGGATCGGCGCGCCGGTCTCGGCGGCGTGGTCGGCGAAGTTGAGGCCGACGGCGATGAAGTTGCGGACGTCGCCGACGCAGGCGCCGATACGCGGCGAGCCATCGACCAGCGGCAGCGATTCAGGGGACAGCGCCTTCAGCTTGGCGAGGGAGGCCGACTTCAGCGTTGCTCCGGCGAGATCGGAGACATGCGCGGAGAGGTCGCGCAGCTTGCCGGCGGCGTCGATCAGGCCGGGCTTCTCCTGGCCGAATACGCCGTAACGAACCAATTTCACGTCGTTTCCCCCTTTTTCAATCGTTTCAATAGGGTTGAAAGGCAAGACCGAAGGTCGCGGTGATTCTGTGCGGACTGCCCGCCCGATGCAAGCCCGCCCCGACGCATGCCATGCCTGCGGGCATGCAAGGGCGCGATTCGTGCCGGTTGTTTCAGCTCTGAGCGGTGAAACGGTCTCTCAATTTGGCGTGGAGGCCGTTTTTCTCACCAACCCGCACCATGAACTGCTTGAATGGGCTCTCGGGATTGTGGCGCTTATGCAACGCTCTTCGCGAAAGCGCTCCATGGTTTTGAACCGGTGGATGAGGTTATGTTGCGACGCACAATGTCAAAATCCACGATAGTTCGCATCTAAACCATCTTTTCGATCGCCGGCTTTGATACGGGACACGCGAAACGCATCATTTCTGCACGTTTTTGGCCCTGCCGATGCGGAAACTCGGCAGAGCATGGCGATTTGAAGGCGGTCAAGGCGGGATTGCGGCGTAATCCGACAGGCGGCATGGTGATGACAGTTTCCGCGGCTGCTTCGCCGCGACCGCCACAACAAGAACCTCAGCCTGGGGAAGACGCCGCGATGAAGAGCCTCCTGAAACTCACCGCCGCCGCCACCGTCTCGCTTTCGGCGCTGCTGGCAGCCGGCGCGGCTTCGGCGAGCTCCTTCGCGATCCGTTCGGGCCAGAGCGCAGAAGGCCTCGGCATGGCCTATGCCGGTGCGGCCGCGGGCGGCATCGGCATGGGTTCGATGGCCTGGAACCCGGCGACGATCACCATGTTCCCGGGCCGCAACAGCCAGTGGAACTTCACCTATCTCTATGCCAACGGCGACTACCAGCCGACCTCGCCGACCACCGTGCAGACCCCGCTCGGCCGCGCGCCGATCCAGGCTGTCGGTGGCAGCCCGCTCGGCACCGGCAATATCGGCGGCGACGGTGGCTTCATCCCCGCTTCCTACTCGGCCTGGCAGCTGACCGACCGCTTCTGGATCGGCCTCACCACCGGCGCGCCCTTCGGCCTTCGCTCGAAGCCCGACAACCAGGTCAATGCGGCGCAGGCCTTCGGCCGTTCGGCGAAGGTGCAGACCGTCAACGTCGCACCGACGATCGGCTACAAGGTCAACGACTGGCTCTCCGTCGGTGCTGCCTTGCAGGTCCAATGGTTCAACGCCAGCTTGAAGCAGGCCAACGGCATCGCCAGGAACGCGGCACCGATCATCATCGAGGGCGATACGATCGACTTCGGCTACCGCCTCGGTGTCACGCTGACGCCGTTCGACGGCACCACGGTCGGTCTTGGCTATCGCTCCTCGGTCCGGCAGACGCTGGACGGTACAATGCGCGTCTCGACGGGGCCAACGCCGACGGCCGCCTTCCCCGTCAAGGCCAACCTGAACCTTCCCGATTCCGTGGTCTTCGGTGTCTCGCAGGTCATCAACGACCAGTGGCAGGTTCACGGCGGTGTGGAGTGGACGAATTGGAGCCGGTTCCGCAACATTCCGGTGGTCAACCAGCTCAACGGCGCTCCGGTCACCAGTCTGAACTTCCAGTACGACGACAGCTGGTACTTCTCGGCCGGCGCCGAGTACAAGTACAATCGCGACCTCACGCTGCGCGCCGGTATCGCCTACGAGCTCTCGGCGGTGAACGACTACAACCGCCAGATCTTCATTTCGGACAATGACCGTCTCTGGCTCAGCGCCGGTGCGAGCTATCAGCTCACCGAGAAGCTGAAGCTCGACGTTGGCTACACCTACATCCACGTCAACAAGGCCAAGGTGAACTATACTGGCAACCATCCTCAGCAGGTCGTGAATCCGGCCTTGCGGGCGATCTCCTATACCGCCGAGGCCGAGCCTTACGTTCATGTCGTTTCCGCCGCGCTGACCTATCGCTGGGACAATCCGGTCGAGACGATCCCGGTTCGCCCGGTCGTCCGCAAGAACTGAGCGGCGCGTCCGCGACATTGAGAAAGCCGGCCTTCGGGCCGGCTTTTTTGTTGGTGCGAGCGAGAATCGAAGCCGTTACTCCGGGGCGCTGCGCAGCGATCAACCCGGAGTGACGGTGAAGCGAGGCAGGCCTCGGCTGCCGCTCAGGCCTTGATCTTCACATAGCTGCCCGGGGCATCTTCCAGCGCGGGCAGGGCCCCATCGCCGGGGATGCGCGGCTTGACGCGCTTGGGCGCCTGCTTCTCGACCCAGGCGAACCAATGCGGCCACCAGGAGCCTGGATGCTCCTGCGTCTTCTTCACCCAGTCCTCGAAGGCGCCTTCCGGCTTGGGGCCGGTCCAGTACTGGTACTTCACCTTGCTCGGCGGATTGACCACGCCGGCGATGTGGCCCGAGCCGGCCATGACGTAGTCGACCGGACCGCCGAAGGTCTGCGATCCCACGAACACCGACTTCGCCGGCGCAATATGATCCTCGCGCGTTGCCAGATTGTAGATCGGGATCGTCACCTTCTTCAGGTCGAGCAGCTTGCCGCCGAGGCGCATCTCGCCCTTGCTCAGCTTGTTCTCGAGATAGCAGTTGCGCAGGTAGAAGGAGTGGTTAGCTGCCGGCATCCGGGTCGAATCCGAATTCCAGTAGAGCAGGTCGAAGGCGGTAGGCGCCTTGCCCTTCAGATAGTTGTTGACGGCGTAGGACCAGATCAGGTCGTTCGGGCGCAGCATGTTGAAGGCGCCCGACATGCGCGCGCCGTCGAGGTAGCCGCGCTCGGCCATCTGCTCCTCGACGGAGCGGATCTGCTCCTCGTCGACGAAGACGGAGAGCTCGCCGGCATGGGCAAAGTCGACCTGCGTGGTGAAGAAGGTTGCGCTGGCGATCCGCTTGTCCCGCGTGGCCGCCATATAGGCCAGCGTCACGCCGAGCAGCGTGCCGCCGACGCAGTAGCCGATCGAGGAGACCTGCTTCTCGCCGGTCACCTGCTCGATCGCCTCCAGCGCGGCGAAGATGCCCTCCCGCATATAGCTCTCGAAATCCTTGAGCGCATGGCGATGGTCGGGGTTGACCCAGGAGATGCAGAACACGCTCAAGCCCTGCGAGACGCACCAGCGGATGAAGCTCTTCTCGGCGTTGAGATCGAGGATGTAGAACTTGTTGATCCAGGGCGGCACGATCAGCAGCGGGCGCTTCAGCACCGTCTCGGTCGTCGGCGCGTACTGGATCAGCTCGATGATGTCGTTGCGATAGATCACCTTGCCGGGCGTCGTCGCGATGTTGACGCCGACCTGGAAGGCGCCGGGGTCGGACTGCCGGATCTTCAATTCGCCGCCGCCGGCCTCGATGTCCTCGGCCAGCATTTTCATGCCGCGCACCAGGTTCTCGCCGTTCTGCGCCATGGTTTCGCGCAGCAGCTCGGGATTGGTCGCGACGAAGTTGGAGGGCGAGAGCGCGCCTGCGATCTGCTTGACGTAGAAATGCGCCCGGCTGCGCGTATGCGGGTCGAGATCCTCGGCCTGCTCGACCATGCCCTCGGCCCAGCGCGTCGTCAGCAGATAGGCCTGCTTGACGAAGTCGAAGACCGGATGGGTGTTCCATTCGGGGTCGGCGAAGCGGGCGTCCCGTTTCTCCGGCGCGATCACCGGCTCGACCTGCTCGCCGCCGAGGCGCTTCAGCGTCGAGCTCCACAGATTGAGGAAGTCGCTGGTGATCGCGCCCTGCGCCTCGATGATCTTTTGGGGATCATTGACCCAGCGCTCGGCGACTCGGCCGAGCACTTTGACCATCTCGCTCGCTTCCTCGGCCTGGCCGGTCTTGGCCTCGCCCCGTTCGATCGGCTTCATATAGGCGGCGGTGATCTTGCCGGCCTGCTCGACCAGCTTGCCCATGTTCTGCGCCATCGCCTCGAAATCAGGCATCACCGGCAGCTCTGCCGACGGCGCTTCCGTCGGTTTCCGGTGGGCTTTGCCCTTCTCGTCAGCAGGCGGACACATGATGGCGTTCCCCTCGGTAGCCTTACGCAGGAGTTGCACTCCCCATTTTGGACCCATTAAGGACCTAACCGGTATGAGTGACAAAGAAATTTTGCGGAAGCAGGGCGATGGCTGACAGGCGGACAGAAATCTCGCTCAAGGCGGCCGGGCTGGTCCTGCTTGCCGGGGCCGTGCTCGGCGGTTGCCAGGCTGCCCGTGGCGTGGCCGAGATGACCGACTTCGCCACGACGCCGGGCGAGCCCAAGCCTTTCGTGGTCGAGACCAGGCCGCAGGACCCGAAATACATCCCGATCGGGACCACCGTCTCGCGCCAAGCCAAGCGCAAGACGGTGGACGAGTTCAAGAAGCTCGAGGCGGAGCTCGAAGCCAAGCGGACCTCGAATGTGGCGGCCGGCTCCCAGGCGCAGAGCCTGGGCAAGGTCCTGCCTCCGCCGGCGCCGCCGCCTTCCCCACCGCCGCTGCCGAAGGAATGAGCGGGCGGTTGCGCGCGAGGTGGCTTGCCTGACGCTGATCAGGCGGCTCCAATTGCGGTCCTCGCGCCGGAGCCCCCGCAATGATCCTGATCGGCCAGTATGATTCGCCCTTCGTGCGCCGCGTCGGCATCGCGCTGACGCTCTACGAACTGCCCTTCGAGCACCGGCCCTGGTCGGTCTTCGGCGATGGCGAGAAGATCGCGCCGCTCAATCCGCTGGTCCGTGTGCCGACGCTCGAACTCGATGACGGGCTCGTGCTGGTCGAGAGCCATGCCATGCTCGATTATCTCGACGGCTTGGTGCCGCCCGAGAGGGGCCTGTTCCCGCGCGAGGAGCCGGCGCGTCATCGCGCACTGCGCCTTGCCGGGCTGGCGATGGGGTTGGCGGAGAAGTCCGTGAGCCTGTTCTACGAGTTGCGGCTGCACGATCAGGTCTCTGAGGCCTGGGCCGGGCGCTGCCGCAGCCAGATCGCGGGCACCGTCGCGGCATTGGAGCGGGAGCGGGCCGAACGGGGCGGCGACTGGTGGTTCGGAGAGCAGATCGGCCACGCCGACATCGCGCTCGCCTGCGCGCTGCGCTTCGCCAGTGATGCGCATCCCGATCTCGTCGCCCTCGGCGATTATCCGGCGCTGGAGGCGCATTCCGTCCGCTGCGAGGCGCTCGACGTGTTCCGGGCCGTCAGCCAGCCTTTCATTCCGCCGGCCTGAAACGTTGCTTCGAAGCGGCATGCAGTGCCTTTCGATGAATCTTGCGTTTTTTGCGCTGTCAGGGCGAAAGCTGCGGTGGTAAGGCAGCGTAACGCAAGAATGTGATTTGCCGCGCCATCGCGCGGCGATCCGCAAGGACCTGTTGTCGAGATGACCGATTTCCACCGCATCAAGCGCCTGCCGCCCTACGTTTTCGAACAGGTCAACAAGATCAAGGCAGCCGAGCGCGCCAAGGGCGTCGACATCATCGATCTCGGCATGGGCAATCCCGATTTGCCGGCGCCCAAGCACGTCATCGAGAAGCTGGTCGAGACTGCCGGCAAGCCGCGCACCGACCGCTATTCAGCCTCCAAGGGCATTGCTGGCCTGCGCCGCGCCCAGGCGCACTATTATCAGCGCCGCTTCGGCGTGACGCTCAATCCCGACACCCAGATCGTCGCCACGCTCGGCTCGAAGGAAGGCTTCGCCAACATGGCGCAAGCCATCACCGGCCCCGGCGACGTCGTGCTCGTGCCCAATCCGAGCTATCCGATCCACGCCTTCGGCTTCCTGATGGCTGGCGGCGTGATCCGCTCCGTCCCGGCCGAGCCGACACCGGCCTTCTTCCCGGCTGTGGAGCGGGCCATGGCCCATTCCGTGCCGAAGCCGATCGCGCTCGTCACCTGCTATCCGGCGAACCCGACCGCATACACCGCCTCGCTCGATTTCTATCGTGATCTCGTCGCCTTCGCGAAGCGGCACGAGCTGATCCTGCTCTCCGATCTTGCCTATGCCGAGGTCTATTTCGACGAGAACGACCCGCCGCCCTCGATGCTGCAGGTGCCGGGCGCGATCGATGTCGCGGTCGAGTTCACCTCGATGTCGAAGACCTTCTCCATGGCCGGCTGGCGCATGGGCTTTGCAGTCGGCAATGAGAAGCTGCTGGCTGCGCTCGCCCGCGTGAAGTCCTATCTAGACTACGGCGCCTATACCCCGATCCAGGTCGCCGCCGCGGCGGCGCTGAACGGCCCGGACGACTGCATCCGCGAAATGCGCGATGTCTATCGCAAGCGCCGCGACGCGCTGGTCGAGAGCTTCGGCAAGGCCGGCTGGGAGTTTCCGGCGCCGCAGGCCTCGATGTTCGCCTGGGTGCCGATACCCGACAAGTTCCGCCATCTCGGTTCGCTTGAGTTCTCCAAGCTGCTGATCGAGAAGGCCGAGGTCGCGGTCGCGCCTGGCATCGGCTTCGGCGAGCATGGCGATGATTATGTCCGCATCGCCATCGTCGAGAACGAGCAGCGCATCCGCCAGGCGGCGCGCAATATCGGCCGCTTCCTCAAGAGCGCCGATCAGACCCTGCACAACGTCATCCAGATGCCGAAGGCGGGGTAGGGCGCAGGCGTTTACTCCATCCGATCGTCATTTCGAGCCCCCGGGTCTTGCCTTCGGCAAGCCCGAGGACAGGCTCCGCGAAGCAACCCAGCACATTGAGCTCTATCGCTCTGGATTGCTTCGTCGCTGCGCTCCTCGCAATGACGCGCAGTGGTGTTGCGCGCCGGCACTGGACCGAGCCGTCGAAACATGGGAACCCAAGCGCGGGGCGGGTAGCAGGGACTGGGCGCGCATCATGCTCTCGAAGGGCCGGTTGATCGGGATCGTGTTCGGCCTGTTCGCGCTGGTCTGCCTGTTCGCCACCTATGATTTCTCGCGCGGCCGCAGCACGGATACCGACTCGGCCCTGATCGCCGACGTGCTGACCGCCTCGCGCGCCAAGGAATGCGGCCGCGACGCCACCGAGATCGCCGCCAAACATTTCCCGACCGGCATGGGCCGCGCCGAAGCCGAGCAAGTGCTGGCGCAAGCGGTAATCCGGGCGCCGAAGCCCTGGTTCTGGAAGCCGATCGACGAGAACTCGACCCAGGCGGATGGTGACAGCATCGAGGCGCTGCGCACCATCAAGATCACCGCTTTCGGCAACCAGCTGTTGCGACTCTATCTCGGCTTCGAGAACGGCAAGGTCCACAAGCTCGCCGCCGAGGTCGTCTGCCGCTTCGAGTGAATGCGAACCGGCCTCGGGACGTCGTCTGAGGCCCTTCGCCGTTGACTCGCCGCGCGCCTCATGCGACCCCGCCGACCATGACCATGCACGCTGCTTCCTCCGAGATCAGGCCCCTGCGCGTCGGCATTGCCGGCCTGGGAACAGTTGGCGCGGCGGTCGCCGGCATTCTGAAGCGTCAGGAGAACGCGCTCGCCGCCCGTTGCGGCCGGCCGATACGGGTCACGGCGGTCTCGGCCCGCGACCGCAACCGTGATCGCGGTATCGACATCTCCGGCTTCACCTGGTTCGACGATCCGGTCGCGCTCGCCGCCTCGCCCGAGATCGACTGCCTGATCGAACTGATCGGCGGCTCGGACGGTCCGGCCAAGAAGGCGGTCGAGACGGCGCTTTCCGCCGGCAAGCATGTCGTCACTGCCAACAAGGCGCTGCTCGCCGCCCATGGCGTCGCGCTCGCCGAGCTCGCCGAGGCCAATGGCGCGGCGCTCGCCTTCGAAGCTTCCTCGGCCGGCGGCATCCCGGTGGTGAAGACGCTGCGCGAGGCGCTCTCGGGCAATAATGTCAGCCGGCTCTACGGCATCCTCAACGGCACCTGCAATTACATCCTTTCGCGCATGGAGCTGGAGGGGCTGACTTTCGAGGCCTGCCTGAAGGACGCCCAGCGCCTCGGCTATGCCGAAGCCGACCCGACCTTCGACGTCGAGGGCTTCGACACCGCCCACAAGCTCGCCATCCTGACCAGCCTCGCCTTCGGTACGAAGATCGACGCCGAAGCGATTCATGTCGAAGGCATTTCCTCGATCACGCCGCTTGATCTGAAGATGGCCGACGAGCTCGGCTACCGGATCAAGCTGCTCGGAGTCGCCGAGCGCACCAAGACCGGCATCGAGCAGCGCGTGCATCCGACCATGGTGCCGAAATCCTCGGCGATCGCGCAGGTGATGGGTGTCACCAACGCCGTCACCATCGATGCCGATGCGGTTCGCGAGATCACTTTGGTCGGCCCCGGCGCCGGCGGCGGGCCGACTGCCTCGGCGGTGATCGCCGATATTGCTGACGTCGCCCGCGGCACTGCCGGACAGCCCTTCGGCATGCCGGTCGCCCGGCTGGAGCAGCCGACCCGGGCGCCAATGCAGCGCCATGAGGGCGGCTATTACATCCGCCTCGCCGTCGCCGATCGTCCTGGCGCGGCGGCTGCGATCGCGACCCGGATGGCGGAAGCCGACATCTCGCTCGAGAGCATCGTCCAGCGCCGCTCCGAGGTCGCCGCCCAGCGCGATCCCGGCGGGCGCTCGGGCGCGCCGGTCCCGGTCGTGCTGATCACCTACGCCACCAGCGAGCACGCGATCCGCGATGCGCTGGAGAAGGTCAGCGCCGACGGCCACATCGCCGAGGCGCCGCAAGTCATCCGCATCGAGCGGGAATGAGCATGTTTGGCGCGGTCTTCCACGGCTTCGCCATACCTTCGCCAACCCGCTCGCTATTTACCTCCGCCATCCGCTAATCGCGCTTAGGGAGTCCCCCATGTCCGTCGATCTCCGCATCTCGCCCGACCAGATCATCGAGCGCTATCTCTCGATGGAGCTGGTGCGTGTCACCGAGCGTGCCGCCGTTGCTGCCGCCCGCCTGCGCGGCCACGGCGACGAGAAGGCGGCCGACCAGGCCGCGGTCGATGCGATGCGGCGCGAGCTCAACCGCCTGCCGATCGATGGCGAGATCGTCATCGGCGAGGGCGAGCGCGACGAGGCGCCGATGCTCTTCATCGGCGAGAAGGTCGGCAACAAGCAGGGCCCCAAGGTCCACATCGCCGTCGACCCGCTTGAAGGCACGACGCTCTGCGCCAAGGACATGCCGGGCTCGATCGCGGTGATGGCGATGGCCGGCGCCGGCCAGCTGCTCTATGCCCCCGACGTCTACATGAACAAGATCGCGATCGGCCCCGGCTACCCGCAAGGGATCGTCGATCTCGACGCCTCGGCTGCGGACAACATCAACGCACTGGCCAGGGCCAAGGGCGTGAAGCCGCACGAGATCAACACGCTGATCATGGATCGGCCGCGTCACGAGAAGCTGATCGCCGAGGTTCGCAAGACCGGCGCCTCGATCCGCCTGATCACCGACGGCGACGTCGCCGGCGTGATCTTCTGCACCGAGCCGGAGAAGACCGGCATCGACCTCTATCTCGGCATCGGCGGCGCGCCGGAAGGTGTGCTCGCCGCGGCGGCGCTGCGCTGCGTCGGCGGCCAGATGCAGGGCCGACTGATCCTCGACACCGAGGAGAAGCGGGCGCGCGCCCTGACCATGGGCGTCAAGGACCCGAACAAGAAATACGACATGTCGGAAATGGCCTCGGGCGACGTCATCGTCTGCGCCACGGGCGTCACCGATGGCGGCATGCTCTCGGGCGTGCGCTTCGGGCCCGAGGTGATCGAGACCGAGACGATCGTCTACCGCTCGATCACCGGCACCGTCCGCCGCATCTATGGCGAGCACCGCGAGCTCTCGAAGTTCCAGCTCGACTGAGTGTTGGATCGACTGCGACTGCAAAGCCCGTTCCGGAAAACCACGGAGCGGGCTTTGTTTTGAGCTGATGGCGCGCCGCTTCAGCCTTGCAGGCTGCCGCCGGCGAGGGTGTGCTCGACGCAGGCGTTGATATGCGTCGCGAGGACGTCCGCGGCACGGGCGATGTCGCGCCGCATCGCGCAGTCGAGCAGGATCTGGTGCTCCTGCGCCGCGATTTCGCCGCGGAAAATCACGGCGACCATCTGGTAGCGAAGATAGCGGTCATAGACCGAGGCGTGCGTCTCCATCAGCACCTGCGAGCCGCAGGCCGAGATCAGCGCGTGATGGAATTCCCAGTCATAGCGCTTCCACAGCTCGGGATCGGCGCGATCATTGTCGAGCATGCGCTTTTCCATCAGCGCCAGCTTGTGATGGGCGGCGACGACGCGCCCCTCCCATTCCATGTCACCGGTCGCGAAGGACTGGGCGAGAGCGTGCCCCTCCAGCAGGAGGCGTAGCGCCGCGATCTCGCTGAGATTCCTGGCCGAGACCGCCGCAACCATGAAGCCCTTCTGCCCCTCGGCCTCGACGAGCCCCTCCGAAGAGAGCCGGTTCAGGATCTCGCGCAGCGTGCTGATGCTGGTGCCATAGGTTTCGCGCAAATCGTCGAGCTTGAGGCGCTGCGCTGGCGCCAGCCGGCCGAAGACGATGTCCGCCCGGATGCGCCGATAGGCGAGCTCTCCGATCGAGGCGGTCGGCGGCGCGTAATTCAACATAAGTGGGTCCGTCCGGAACTGCGGCTGGCGACGCAAGCTTAGCGGCGGAGCAGGGGAGGCACAATTGCTATGGTGAAATCAAAATCATCAGAGGAAAATAAAAATACCAGTTGATTGCTGAATTGCCGTTGGGCATGGTCTGCCGCGAAGCGGGGCCAACCCGCAGGGAGGAACGGCATGAAACAGGGAATCGACAGGCGCACTCTGCTGGCGGCCGGTGGCGCACTGGCACTGACAGGCGGTTCGGCCTTGGCGCAGGCCAAGCCCAATCTGCGCTTCTCGGCGGTGTTCTCAGAGCAGGACATCCGCGCCGAGATGATGAAGCGCTTCGGCGAGGCCATCAAAGACGACT
>DASYHC010000088.1:0-34450 GCA_035998995.1 Allobosea sp.
TCTCCTGCCTGTCGATGTCATGGCAGGACCGCTGCATCTCTACCAACCGCAGGAATACGCTGCTTTTCAGCGCCTGAACTTCCTCAGCGCGGCCTCGCTGACGGTGTTGATCGGCTGGCTCTTTGTCCAACGATCTCCCGATATCGCTGCGGACGATGAAACCGGAAGGAGCCACCGAGCGTAGAAGAGGCGCAACCTGCGGAAAGGACATCGCATGAGACGTCTTCTGCTCGCCCTGATCATCGCCTCGCCATCGGCTGCCGGCGCGACCGCCCTCGACGGCACCTGGCTGCGCGACGATGGCAATGCCCGCGTCCGTATCGGGCCGTGCGGTGACAAGATTTGTGCCACCAACCTCTGGATCGGCGACACCAGCAAAGGCGAGGCGGCAGGCGACAAGCTCGTAATGACGCTGTCGCGCCAGTCCGACGGAACGTTTTCCGGCACCGCATACGACGCCAAGCGGGACTGGACCTATTCGATGTCGATCAAGGCCGCTCCGGGCGAGCTCACCACGCGCGGATGCATTGTCGGCGGCCTGATCTGCCGCGACGTCGGCTGGAAGGCCGCCGATTAGGGCTTTGGTCGTGCGGTGATCCGCTCCAGCACTGCCGCCGTATCTTGGACATGGCCGCCGCATTCGCCTTGACTGTCGAAGACATGCGTGGGGCGTCAGCTGCGCAGGGAGACCGGTTTTTCGCCTTGTTCGACCCCGATGCCTTGATCGCTGCCATTGCGCGCTCGGGTGACCGTGCCGCTTTCGCAGCTCTGTTCGACCATTTCGCGCCGCGCGTGAAGGGATTGCTGATGCGCGGCGGCGCCTCGGCGGAGATGGCGGAAGAGATCGCGCAGGAGACGTTGCTCTCGGTCTGGCGCAAGGCCGCGATGTTCGATCCCGCCAAGGCGAGTGCCTCGACCTGGATCGCAACCATCGCACGCAACCGGCGCATCGACATTGCCCGGCGGGACACCCGCTCGCGGCTTTCGCAAGTTTACGAGATTCTGGATGAAGAAGGCCCTCCACAACCTGACGAGACGATTTCCGGAGCTGAGCGCGACGCGCGGGTCAGGGCAGCGATGACCGGATTGTCGATCGACCAGTACCGGGTCGTCGAGCTCGCCTTCCTGGAAGGCCTCACCCATCAGGACGTGGCAAAGCATCTGGCGATTCCGCTCGGCACAGTGAAGTCGCGGCTGCGTCTTGCCCTGTCGCATCTGCGCGGCAAGCTGGAGGATCTGCGATGAGCGTGGTCCATCGTGCTTCCGACGAGACACTCGCCGCCTTCGCCGCCGGCCGGCTCGACGAAGGGCTCGCGCTCGTCGTCGCGGCCCATGTCGAGCTGGACGGCCAGAGCCGGCGCCGCCTGCAGGAGTTCCACGCCATCCAGGGCGCCCTCCTCGACGCCGCCGAGCCGGTGGCGATGACAGCACGGCCGCGAGATCCAGCAGAACAGCAACCGCTGCCAGATGCTTCTGTGGCGCCCCCTCTGGTTGAAGACCACCTGCCCGATGCGTTGCGTCCCTATGCTCTAGGGCCATGGCGGCCGATCGGCATCCGGATCGCGATGCGGCGGATTGACGTCCCAGGATCGGAGTCACGGGTGTTCATGCTGCGGGCCGGACCAGGGATCGCGCTGCCCCACCACAAGCATACCGGCCTCGAATGGGCGACGATCCTGTCCGGCGCCTACGAGCATGAATATGGCCGCTATGCCGCAGGCGACTTCGACGAGGCGGACGCCGAGCATGAACACACGCCGCGCGTCGATCCCGTCGACGGCTGTACGTGCCTGGTCGCCATGACCGGCAACGTCCTGTTCCAGGGCTGGCTCGGTCGCCTGCTGCAGCCGCTGGTGCGGTTGTGACGTTCGCCTCCTTCGCTGCGGCGCTGCTTTTCGTCACCGTCGCGATGTCAGCGGCCATGAGCCTCGCAACCAAGATCGAACGTCAGACCGGCAACTCCGGTTGGATCGACGTCGTCTGGACATTCGGTCTCGGCACCACCGGCGCGATGGGCGCGCTCCTCCCCTTCGGCGACGGGCCGCTCGGCCGCCGTTTGCTTGTCGCCGCGCTCGTTGTCGCATGGGCGCTGCGCCTCGGCCTGCACATCGCCGGACGGACCAAGGGAATCTCGGAGGATCCGCGCTATGCCCGGTTGAAGCGCGACTGGGGACCGCGCGCACCCAGGATGATGGCCCGACTGCTGCAATTGCAGGCACTCGCGAGCATCCCCCTCGCAATCGGTATCATCCTGGCGGCTCATAATCCGGCTGAGCTCGGCCAGGTGCAGGATGCGCTCGGTCTGGCGATCTTCCTCGTCGGTGTTGTCGGAGGCGCGATCGCCGACCGACAGCTGCGCGGCTTCGCGCAATCAGGCCTGGGCGGCGTCTGTGACACAGGTCTCTGGGCCTATTCGCGGCATCCCAACTATTTCTTCGAATGCGTGCTCTGGAGCGCCTATGCGGTGATCGCTTCCGGCGCGGCCCATTCTTTTGGCTGGCTCGCCTGGCTCGCACCCGCCGCGATCACGCTGCTGCTTGTGCGCGTATCCGGCATTCCGCCGCTGGAGGAGCACATGCTCGCCAAGCACGGGGATGCCTATCGCGACTATCAGCGCCGGACCAGCGCCTTCATTCCACTCCCGCCCAAAGGAGCAGGGCCATGACGATCATGCAGAGGCTTTCGAGCTGGGGCGAGGCCCTGCCAGTGCCCGATGCGGTCAGCCGCATGGTGATCGCCTCGCTCGTCGGGCGAACGGATCGTAGCATCATGGCCAAGCCCGGCAATGCGGCCGGCTTCGCGCGGGAAATGGCGGAACTGCCGATCGCGCTGCATGCCGATGCCGCCAACGCCCAGCATTACGAGGTGCCGGCAGCCTTCTTCGAGCAGGTCCTGGGGCCGAGCCGAAAATACTCCTGCTGCTACTACGCCGACCCTGGCGATACGCTGGCGGCGGCCGAGGACCGGGCGCTGGCACTGAGCGCCGAGCATGCCGGTCTCGCAGACGGACAGGACATCCTAGAGCTCGGCTGTGGCTGGGGCTCGCTTTCGCTCTGGATGGCTCAGGCGTATCCGAAGGCGCGCATCGTATCGGTCTCGAATTCGGCCTCGCAACGCGCCTTCATCGAAGAACGTGCGCGCGAGCACGGTTTCGGCAATCTGCGCGTGATCACCGCGGACATGAACGACTTCACCATCGAGGAGCGCTTCGACCGTGTCGTCTCGGTCGAGATGTTCGAGCACATGGCGAACTGGCGCTCGCTGCTCGGGCGCGTCCATGGCTGGTTGAAGCCGGACGGATGCTTGTTCATCCACATCTTCACGCATGCGCGGGGCTGCTACCGCTTCGATGTCGGCGACAACGCCGACTGGATCGCCCAGCACTTCTTCACCGGCGGGATCATGCCGAGCGTGGCGCTGGCGTACGAATTCTCCGACCTTTTCGCAGTCGAGGAGGAATGGCGCTGGAGCGGTGAGCATTATCGGCGCACCGCGGAAGATTGGCTGGCCAATTTTGACCGCAACCTGCCGGCGATCGAACCGATCCTGCGCGAGGCCTATGGCGAGGATGCGCCGCTCTGGCGCCGACGCTGGCGCCTGTTCTTCCTCGCGACGAGCGGGCTGTTCGGGCACGCCGGCGGTGAAGCCTGGGGCATCAACCACTATCGGCTGCGGCCCGTCTGACCGGCCAGCGATAGATCGGCGACAGGCCCCGCTTCAGCCACCAACGCGGCGCGCGACCTCGTAGGCGATCCAGCTGCAGAAGCCGACCACCACGGTGCCGTAGATGATGTCGGCGAGCGTGATCGTTAGCGTCCAGGGCCGCAGCGTGGCGTAGTTCGTCAGATCATAGGTCGCATAGGCGAGCAGGCCTATCAGGGCGCCGTTGACCAGCGCTTCGCTGGCGCCGCCGCTGCGCAGGGCGGGCATCACCGCAAAATGCAGCACGCCGAGCGGGAAGCCGAAATAGAACAGGGCCGCAGGCACATAACGGATCGGTTCCACGATCAGATCGCCGAGGGCCGGGCGATAGAGTCTCGCAGTCATCGTGCCGAGCCAGATCGCATCGCAGATGCCGAAGGCGATGAGAAAGGCGACGTAGCCGGCGACGAAGCGCATGACGACCTCCATTGGCGTGTGCCATCAGATACGCAGGACCTGCGCCTCCGGATTACCTGAGCCGATCGACCGATCCGGGGATCCAGCGCGCTTCATCCGGCGTATCCATTGCGTGGCCGGCAACATGAAGGCGCCCATGACGATCTTGAATTCCAGGCGCGCCGTCATGGCAGCACTGTCCACTATCGTCCTTGCCGGCTGCGCCGCGCTGAGGCCGGGCGCGTTGAGCCAGGGCGCGCGGGATGTCGCGTATGGTGCCCACCCCCGGCAGACGATGGACATCTACACCCCGAGTGGCGGCGGAGCCGGACGACCGGTCGTCTGCTTCATCTATGGCGGCTCATGGGCGAACGGCGCCAAGGAGAGCTACGCCTTCGTCGGTGACGCCCTCGCTGCGCGCGGCTTCGTCACCGTGATCGCCGACTATCGGCTCGTGCCGGAGGTGCGCTTCCCGGTCTTCATCGAGGACGGTGCTGCAGCTCTGCGCTTCGTCCGAGACAACATCGCGCGCTTCGGTGGCGACCCGCGCCGGATCCATTTGATGGGACACTCGGCCGGGGCCTACAACGCGATGATGCTGACGCTCGACAGAGGCTATCTCGCGCGTGCTGGCTTATCACCCGGCACTATCCGCTCAGCAGTTGGCCTCTCGGGCCCCTATGATTTTCTGCCGCTCGATATCGACGTGACCAAGGCCGCCTTCGGCATGGCCCGCGATCTGGCGCGGACGCAGCCGATCAATTTCGCGCGTGCGGACGCACCGCCGATCCTGCTCGCCACCGGTGCCGACGATACCACGGTCCTGCCGCGCAACAGCGAACGGTTGGCAGCCGCATTGCGCCGGGCCGGCACGCGCTCGGTGACGCTAAAAATCTATCCCGGCCTGGGTCACGCTGGGACGGCGGCGGCGCTCGCGCGCATCATGAACTGGCGTGCGCCGATTCTCGACGATGTCGTTGGGTTTTTGGAGAATGCTTGACCACAGCCACGAGCGCTTCCGGGACGAGTGCTTCGACGACACGCTATTCTCGACGCTCGTCGAGGCCCGCAGCGCCATCACCTCATGGAAGGAGGACTACAACCGGCACCGACCCCACTCGGCCCTCGGCAACATCACGCCCGCCGAGTTCGCCCTCAAATCCATGCTGGAAAAGCAGGCCGCCTGAGGCCAGAAATCAAACTCAGGACTCTCCCTCAGACCGGAGGAGAAAAGGGTCTCAGGTCACCACGGATGAAGAAACATCGCGTTCGGTTACAGAACCGCGCTTTCACCCAGCTCATCGGGCAACTGCTGACCGTCGCTATGCCCACCTCAAGGGCGCACTCCGCATGTCGTCAGTTCGCTTGAATGCCGGCCTCCTTGATCAGCTTCGACCAGCGCTGGGTGTCAGCGGCGATCACGGCTGCGAGCTCGGCCGGCGAGCCGCCGATCGGCTGTGCGCCTTGCGCGCTCATCGCAGCAACCACTTCGGGAGATTTGAGCACCTCCGCGACCGCCCCGTTGAGTTTGTCGATGATCGCTTTGGGCGTGTGCGCAACCGCCATCAGCGCATACCAGGAGACAGCTTCGAACTCCGTGATGCCGCTGGCTTCCGCGATCGTCGGCAGATCAGGCATGACCTTGCTGCGCTCGCGGCTTGCGATGCCGAGGGCGCGAAGCTGCCCGTTGTCGATCAGGGGCTTGGCGGTCGAGAGCTGCGCGATGATCAACCCGACATCGCCGCGCAAGACGTCCGTCAGCGCCGGTGCGACGCCGCGATAGGGCACATGCGTCATTTCGAACCCGGCTGATCGCGCCAGCAATTCGGCCGCGAGATGCGCCAGACTGCCGGCACCGGGCGAGGCATAAGTCAAGTTGGCCGTTTTCGAGCGGCCGAGTGCAATCAGGTCCTGCACCGTCTTGATCGGTGATTGCGCTCCGACGACGAGCACGTTCTCGACGGTGCCAAGTTGGGTGATCGGAGCGAAATCCTTGACTGGATCGTAGGGCAGGTTCGCAAATAGGCTGGGGTTCACCGCTGCGTTGCCAACTGGCATGAGCGCCAGCGTATAGCCGTCGGGCTCCGATTTTGCGACGGCGGCAAGCGCCGTATTGCCCTGCGCGCCGACGCGGTTCTCGACTATCACAGGCTGGCCCCAACGCTGGGTCAGCTTATCCGCGACGATCCGCGCAAGCGCGTCCGGCGCACCGCCGGCAGCAAAACCGACAACGATGCGGATTGGTCGCGTCGGATAATCTGTCGATTGAGCAACAAGCCGTGTGGAGTTCAAGCTCGCGGCGCCCAAGAGCAATGACAGCGCGGTCCGGCGATCGAGGCGCATTGTGGTGTCCTTGCTAGAGGTTACTGGGATTCACGTGAATTTATCATGCCGGCATCATCAGCTTCTTTCCGCAGGCAGCGTCTGATCGCGAACGGTCACGATATGCTGGACAAGGCGGGATGACTGTCCGGAATTTTCTCTCTCGTCCCAGTCCTCAGGCAACAGCTCGATAACGCCGTCGGGAGGATCAAGAGACTTCGAGAGCAGCGGCGATCATGGGCCGTGACGAACTGCCTTGCAGCTCCACGACGGCAGAACGGCGCGATCATCGAGGCATGCCATACTGGGCTGCAACGGCCTCCGCATCCCAGGCGCGGAGCAGATCGTAAGCCGGCTCGACGACGGCATGGAAGCCTCTCAGGAGCAAGCGATCCCGCAGATCTGCAAGTTCAGCTTGGTTACCAGCACCCAGAAATCCTTCCCGCAATGCTGCGACCACGTCCTGCGGGCAGGACGGCGATGCGACGAAGAAAGGGATTGGTGCCGGCGCCGTGGTCGCGACGACGCGTAAGCGGTGGGCGGGATCGTCCGGTGCGGTGCGCATCAAGTCGAAGGCATAGGAATCGAGCGGACCGACATCGATCGCGCCTGACAGGAGCGCTGCGACCACGCCGCGCGGTGTATGCAGCGGACCGACGCTTTCCGCATAGAGCGCGGGCCGGCTCGCAGAGCGGTAGCCGAGCAGATGGTGGCGCAGGGCATTGAAGCCGGACTGCGATTCTTCCAAGGTGTAGCCGATGCGATGGCCGAATGTGTCCTCCAGCGTCCGGAAGGGACTGTCGGTCCGCACGACGATATCGGTCATGTAACGCGGAGCGCCTTCGTAGCGGGCCGGCGCCGGCACGGGACAGGCGATCGGCACCGGCTTCGGCTCGGCTTGCGTCCAGGGCCGGCCGCACATGAACGCGGCGCCCAGATCGGATCGCGTCCAGAGCGCCGTCATCGGCGAGCTCGTGGGATGCTCGATCGTCTCCAGATCGACGCCGCTCTTGCGGGCAACCCAGGCAAAAAGCTCAGCCCACGCGGCCGAAGCGTTGGCGGTCACCGCATACATGCGGGCATTGGCGACCCAGCTCATGCCGCCGCATCCGCCCCGTCGAGAATGGCGTCGCGCGTGACATGGCCCAGGATGGTTCCGTCAGAGCCGCGAACGTTCACACTGCGAATGCCTGAGCCGATCAGGCGCGCCAGCGCTTCTCGGACCGATGCGCCGCTGGCGACCACGGGCGCATCCGCGATTGCCCCCGGCTGCATCAGCGCATCGACCGTGCGCAGACTGAGGCGCTTGAGCGCACGGTCAGGCCCGACGAAGGCCTCGACGAAAGAATCGGCCGGCGCAGCGAGAATCTCGTCCGGCGTCGCATACTGGATGAGCCGGCCGTCGCGCATGATGGCAACGCGGTCGCCCATCTTCATCGCCTCGTCGAGATCATGCGTGACCATGACGATGGTCTTGCGCACGCGCTTGAGGATGTCCTTGAACTCGTCCTGGAGCCGCTCGCGCGCGATCGGATCGATGGCACCGAAAGGCTCGTCCATCAGCATGACCGGTGGATCGGCGGCCAGCGCGCGCGCCACGCCGACGCGCTGACGCTGCCCGCCGGACAGGCGATGCGGCATCATGCTGCGGAAACGCTCCGGCTCGAGCCCGACCAGCGTCAGGAGCTCGTCGATGCGCTCTTCGATCCTGCCCTTCGTCCAGCCCAGCAGGCGCGGCACCGTGGCGATGTTCTCCGCCACCGTCATATGCGGGAAGAGGCCGATCTGTTGGATGACGTAGCCGATGCGCCGCCGCAGCGTCACGGGGTCGAGCCCGGTGACGTCTTGCCCCTCGATGAAGATGCGGCCTGCGCTCGGCTCGATCATGCGGTTGATCATCCGCATCGTCGTGGTCTTGCCACAGCCGGAAGGGCCGATGAGCGCGGTCGTCGTCCCTTCCGGCATCTCGATGGTCACATCGTCCACCGAGGGCTTGGCGGCGCCGAAGCGCTTGGTGATGCCTTCCAGCCTGATCATCGCGCATTGCCTCCCTCGCGCACGTCCCTGAACAGGCGCCGCTCCGCAAAACCCAGCAGTATTTCGACGCCCATCGCGAGGAGCGCGATCGGAATCGCTCCGGCAAGCAGCCGCTGCTGGTCCATCACCGCGATCCCCGCCGTGATGAAATCTCCGAGGCCTCCCCCGCCAATGAAGGAGGCCAGCGTCGCTCCCGAAATCACCTGGATGGCAGCCGTCCGCATGCCCGCGAAGATCGCCGGGGCGGCTAGCGGAATCTGGACCTTGCGCAGGATCTGGCCGCGCGTCATGCCCATCCCTGCTGCCGCGTCGACGAGATCGGCATCCACTTCCCGCAGGCCGATATAGGTGTTGAGCAGGATCGGCGGCAGCGCCAGCACCACCAGCGCGACGACGGACGGCACGAGGCCGATTCCAAGCAGCGGCAAGGCCGCGGCGAGGATCGCGAGACTTGGGATGGTGCGGAGCGTGTTGACGACGTTGATGGCGAGCGCAGCCAGCCGCTCACGCCCCAAAACGGAGATGGCGAGCGGAATGCCGATAGCGAGGGCCAGACCGAGCGACCAGAGGCTCATCTCCGCGTGCTGGATCAAGGCGGTCCGCATCAGGTCCCAGTGATCGGCGACCCAGGCGAAGGTTCCGGTAATCAGCGACATGTCAGCCCACCCGTCCGAGGCGCAGGCGCCGTTCGAGGCGCGTCAGGGCGAAGTCGGCCGCCACTGCCATTGCGGACGCCAGCAGTCCGCCGGTCAGGATCTTCTCGGGATAGCGCTGGTCGATGCCGGCGAAGATGATCGTGCCCAGCCCGCCCGCATTGATATAGGCGGCTACTGTCGCGATCCCGATGACGGTGATGGTGGCGATGCGGACACCGGACACGATCAGCGGCGTCGCCAGCGGCAACTCGATCCTCAGCAGGCGCCGCCAGGAATCGTAACCCATGCCCGTCGCTGCATCGAGCACCTCCGGCGGCACCGACCTGATGCCGAGCGCCACATTGCGGACCAGGGCGAGCAGGCAATAGGAGACGAGCCCGACGATCGCCGGCTTGAAGCCGAGCCCAAGGAAGGGAATGAGCAGCGCGAACAGCGCCAGGCTCGGAATCACGAAGATGGCGCCGGTCAGAAAGACCACAACCGCGTAAACCGCAGGTCGGCGCGCACTGTAGACTCCGAGAACCAGCGATATGGCCAGGGCGATCGCCACCGAGACCACGACGAGCACGACATGCTCCCACAGCGCCTGAGCGATCTCGGGCAGATGTGTCGGAACCCAGCGCAGCATCACTTCGCCCCCTCGCCGATCCCGCCGAAGACATCGAAGGCGCCTGCCGCGATCATCGCATTTAGCGCCTCGATGTCGGGCGTCGCGGGCCTGTCTTCGGTCAGCATGGCAACGGCGCCGCGCACCGCCGCCTGGACGCCGGCGGTGCCCCGGCCGAGAGCAATGCCTTCCCGCAGATCGACAGCCTGGGCCGCGACCATCAGCTCCACAGCGATCAGCAGCCGCAGCCGCGTGACGATGTCGGCGGTCTTCTCGACCACAGCCGTCGCCATGGTGGCGTAATCCTCGACCCGGTCGGCGACCGGCAAGACGAAGACGGGCATCGGATTGGCCCGGTACTGGATCTCCGCGACCAGCGCCGCGACCGTCTTCTGCACTGTGGCATAGCCATTGCGGCCGTTCTGAATGGGGCTGAGAAAACGCGGCAGGTCGCTGGAAGCCGGCGACATAAGCTTCATGATCCGCTCGCCGACCATCGCCGCGATCCGGGCCAAAGCGAGCCCCAGCGTCTCGAAGGTGAGCGTCAGATGGGTTGTGTCGAAATTGGCGTTCGGAAGGGAGAGCCCTTCCGCCAGGATCGCGGGATTGTCGTCGCTGCTGTTGAGTTCCGCCTCGACGATATCGCAGGCGGCGTCGAGCGCTGCAGCCGCCGCCCCCATGACCGGGGCGATGCATCGGAAGCTCAACGGATCCTGCAGGCGCCGCGCCGCGCCCGGCTGGACGAGGGTCCCGCCCTCAAGCAGAGCGCGCATCGCTCCCGCGGCCGCTTGCTGGCCCGGTAGGGGCCGCAGTGCGAGCGCGGCCTCCGATATGGGATTCAGCGAGCAGCGGTAGGCTTCGAAAGAAAGCGCTCCGGCCGCGACGGCGGCCGAGAGCATGTGCCGGGCATCGGCGACGCAGAGCACCGCGAGACCGACCGAAGCGGCATTGGACGACACCAGCGCGAGGCCGTCCTTACCGACGAGACGGAGGGGAGCCAGACCGGCATGTTCCAACGCCACGGCCCCGGAGATGATCTCGCCGTCCCGAGTTGCGAAGCCTTGTCCGGTCAGGACAGCCGCGATCGCCGCCAGCGGTGCGAGGTCGCCCTCCCCGATCGAACCGGTCATCGGCATGACCGGCCGTATGTCGCGCTCGATCAGCGCAGCCAGACCGCGAGCGGCCGCGAGACTGGCGCCGGAATATCCCCAGGCGAGCCGAGCGGCCCGGGTGGCGATGATAGCTCGCAACTCCCGGCGAGAACTGGTCCGGCCGACGCCTACGCAACGGGCCAGCGGCACGCGCATCTGCACATCGTCATCCGCCTGCAATGCGGTGTCTACAGCGGCACCCAGACCGGTGGTGACGCCGTAGATGCGCTCGCCCGCAGCACTGAGCGAAGCGAGCGTACGCGCCGAGGCCTCGATATGGGCCTCGGCCGTTTCGGAGAAGATGATGGAGCGCCGACCATCGGCGACGTCAGCAATATCGCCGATGGTCAAGCGGACTGCCCCGAGCATGACGGCTGGCTTCTTGGCGACGGCCGGGCCAACGCTGTGCTTCACTTGATGACGCCCTTTTCCTTCAGAAACGCCTTGGCGACGTCCTTCGGCTCCTCCCGATCCTTCTCGACCCGCGCGTTGAGCTTACGCATCGTGTCGTTGTCCAGCAGCGGGGAGAGAGCGTCGAGCGTCGCAGCGATCTTCGGATTGGCCGCGAGCGTGTCCTGCCTGATGACGGGCGCGACGTAGTAGGGAGGGAACAGGTTCTTGTCGTCGTCGAGTGCGACGAGCTTGCCGTCGGCGATCTGCCAATCGGTCGCGAAGCCGTTCGCCACCTCGATCTGCTTGGCGGCCAACGCATCGTAGCGCAGACCGAGCTTGGCGAACTGCTTGAACTCCTTGAATACCGCTCCATAGGTGGCCTTGAGGCCGGGCAACCCGTCTGCCCGCTCGCTGAACTCAGGGCCGGCACCCAAGATAAGCGTGGAGGCAACCTTGCCGAGATCGCTCAGCGTCTTGAGGTTATGGGCTGCCGCCGTTTCCGGCCGGACCAGCAGGGCATAGCCATTGTTGATCGCATCGGGCTTCAGCCATGTGACCTTGAAGTTGCTCTCGTAGAAGTCCTTGACCTCCTTATAGACGGCATCCGGGTCGCTCTGGACCTTGCCTTTGACGACGGAGATCAGAGCGGTGCCGGTGTATTCGGGATAAAGGTCGATCTCGCCGGTCGTCAGGGCCTGATGCGCGATCAGCGTTCCGCCGAGATTGATCTTCCTGACAACTTTGATACCGGCATTCTCAAGTGCCGCCGCGTAGATCTCGGCGAGCACATATTGCTCGGTAAAGTTCTTGCTGCCGACCTTGACCGTCTGCGCAACGGCCGGGCTGGCGAGCGCGGCGAGAAGAGCGGCGCCGGCCAGCGCCTTGAAAACCTTGAACATGATCGTACCCCTCTTGTTGTTGGATTTGTACGGTTGACTGTATTTGCTCAGGCGTAGCGCAGGCGTTGTCCGATTTTCAGCGTCTTCGCCTTCTCCAGCATGGCGTGTCCCAACGCGATGTCGGAGAGAGACAGGCCGCGATGCCAGAACAGGTTCGTTTCATCGTCACTGGTGCGCCCGGGTTTCAGCCCTGCAACGATCTGGCCAAGCTCGCCGTGGAGCGTCTCCAGCGTTACCTTGCCCTCGTCGACATGCCGGCGAAGCGCGCCGAAGGGGCGACCTGGCTTGCATTGGCCCCAGTCGTCGACCACGACCTTGTCCATGATGTCGGTGAGATCGAACTCCAGCGCGCTCATCGTCCCGTAAGGAACCACGAAGGCGCCCTTCTTCACCCAGCTCGTCTTGAACAGCGGCATCGGCTCGGGCAGGCGGCTCGCCTCCACCATGATGTCGGCGCCCTTCAGGCAATCTTCCCAGTTGTCCGTCACGACGATCTTCTTGCCGAGGTCCTTTTCCAGTCGTGCGGCAAAGGCCTCCCGGCTCTCGGGACGGCGCGAATGGACACGGATCTCGTCGAAATCGAACAGATGGTCGAGCAGGCGGACGTTCCAGTAGGACGTGCCGCGCGCGCCGACATGGCCCAGGATCTTGCTGTCCTTGCGCGCCAGATGCTTGGCGCCGAGCGCGGTGATCGCGCCGGTGCGCATGTCCGTGATAGCCGTCGCGTCGATGATGGCCTGCGGCATGCCGGTCCGCGGGTTGAACAGGTTCAGCAACGCCATTTCGGAGGGCAGGCCGACCTTGTAGTTGTCGACGAAGTCACCGACCACCTTCACGCCGGCGCAGTCGAGCGGCTTCACATAGCCGCGCAGGACGTTGAAATGGCCCTTGTCGGAGCTCTCGGGAACCAGGTGAACCCTGGGTTCGATTACTGTTTCGCCTCGCCCTTGCGCTGCCAGCGCCTCCGACACCGCGTCGAGGATTTCATCGTTGGTCAGCTCAAGCGCCTTGGTGTCCAAGGCGTTGATGTAATCGATCCAGATTTCCTGCATGTTTCGTCTTCCCAGATTTCAATGCGAATGAAGGGGCAATCCCTTCTTTTGCCGGGCGGGTCACACGGCAGGCAGAACGGCATGCGCTTCGCGCTGCTCGGCACCGCTGCCGACAATGGGCGCGGATGCCGCGCTGATATTGGGTATCGAGGCAGGTCTACTCTCCGGCTGAGAGACCTGCCCTGCCGGCATCCCGTCGCGCAGCCGAGCGGCCTGCCTAAAGGGCAGTCATGACATGCATTGGTTCCCCTGAAGGTCTTCTTGTAGGAGCAGCCAAGCACAGCTTCTGACCGCTGAGAAGGCCCCTATGACCCCATGTCGAGGTGTATATATTTTGGGATATCCCAAATTCTTCTGATTGGCATAAGATGCCCAGCATCCCGAACTGCGAATTCATGAATTCTCAAGTGGTATCCGATACTTAAACGACGGCAACAAGCGTCGCCATCTAACCCGGATTGACGTCAGGCCTCGTAAATCGAGTGCGCAGCAGTCTAGCGATTTTCGCTATTCGCCGCTGGGCGAAGAGCTCCTCTGGTTCAGCGGGGCGGAGCCCTTATGCTGAGGCCGAAAGCGTCGCTGGTCAGGCTCTGTCGCACCACGATCTGACCTCAGGCCCGCCGGGCTCGCCGGGCGGTGCTGCGAAGCTGCTCGCGTCGCTAACGATCGGGCGGGACGCGGAGCCATCGAAGGACAGAGCCCATCGCGCCTCCGTACTCTCAGGCGCTATTTTGCATTATCGCCATAGCCCAAACGCGCGAGCACGGTCAGCAGGGCGTCGGCGGTCTGGCGTCCGCTCTCATTCTTCCGGCAGACAAGCCAATATGGCAGGGCCAGTTCTGCAGGTAGCGGGATTTGCCGCAGGTCACCGCTCATCCGGGCGACCGATTCCGACGGCAGCACCGAAACGGCGCCGTGATGCAGGACCAGATTGATGACGATGGGCATCGAATCCAGCTCGATCACCTTCAGCCTGTCCAGTTCAGCCTCGGTAAGCGTATCCGCCAGCAGGCGATTGATGATCTGGCGTAGCCCGCTCCTCGGGCTTGGGACGGCGACAGGAGAGCCAAGCACGATCCTGGCCAGGTCATCCCGGCCCTCTCCCGCTTTGATGACTTGCGACTGACCCACAAGCGACAGCGGCGATCGTGATATCAGATAACTGTCGAAATCCGTTGGAACGGTGACGCTGTTCAGGAGCACCGCATCGTAGGTGCCGCTCTTCAGGCCAGCGATCAGTCCTTCGGTGGTCGTGTTGGCCACCAACAAGGGTTGGCGGGGCTTGTCATTCATCCAGGTCGCGACCAGCGAAGCGAGCAGCGTAGCGACGAAGCTGTCATGTCCCATCGGACTGATCGAGCCGAGCCGGATCGTCGCGGCACTTCGGCGGGAACGCCCGGCGGCCGCATGGGCAAGTTCATTCCAGATCGCCTCGATGGCACGTGTCGAGCTTACCAGCCGCTTTCCCGCCTCCGTCATGGTCGAGCCGTCCACGCGACGGTTGAGCAGGCGACAGCCGAGTGTCGCTTCGACATGTGCGATCTGGCGGGCAAGCTGGGGCTGGCCCAACCCGAGCGACTTCGCCGCCCCGCGGATGCTGCCGGTTTCGGCGACATGTGCAAAGCGGGCCAAAGCGTTCAGACTCAGCGAGACGTCCCGCCTGCTACGGTGGCCGATGGCCATGATGTCCTGGACATGCTCGGCGAGTTGCTTGATGGCAGGAGAAAGCCTCTCCGCCTCGAGAGTCAGAACAACGCTCGTCCCCGCCTTCTGAACGAGCGGCACGGAGATCTCGCCCTCAAGGCGATCGATCGCGGCGGCGATGCTTGAAACCGGCTTCCTCATAACCCGTGCAGTGCCCCGGATGCTGCGTTCGCTCATCACCCGATGGACAATTAGGAGGGTCGAGGTATCCATTTCGAGGCCTGTCAGCGCCTATTGTGCCAAGAATTGTCCCGACGGCATGCGAGGACAATGACGAAAGAAGGCATTCCCCCCGTAACGCAGGCCTTCCAGTTTGGCCAATGATCTGAAGGGTGTGCGTCCGTGGCCTCCCGGAAGTGCAAGTCCTGAGACTCATAGCTGAGCAGCCGAGAAGCGACCATTCAGCCTGCGTCTTCTTGTCTGGGTGGTTCAGGGCACCGCAAGCAGGCGGATGAGGCCGAGCGAGATCGTCATCAGCACGAGGATCGAGAGGACGACCGTGGCTGTAATGCGGGGGCCGGCCTTGGCAACGGAGCGGATGTCGACGCTGAGCCCGAGCGCCGCCATCGAGACGATCGTCAGCGCATGCGCGACAGTTGCGATCGGCGTCAGCAGAGCCGTTGGAATCAACCCGGCCGAGCGAAGCGCCGCCATCACCATGAAGCCAACGATGAACCAGGGTACGAGGTGTTGGACGGCGAATGGGCGCAATTTGGGCCGAGCTTCCGCCGACTCGTGCGGTGCCGGTTCATTCGCCTCGGGGCGCAGCCGTCCCGACAGCAGCGCGAGTAGCAGGACGACAGGTCCCAGCATGAGCACGCGCACCAGTTTGACCAAGGTTCCGATCTGGATCGCGGTCGGTCCGGCCGGAGCCGTGGCCGCAAGGACCTGGGGGACGGCATAGACCGTCAGGCCGGACAGGATTCCGAATTGCTGGGTACTGAGGCCCAGCATCGGAATCAGGAGTGGCAGGCCAAGCACGACCACGACCCCGAGCACGGCAGTGAAGGCGATCGAGGCGGCGATATCCTCGCCATTAGCGCCGATGACTGGCGCCGTTGCCGCGATCGCCGAATTTCCGCAGATGGAATTGCCGCAAGCGACGAGGATCGCCATCCTTTGCGACAGTCCCAGCAGGCGGCCGATGCCGTAGCTCAGGCCGATCGCGACGAAAACCACGGCGGCGATACCAAGCAGGAGTGGAGCGCCGGTGACGGCGATCGTCGCGGCGCTCAGGGAGGCACCGAGCAACACGACCGCAACCTCCAGCAGCGCCTTCGCCGAAAACGAGATGCCCGGGCGCCAGCGGTTATCGGGCTTCCAGAGGGACCGGACTAGGGTTCCGATAAGGATCGCCAGGACGAGCGTTTCGAGCCAGGCCCGCTGGAAGAATGCGGTTTCGAGGCGCTCGGCCGCGAGCGCGGCAACCGAAACGGCCAAACACAGCAGCACACCTGGCCCGAAGCGCTTCACGCCTGAGACTGCTCTATCGGTCAGACTCGCACGATGTGGGTTTTGAAGCGTCATTACAGCACCCGGAATTCTATCGGCCGCGTTGTGAGCCATCGGCTTCAAGCAATCCAACATGTTGTTTCTCTTGTTTCGATCGATAAACGCGATCATTTTCATTGCAGGCTGCCGAAACTCCGCGGAACCGTCGACGCTCATGACCCTCGAACAGCTTCGCATTTTTGTCGCGGTCGCTGAGCGTGAGCACGTCACACGCGCCGCCACGGAGCTGAGCCTCACCCAGTCGGCGACGAGTGCGGCGATTGCGGCGCTTGAACATCGCCATGCCGTGAAACTGTTCGACCGCGTCAGGCGCCGAATTGTCCTGACCGATGCTGGGCGCCAGTTTCTGACCGAGGCGCGTGCGATCCTTGCCCGTGCGGCCGCTGGCGAGCAGGTCCTGTCGGATATTGCCGGGCTAAAGCGCGGGCGACTGTCCTTCGCTGCGAGTCAAACGGTCGGCAACTACTGGCTGCCGCAGAAGCTTGCCCTGTTTCGCAGCCAACATCCGGGTATCGAGACACCGCTGATGATCGGCAACACCGAGACGGTCGCAGCTTCCATTCACAACGGACGCGCCGACATCGGTTTCGTCGAAGGCGAGATCGATGATCCACTTCTGGTGCAGGAGGTCGTCGCGCTGGACGAACTGGCGATTGTCGTCGCGCCCGCTCACCCCTGGGCTGGGCGCACATGCGTGGACCCGTCAGCATTCGGCGAGAGCCCCTGGGTCCTGCGCGAGCCCGGTTCGGGTACTCGGCAGGCCCTTGAAGCGGTCCTCGCCCGCGCCGGCCATTCTATCGCCGACCTTGAGGTCATGCTGGAACTGCCGGCCAACGAAGCCGTGCGCACCGCGGTCGCAGCGGGCTCCGCCGCCGGCCTGATGTCGAAGCTCGTTGTCGCCAGCGACTTAAACTCAGGCCTGCTCACCGAGGTCGCGGCGGATATTCCCCACCGGCACTTCGTCAAGCTCCGGCATAAGGAACGCTATTTCGGGCGCGCAGCGCAGGCCTTCAGCGCACTTCTTGATGGTGAGCCCGCCGCAGCCCACGCTCACAGGGGCTTTGATGACCGACCTGCATGATCTTGAAGAGCACATCGCCCTAAAGCGATGATGTGATTTGGAATCTTTCCACGACACCGATCAAGTCGCTGACGTGTCCGTTAGCGCCTCGATCCGAACGGTCTCTGGAGTGCGCCCTAGCAGGTAGACAGGATCAGGCTGGGGGTTTGACCGTGAAACGTTCCATCTAGAGCGCATTGGAAGGCACGCGAACACAGGCCGAGCGTCCGCTTCCGATCAATGCAGCAACGTCAGCAGCTGGCGCAGAGTAAGCTCGAACGGTGGGCGCGTGATCACAATATCCGGCACAATTTATCTGACGATAACTAGCGGTCCGAGCTTGTTGACCGTCAAACGCAGTGCCTGTTCGAGGTAGCCGAGGCTTGCCTGAGTGTCCGCGACCAAGAGTGTCCCGCTGACCCTTCGCCGCGAGAGCTCACGGCTCGCGATGACGATGCGACCGGCGAAATGGCGGTTCATCTCCTCGACCACGAACGCGAGCGGGGCGTTGTCGACGACGAGCTGTCCGCGCCGCCAAGCAAGAGCGGTCACCGCATCGCTGGATCGGAGCACCCCTTGCCCGGTCGTGTGATCGAGTTCGGCCTGTTCGCCCTGCGAAACCCGCAGCGGCGCCTGACGTGTGTCTGCAAACGCCGCCAATACAGCGCTGTGTGTCACGGTGACATCCGTCCGCTCCTCGCCCAAGCGGACGTCGAAGGCCGTGCCCAACGCCGTCACGCGCGCAGCGTCCGCCTCGACGGTGAAGGGCCGCGCCGGATCGCGCGCCACCTCGAAATAGGCCTGACCGCGCAGCAACCGCACCGTTCGCCGTTCGACTGTGTAGTCGAAAGCGACTGCGGACGAGGCATTGAGCTGAAGCGTGGAGCCGTCTGCGAGCGTGATGACCGGCATCTCGCCGCTTCCCGACATTGCGTCGGCCCGCAGCCGCATCGGCCCGTCGAGCGCCAGGAAGGCCCCGCTGGCAAGGACAGCGGCGAGGACAAGGCCAGCGACAGGCCTCGCCCGGCTGGGACGACTCACCTCCAGCGCTCGAAGCGCCGGGTCCGATGCGATGGCGTTCCGCGCTTCTCCCATCAGGAGTTCGGCAGCCCGGTAGGCACGAGCATTCTCGACATCCGCGAGCCAGTGCCGGAAAGCAGCCTGCTCGGCTGCGGGCTGCCCCGCTTCGCGGTTGCGCAGCAGCCAGTCGGCGGCCTCTTCATGGCGCTTGCGTTGCGCGCGGGTCGCTCGCCTATCCGGCATGCGGTCTCCAGGATCTTCAAGTCTCACCCGATAGACGAACGAGCCTATCGGTTCGGGACTTCTAATCCATCTGCAGGAGACGATCGAGGCAGTGAGCCAAGGCGCGGCGCAGGTGTCGGTCGACCATGTTGCGCGTGATCTTCAGCTTGAAGGCGATCTCATCCGGCGTATGTCCGTAAAATCGATGCAGGATGAAGACAGCTCGTCGGCGCGCCGGCAGTTCGCGGATCGCGTCGCGCAGCATTGCGATTCTAGCCTCGACGACCAGCCCGCGATCCGGTGCTGCCGTCTCTGACGCGACATTGTGCGCCTCGAACTCGGTTCCGGAGAACAGACGCGCTTCGAAGCGCTCGCGCCGGAAGCGGTCGATGCCGAGATTGATCGCCGCCCGGCAGAGAAATCCGTGCAGCGAGCGCTTTCCGGACAGCGCCTCGGGGCGGGCAGCGAGCTTCAGATAGAGGTCATGGACGATGTCGCGAGCAGCACCGCGCGAATGACCGCGCCGGCCGATCGCCGCGACGATCTCTTCATAGTGAGCCTCGATGGCGCGATTCAGCAGATCGTTGCCATCGGTCTCGCTCAGATCGGCCATCGAGCCTGACAAGGTGGACATCGCTTCAATGTCGTCCCGGATCGCCCAGGCCGGCAGGCACGGAGGCGAGCGGTCATCACGACCGAAACGCGCTCCTTGCTCAGCTTCCCGCAGCTGTCTTCATCATTCCCGCCACGACGGCAGCGGGTGAGAATGGGTACGACGGCTAAAAAATCCCTGCAATATCAATATATTAGAACATATCTAAGTAACTCGGTCTTGAATCTGCGGCCGGCATGGCTGCTCGCCCGCTTCTCCCTGATTTCACAAAGCAAATCTGCAGCGCCGCTATTGAACACGGTCGTCTTTGATAGACTCACAATTGCGATGCCCTGTGACCCGGTCGCAACATTCGCCGGCCTCTGCCGTGTGGAATGCACATCGGCGAACCGGTCACGGAATCGGCGACGACTTCGCATGCCACCCCGAAGACATCCGCGATCGTTCCCGCGGTCATGATCTCGTCGGGGCAGCCAGCGGCGACGATCTTCCCCGACTTCAACAGCACCATGTGATCCGCGTAGCGGGCGGTCTGGTTGAGGTCGTGCAGCACGGCCACCACGGTCTTGCCGCGATCCTCCACCAGCGCCGCGATCAGTTCCATGACCTCGATCTGATGGGCGAGATCGAGGAAGGTCGTGGGCTCGTCGAGGAGGATGATGTCCGTCTCCTGCGCCAGCGTCATCGCGATCCAGGCCCGCTGCCGCTGGCCGCCGGAGAGGTGCTCGAGCGGGCAATCGCGGAGCGTCTCCATACCTGTGAGGCTCAAGGCCTCATCGCAGGCCGCATCGTCACGGGCCGACCAGCGCGCGAAGAGCGACCGGTGCGGATAGCGGCCCTGACGGACGAGATCGATCACGTTCAGCCCCTCGGGCGCGCCGGGCCCTTGCGCCAGAACCCCAACGCGTCGCGCCATCTCCTTGACGGGCAGATGCGCGATGGATCGGCCATCGAGCAGGACAGCCCCCTGCCTCGGCGCCAGGAGGCCGGCGAGCGTGCGCAGGATGGTCGACTTGCCACTGCCGTTCGGACCAAGCAAGGCGGTGAAAGACCGCGCCGGAATGGTCAGGTCGAGCGTCTCGACGACGGTCGTCCGGCCATAGGCGATAGACAAACGCTCAGCCCTGAGCGGCTGATTTTGGTCGGATTCAGGCCGGGACATTGCGTCGCCCCCACAGCAGGTAACCGAGAAAAGGGGCGCCGATCAGCGCCGTCACCAGCCCGGCCGGCAGCTGGACAGGAGCGATCGCCACGCGACCGAGCAGGTCGGCGGCCATGACCAGCGCGCTGCCGATCAGGGCTGCAACTGGGATCAGCCTGGCATGCAGAGGGCCGACCAGGCTTCTGGCCAGATGCGGGGCGATCAGACCGACAAAGCCGATGAGCCCTGCCGCCGCGACGGCAGCCCCCGAGATCAGCGTGCACAAGAGGACCATCGCTGCGCGCGTGAGCTCGACGCGCTGGCCGAGAGCGCGCGCGGCATGGTCGCCGAAGCGGATGAGGTCGAGCTCGCCGGCGCAGAGCCAGGTCAGCGCGACCGGTCCGGCGAGCCAGACGAGGAGGGTCCCTAGCTTGGGCCAGTCGGCGTCGTAGACACTGCCGGCGAGCCAGATCAGGGCGCGCTGCACGTCGCGGATCTCGCCGAAAGTGGTGAGCAGCGTCGTCGCAGCGCCACCGAGCGAGCTCAGGCCGATACCGATCAGAATGATGCGTAGCGACGACGTGCCGCCGCGCCGGGCGAGCAGGTAGATCGCCGCCGTCATCGCGCTTGCCCCCGCAAAGCCGGCCCAGGGCAGGAGCGCGTTTGGGGCGGCGGGCAGCATCACGATCACCAGGGTCGCCGCCAGTGCCGCACCGGCATTGATGCCGAGGATACCGGGCTCGGCCAGCGGGTTGCGCATCACCGCCTGCGCGATGGTTCCGGCGACGGCCAGGGCCGAGCCGACGAGGAAAGCCAGCAGAGCGCGCGGCAGGCGCAGCTCGAACAGCACCATCGCAGTGGCGGGCGAGAAATCGGAAGGCCGCATCAGCACCGAGATGAGATCGCTTGGTGAGATCGGGACGTCGCCGAGGCCGAGGCTGGTGGCGAGGAGCCCGGCGACGATCGCGAGCAGTGGCAGCATGATCCGGGTCATGCTGCGCCTCTGACGCGGTAGCGCGCCAGCCAGAGGAAGAACGGCCCGCCGATCATGGCCATGGTCACGCCGGCAGGAAAGCTCTGGCTGCCCAGGAGGGTCCGGCCCAGCGTGTCGGCCGTGACCAGCAGCAGCGCGCCGCCGAGCGCGCTGAACGGGATGATCCAGCGATAGTCCACGCCGCTCATCATCCGGACGATATGCGGCACCACGAGGCCGACGAAGCCGATCGGGCCGGCGAGCGCGACCGCGCCTCCCGCGAGCAGGATCACGAGTACGACCGCCAAGCTCCGCCAGAGCAGCGGGCTCTGGCCGACGGATCGGGCGAGATCGGCCCCCAGGCTCAGCGTCGCGATCTGCCGGCGCACGATGAGGGCAGCGGCCAACCCGATCAGGATGTAGGGGGTCACGCCCGCGACCTGCGCCATCGTCCGGCCGGAGAGAGAACCTGCGGTCCAGAGCCGGACGGTATCGAGCGTGCCCTGGTCCAAGATCAGCGCCGCCGTGGTGAGCGAGGCGAGGAAGGCCGAGACCACCGTACCGGCAAGGACGAGCCGCAGCGGCGACCCGCCGGAGCGCCCCGCCGAGCCGAGCGCATGCACGATGGCTGCGGCGATCGCTGCCCCTGCGAAGGCATGCCAGACATGGATATCGCTGGAGCCCGCGCCGATCACGACGATAGCCATGACGACGGCAAAGGCTGCGCCGGCATTGATCCCCAGCAGGCCGGGCGACGCCAGCGGATTGCCGGTGACCGCCTGCATGATCGCGCCCGAGACGGCGAGTGCGGAACCCGCCAGCAGCCCGGCCAGCACGCGCGGCAGGCGGATGGTCGTGATGACCAGATGCTCGCGCGAGCCGTCGAAGGCGAAGATCGCGTCGAGCACCTGGGAAAGGGGCAGGGTTGCGGTACCGAGCGTGACGGACCAGGCAGCGGCGGCGGCCAGCAGGCAGGACAGCACGACGAGCGCTGCAGCTCTTGTGCCGTCGCCCGTTGGCATAGGGCGGTCACCAGCTGAACCGATCATGGCCCGGCTGCCGCTCACGGCGTCGTCAGGATCAGGCGCTCGATATCGTCGAGGACTCGGTGCGCCGAGGCGACGCCGTGGAAGCCCATCCAGGTCCCCCGGTCGACACGATGAGCCCGACCCGTCCGCACCGCCGGCAGCATCTGCCAGAGCGGATTGGCGACCGTGCTAGCGGCGAGGGCCTCGTCCGGGCCGGGATCGAGGCCACTGACCACGGTATAGAGCAGGATCGCGCCATCGAGCGCGGCGACCTCCTCCCAGTCGGCCCGCTTCGCGACGGTGTTGCCGGTGGTCGTCTCATAGGCGGTGCGCCTGACGCCAGCCTCGCGCAGCACAGCATAGGGCGCATAGGCGGCGGGGCCGTCCAGATAGATGTTGAAGCCTCCCGGCCTGACCCGAGCCACCGACACGGCGAGATTGGGGACGCGCGCCCGGATGCCGGCGACGCGCTGCTCATAGCCGCGAAGTGCCGTCAGCCCCGCGTCGGAGCGGCCCGTGATCTCGGCCAGGAGCATGACATGCCGCTTCCAGTCCATGTGCTGGAGCAGCAAGGTCGGGGCGATCCGCGATACCGTCTCGTGGATCGCGCCATGCATGTCGGCGCTGCCGATGATCAGGTCGGGCTTGGCCAGGAGGAGGCGCTCGAGGCTCGGCTGCAGGGGATGCCCGAGATCGGCGACGGAAGCTGCTTGCGCGGCCTTGCGTACCTCCAGGCCCTGGATGCCGGCATAGGGTGTCGCGACGATCGGAACTTCGAGTTCCTGGAGGATGCCAAGCGTCAGCAGCGGATCGAGAGCGACGATGCGCTGCGGCTGCCTGGGGATGCAGACCGGGGGGCCGAGAATGGCGTCGGAGACGAGGCGGCCGTCGCATGCGGACACGGCCGGCGGGAACGCCAGCATAAGGAACAGCAGAAGAGCGAAAGATCGCAGCATGGGCAGACAGGGCATTCCGGATGGAGAGGCACCGGGGCATGAGGCCCCGGTGCCGAAGGCTCAGAACTTCGCCTTCATGGTCACGCCGACGGTTCGCCCCTGCCCGAGCTGGGCATAGGCCGGCACGGCGTCGCGGTCGATGAAGGTGTAGTAGCGCTCGTCGAACAGGTTCTCCGCGAAGGCATTGATCTCCCAGTTCGCCCGGCGATAGCCGGCCTGCGCGTTCACGATGATGCGCGACGCGATCGTATCGAGCGGCGGCAGGCCGAACTTCGCCGTATAGCTCGCCGTGTACTTGGCGTCGGCGCCGACATAGAAGCCGTTCTCGAACTCGTAGCGCCCGCCGAAGCCGACAGTCCATTTCGGCGCTTCTGGGAAAGGCTTGCCGGAGAGATCGCCGTAGGCGGCGTGATCGAACTTCTCGAACTTCGTGTTCAGGTAGCCGATCGATGCGAACACCGAAAACCGGTCGTCGACGCGCCAGCTCGGCTCGATCTCGAAGCCCCAGACGCGGGAATTGGCCGCGTTGGTGGTCTCCCGGTAGGATTGGTTGTTCGGATCCGGCCTGATCTCGATCTGCTGGTCGCGATATTTGGTGAAGAACAGGTTGGCATTGAGCGTCAGGCGATCCTCGAGGAAGCGCCCCTTGTAGAACATCTCGTAGTTCCGAGCCCGCTCCGGGTCGTAATAGGCCGGCTGGCCGGTCTTGTAGTTGACGTAGAAGCCGCCCGTCCGGAAGCCTTCGGAATACATGATCCCGACCGTCTGCTTTTCAGTGATGTCCTTCGACAGGGCGATCTTCGGGACGAAGTTCACCTCGTTGAAATTGGCCCTGTTGGAGTAGTTGAACGGAATGCCACCATAGGGAGAGGTGTCGGAATTATGCTGCACCGTCTTCTCGCGCAGATAGTCGACGCGCCCCCCGAGTGTCAGCTTCAAGGTAGGGAAGAACTCGTAGCTGGCCTCGCCGAACGCGGCGAGGTTGGAGGTCTTGCGGTTGAACCACTCGCCCAGCTGGAGATAGGGCACGACAGCCGCATCCAGGGTCGAATCGAAGTTCTGGGAGCTTCCGAAAACCCCGGCGACCCACTTCCAGCGGTCACCCTCGTAGTTCAGCCGCAGCTCCTGCGTGAACAGCGTGTCCTGGACCTTGCCGGTCAATCCGTCGCGCAAGCCGGGCGTGCCGGTATCGACTGAGAGCCGGCGCGTGACCCCGTAGTGCAGCCCGGTCTGTGACGTCAGCTTGAGCCTGTCCGAGAAGTTGTGAGTGAGCTCCAGCCCCAGATTATGGGTCTTGATTGCCCTGTACTCGTTGTAGGTCGGAAAATCGCGCCAGTCGCCGCGGTTGGCGCGCAGGCCGAAGCCCGGCCCGGTCCCGATGAGCCGCTCCTGTGGGCGCTCGTTGGAGTAGGAATAGCTCAGCAGCGCCTTCGTGTCGGGCAGTTCCCGCGGCGTAATCAGCAGCTTGGCTCGCAGGTTGTAGCTGATCTCGTTGACGAGATCGTCGTAGTTCCTGAAATTCCTGTAGGTCGGGAACTTGATGTCCGTCCTGGCGCGCTCGAAGGAACCGGCGATCCGCAGCGCGATCTGGTCGTCGAGGACCGGCGTATTGACCATGAAGGCGGTGCCGATGCGCCGGTTGCTGCCGACGGTGCCGGCGATCTCGACCTTCCTCTCGAAGGTCGGGTCCTTGGTCTTGACGTAGATCGCGCCGGCCATGGCGGCACGGCCGCTCAAAGTGGATTGCGGCCCGCGATAGACTTCGACCTGCTCGGCATCCCAGAGATTGCGCGTACCGAAGCGGGCGCTGTAGCGGGGCTGGAGGATGCCGTCGACATAGACCGAGCCGACCGGCGCACCGGACGGCACGAACCCTTCCGAACCCATGCCTCGAATGACGAAGCCCGAGTTCAGGAAGGCACTGTCGTCGACATTGCCCAGGCGCCGATATGAATCCTGGATCGTGCGGATCTGGCCGAGCTCGATGTCCTTCGCGGTCACGATGCCGACGCTCGCCGGTGTGCTGCCCAGCGTCGTGGCATCGCGCGCCCCGTAAATCGTGATCTCGTCCAGCGAGATCGTCCCGCTCGGAAGCTGGCCGGGGGCCGCCGCAGCCGTCGGCGCGGCGCTCAGCACCACTTGGCGTGTACCGGCGAACCGTGCGCTCACGCCGGTGCCGACGAGCAATGCATCCAGCGCCTGGGCCGGATTACGAGCGCCGCTGACGCCGCGTGTGGCCTTGCCGCGCGTGAGCTCGGCGTCGAAGAGAATCTGCAGGCCTGCCTGTCCGGCGAGGCGATTGAGCGCGGGCGTCAGCGGGCCGGCCAGGATGGTGATGCTTTGCTGTTCGCCCTGTGAGGAGACCTCCTGGGCGAAGGCATGGGGGATCGCCGCAAGGGCAAGTACCGTACCGGCCAGAAGAGCCAGGCGCCGATGTCTTCCGGCTCTCCTGAAACTCGCATCGTTCATCGTCACCATAGGCAACCCCCCGTCCATACGGCGTTCAAGGCGCCGCTGCCCGTCCATCGTGCGGGTGTCAGACACCCGCTCAATGGGACGACGACTGGCGATGCGGGTTTGGGACTCCGCCTGATGAAAAATTTCGAAACGCGAAAGCGGGCAGCGAAACACGTCAGAGACGGTCAGCTCGCGTCGCCGGCGGGCAGGCCGAGATGACGCCCTATTGCCTGCCGCAGCTCAGCGTCGCGCTCCTTTGGGTGCTTCAACACGCAAGTGGAGCAGAGCTTGCCGCCATCGACAGTGTAGTAGCGGCAGCAGCCACCTCGGGAGCGAAAGTCATAGGAGATTGCCCGCTGATCGCGATCAAGGACGCTGAGCTCGAAATAGTGAAGTTGCCGGTTGTTCAGGGGCGAGCCCGGTTGCTTGAGGATCGCCATGGCTGACGCCTTCGCCTCCTCCAGGTAGCCAAGCTGCCGGCCGACTTCGAGAAACCGGGCGGCGACGGCATCCGCCACGAGCCGCCAGAGCGCCGTGCGGGCAAGCTTCGTCCGTACCCACAGGACCTCGATCAATGGGCGGAAATGGTCCTCGATTGCCCGGCGAAACAGCTCGCAATGCGCAGTCTGATCGAAAAGGCCGCGCGCATCCGGATGACATGCAGCGTCGCCCTTCCGAGTGGAAAAGGCGGGCGACAGGTAGCGGACGTGGGCGCGCCGAACCTCATGGGCATGCCCATCGTGCTCCTGCCGTCGCTGATAGAATTGCAACGCCATGCGTTCTGGCGAGCAATCCGGCAAGATGCCGGAGCTCGCGAAGACCGGGACGGATGCGAGAGAAAAGATGAAGGCATAGTCCGTTATCAGGAAAGCGGCGCAAGCCTTGCGATCCGTGCCCGGATTGAACGAACCCTCGTAGTCGAGGAATTTCTCGATGGCGCCGCTGTCCCTGAAGAAGTTCTCGGCCGTTATCCAGCCGGGCTCCAGCCCTGCAAACTCGGCGGAGACATCCGGTGACAAGGCCGCTTGGGCGGCCAGCGCACGTCGCAAGGGATGCGGAGCTCGATTCCGCTCATCTCCATCAACCTTGCTTGAACACCCCATCCGTTCGGCCTCCCTCGGAGCCCACGCAACGCAGGCCACATCAACAAGACGAATGAGGGGAAGGCTCTGGGACTTCCGTTCTTGCTTGCTTGTCGACGGACCTAGGACCGCCGCGCAATGTCTGCTTCTCGGCAACTATGTCGTGTCTGCTTCTGGCGCGCTGCCGATTGAGCGGACGGTCGTTCAGCCCGTGGCGAGCGTGCCGTTGCGAATATCGGTGACCAGCATGTAGCCGGGGGCGTGGGTGATGCAGAAGCCGGGGCGGCTCTTGGCGATCACCGCCTGCGGAGTGACGCCGCACGCCCAGAATACCGGGATTTCGCCCGGCCTGATCTCGACGGGATCGCCATAGTCGGGCCTCATGATGTCCCGGATACCGATGGCCTCAGGGTCGCCGAGATGGACCGGCGCCCCATGCACCGACGGGAACCGGCCGGTGACCTGGACCGCGCGGATCGCATCGGCCGGCGTCAGCGGGCGCATCGAGACGACGAGCGGTCCGGAGAAGCGGCCCGCCGGCGTCGTCGCGATCGAGGTCCGGTACATCGGCACGTTGCTGCCCTGCTCGATATGGCGCACCGGCAGTTCGGCGGCGAGCATCGCCTCCTCGAAGGAGAAGGAGCAGCCGATCAGGAAGCTGACGAGATCGTCGCGCCAGTAGTCGCGGATGTCGGTCGGCTCGGCCACAAGCTCGCCGTCCTGCCAGACGCGGTAGCGCGGCAGGTCGCTGCGGATGTCTAGGTTGCGCCCGAGCGCCGGCAGCATGGGATCGCCGATCTCGGACACCCCGATCAGTGGGCAGGGCTTCGGGTTGCGCTGGCAAAAGAGCAGGAACTCGAAGGCGAGCTCGCGCGGCAGGATCGCCAGATTGGCCTGGACGAAGCCGGGCGCGACATTCGCGGTCGGCGCATCGAAGGTTCCCGAGCGAGCGGCCAGGCGCGCCTCGTAGGGATCGAGCAGAGGCAGGTTTTTGTCCATGGCCTCAGTTCCCGTTTGCGGCGCGCAGCGCCGCTTCCACGGCCTGCCCGATCGACAGGATCGCGCGATCTCGGCCAGCAGCCCCGGCGAGCATCAGCCCGACCGGAGGCTCCCCGGGACGGTGGCAGGGCAGGCTCACGGCGCAGCCATCGAGGAAGTTGATGAAGGTCGGATTGCGCAGGATCAGCAGGTTGGTGGCGCCGAAGGCAGCGTCATCCGCGAGCTCGTCGATCCGGGGGGCGACGATCGGCACGGTCGGCATGACCAGGGCGTCGAAGGAGGCGACCCTCGCCTCGACCGCATCGATCCAGGCGGTGCGCGCCGCCAGCACGTCGATATAGTCGGCGGCCGAAATCTCGCGGCCGCGCAGGATTCGCACCCGCACCCGCGGATCGTAGCGATCGCTGGCGCGCTGGATCAGCTCGCGATGCCAGTGCCAGGCTTCTGCCGCTGCAAGGCCGCCCTTGGCGTTGATGGCGCCGAGCTGCGCGAATTCGGGAACCGCGATCTCGCTGATCTGCGCCCCGGCACGCGACAGAGTGCCGAGAGCGGCTTCGAAGCTGGCTGCGACGGCCGCGTCCATGCCGTCGAGCGCGGCGGTCTTGGGCACGGCAAGCCGCAGGCCGGCCAGGCTCGCTTCGCCGAGCAGGTTCTCGCCGGTTCCCGAGAGGATGGCGTCGAGCATGGCGCAGCAGGCGACGCTGCGCGCGATCGGCCCGATCGAATCGAGGCTGGTCGAGAGCGGCACGGCGCCGTGGCGGTGAACGCGCCGCGCGGTCGGCTTGAAGCCGGTGAGGCCGCACAACGCGGCGGGAATCCGGACCGAGCCGCCGGTATCCGTACCAATCGCCGCCGCGGCCATGCCGTCGCTGACCGAGACGGCCGCGCCCGAGGACGAACCGCCCGGAATGCGCTTGGCCGCCCGGTCGAACGGGTTCAGCGGCGTGCCGTAATGCGGGTTGAGACCGAGCCCCGAGAAGGCGAACTCGGTCATGTTGGTGCGGCCGACGATGATCGCGCCGGCGGCGACGAGGCGCTCGACCACCGGCGCATTGGCCTTGGCCGGCTGCGCATCGTCGAGGGCGACGCTGCCTGCCATGGTGACGTCGCCGGCGACGTCGAACAGATCCTTGATCGAGATCGGCAGGCCCTCAAGTGCTGAGCGCGCGAAGCCGGCCTGACGCAGCGCGTCGGAGGCGCGCGCCGCCTTGAGCGCGCGCTCGGCATGGAGCCTGGTGAAGACGCGAGCGCCTTCGCCGTCACTCGCCTGCGCACGCCCCAGGGCCTCTTCCGTCAGGGCGACGGAGGAGGTGCGCCCGCTTTCGAGCGCGTCCTGCAGTTCGATCAAGGTCTGGCTCATCTCACGCGACTTCCGGCAGCGAGACGATCCGGTAGCTATGCTCGATGCTGCGGCCGAGCACGGGGTCGAACAGCTCCATGGCGAAGGAGGGCGCCGGCCGAATGCCACCGATCGCCCCCACCGTGCCGCAGATCATGCCGGTTCCATCCGGAAGGAGCGCCGCACCGCCGGTGAAGCCGGCGATCAGCTCGAGCGGTGGGCGCAGGCTGGCCAGCGGCCCTTCCTGATAGAGCACCCGCGCCCCTTTCTCCTCGACATAGGAGCGGATGATCATCTCGTCCCAATGCCCGGCGACCTCGGCGAAACGCCAGGCCTTGCGCGCCAGCGGCTTGGCGCAGAGCTGCTTGGAGATCGCGACGCCGATCGTCTCGAGCTTGCGGTCGGTATGGTCGGAGGCGAGGCTGACATACATCTCGCCGCCGGCGCTGAAGACGAAAGTCTCGACCTCGCCGGAGCTCTCGGTACCCAGCACCTGGATGCGGTCTGCCTGCGTCGCCAGGCTCTCGGCGACGCGGTAGTAGAGCGGCACGGTGCTCGGCCGCGGCACGCCGATGGCGGCGAGCTCCTCGATATGGTGCTCGATCGCGGCGCGATCCCGCCCGGCCCAGCCGGCGACGACCAGTTGGGCGAGTTCAACCTTCAGCGGCTGCGTGGCAGCGCCGCCTTCGACGGTGAAATTGAGTTCCATGACGTCCTGCAGATGTTCCAGGGAAAGGTGATGCAACGCGCCTATTCGAAGACGCGGGGCAGGAAGAGTGCGAGGTCCGGGAAGATCGCGAGCAGCAGCATCAACACCGCCATCGCCCCGACATAGGGCATGCTGCCGACGATCACCGCGTTCATCGAGCCGCTCTTGCGCAGGCTCTGGACCACGAAGAGGTTGAGGCCCACCGGCGGCGTGATCAGCGCGGCCTCGACAAGGACGATGATCAGGATGCCGAGCCAGATCGGATCGTAGCCGAGCCCGATCATGATCGGCGCCACGATCGGAATCGTGGTGATCATCATCGAGAGCGTCTCCATGAAGCAGCCGAGGATCAGGTAGAAGACCACGATCGCCACGAGCATCTGCACGGGGGACAGGCCGAGGCCCTTGATCGAGCCCGTGATCGCGTCGGTGATGCCGGTCGCTGCCATCACGAAGTTGAGGAAGGCCGCGGCGACGATGATCAGCATGATCATCGCGGTCGCCTTCATCGTGCCCTCGACCGCCTCGCGCAGCATCGACAGCGTCAGGCGGCGCGACCAGGCCGCGAGGAGCATCGCGCCGGTGACGCCGAGCGCAGCAGCCTCCGTTGGCGTGGCGAGGCCGGCATAGATCGACCCGACCACGAGGAAGAAGATGCCGAGCGGCGGCGCCAGATGCACCAGGCTGGCGAAGCGTTCGCGCCAGCTCGCGGTGATGCGGCGCCCGCCCCATTCCGGCTTCATGATGCAGCCGATGATGACGGTGAGCATGAACAGGCCGGCCAGCAGCAGGCCCGGGATGATGCCGGCGAGATAGAGCTTCGGCACCGAGGAGTTGGTCAGCACCCCGTAGAGCACGAGGTTGATCGAGGGCGGGATCAGGATGCCGAGCGTGCCGCCTGCGGCAAGGCTGCCGAGGAAGAGCGGCTCGTTATAGCCGTAGCGCTTGATCTGCGGCAGCGCGACCGTGCCGACCGTCGCGGCGGTGGCGACGCTTGAGCCCGAGGTCGCCGCGAACAAGGCCGAAGCGCCGATATTGGCGTGCATCAGCCCGCCCGGCAGCCAGGACAGCCACAGGCTCATCGCGCCGTACATACGTTCGGCGAAGCCGGAGCGCAGCAGGATCTCGCCGAGCAGGATGAAGAGCGGGATGGCAACGAGCAGAAACTCGTTATTGGTGCTCCAGGCCAGCTCGCCGATGCCGCGGGTCAGCGGCAGCATCGAATAGAGCGGGTCGAGGATCAGGCCGAGGACGCCGAGCGCGGCACCAACCGGGATCGACAGGCCGATCAGCACGAGCAGGAGGATGAGGGTGGTGGCGATCATGCCGCTTCTCCCCTGACCATGCGCTCGCCGGCGGCGGCTTCCTCTTCGGCCTCTTCCTGTGTCGAGCGCACCCCGGCGATCGCCTTCACGGTCGCGATATCTCCGGTCACCAGCGCGATCGAGGCGCGCAGCAACATCAGGGCAAGGATGACGCACATGAAGAGCAGGCCGGCGAACCACAGCCCCTGCGGGATCGCGAGCGGCGTCGCCAGCGGCGTATTCGCTCGCGAGCTCTGGGCGAGCGAGGCGCCGACCACGTCATAAGCGTAATAGGTCAGCATCGCCATGAAGACGCCGAGCGCCACCAGCGAGACCCAGTCGAGGACCGCTGCAAGCCGCACCGGCAAGTACTGGTAGAGCACGTCGACGCGGACATTGGCCCGCTGCAGCGTCGCGAAGGCGAGCGACCAGCTCGTGCTGATGGCGAAGGCATAGCTCGACAATTCATCCGCGCCACCGGTGGTAAAGCCGAGGAACTTGCGGGCGAGCACGTCGAACGAGATCAGCAGGACGCTCGCGATCGTCAACGCCCCGGCGCACCAGACGGCGACACGGGACAGGCTCTCGGCATGGCGCAGTAGCGCCGCCAGAGCATTAGGCGGGGGCGGATTGGTCATCGAATCCTCGGCTCCCAGGAGATTAAGGAGGAGGCCGGCCCGAGCCGGCCTCCTGCGGGGGCGCTTACTTCTTGGCGGTCAGGCCGAGTTCCTTGCCGACCGTGGCGTTGAAACCAGCGACGCAATCGGCCGAGCAGCGGGCGGCCCATTTCGGCAGCACCTTCTCCTGCAGCACGGTCTTGAGCAGCGCCTTGTCGGCATCGGTCGGGACGACGAGCTGCATCTTGCCCTTGACCGGCAGGGTGCAGGCGGCGGCGCCGGTGTTGCAGTCATAGCCCTGCTGGGTCTGCTGCGCGGCGGCATCCCAGATCTGGCCGACAAGGCCCTTGATGTTGGTCGCCAGGAACTCGCGAACCTTCGGGTCGATCTTGTTCCAGGCGGCTTCGTTGACCGCGTGGATCTGCTGGTTCCAGTTGATCGGCAGCGCCATCAGATGGGTCGCGACCTCGTACCACTTGGCCGAATAGCCGGAGAGCGAGCCGGTGATGGCGCAGTCGACGACCTTGTTCTGCAGGGCCGGCACGACCTCGCCGAAGGCCATGGTCACGCTCGAACCGCCGAAGGCCTCGACGAACTCGGCCTGGGTGCGGCTGGAGGTGCGGACCTTCTTGCCCTTGAGGTCGGCGAGGCCCTTCATCTCCGCATTGCAGAACAGCACCTGCGCCGGATAGGGCGAGATGCCGAGCAGTCGGACCTTCGAGCCCTCGCCGTAGAACTTGGCATAGACCGGCTCGAACGCCTCGGTGATCGCGCGTGCCGACTTCACGTCGGGGGCGAGGCCGGCGAGGTCGATCGCCTCGTTGATCGGGTTGTCGCTAGCGAAATAGGACAGCGTCGCGGTACCGAACTCGATCACGCCCTGCGACATCAAGCGCAGCAGCTCGGGACCCTTCAGCCCCATCTCGTTGAAGCCCTTGATATCGGCGGTGACCTGGCCCTTCGACTTCTCGGGGATCGTCTTGGTCCAGAATGGCTGCTCGTAATCCTGGTAGGCGGTGAGGTTGCTCAGCCCGCCGACAACCTTGAGATTGGCCTTGGGCAGGTCCTGGGCGGTCGCGGCGGTCGCCGCGAGCAGGCCGGCGGCGAGAATGAAAGCTTTCATCGTTTATCCCCTCATTGGTGGTTGGTGGTGAAATGCCTCGCGCCCTAGTTCCAGGACTGGCAGGCGCGAGGGTGACGGAGCAGGCATTCCGGGCCGCCCGGCGTGACGAGAACCATCTCGCCGAGCGCCGCACCGCCGAGATCGGGCACGAACAAATTGGGGGGCAGCTCGAAGAGCATGCCGGGCGCCAATGCGAGGTCGGAGGCTGCGGCGGGTGGCGCGCCGGAATCGAAATGCTGGCGGAAGACTGCGGTCGTCAGCGGCTCCTCATAGGAAAAGCCGAGCCCGTGCCCGTTGCGGAAACGCCGAATGTTCTGGCGTTCGCGAACATCGACACGCTCGGTCAGCACGGCCTCCATGGCGTGCTCGGCGCCCGCCAGCGGCAGGCCGGGACGCAGCGCCGCCAAACCCGCCTCCAGTATCGCCTCGACATGATCGGCGAGCGTGCGATGCTCTGATTTTTGCGGCCCGATGCCGCCCATCCGGATGCCGTGGCCCCAATGGCCGTCGACGGTGAGAGCGATGCCGAACAGGACCTGGTCACCATATTCAGGCACCCGCCGAGCCTCCGCGGGCCAGTAGCGTGGATAGTCGGCCGCCGGCGCGATGGTCAGCCAAGTCCGGCAATAGTCGGCGCCTTGCCTGCGTGCCTCGGTTTCGAGGTTGAGCTGGATTTGCCAGGCCGGGCGACGCTGCACCAGCTCCGCACCGAGCCGGCTGAACAGCCTATCGCAGAGAGAAGCCGCATCGCGATGCAGGCTTATGGCGGCGGCATCCTTGACCAGCCGCAGCAGCGCCACAGCATCATCGAGCGACGGGCCGGCGGCAAAGCCGTCCGCCGTCAACGCGGCGTCGATCTGCCGGGGCAACTCGCCAAAGCCGACCGTCGCGACGGTGGCGCCGTTCAACCGCGCCGCGAGCGCCCTGCCCCAGGCGAGCGGCGGAACATGCTCGACGGTGAGATCGGGCCGCAACTCACGCGCCAGCGGCAACATGAACGGGCTGCCGACCAGAAGATGCGCGCCGTTCCGGGTGACGAGCAGCAGCGACAGGCTCTCATGCCCGTCCCAGCCGCTGAAGAAACGCAGGGCGCCATGCGATGCGCTGCCGGCGCCGAGGGCGCTGCCGAAGCCGAAGATGGCGACGCTTCCGGCACCATGGTCACGCACCAGACGCAGCAAAGCCTGCCGCCGCGCTGCGAACACGTCAACGATGTCGCCCGATGCCCCGCCGGTCATGACGGATCAGGCCGAGATGACAACAGCAGCGCCGATGACCAGGCGCGCCGAAACGATGATGTCTGCAAGGTTCAACGCGTGACCCCTCTGCCGCGACTTTAGAGCCGTCTATGCATCGTCATTGCAGGGCATCGGGGG
>DASYHC010000120.1:0-19541 GCA_035998995.1 Allobosea sp.
AACAAATATCTCACCCGGCTCGCCGGGTGAGCCGCCGACACCGCAAGAGGAGGTTCCCATGCTCTCTCGCATTCGCATCGTCGCCGCGGCCTCGGTCGCGGCGCTGGCCACGCTCCTGGTATTGGCGGCCTCGGCGCAGACCCTGCCCTCGCCGCGCCTCGAAGCCCAGCGCCAGGCCAATGCGCAGTTCGAGACGTTTCGGGCCCGCTGCGGCAAGGACTATGTCGTCGCCGCCGACGTCTCGCCGCCACCGCGGGGCGGCTTCACCACGACCCTGGGGACGCCTGTGCCCGGAGCGTCCTCCGGCCATACGCTCTATATCGCCTATGCCGATGTCCGCCTCGACGGGCGCGAGATCACGACCGATATCGACCGCCGCAACGGGATCGCCTGGCGCGGAACGCTGGCCTACAGCGCCGCCGCCCTGCGCCAGATCTCGGTCGGCCAGGACGGGACCAGAGGCGCCTGGAGCCCGTGGCAGCCCGCAGGGCCGATCTACACGGTGACGCTGGAGCTCAAGGACGGGAGCTGGTCGAGCCGCGGGCAGGAGATGTCGCTTCTGGGCGCGCTGGGGCGCTACGCCAAGCTGAGGCGTCCGGCCTGCGCCGAGATTCCGGCAGGCTGATCCGGCGATGGCGGCGGCATTCCCACCGCGACGATCGTCCGGTTCCACTTTTCGGCGGGGCTGACCATAAGATAAGGCGAGTATCGGCTTGAAGGCACCGACTGTCCATGGACGGTGTCCATAGGGACCGGCGTTCAATAACTGCATCAATGCCTTGGCTCTGGGATCGGGTATTTTAACCATGCCGCGCGATGGGCTGGAGGCGTTCCCTTCCGTCGCGCGGTAGGCCGCCCCATGTCCGGGACATGGCACAGGCTGATGTCCATTCCCTGGATGCGCTGTTCGGCTGCTTCGCGGACGAGGCGAAGGCGCACGCGTATGTCCGGGATGTCCGTTGGCCGGAGGGTGTTCACTGCCCTCGCTGCGGACACCTGCGCTGCTACGAAATCCAAGACACGAACGCGGATCGGCTTCGATGGAAGTGCGCCGGGTGCAAGAAGCGGTTCACCGTCACCACGCTGACCCCGATGGAGCGAAGCCATATCCCGCTGAGGAAGTGGCTATTCGCGATGCGTATGTTCGCTGGAGCCAAGAACGCGATCTCGGCGAAGGAGCTCGAACGTCACCTCGGTCTATCCTACGAAGCTGCCTGGTTCATGCTCCATCGCATCCGCGAGGCAGCGATCGGGCAGTTTAACGGCAAGATCGGAGGTCCCGGGCACATCGTCGAGGTCGACGAGGCCTATCAGGGCGGCAAGAAGCGGGGGCGCGCCGGCTTCAAGTTCAAGCGCGGACGTGGCGCCGAGGGCAAGAAGATCGTCCTGGCGATGATCGATCGCACGACGCGTCAGGCACGCACCGTCATCGTCCCGGGCATCTCCCAGCTCCAGCTTAAGGCCGCGATCTCCGAGCACGTGCACCCGCAGTCGACGATCGTCACCGACACTTTAAGCAGCTACGGCGTCCTCAAAAAAACCGACTACGTGCACATGACCGTCGACCACTCGTCGAAGTTCACCGACGGCATCGCCTCGACCAACTTGGACGAGTCGTTCTTCTCGCTGATCAAGAACACGATCCGCGGCACCTACAAGTCGATCTCGGCGCAGCATGCCCAGCGCTACCTGGACGAGTTCACGTTCCGGTGGAACACCTCGAAGCGTAGTGACGGGCAGCGCTTCGCGACGGCTGTCGCGTCCGGCGAGGCGAGGCGCCTGTTCTACCATCGCCCGGTCGGGGCAGCCTTCGCCAAGCACCCCCAGAACGACAACGTCCTCGTTCGCCCGGCATCGGAGCGCAAGAAGGCGTAAACCATACGATCGAGCTCGAATTGCCAAGCACCGCGCTTCGAGCGAAAGTCACGATTCCTCCCAGGTGGGCAAACGCCCCGGTCGCGCGAACCTTCAAGGTTGCGGCCGGGGCGTTTCCGTCTGGTCGCGGTGGGGGGATTCGGACCCCCACGAGCCGGAGCTCACCCACCTCCCAGGTGGGCGTGTCTACCATTTCACCACACCGCGATCTCTGAGCCGTCTAGGACGGCAATTCCTTCAGCTTATCGGTGGCGTGCCACCGGTTCTGGGCGTCCTTCCGGATGAAGCCCATCTCGCGCGTCCGGGTGATCGCCTTGCGCGCGGTCTCCCGGTTCTCGACGCCCTTCTGCTGCTGAAGGTAGTCGAGGATCTCGGAGCCCAAAACGCCCGCCTTGGTGGCGTTGGCCCGCACGAACTCGATCACGCCGGCGGTCGAGGTTCCGGTGAAGCCGGTCTGCGCCCTCCGGGCCTGCTGCTCGGGTTGCGTCTGGACATGCAGGTCCGCCATGACCGACTGCATCGTGGCGGCGAGCTTGTCACGCATCAGATCCGCGACGATCGTGCCGATCTGCTGCCTGATCTGCGCCGCGATAACCGGCTCGATCGCCGTGAGGATCGACCGGGTCAGCCCGTCGACGCGGGCGTCCCGTTCGGCCTTGTGCTGCGTCAGGTCCTGTTCCATGTCCCGCCCGTTTCCGGCTTCGATGGGACATTCATGGCCCAGGCCGTCCGCCGGATCCAGCCCTAATCGTCCGTCCCGGACGGACAATTCTGCGAATGGTTAACAGTTCGCTTGGGCTGGCGGGGCGACCTCAGTTGTCAGGTCGAGGCATCCGTCCATGGACAGTCGGTACCTTCAAGCCGATACTCGCCTAAGATAATCTCGAAACCGAGGCGCGCGGCGGTGATGTCTCGCCCGTTGCCCGACGAATGCGGGGGATGACATGGACGAACCAAGCGTCGCCTTCAGTGTCGAGGGCAAAACCTTTCGCAGCCCGATCGGCGTGTTTTCCATCCTTGGCGTCTGCGCTCTCGCGGGCGCCATTCTCTGCCTGTTGCAACTCGTGACCAGGCCTTTGACGCTGTCGAACGCCGTCCCGCTGCTCTTCGGCGGCGTCGGAGGACTGATCGGGCTCGCGGCCGGCCTCGGCTTTACCGCCATGCATCTCAACGCATGGCGGGCCGGGCGTGATCCGGATGCCACCGCAAGGCGGATCACGCCTCTCGTCGTCACCGCCGGCGGGATCTTCATCGACCCCTATCCCTATGCCGGTCCCGGACCTCTGGGAGCGCGCCGCCGCCGCTTCGTGCCCTGGCGGGACGTCGCCGCGATCGGGCCGGTCAAGGAAACAGGCCTGTTTCCCGTGACGGTGGCGGAGAAGGACGGGGTTCAGAAGACCGTCTACGAAATCCCCGAACAGGCGCGCGGCGAGGCCGGTGCGACGCCGTACGCCACGCTCCTCGCCGCCCGGGAGCGCTATCTGGCCGGGCTTTCATCGGCGGCCCGTGCCGCGACGGGGACGTTCCTCGTTCCGGTCGTCAGGGCGGCGCCGCCGATCTGGCGCGTGCTCGGTGGCGGCGTGCTGCTCGCGGGCGCGGCCGTCTTCGCTCTCCTGCTGACCGCGACAGCCGCGGCGACGAAGAGCGCCAATCTCGACCTCAAGGCCTTTCTCACGCTTCTGGGCTGGAGCGCGATTATCGCGTTCGTCGCCTTTGCGATCGTCGCCGCCGCGATCGGGGCCTGGCGCGCCCGAGGCCAGCAAGCAGCCTGGCCAGTCGCCACGATCGAGGCGGACGGCTTCACCGCCACCGCCCTACCGCATGGGGCCGGCGACCTCTTCGGCGAACTGGAAGGCCGCAGCCGCCGCGTCGCCTGGCCGGAGGTCCGACGCATCGAGCCGCCGCTCCCCGGCGAGAACGAGTTCATCGTCGATATCGGCGAGCGCCAGCCGCTGCGGCTGCCGGCTTCCGCCAGGGCCGAAGACGGGCGGACGCTTCACCCGGCGCTAGCCGAGGCATGGCGATCATCGCGCTCGGAAAACTGAGGTCGAGGCGGAACAACTCATCGCCGCCTCGGCTCGCGCCGCCGCGCCCTCTGGATCGGACTGCAGGAATGTCACGATGACGGAGCCCATCGAGGGAACGCGCATCGTCTTCAGCATGGAAGCCAAGCCCATGCGCGCGATCAGCTGGCTCTTTCTGGCGATCGGGACGTTTTTCGTCTTTTCTGGAACGCAGATGGGATGGGTGGCGCTGAGCCAAGCGAGTGCCCCCGGATCTGAGACGACATTCTTGCTGGGGTTTGCGGCGATCGTTCTTGCGGCAGGCCTGGTGCAGCCGGCGGGCAACGACAACGGCGATCTCGAAGAGGAAGGCCACAACGTCACCTGGCAACAGGTGCGGAACATCGAGCCGCCGATCGCAGACGAGGACAGCTTCGCCGTCGATGTCGGCTGGCGCCAGCCGCTGCGCCTGCCGACCTCGGCGAGGTCGGAGGATGGCCGCACCTTTTCCCCGGCCCTCCTCAAGCGTGGCAGGCCTGGCGCGATTCTGCCGAACTGAGAGACGGGCCTGGGCCTGCTTAAATGAAGCCGACCGGGGCGCCGAGCCGCGTGGGTGGCCATTTGAGATCGAACAGCAGGAACATGGCCGTCTGGACGGCATTCGGGAAATCCCCGACCGACCCGCCGGCCGCCGGGCAAGGCAACTCGCCGATGGCGGGATCGTCGAGCGAGCGCAGCAGGGCAAGGCAGGCGAGGACGAGCGTATGAGCCGGCAGGGCCACGCCGAGCTCGTAAAGCAGAGTCGCATCGGCGCGCTCGCGCGCCCGATCGACCAGCTCGCGCAGCATCGGTTGCGGCGTCCAGACCTGATCCACAAGACCCCGTCGCAACGCCTGATCGCTCCAGTCGAGCTGAGGGGCCAGGGCCAACAGCAGCGAACCGAGAGATGGGCCCGGCTCTGCGATGTCCCTCGGCCCGGCGAAATCCGCCCAGCTCAGGCCGAGCATGGGGAACAGCCGCCCCGGCAATCCGGAGACGCCGGCCCCCTGCCAGGCATCTGGAATCCGCCCAAAGGCGACCATATGCAGCGCGCCGAGGAGAAGCTGCGAGGGGCTGCAGCGAAATTCGTCGCAAACCTCGCGAAATCGTTGGGAATGTTTCGCACGCTCACAGAGCGCCACAACCGAAGCCGGCGCCTCGGGCCAATCCTCGCCGCGCAGCACTCCTTGCAAGTCTGGCGATCGCCAATCGAGAGAAGAGGCGAGCGCTACGATGTCCGGCCCGAGGGGTGGATCGTATGGCTCCGGTGGGTAAAGGTCCGGCACCGGCATGCCCGTCGGCCTCGGGTGCCTCAGATCCTCGACGATGGCATGAAACCGGTCGAGCCAGTCGTTCCAAACGCTCATCACCGCCTCCTTGAACGGCTATCTTGCCGTGCCTGTGCCGACCCGGGCAATTGATGCCGATTGCATCGCATTGCGATCGGCATCCTGCCCTGCGCGATCGATCATGACCCTGTGCGCTATGGCCTTCGGATCGGCTCCGGCTGCTGTGAGTGGACGGCGCTCTGTTCTCTGATTGCCGTCGGGCCTCGCTCGGACCCGGGATCAATGATCGTGACGCTGACGCAGACCAACAGGAAGACCAGGATGATATTGGCGCCGCCGATCACCGATGCGAACCGCCTCGCACCCCGCGCCCGAACAATGCCGATTGCCGCAACGCCACAAAGAAGCGCCATGGACGTGAGCTGGCCGGTTATCATCCATGCGCGGATTTCCGTGCCGACCGCATGATGGTCGATCACGAAAGGACCCGAGAGGATCATAAGACCCCAGGGTATGATCATGAACGACAGTGCGCGCAAACGACGGCGGACTTCGGACGCCCTCGGAAAGGAGCGGACGACGAGCACAGCAATCACAACGGATACCGATACGACCAACGCGAGAAACAGGACTAAATTGAGCATCGGAAGCGGTCTCCTTCCTCCTCAGCGCGCCCGCCGTCCCCGGTTTCGCGAAAGAATCTAGTGCATCGAAAGGTGGTGCGGAATTGCTCGGAATTGCACCGAAATCCAGTCGCCGCGCCGCTGTCACGACGGATCTGTTGCTCAAGCAGATTCACTCCAACGGGCTCGTCGAGCACGAAGGCGCGCCCAGCGGCTGCGTGAGCCCTGCCGCCAGGCGCCTCTTCAAAGGTCGGTCTGTTCAGAGAGAAGCAAGGCGTCGTCGACCTCGATGCCGAGGTATCTGACCGTGCTCTCCAACTTCGAATGGCCGAGCAGGAGCTGGCATGCTCGCAAGTTGCCGGTCCGCTTATAGATCAGCGCGACTTTGGTCCGTCTCAGGCTATGGGTCCCATACAGAGCGGGGTCGAGCCCGATCAGCGAAACCCAGTCGTCGAGCAGGCGCCCATATTGGCGGGTGGTGACGTGATCGCCTTTATGGCTCCGGCTAGGAAAGAGCCAGTCAGCATCGCCGGATGTTCGACGCCTGAGCCAAGCGGTCAAGGCCTCCCGCGTCGGGTCGGTCAGCTCGAAGGGCACTGGCCGACCTGTCTTCTGCTGGATGATCGAGGTCCGCAGTCTGACCGTGCCGCCCAGCACGACATCGCTGATCCGCAAGCGAACGAGATCGCAGCCTCGCAACTTGCTGTCGATCGCCAGATTGAACATGGCGAGGTCTCGTACGCGCTGATCATGCTGCAGTCGCGTTCGGATCGCCCAAATATGACGAGGTTTCAGCGGCGGCTTGGGCCCGATAAGGCGACCCGTGTTCCAGGCGGGACGCTCGTCACGTTGCTGATGTTCGATCGGCATAGCGTGTCCTCCTTTGGAGGCCGCATCCGGATTGATATTATCACGAATGATGTTGAGCTGCGCTGCGCCAAGAGCAGAACTTCGACGCCTGCCCGGAAGCCGACGTTCGAAATGAGGGGATTGGCTTCGCTACCGGTCGAAAGCTTGCGGTAGCGATAGTGTGCGATCGAGCACAGCGCCGGCCGCCGCCTGGAATGCCACCAAAAGCGACCTGTACGACTACGCTATGGGAAATGAACCTATCGCAGCTTGAAACCGCGATCGGTAGGCCCGCTGCAGAAACTGCGCTGAGCTCTCGCCATGATGGGTTGTTTACAAATTTGGATATTCAGTTGACATATGGCGTTCATTGCACAACAATGGCGCCATGCAAGTTGACAAATCACTCATCACAGCCCTCATCGACGCCGCGATGTCCGCGGACTATACCGGCGTGCGCCGAATCGGCACCAATATTGCCAAGCTGATGGCCGAACAGAAGGATCTTGAGGGGGCCAAGGCCCTGCAGGCCCTTCTCCGCAAACGCGGCGTGCCGCTTCAGGCCTCAGGGTATGCCGAGGCCCTCCCGCGTGACGCCGGGTCCCGCTTGCCGCTCATTGAAGAAGGCCAGTGGCCAACCACCCCGGTGATGTTGTCTGGCGAAGCCGGACAGACGGTCTCGCAACTGGTCGAAGATGCGAAAAACATTCACCTGCTGACCGAAAAGGGGGTGTCCTCGCAGCTCAGCATGCTGCTGTACGGACCTCCTGGCACCGGCAAGACACTTCTCGCAAGCTCGATAGCAGCCATGCTGCAGCGACCGTTTTATTTGGCGCGGCTGGACTCCTTGATTTCGTCGCGCTTGGGCGAAACGGCGAAGAACATCCGCGGCATATTCGAGTTCGTCCCAGCCCGAAATGCGGTGCTGTTCCTGGACGAAATGGATGCCATTGCCAAGCTGCGTGACGACCGGCATGAGCTCGGTGAGCTCAAGCGCGTCGTGAACACCGTCCTGCAGGGATTGGACTCGCTCCCCAACGACGTCGTTACGATCGGAGCCACTAACCATCCGCACCTGCTGGATCCGGCTATTTGGCGCCGCTTCCCATATAAGGTCGAACTTGGACTGCCGAGCGAGGATGTGCGGGGCAGCCTATGGCTGCATTTCCTTTATCAGGATGACGAGACCAAGCTGAATGATGCACATCTTCTGGCAAGGGCATCGGATGGGCTAAGCGGCGCCGACATCGAGAACATCGCGCTCGCGGTTCGCCGGCGCGCCGTTCTCGGCCATCAGGAGCCAAGCCTCGCGCAGATCTTGCTGGCAGTGCAGTCCTCACGCGCCGGCAGCCCGCAGTTGCTCAAAAACCGCGAGCTCGACACGGCCGAGAAGAAGAGCCTGAGCCTCTTTCTGCATGACCAAGGCCGCGTTCGCCCGGGCGACATTGCCGAGATCGTCGGCGTGAGCCGGCAGATGGTCTATCGCTACCTGAAGGAGGCGGGACATGGCTGATCCTCGTAACCCGCTTCTGAATCCGGTCCTGCGCTTCACAAAGGACCCCAAACCCGAGGGGATCACCGGCGGTGGCAAAAACGCCTTTGGCATTAAGGCCGATCGCCTTGATAGGCAGCGCCGCGCGCTCGGATTGCAACTGCGAACGCTAGCAGCGCAGTCAGCTGCTCGGCCAAAATTCAATGGCAGGGTGGTTCTCTATGCCGCCATGTTCGACGACTCCCTGGCTCCCACTTGGACGCCGAACGACCTGTTTCAGGCGACGCGCGACGCTCGTCTGATCGCGCCCTACCGCACGGGTTATCTGGTCGAGGCCCGCGCCGACCAGCTCACTGATCTCGGCCGCCTGGTCGAGCGTACTGACGTGGCCAAGGAGCAGGTCGATATTTCCCGCGTCGAATCCGTCCGCTTCTTTAGTGAGGACGATACGGCCGGCAGCTGCAACCTGGCCGAGATCTGGGACGCTGCCCCAAAAGCCGGCGCCGGCAGGGCATTTGTCGTCTGGCTTATGCCGCTGCGGGGCCGCGACGCGGCGGAAAGCCTGATCCAATCATTTTCTGCTTTGCGGGATGGGGTGATCATCCCGCCGGCGCCGCTGCTGGCCGGGCTCACGACCGACATGCCAGGCGATGCGCCTGCGCTCATGCGGCGCAGCCTGCAGGCTGTTGCGTCAACCGGCGATCGGATTAACCTGGCGGTACGCGAGTATCGCGCCCATCGCCGCGCCCGGACTACGGTTATTGTGCCCAGCCAGGCTGCGCTCGAGCAGCTGGTAGCTTCAGGCACCGTTTACCGCATCGAGCCGGTCCAGCCGCTGACATCGACGTCTCCGGGCGAGGGGCGTGAGCCTGACCGGCCACTTCCGGCAAACCTTTCCTCTCTCCCGATCGTTGGAGTGGTCGACGGGGGCCTCACTGCCGCTTCATATCGTCCGGCTGAAGCCTGGCGCGCGCCGCCCCTGATCCGCACGGTCGATGCCGACACACTGCACGGAAACCGAGTGACGTCGCTGATCGTCCAGGGCCACGACTGGAACAACAACCTCACGCTCCCGCCGCTCTACTGCCAGGTCGGCACCGTTCAAGCGGTCGCCAAGGATAGCGTGCGCTCGTTCGTCGACCCTCAGGACTTCATCGCTTACCTCGATGGCGTCATGACCGCGAACCCGGGCACCAAGGTCTGGAACTTCTCGCTCAATCAGCGGCAACCGTGCCAGCTCGACCTGGTCAGCCCGTTGGGCCATGACATTGCTGTTCTGGCCCGCAAGCACGGCGTTCTGCCGGTTGTCTCGATCGGCAACAAGCCAGGAGATCTCCTGCAGCCTCCTGCGGACTGCGAAGCTGCGCTAACCGTCGGCGGCCGCCTTCACAGCGCCAACGGTTCGCCGGGGAGCGAATGCCCGGTCAGCCTCAGCGGTCCTGGTCCCGCCAGCATGCTCAAGCCTGACCTCTCGCACTTCTCACATGTGCGGGCGATCGGTGGCACCGTTATCGCGGGCTCGAGCTTCTCGACGGCGCTCACCTCCGCGGTTGCGGCGCATACCATGCACCGTGTGCGAGATGCCTCTCCGGACTTTGTCAAAGCCTTGTTGCTGCACAATGCCGATGGCGATGGGCACAACCATACCCTTGGCTTCGGAACGCCGGCCGTCAGCTCCTTGCCCTGGGAGTGCCGAAACGGCGTGGTCACGCTGCAATGGAAGGCCTCGCTGCGCCCGGGCGCTGCCTACTATTGGGAGCTGCCCATTCCTCGGTCCATGCGTGAATCGGGCAAGCTGAAGGGTTTTGGCACCCTCACCGCGGTTTTGAACCCGCACCCGATGGTCAGCGACATCGCAGGGCCGAACTATTTCAGCGTGCGCCTCGCAACCGCTGTGCAGCGTCAGCGTGGCCTAACGCCGAAGGGCATGCCGAAATTTCATAACCTCCTTGGGTCGCTCGAAACCGACAAGATCACGGAAGCGGATGCTCGGACCTTCGATCACAAGTGGAGCCCGATCCGACACCACCATAACGCCTTTCAGAGCCTGAGCTTCGATGGCGATGCCCTGCGCGTCTATGCCCGGGTCTACGCGCGAGATCTCTATCTCTACGGGATGTCGGCCGCCGACGAGGTTCCCGAGATGGAAACGGAATTTGTCCTGTCGCTTGGCACCGGGGACGAAGACGACGACGTCTACAATGAGCTGCGCGATCAGCTCGGGGCCTTCGTCGAGAGTGCCGTCATCGAAACTGACATCGACGTCGACAACGAAGGAGGATGAACATGAGCAAAGATACTGATCGCACCGTCTTCCGCCGGGCATCCGACAACAAGTGGGTCGATAAGCGCAACGACGCCTCCAAGGGTTTCGTGTTCGACACCCAGAAAGAGGCAATTGCTTCAGGCAAGGAGAAGCTGACCAACGCCGGCGGCGGCGAGCTGACCGTCAAGGGCCGCGACGGCTTGATCCGGAGCAAGGATACCCTTGGCGGCGGCAACGACCCGAACCCGCCGCGCGATCGGGAACACTGAACCCGGGGTGCCCGAACTGAATCGTTGCTGCGCGCTTGCGGAGTGAAGGCCGGGCACCCAGATCTAAGACGGAATTCACGGTCCAGTCGTGCGTGGTGGTTGCCAGAGCACTGGAAACGTTAAGCTACGAAAACCACCATGTCGGCCTTTGCGCGACTACGACTGCCCCAGGGGCTGCGCGCAAAACGTGGGAGGATGCATGCGTGCATTGTTCACCTACGAAGCCGGCAAGACGGGGGGCGAGTTCGTGCGCCTGCGTCTCGAGTTCAGCCTTCGCGGCTGTTTCTCGTGGCTTCGGGCGGCTCTAGGCTTCTAGTCGAAGAGCCCCCCGCCTTCATGGGCGGGGGGTTCTTTTTTGCCTAGCCTTGGATCCAGAGGGCTTGCTGTCGTTCCATGATCGATCAGGACCACATCCCTATGCTCGTATATCCATGGCAGATCCCTACGTAGAGATGCCGCATCTTCGAGGGTTTTATCTAAATGCTGAGCGCGGGTGGCGCTCGGGTAGCGCCAATAGCAGACCTAGATGCATTGGCGTGAAGCAGACGTTCAGACCGCAAGCGCGCGAGGCAGCTCCGCCCAGTCATGGATCAGTGGCCGGCCACTACTCGAGCCTGTCGGCATAGCGCGCTGCGAACAGGGCCACTTCTGTTCGGTTCCGCAGCGCGAGCTTCTGGAAGATATTGGAGCTGTGGAATTTCACGGTCTTGACCGTGCTACCAGTGGCCTCCGCGATCTCCTGGTTCGTGAAGCCCTGCGACATCAGCCGCACGATACGGCGCTCGCGCGGTGAGAGCTTACCAATCAGCGCCGCGCCTTCATCCGGTTCCGAGCGCATCGAGCGGATCAACCGGGCGGCGAGGTTCGGCGGCACATAGGTGTCGCCTTTGGCCACCGATCGGATGATATCGGCGAGCTCATGTGCCGACACGTCCTTCAACGAGTAAGCCGCCGCTCCCGCCTCCAGGGCTTCGAGCACGGTGTCCTGATCCTCGGAAGCGGTCAGGATCATCAATCGTGTCGCGGAATCGCGCCCGCTGAGCTCGCGTGCGACCGAAAGGCCTCCGCCCGGCATCGACAGGTCGATCAGCGCAACATCCGGCTTCAGGCTCACGCACAGCTCCATCGCGTCCTCGGCATTGGCCCCTTCGCCAATGACCTCGATGTCCTGGGCATCGCGCAGCGCCTGCAGGATCCCGCTTCGGAATATCGAATGGTCGTCGACGACCACCACAGTGATGCTATGCCGGCTCAATCAATCCTCCCTGCAAAGCGAGCGTCATGGTCAGGATCGCGGGATCGGAATTCAGCTTGGCTTCAAATCTCCCCCCGAGACTTTCAACTCGCTCGCGCAGACCTAGCAGCCCGAGCTGCGGTGATTGGTCCTCGCCGATCTGAGGGTCGGCCACATTGGCTGGATTGCCGTTGCTGACCTTGATCGTCAGCTGGGTGCCGCTGAGCGCGATGCCGACACGCTGATCACGGCTGCCACCGTGACGCGTCGCGTTGTTGAGCCCTTCCTGGACGAACCGAAAGGCGCAGATCTTGACCGCTTCAGAGACCGGCAGATCGATTGGCTCCACATCCAACGCCACCGCTGTCGACGTTCGATCGATATGCTGTGCCACAGCTCGCCGCACGACCTCGTGCACAGGCAGGCCGCGCAGCTCGGGCAGGACGAGCCCGGCAGCGATCGCCCGGATCTCGACGATCGCTTCCTTGAGCGCCGCGCCGATCACATGTCCGAGCCGATCGCGCTGTTCCGGCGGGCCTGCCCGAAACGCATCGAGGTTGAGATTGGCGAAGGCGATCAGCTGCGCAGGCCCGTCATGCAGGTCGGCTCCGACGGCGCGCAAGTTGCGCTCGTGTATCTCGACCGAGCGCATCGAGGCCCGCTGCAGCCGGTCGCTGAGCGTCTTGTTCAGCATTGCCAGCCGCTCGGCCTCGGCGATGCGCGCCATGATTGCCTCGTATTGCACATCGATGGTGCGCGTACCGCGCCGAACGATGCCATAGAGCCCGAGCATGATCAGCATCGTCATCACCGCGACGACGATCCAGGTCGCTATCCGCAGCCATAGCAGGTCGGCCTCAAGTGGCTGCGTCCGCTCGTGGATTTCCGCGACGGCGACGACCGTGCCGTCGGCTTGGCTGCGCAGCGGGCTGTAGACCTCGAGATAGGCGATGCCGAGATTGCGGCTGGTGTGTTCACCGGCCCGCAGATCCGCATAATCGGCGACGACCTCACCAGCGAGCGCGAGTTTCAGCGCGGGAGGCAGCGGGAAGCGGCGCCCGATCAGCATCGGCGAGTTCGAATAGACGATCGACCCGTCCGGTAGCCAGATCTCCAGATAGGGGAAGCGCTCGCCGAGTGACGAACTCGACATCAGCCCATTGAGACGCTGCACCGATTCCATCGTAAGCCGGCCGGTGCTCGCAAGCTCCTCGCTCAGTGGCGCGGTGATACTCTGCATGAAGACCGCCGTCGCCGCCGCCTTGCTGTTGATCGTCGATCGCTCGACCAGTTGGCCGATCGCCAGGCCGGCGCCAATCATCGCGACGATCAGCAGGAGCCCGCCGGTCCGCAGGAAATCTCCCGACAGCCGGCGGGGGCGGTCGGGCGGAGCTGCGCCGAGTGTCGCTCCTGCAATATCTGATCCCATCGCGTTTCCAGGACTTTGGTCCAAGTCGATTCGGGTCCTGGGTCAGAATGTTTGGCGCGTCTCCAGCCTAGCGACCGCACCAAACTAAGACTCTCAAGATCAGCCGACCTTCCGCCCTTTCTTATCAATGAGTAAATGCCGATAGTCCAGTTAATATTCGGTTAACTGTCGATTTGCCTGAGTCAATCGCTGTTACGCCGAAGCATAGTTAACAGAGAAAATGACGGGGTAACGGCATCATGAAATTGAACACGCACGACCTGCATTTCATCCTCAAGCAAATCCAGATCGCCGAAGCTCATACTGCTGCGATCAATGCCGGCGACGATCCGCGCGAAGCGCTCGCGACGCTGGTCGGCACCGCCGGCGGCGCGGGGCCTGCACCGACGCAGGCCCATCTGATGCCGTTTGGCCTGCGCACGGTCAGCGGCGAGCTGAACAGCCTCGTCGCCGGCAGCGAGTTCAACGGCTCGGCCGACCAGATCATGCCGCGCCTTCTCGATCCGCACTTCCGCGACGACCAGGATGGCGACGTCTACGGGAGCGGCGCCTCGCAGGTCACCAATACGAATTACGGATCGACCGGCCAGAACGTCGTCGACGCGGACCCGCGCACGATTTCGAACCTGATCTCCGACCAGACCATCGGCAACCCCGCCGCGATTCTCAGCGCCCTCGTCGCGATCGGTCACGCCGATCCATATGCCGTGCTGGCCCAGTCGGCTAACCAGACGGTCTACAGTGCCGCCGTCACGGCCTTCAAAGCTGCGGATGCGGCGGAGAGGGAGTTTGCCAACGCCACCGCGGCCAAACAGGCGCTCGCCTTTGGGCCGCCGAATCCGGCGGCGTCGGCGGCGGCCGATTTGCGCCTTGCCAACGCGACCTCCGATCTCACCGCCAAGACGGCGGTGAAGGAGGCCGCCTATGAGGCGCTGGAGACCGTTCTGGGCGTCACCATGGAAGGCGATACGGTCGTCATCCCCAACGTGTCCGCCGATCTCGGCGACACGGCCCCGTTCAACGCCTTCTTCACGATGTTCGGCCAGTTCTTCGACCACGGCCTCGACCTCGTCAGCAAGGGCGGGGCGGGCAATGTCTATATCCCGCTGACCCCCGACGATCCGCTCTATGTCCAGGGCGGCCGCACCAATTTCATGGTGCTGACCCGCGCCACGCCCGAGATCGGGGCCGACGGCGTCGTCAACCACAACAACGAGACGACGCCCTGGATCGACCTCAACCAGGTCTATACGTCCAACCCGTCGCACCAGGTTTTCCTGCGCGAATACAAGATGGTCGACGGCAAGCCGGTCGCGACCGGGCACATGCTCGAAAGCGCCACCGGCGGACCGGCGACCTGGGCCGACGTCAAGAAGCAGGCGGCCGAGAAGCTCGGCATTCAGCTCAGCGACATGGATGTCCATCGCGTCCCCGCGCTGCTGACGGACCTCTATGGCGAATTCGTTCGGGGCGCCAATGGACTGCCGCAGCTGGTCACGACGAACGGCTTCGTCTCCGGCGATCTGGCGAGCCCGGTACCAGCGGCACAGGCTCTGCCGGCCGGCCGCGCCTTCCTCAACGACATCGCCCATAGCGCGGTGCCGACTGGCTGGGTGGACGACGACCGCAACTCGGCGACCCCGATGGTCGCGGTGACGGCCGATGCCGACGCGATTGCCGGCAATCCGATCGCTCTGAACATGTACGGCATCGCGACGACCTATGACGACGAGCTGCTCGGCGCGCATGTCATCGTCGGCGACGGCCGCGGCAACGAGAATATCGGCCTGACTTCGGTCCACCATCTCTTCCACAGCGAGCACAATCGCCAGGTCGACGAGATGAAGGAGATCATCCTGTCGAGTGGCGATCTCGCCTTCCTCAACGAGTGGCTTGCCATCGACGTCGCGGCGATCCCGTCATCGCAGGCTGCGATCGATGCGTTGGTCTGGGACGGCGAGCGCCTGTTCCAAGCCGGCCGCTTCTCGACCGAGATGGTCTATCAGCATCTCGTCTTCGAGGAGTTTGCCCGGGCGGCAGCGCCCGATGTCGATCCGTTCCTGTTCTCGAACACCGCCGATGTCGACGGCGCGATCGTCGCCGAGTTCGCCCATGTCGTCTACCGCTTCGGGCACTCGATGCTGACCGACAAGATCGAGATCCAGAAGATGGGCGCCGGTGGCCCGGTCCAGTCTTCGATGGGGCTGATCGACGCCTTCCTCAATCCGATCGCCTTCAACGCCCAGGGCGCCGATGCCGCGCAAGCTGCCGGAGCGATCTTGCGCGGCATGTCGCGCCAGGCCGGCAACGAGATCGACGAATATCTCACCGATGCGCTGCGCAACAATCTCGTCGGCCTGCCGCTCGATCTCGGCGCCCTCAACCTGGCGCGGGCCCGCGAGACCGGTGTCCCCTCGCTGAACGAGGCGCGCAAGCAGTTCTTCGAGGATACGCAGGACACGCGGGTCAAGCCCTATGAGAACTGGTTCGACTTCGCCTTGTCGCTGAAGACCCCCGCTTCCCTGATCAATTTCGTCGCCGCCTACGGCACTCACGACACGATCCAGGCCGCAACAACGCTCGAGGCCAAGCGCGCCGCCGCCGCAGTGCTGGTGCTCGGAGGGCCGGACGCGCCGGCCGACCGGCTCGACTTCCTGCACGCCACCGGTGTCTGGGCGAACGACGCCAAGCTCGGCGGCCTGAACGAGGTCGACTTCTGGATCGGCGGCCTTGCCGAGAAGAAGATGGCTTTCGGCTCGATGCTCGGCTCGAGCTTCACCTATGTCTTCGAATACCAGATGGAGAAGCTGCAAGCTGGCGACCGCTTCTATTATCTCAGCCGCACCCAGGGGCTGAACCTGCTGAACCAGCTGGAATCGGACAGCTTCGCGCAGCTGATCATGCGCAACACTGTGGTCGGCACCGATGGCGGCCATATCAACGGCGCCGCCTTCCAGACCGCCGATTACATCCTCGAGATGGACCCGTCGAAGCAGGTCACCGGCCTCGGCGCCAACGGCAAGGCCGATCCGCTCCACGCCAATCCCGTCCTCCAGGCGATCAGCCCGATGGTGATCCGCCAGGATCTCGACGGCGACGGCGATCTGGACCTGCTGCGCTACACCGGCACCGAGCATGTCGTTCTCGGCGGCACCGGCGAGCGCGACATCCTGATCGGCGGCGAAGGCGACGACACGCTCTGGGGCGGCGCCGGCTATGACGATCTCGAAGGCGGCTACGGCGTCGACCATCTCCATGGCGGCGACGGCAACGACGTCATCACCGACAGCGGTACCGATATCGGCGCAGCCGACGTGATCCATGGCGACGCCGGCGATGACGTCATCAACCCCGGTAGCGGCCTCGACCTCGTCTTCGCCGGCTCCGGAAAGGACTTCGTCTACGGCGGCAGCGAGGCGAAGACCATCCAGGGCGGCGAAGGCGACGACTTCATCCGCGGCGGCACCGGCATCAACATGTTGATGGGCAACGAGGGCCACGACTGGATCGAGGGTGGCGAGAGCTTCGACACGCTCGCCGGCGACAATTCCGAGCTCTTCTTCAACTCGACGATCATCGGTCACGACGTGCTCGACGGGCGCGGCAACGACAACGACTATGACGGCGAGTCCGGCGACGACATCATGGTCCAGGGCCCGGGCATCCAGCGCAACAACGGCATGGCCGGCTTCGACTGGGCGATCCACAAGGGCGACGCCACCGGTGCGGATTCGGATATGAACATATCCATCTTCACCAACCAGCAGGCCAACATCCTGCGCGACCGCTTCGACCTCGTCGAAGGCCTCTCGGGTTGGAGGCACGATGACAAGCTGACCGGCCGCGATGTCGTCATCGGTGGCTACGACGTCAATGGCAACGGCGCGCAGGTCGATCCCACCGCGCCGTTCGACTCTTACTCGAACGCGCTGCTGGCCAGGAACGTCGCGCTGATCGACGGGCTCTCGGCACTGGTCTCGCATCTCACCCCGACGCTGGCGCGCGATGCCGCCGGCAACGTCCTGAAGGACGCATCCGGGCAGGACGCGATGGTCGTGTTCGACCCTGCCGATGCCTCCGATATCCTGCTTGGTGGCGGCGGCTCCGACGTCATCGAGGGCAAGGGCGGCAACGACATCATCGACGGTGATCGCTGGCTCAATGTCCGCATCGGCTTCAGCCATGACGGCGTCGCCTACACCACCGACGGCGTCTCGCAACTCGTCTGGCGCCAGGCCGACTATGTCGACGGCGCTCCAGTCTCCGGCGCCGCCCCGGCTTTCAGCGGGCGGACGCTCGACCAGCTGATGTTCAGCCGCGTCGTCAGCCCCGGCGCGCTCGACATCGTCCGCGAGCTGGTCAATGGCCGACGCCAGGACGACAGCGATGTTGCCGTCTACTGGGACGTCAAGGCGAACTATGCCTTCACCCGCAATGCCGACGGCAGCATCACCGTCGAGCATGTCGATCAGACGGCCGGCGCCACCGATCCGGCAACCGGCAAGAACCGCGAGTCGGACGGCTTCGACCGGCTCTGGAACATCGAGAAGCTGCGCTTCGCCGATGGCGAGTTCCTGGTCAGCCAGCTGGTCAACAGTCCGGCGACAGGCGCCCCGGTGATCAGCGACCTCACTCCGACCGAGGGGCAGCAGATTTCAGTGAGCGCTGCCACGATCCAGGATGAGAACGGCCTCGGCGCCTTCACCTATCAGTGGCAGCTTTCGACCGATGGCGGGACGAACTGGATCAGCATCCCAGGTGCCACTGCCGCGAACTACTCGCCCAACGACGGCATTTTCGGCTTCGGAAGCCAGGTCGGCGGGCTGCTACGCGTGACGGTGAGTTTCACAGACGGTGGCGGCCATTCCGAGAGCTTGACCTCGGCCCCGACCGGCGTGGTCGGCGACAACTGGGACGCCGTCCCCTTCTTCGCCAACACGTTCAACGGCACCGCCGGCGACGATATCGCCGATGGGACCAGCGGCCTGTTCGGAGCCGGCGCCAATGACACCCTGAACGGCAATGCCGGCAATGACATCCTGAACGGCGCTGGCGGCACCGACACGCTGAACGGGGGCGCGGGCGACGACCGGCTCGACGGCGGCGCTGGCGGCAATGACGTCGCTGTCTATTCCGGCTCGGTTCGCAGTTTCGGCTTCCAGCTGAACGCCTCGAACCAACTCGTGGTCGTCGACCTGACCGGCGCTGAGGGTGCTGACACGCTGACCACGATCGAGCAGCTGCGCTTTGCCGGTTCGACCTATGCCCTGGTCAACGGCAGCAATGGCAACGCCACGCAGACTGGCGGGACCGGCGCCGACCTTATCCTCGGCCATGGCGGAACCGACACTCTGAACGGCGTCAACGGCAACGATGTCCTCGCGGGCGGCGCCGGCAACGACACTGTCAACGGCGGCGCCGGCAACGACCTTGCGCTCTGGCGGGTCGGTGATGGTCGCGATTTTATCGACGGCGGCGCCAACACGGACACGGTGCATATTGCCGGCGACGCGACTGCCGAGACTTACCGCATCTACTCGCGGGCAGCGGCGACCGCCGCCGGGCTGACCGGTCTGAACGCAAACACCGAGATCGTCATCACGCGCAACGGCACCACCAATGCGTCGATCGTCGCCGAGCTCGACAATGTCGAGGAGATCGCGATCAGCGGCTTCGGCGGCGGCGACACCTTCATTCCGATCGGCGACTTCACACCGACCAGCCTCGCGACGAGCACGATTACGCTCGATGGGACGGAGGGCGATGACATCGTTGATATCTCCGCGCTGCAGTCTGGCCACCGCGTCGTGTTCCGCTCCAATGGCGGCAACGACATCATTCTCGGGGCGCTACGCCAGCAGGATGTGATCGAGCTGCCGGCGGGCAGCGATCCCGACAGCTTCATCCGCAACTTCGACGAGGCAACCGGCTTCTCGATCCTGTCGAATGGCGAGCAGCAGATCAGCTTCCTTGGCGATTTCGACCCCATGCTCGCCGTCGACGACGAGGATGACGAGGACGCGCATGACGACGACCATGACGACGACGAGGATGATGACGATCATCATCACGGGGGTCATGATGATGATGACGACGACTGCGGCTGCGATGACGACGAGGACGAGACCGGCACGCCGGCGCCTGGTCCGTCAGGTGGAGCGGTGCGGACCGGG
>DASYHC010000038.1:0-13363 GCA_035998995.1 Allobosea sp.
TCTCCCCTTGCGGGAGAAGGTGGCGCGCCGCGCCGGATGAGGGGTCGCACAGGTCTTTGAAGCTCAGGAAAGCGGCGCCGGACTCACAATCAGCGTCGCGCGACCCCTCACCCTAGCCTTCTCCCGCAAGGGGAGAGGGGATAGCGCGTGCCTGTTCCCAGCGTCTTCGCCCTACTGTACGAGCGCCCAGTTGCCGCCCTTGATCTCGAGCATGCGGAAGGCGGAGAGATCGAGACCGAGATGGTCGCCTGCCGCCATGTTGAAGGTGCCGGTCACACCGACGAAGCCCTTCGTGTTCTCGAGCGCATCACGGATCGCCTTTGGCTCAGCCTTGCCGGCGCGCTTGATCGCGTCGACCATCAGCCGCAGCCCGTCATGCGCATAGCCGCCGAAGGTGGAGGCGGGCTGGTTGAACTTGGCCTGGTAGGCGCTCGTATAGGCGGAGACGATCGCCTTCTGCGGGTCATTTGCCGGCAAGAGATTGGCGACAAGAACAGCTGTACCGGGTAGGCGCACCCCTTCAGAGGCCGGGCCGGCGAGGTCGATGAAGCTCTTCGAGGCGACGCCATGCGACTGGTAGAGCGGCGTCTTGATGCCGAGCTGGCCATAGTTGCGGGTCACGATCGCCGGGCCCTGGCCGAAGCCCGGGTTGAGGATCGCCTGCACCTCGCCCTTGGAGCGGATATTGGTGAGCTGCGGGGTCATGTCGGCGTCGTTCGGGCCGTAGGTCTCTTCGGCCAGCACAGTGATGCCGAACTCGCCGATGACCTGCAGGCACTGCTTGCGCATCGAGGCGCCGAAACCGTCCGAGCCGGAGATCAGGGCGATCTTGCTGAAGCCCTTGGCCTTCATGTCCTCGAAGATTTTGCGGCAGGCCATCCGGTCGGTATGCGGCGTCTTGAAGACGAAGGGCTTGACCGGGTCGATGATCTCGATCGCGCCTGCCAGCGAGATGAACGGGATCTTGGCGTTCTCGACCACCGAGACGATCGACATGGTGGTGCCGGTGGTCGAGCCGCCGACGATGGCGACGACCTCGTCGTCCTCGACCAGGCGGGTGGCGAAGGTGCGGGCCTTGTTCGGGTCGCCGCCGTCGTCATAGAGGACGAGCTTGATCTTCTGGCCGAGCACGCCGCCGGCCGCATTGATCTCGTCGACCAGCAGCTTGAGGGTCTTGGCCTCGGGGTCGCCGAGCGAGGAAGCCGGTCCGGTCTCGGAAACCGAGGCGCCGATCTTGATGTCGGCGAAGGCCGGGCCAGCCAGGCCGAGCGTCAGCGCGAGCGCGCTGCCGATAACTCCGAACTTCATTGTTTCCTCCACGGTCCAAGCGCTTTCGTGCCGAAGCGCTCTTGTTTTCATGCCGCGCGGCTGAGGCCTCAGAGCGCGGTCGTTATCGTTTCCCCGCAGGCTCGATGCCGGCCACGGACAGGCTGGGCCCGTCCACGGCGCTCGCGCCTTCGTTGAGTTAATAATTGACCGACCGTTCGGACTATGCAAGGAATTTTTTGAAGTGACGGCCCAAAGGCCGCGACGTCATGGGAGGAAGGCTGGTGTCCGACACGGTCAAGGTAGAGCTCGCCGACGGCCTGCTGCGGCTGACGCTCAGTCGTCCCGACAAGCTCAATGCCTTCAATGACGAGATGCATCTGGCGCTGCGCGCCGGTTTCCAGCGTGCGCATGACGAGAGCGAGGTCCGCGCTGTCCTGCTGACGGGGGCCGGGCGTGGCTTCTGCGCCGGCCAGGACCTAGGCGATCGCGACCCGCGCAAGGAGACGGCGCCCGATCTCGGCCGCACGATCGAGACCTTCTACAACCCGCTGATCCGCCAGATCCGCAGCCTCGACAAGCCCGTGATCTGCGCGGTCAATGGCGTCGCCGCCGGCGCCGGCGCCAATATCGCGATCGCCTGCGATATCGTGCTCGCCGCTCGCTCGGCGAAGTTCATCCAGGCCTTCTCGAAGATCGGCCTCGTCCCCGATTCCGGCGGCACCTGGAGCCTCGCGCAACTGCTCGGCGAGGCGCGCGCCAAGGCGCTCGCGCTGACAGCGGAACCGCTGACGGCGGAGACGGCCGCTGCCTGGGGCCTGATCTGGCGCGCCGTCGACGATGCCGAATTGATGGCTGAGGCCGAGGCGCTCGGCAGGAAGCTCGCCGCCGGGCCGACCTTTGGGCTCGGCCTGATCAAGCAGGCGATCCAGGCCTCGGCCGGCAACACGCTCGACCAGCAGCTCGATCTCGAGCGCGATTTGCAGCGCCAGGCCGGTCGCAGCGCGGACTATGCCGAGGGCGTCCTCGCCTTCCTCGACAAGCGCCAGCCGAAGTTCAGCGGACGATGAGCCTCGACCTCTCCGATCCGCTCGCCGTCGCCCGCGCTTCTGCCGCCGCGATGTGGGAGAAGGACCTCGCCTCCCGCAGCCTCGGCATGAGTCTCGATGCGGTCGGTCCCGGCGAGGCGCGGCTGTCGCTGACCGTCACCGCGGCGATGACCAACGGCCACAAGACCTGCCATGGCGGCTACATCTTCACCCTGGCAGACTCGGCCTTCGCCTTCGCCTGCAACAGCTACAACCAGAACACCGTCGCGCAGCATTGCTCGGTGACCTTCCTGCGCCCGGCCTTCGAGGGCGACCGCCTCACCGCAAGCGCCCGCGAAGTCTCGCGCATCGGCCGCGGCGGCATCTACGACATCAAGGTGACGAACCAGAACGGCGAGCATGTCGCGGAATTCCGCGGCCACTCCCGCACCGTCAAGGGCACGCCGATACCCGAGCCGGGCTGAACGTTCCGGCCGAAACAAGACAAAAGCGGAGGACACCCATGGAAGACCTTTCGCCCCGTCCGGGCGATCTCGATCCCATCGAAACCGCCTCCCGGGACGAAATCTCGGCGCTCCAGCTCAAGCGCCTGAAGACGACGCTCGACCACGCCTGGCGCAACTCGCCGCACTACCGGGCGAAGTTCGACGAGGCCGGCGTCCATCCTGATGATCTCAGGACGCTGTCCGACCTCGCCAAGTTCCCCTTCACGGTGAAGAAGGACCTGCGCGACACCTATCCGTTCGGCATGTTCGCGGTGCCGCGGGAGAAGATCGCCCGCATCCACGCCTCCTCCGGTACGACCGGCAAGCCGACGGTCGTCGGCTACACCCAGAACGATATCGAGATGTGGGCGACCTGCGTCGCGCGCTCGATCCGCGCGGCGGGCGGCCGGGCCGGCGACATCTGCCATGTCGCCTATGGCTATGGTCTGTTCACCGGCGGCCTCGGCGCCCATTACGGTGCCGAGAAGCTCGGCTGCACGGTGATCCCGATCTCCGGCGGCATGACCGAGCGCCAGGTCTGCCTGATCCAGGACTTCAAGCCGCGCATCATCATGGTGACGCCGTCCTACATGCTGTCGATCCTCGACGAGTTCCGGCGCCAGGGCATCGACCCGCGCAGCTCCTCGCTCGCCGTCGGCATCTTCGGCGCCGAGCCCTGGACCAATGCGATGCGCGAGGAGATCCAGCAGGATTTCGACATGCATGCCGTCGACATCTACGGCCTGTCGGAGGTGATCGGCCCGGGCGTCGCCAGCGAATGCGTCGAGACCAAGGACGGGCTGCATGTCTGGGAGGATCATTTCTACCCGGAGATCATCGACCCGGACACCGGCGCGGTCCTGCCCGATGGCGAGATGGGCGAGCTCGTCTTCACCTCGCTGACCAAGGAGGCGCTGCCGATCATCCGCTACCGCACGCGCGACTTGACCCGGCTCCTGCCCGGCACGGCGCGGGCGATGCGGCGGATCGAGAAGATCACCGGCCGCAGCGACGACATGATGATCCTGCGCGGGGTCAACATCTTCCCGACGCAGATCGAGGAGCAGCTGCTGAAATGCGGCGGCCTCGCCCCGCATTTCCAGATCGAGCTGGTGCGCGCCGGCCGCATGGACGACATGGTCGTGCATGTCGAGGCGATGCCGCACGCTGCCGCTGTGGATGCGCGCGCCGCATCCGCCAGAGAGCTTGCGCATCACATCAAAAGCGTGGTCGGGGTGAGCACCAAGATCCAGGTCGGCGACCCCGATTCGGTCGAGCGTTCGGCCGGGAAAGCCAGGCGCGTCGTCGACAACCGGCCGAAAGGATAACAGGCTATGGCCCGGACCAGGGCTGCGGATTTCGACGAGAAGCGGCGCAGCATCCTCGACAGCGCCGCAGCCGTCTTCGCCAAGCTCGGCATGGAGCGCGCCTCGATGGCGCAGATCGCCCAGGAGAACAATGTCTCCAAGGCGCTGCTCTACCATTACTATCCGAGCAAGGACCTGCTGATCTTCGATATCGGCCGGACCCATCTGGTCGAGCTCGAGGAGGCGATCATCGAGGCCGACCGGCCCGATCTCGAGCCGCGGGCGCGCCTGCGCCATCTGATCGGCGGCGTGCTGGAGAACTACCGCACCGCCTCGAACTTCCACCAGGTCCTGCTCAACGGCACCGGCTCGCTGACCGAGGCCCAGCGGCTCGAGCTCCGGGAGATGGAGCGCCGCATCGTCAAGGCGTTCTCGGACGTGCTGACCGACATCAACCCGGCGCTGGCGCAGAACCGCGCCGGGGTAACACCGGTCACCATGTCGCTCTTCGGCATCCTGAACTGGGTCTACACCTGGTTCCGGCCCAGCGGTGCGCTGAGCCGCGAGGGCTATGCCGACATGGTCACCGCGCTGTTCCTCGACGGCGCTAGCGCGATGAAATAGCGGCGGCCGACCGCAAAAGCCGATCAGGCCGCCTGCTTCGTAGCGGGCTCCGATGCTTCGGCCAGCAGTTTCTCCACCCTCACCTTGACCTCGGCGACCGCCGCATCCTTCACCGGGCCATAGCCGCGGATATCCATCGGCGCCCTGGCGAGTGCCAGCAGCGAGGCGGGCCCCTGCGCCGGCAGCCGCACCGCCATCTCGTCGATCAGCCCTTCGTACCAATCGATCAGCGCGCGCTCCATCTTGCGCTCGGCTGTGTAGCCGAAGATGTCGAAGGCCGTGCCGCGCAAGCCTTTGAAGCGCGCCAGCAGGCGCAGCGGGGTCTGAATCCACTGAGCGAAGCGGCGCTTCAGCGGCCGTCCGCGCGCATCCTTATCGCCGCCGAGGAAGGGCGGGGCGAAGTGGTAGTTGACCTTGAAGTCGCCGTCGAAGCGTTGCTTCAGCTCGTCGAGGAAGCCAGTCTGCATATGCAGGCGCGCCACCTCGTACTCGTCCTTGTAGGACATCAGCTTAAACAGCGAGCGGGCGACCGCATCGGTCAGCGCTTCGCTGCCGAACGGCCTTTCCGCCGCACGAACCTTGTCGACACCAGCCCGGTAGCGCCGCGCCCAGGCTCCGTCCTGATAATCGGCGAGGAAGCGCTCGCGGCGAGCGATCACCTCGTCGAGGCTTTCCGTCTCGAAGGCGGCCGGAGCAGGCCCAAAGGCGGCTGGATCGACGGCGGCGAGTTGCCCGGCGGCGAAGGCCTGCCGGTTGCGCTCGACTGCGACGCCGTTGAGCACGATGGCGCGGTGGAGGGCGTCGAGCCCGACCGGCACCAACCCCTGCTGCCAGGCATGGCCGAGCATGACGATGTTGGCGAAGACGGCATCGCCGAACAGCTGCTCCGCCAGCGCATTCGCGTCGATGGAGCTCACGTTTTCGGCGCCGGCGACCTGTTCGATCTCCTTCAGCCGGCGGCGTGTCGCGAGGTCGGCGTCGCGGCGGCGGACGATGTCGCCGGTCGGCATCTCCGCGGTGTTGACGAGCGCGCGCATGCCGGAGCGGTAGGTGGCGGAGGCTTTGGGCGAGGACGACACGACGATGTCGCAACCGATCAGCGCATCGCTCGAGCCATTGTCGATCCGGACCTGATTGACGGCCTCGGGCGTTTCCGCGATCCGCAGGAAGGACAGCACTGGCCCGAATTTCTGGGCGAAGCCGGTGAAGTCGAGAACGGAACTGCCCTTGCCTTCGAGATGGGCCGCCATGGCGATCAGCGCGCCGATGGTGACGACGCCGGTGCCGCCGACTCCTGTGACGAGCAGGTCATAGGGCTTGTCGAGCGCCGGCAAGTCCGGTCTCGGCAGCGCCGCCGCCCGCCAGATGAAATCCTCGGTGCTCGCCTGCCGCTTGCGGCGGGTTGCGCCTTCCACCGTCACGAAGCTCGGGCAGAAGCCGTCGAGGCAGGAAAAGTCCTTGTTGCAGTTCGAGAGGTTGATCTGGCGCTTGCGGCCGAACGGCGTCTCCTTCGGCTCGACGCTGAGGCAGTTCGAAGCCACCGAACAGTCGCCGCAGCCCTCGCAGACGAGGTCGTTGATGACGGCAAAACGCTGCGGGTCTTCCATCGTGCCGCGTTTGCGCCGCCGGCGCTTTTCGGTGGCGCAGGCCTGCTCGTAGATCAGCACCGAGACGCCCTTGATCTCACGCAGCTCACGCTGAACCGCATCGAGCTCGCGGCGGTGATGGAGCGTGACGCCGTGCGGCAGGCCGGCAGGCGTGAATTTCTCCGGCTGGTCCGAGACCAGCGCGATGCGCTCGACGCCCTCGGCCCGGACCTCCTGCGCGATCGCGTGCACGCTGATCGGTCCGTCGACCGGCTGGCCGCCGGTCATGGCGACGGCGTCGTTGAACAGGATTTTGTAGGTGATGTTGGCCTTGGCGGCGATCGCCTGGCGGATCGCCATCGAGCCGGAATGATAATAGGTGCCTTCGCCGAGGTTCTGGAAGATGTGCCCTCGGCCGGTGAACAGCGATGACGCCGCCCAGTTCACGCCCTCGCCGCCCATCTGGATCAGCGAGGTCGTCTCGCGATCCATCCAGCTCGCCATGAAATGGCAGCCGATGCCGGCCAGCGCCTTCGAGCCTTCCGGCACCTTGGTCGAGCTGTTGTGCGGGCAGCCGGAGCAGAAATAGGGTGTGCGGGTCGCACCTGGCACCTGGATGATGCGCGACGCCTCGGGCGCAAGCGCCGCGGCGCGCTCGGAAAGGCGCAGATCCGGGAACAGCGCATCCAGCCGCTTCGCCACGATCGGCGCCAGCAGGCGCGGCGAGAGCTCGCCGATCCACGAGATCAGGCGATTGCCGTCCTCGTCGCGCTTGCCGACCATCGAATGCGGCTTGTGGCCGGGATAATCGTAGAAATACTCCTTGAGCTGGCTCTCGATGATGCCGCGTTTCTCTTCGACGACAAGGATCTCCGCCTTGCCGCGCACGAATTCCAGCGCCGAGCGGCGGGCCAGCGGCCAGACCAAGCCGACCTTGTAGATGTCGATGCCGTGGCTGCGGCAGGCCGCTTCGTCGAGACCGAGCAAGCGCAGCGCCTCCATCAGGTCGAGATGCGCCTTGCCGGTGGTGACGATGCCGAAGGAGGCTTCGGGGATGTCGTAGATGCGCCGGTCGATCGGGTTCGCCTCGGCGAAGGCGAAGACGGCCATCTTCTTGGCCTCCATCCGCTCCTCGATCTGGGGACCTGGGAGGTCCGGCCAGCGATAGTGCAGGCCGGAGGCCGGCGGCGTGTAGTCGGGATCGTTGAACTGGCGCGGCGCCGGCAGCTCCACCGACTGGCCGCTCTCGACCGTCTCCGAGATCGCCTTGAAGCCGACCCACATGCCGGAATAGCGCGAGAGCGCGTAGCCATACTCGCCGAAGGCGAGGTATTCGCCGATCGAGGCCGGGTTCAGCGTCGGCATGAACCAGGCCATGAAGGCGACGTCGGACTGGTGCGGCATCGACGACGAGACGCAGCCATGATCGTCGCCGGCGACCACCAGCACGCCGCCATGCGGCGAGGAGCCATAGGCGTTGCCGTGCTTGAGCGCATCGCCGGCGCGGTCGACGCCCGGCCCCTTGCCGTACCAGAGGCCGAAGACGCCCAGCACCGTCCTGTCCGGGTTGGTCTCGACCTGCTGCGAGCCGAGCACAGCGGTGGCGGCCAGATCCTCGTTGACGGCCGGCAGGAACTCGATCCCGTGCTGCCCCACAAGTTCCTTGGCGCGCCAGAGTTCGAGATCGACACCGCCGAGCGGCGAGCCGCGATAGCCGGAGATGAAACCCGCCGTGTCGAGGCCGTTAGCGCGGTCGCGCCGGGCCTGATCGAGCGCGATCCGCACCAGCGCCTGGGTGCCGGTCAGGAACACGCGGCCGGTCGTTCTGGTGTAGCGGTCGCCTAGCGCATAGTCGGAGAGCGGGCTGGGCGATGAGGTATCGGCCATGGCGTGGCCTCCCGAAAGATTTATTCGGGTGATTCTAAACTTGGCGGCCTGGAAAGATTTGCCTGTTTCACCGCCTCTCGTTGCCAATCCGGTGAAACTGACCGACGATCCCGACGATCGAGGATAATCCTTTCAGGAGCGGCGATGGAGCTCACCGAACAGGACCGCAAGCTGATCACGCTGCTGCAGGCGGATGCGCGCATCTCAAACCAAGAGCTAGCGGAGGGTGTCGGCATGTCGGCCTCGGCCTGCTGGCGGCGGGTGCGGGCGCTGGAAGAAGCCGGCGTGATCTCGAGCTATCGCGCGGTCGTCGATCCCGCCAAGGCGGGGCTCGCCTTCAGCGCCATGGTGCATGTCGCACTAGTGCGCCACGAGGCGGACCATGTGAAGACGTTCATCTCACGCGTGACCGGGCGGCCCGAGGTACTGGAATGCTTCGCGACCACCGGCGAGGCCGACTACCACCTGCATGTCGTCTGCCGCGACAAGGATGCCTACAACGATTTCCTCGAGCACTTCCTGTTCAGGCTGCCGGGCATCGCCAATGTCCGCACCAACCTCGTGCTGCGCGAGATCAAGGTGCATGGGCCGGTGCCGGTGTGACCGGCACCGGCCCTGCCGCCTTCGCCGCTATTGCGGCCAGGTCTTCGCCACCATGGTCAGCACGTCATACTGCGCGACGAGCTGGGCATCTTGGTTGCTGACGGTGCAATCCCAGCGCACCTCGCCATATTCCTCTGTCTCGCGCGGATTGATCTGCTTGCAGGTCAGCGTCACCAGCAGCGTATCGCCGGGGTTGACCGGGGTGAGGAAGCGTAGCGCATCGACGCCGTAATTGGCGAGCACCGGGCCCGGCGCCGGATCGACGAAGAGGCCGGCGGCGAAGGAGACGATCAGATAGCCATGCGCGACGCGCCCGTCGAAGAACGGGTTCGCCTTAGCGGCCTCCTCATCCATATGGGCGTAGAAGGTATCGCCGGTGAAATGGGCGAAATGCTCGATGTCCTCCAGCGTCACGGTGCGCGACGCCGTGACGAGCTGGTCGCCGATCTCAAGCTCGGCCAGCGATTTGCGGAAGGGGTGGACGCCATCCTGACGCGTCTTGGCGCCCTGCATCCAGCGCCCGGTGACCTCCGACAGCAGCCAGGGCGCACCCTGGACGGCGGTGCGCTGCATATAGTGCTTGACGGCGCGCATGCCCCCTAGCTCCTCGCCGCCACCGGCGCGGCCCGGGCCACCATGGACCAGCACCGGCAAGGGTGAGCCATGGCCGGTCGAGGATTTGGCGCTGACGCGGTTGCCGAGCATGACGCGGCCATGCCACGGCCCGAGCGCCTCCACGGCCTCCCGCGCAAAGGCGGCATCGTTGGTGAAGACCGAGGCGACGAGACTGCCCTTGCCGCGCCGCGCCAATTCCGCCGCCTCCTCGGCAGTCTCGTAAGGGATGATCGTGCTGACCGGGCCGAAGGCCTCGACATCGTGCACGGCCTTGGCTGAGCCCGGCTTGTCGCAATAGAGCAGCACAGGGCTCAGGAACGCGCCGGCCTCAGCATCGCCCGAGGTCAGCTTCGCGTGGCTGGGATCGCCGGCGACGATCTCGGCATCCCCCTGCAGTTCAGCGATGCGGGCACGGACCTCGTCGCGCTGCGCCAGACTGGCGAGCGGGCCCATCCGCGTCGCCTCCTCGCCGGGATTGCCGAGCGCGGTCTTGGCGAGACGCTCGCCGAGCGCCTTGATCAGCGGCTCGACCGTGGCGCGCGGCGCGATCACGCGGCGGATCGCCGTGCATTTCTGCCCGGCCTTCACGGTCATCTCGCGGGCGACCTCCTTGACGAAGAGATCGAACTCTTCGGTCCCGGCGACCGCATCCGGCCCGAGAATGGCGGCATTGAGCGAATCCGCCTCCATGGTGAAGCGCACGGAGTTCTCGACGATCGCCTTGTGCGACTTGAGCTTTCGGCCGGTGGCGGCCGAGCCGGTGAAGGTCACCACATCCTGGCAGTCGACATGGTCGAGCAGATCGCCGACCGAGCCGCTGATCAGTTGCAGCGCGCCCTTGGGCAGGATGCCGGTCGCGATGATCCTGCGCACCATCAATTCAGTGAGATAGGCGGTCTGGCTCGCCGGCTTGACGATCGCCGGCATGCCGGCGAGCAGGGTCGGCGCCAGCTTCTCCAGCATGCCCCAGCACGGGAAGTTGAAGGCGTTGATGTGGATCGCGACGCCTTCCAGCGGCGTTAGGATGTGCTGGCCGGAGAAGCTGTTGTCGCGCGAGAGCGCCTCGACATCGCCGTCGACGAGCGTGCGCGTGTTCGGCAATTCGCGCCGGCCTTTCGAGGCATAGGACAGCAAGGTGCCGACGCCGCCCTCGATATCGATCCAGCTGTCGGTGCGCGTCGCGCCGGTCGCGGTGGAGAGGGCGTAGAACTCCTCCTTCGCCTCCATCAGCGCCTGGCCAAGCGCCTTCAGCATCAAGGCGCGCTCATGGAAGCTCATCTTGCGCAGCGCCGACCCGCCCGCCTCGCGGCCATGGTTCAGCGCACGCTTCATGTCGAGCCCGCTGGCGTCGATCAGCGCGACCTCCGCGCCGGTCGCCGCGTCGAGCAGCGGCACGGCCTTGCCGGCGCCGCGGACCCACTCTCCGGCGATGAAGGATTCGAGCTGGCGGACGGTCTTCACTGGCGCGTTCATCCCTTGAGATCCTTTGTCGATCGCGGTCTGCGGCTTGTCGCCGTCGTCAACTAGATGCGCTGGTCAGGCCATGCCGATGGCGCGCAGCAGCGCGTCCACCTGCCGCTGCCAGGCGCCGGCGAGCTCGGCATTGCCGGTACGGCGCAGGCCGAATTTCGTCTGCGTCTCAAAATGCGCCGAGCTGCCACTGCCGAAGCTGGCGGCAACGCGCGGGCGCCAATAGGCGAGCGCGGCGGCGACCTGCGGCCGGTTGCCGGCGTCCTCCAGCAGCTTCCGCAAGCCTTCCTCGCCGAGCTCCCTGTGCCGACGCTCGCGCGGCAGGATGGCGCGGAAGATCTCGGCCAGAGGCTGGTAGGAGAGCTTCGCGAACTCCTCGATCTGGATCACCACGGCCTGGCCCATCAGCACGTTCATCACAACCGCATCGAGCCAGCCCCGCAGCGGGTAGTGCAGCACGGCGAGCCGCATGTCGGCGCCGTGCCGGGCGGCACCGAGATCGCTGTCGCGCGCCACGCGCTCGGCCCAGGGATGGTGATTGGCATAGCGCGAGATATCGGCGCCGAACTCGCCCATAACCGCGAGCACGCGCTCGGCATGGTCGAGCTTCTCCAGCACGATGCGTGAGGCGGCGATGCGCTCCTTGATGCCCGGGCCCTGGTTGATGATGTCGGCGAAGCCGGCGGCACCGGCCAGCTCGCTGTCGACGAAGGTCGCCATCAGCCTGAGCAGTTCGCCGCGATAGCGCGGTGGCGCATTCTCCGGCGTGGTCAGCTTGCCGCCCTGCGCCAGATAGGCTTCGAGCGGCATGCTGTCGGTGTCACTGGTCATAGGTCACCACCACCCGGTCGGAGAGCGGATAGCACTGGCAGCTCAGCACATAGCCCTGGCGGACCTCGTAATCCTCGAGCGCATGGTTGGTCGCCATCTCGACCTCGCCCTCGACGACCATGGCGCGGCAGGTCGAGCAGACGCCGGCCTTGCAGGCATAAGGCGCATCGAGACTGGCGCCGAGCGCGGCCTCCAAGATGGTCTGGCCGGTCTTGGCCATCTCGATCACCCGCGTCATGCCGTCGAGCGTGATCGTCGCGGTGCAGGTCGCGGCCTTGCCGTTGTCGACAGCACTCTTGACGACATGCTTGCCGCGGCGCGGTGGCGAGGCGAACAGCTCGAACTTGATCTGGTCGTCGCGCAGGCCATGCTCGCGCAGCGCCGCCGCGATCGCCAGCATCATCGGCTCAGGCCCGCAGATGAAGGCCATGTCGATGGCGGCGATGTTGATCCAGCCCTTGAACAGCCTGGCGCATTTCTCGGCGTCGATGCGGCCGGAGAAGAGCTCGACCTCCTGAGCCTCGCTCTCCAGCACATGCACCACGTTGAAGCGGCCGAGATGGGTGTTCTTGATGTCCTCCAGCTCCTCGCGGAACATGATCGAATTGATCGAGCGGTTGCCGTAGACCAGCGTGAAGCGCGATCCCGGCTCGCGCGCCAATGTGGTCTTGATCAGCGAGAGCACCGGTGTGATGCCGCTGCCGCCGGCAAAACCGAGATAGTGCCGCTTCTCCTCCGGCTTCAGCGGCACATGGAAGGCGCCCATCGGCGGCATCGCCTCGACCATGTCGCCAGGCTTCAGCTCCTCGTTGGCCCAGGTCGAGAAGGCGCCGCCATCGACGCGCTTGATACCGACCTTGAGGATGCCCTCGTCCTTGCCGGCGCAGATCGAATAGGAACGGCGCAGCTCCTCGCCCTCGAAGTCGCGGCGGAAGGTCAGGTACTGCCCTTGCGTGAAATCGAAGGCGGCGCGATCCTCGGGCCGCGGCGCGAGCGTGACGACGACCGCATCGCGCGTCTCGCGGCGGATATCGGCGACCTCCAGCGGAAAGAAGCGGGCCATCAGATGCTCTTGAAGTAGTCGAAGGGTTCGAGGCAGTCGGTGCAGCGGAAATGCGCCTTGCACGGCGTCGAGCCGAACTGGCTGATGCGCTCGGTCCGCTGCGAACCGCAGCGCGGGCAGGAGACTTCGAGCGGCACCAGCGCGCCGGCGCAGGCGGCCGTTCCCTCGACCGGCGGAGCGATGCCGTAGTCGCGCAGCTTTGTGCGGCCTTCGGCGCTGATCCAGGCGGTGGTCCAGGCCGGCGACAATTGCCGCTTCAGGACGAGCTTCTCGATGCCGTGCTCGTGCAGGCCGCGCTCGATCTCGAAATTGATGACGCCGGTCGCCGGGCAGCCGGAATAGGTCGGCGTCACCGTCACCTCCAGCAGGTCGCCGGCCCAGGCGACGTCGCGGATGATGCCGAGATCGACCAGAGAGATCACCGGGATCTCGGGATCGGGAATCTCCCCGAGCCAGGTCCATATCTCGGCGACGGCCGGGCGGGAGGCTAGCCCTCCCCCCGCTTGCGGTGGGGAGGGTTGGGTGGGGGGCCGTGCCGCTTGGTATAGGCTGGTAGAACGGTCGAGCGCTGCTTTCC
>DASYHC010000006.1:0-33470 GCA_035998995.1 Allobosea sp.
CGACGCCGGCCAGGCGGCAGGTCTCAACGAAAAGCTTCGCATCCTGAACGATGTGATCGGCCGCGAAGACACCAACCACCGCTTTCTCGTCACGAGCGAGCGCGAGTTCCATCCCGGCCGCAACGGCGGCGGCAGAATCCCGGCGGCTTGGCTCGAGCACGATCTGCGCGGCGATGCCGATGGTCTTAAGCTGCTCCTGCACCGTGAAGCGATATTCCACATTGGTGATTACGATCGCCGGCTCGAAGACGGAAGGCTCTGACAGGAGCCGCATCACGCGCTGGAAGGTCGATTCCTGCCCCAGCAGCGGGATGAACTGCTTCGGCATCGAATCTCGTGAAACCGGCCAAAGCCGCGTCCCCGCGCCGCCACACATCACCACAGGTATGATTTTCGACGGCATTTCCGGCAACTCGCAAGCCAAAGCTGACCGCTGGCAACAACCAGGCAGAGGAGCGCTGGATTGTCAGCGAGATGACCCTATGTCAAGTAAGTTTATGCCGTATCAGTGATACGACTAAGCTTCTCGGAGTTTCTGAAGGGCTACAATTTCTGAGAAGATGCCGGCGAATAAGTTTTTTCGCTGAGGCCGCCAACATGCGCTTCTGCATGATGCAGGATCACGACGAACACCGCTCGCGCTGAGCTGCAACCCTCTGAATCGCGGGCAAGATCAGCTGCATGAGGGCAGACACTGAAGAAGTGGCTGAAGAAGGCTACGGCACTGCTTGCCAAAGGCTCGATTTTGCGTTGAGAAAGAAGCGCGGCCTAGCCTCTCTGCAACCAGCCTCAGGATCGCACGGGCAATCGTGTCGGAATTGACGAACGCGGGGGCGTCAGGTCGAGGATTGCAGTGTCAGCTCAACGTAGCGAACAGCCAGTAGCGGTAATCTCGGGGGGATCCAGCGGAATCGGTCTGGCTTGCGCGAGGCAGCTGCGGAAGCGTGGCTTTCGTGTCGTTCTGCTTGGCCGCGACGAAGCGAGGCTGTGCTCAGCGGAACGTGACCTGCATGACGGAGCATTTCCTGCGGCTGAGATCTATTCGTTGGATGTCGTAGATTCGGCAGCTTGTGAGGTCGCCGTTGCGGCAATCCTTGCTCGCCATGGCCGGATCGACTGGCTCGTCACCTCGGCCGGGATCGTCGAGCCCGGTCTGTTCATGGATCTCGATCTCGCCGCGCATCGGGCGCAGATGGAAACCAACTATTTCGGAACGCTTCACCTTGTGCGCGCGATCGTGCCGGCGATGCGGGCGAGAGCGGAGGGACGGATCACGTTGGTCGCGAGCGGTGCGGCGTTCACCGGCATCGTCGGCTATTCCGGCTACAGCCCCGGAAAGTTCGCGGTCAGGGCCCTGGCAGAGACGCTGTTCAGCGAACTCGCGCCGTTCGGCATCTCGGTCAGTGTCGCCTGCCCCCCCGATACGGATACGCCGCAACTCGCCTATGAAAGCAGCCGTCGTCCGGCGGCGACGCGCCTGATCGCGCGGGGCGGTGGCGAGCTCACGGCTGAACAGGTGGCGAAATCGATGATCGGGCAGGCCGAGGCGGGGCGCTTCGTTCTGGTCCCGTCACGCCTGATGGCGCTTTTCGGGCTGTTTCATAGCCTCTACGCTCCGTTCTTTCTCCGGCGCCAGCGCCGGCTCCTGCGGCGGCTCCAGGCCGAGGACCGGGCGCAAACGGAGTAGTGCCGCGGGGCAGCCCATGCCGCCGCCCCCCTCGGGCTCTACCCGTAATAGGAAATGTACCTGCGGAAGTACTGCTCCCAGGTCACCATGCGCCCGCGGTAGCGATAGTGGGTCTTCTCATCCGCCCAGGACACTGACAGCGTCCTGGCAACGGCCGGATGGACTGGCACCTGTAGGTCACGCAGCGTGTCCAGATCGGTCGTGATCCAGTAGGTGCATCGCGCCCCGAGCTCGCGCTCGATATAGCCCAGCAGCATGTTGAGCAGCTTGCCGTTGGGGTGAGCGGTCGTATGGAAGAGTCGGCGCCTCCTGAAATTCTCGAGAACATAGCGTCCGATACCCGTATCGAACTTCTGATCCATGGCCTGGAGGCGCCGTTCCTCGAAGACGTGCAGCCGGGCGGGATTGATGATCCCCCCGGACGCCAGATCGCGATAGGCGAGGAAACGCTCCTCCTGACCGGGAATCTCCCGCCGCAGCCTAGCGAGCAACCCGTCGAAATAGGTGAACTCGAAATTCGGGTAGTCCTTGGCCGCCGCGAGCCTGTCGTCGGGACCGTTGAAGGCGTCGAAGGGCCAGAGCGAAGCGAAGCGAATGCAGGGGTAGCGCAGAATCCGCGCCGAAGCGGGAACATGATCGCGTAAGGGGTATTGCTCCCATTCCTTGATGTCCTGGACCAGCAGGATATCGCTCGCCTCCAGATCGCGCCGGGCCTGTTCCCGGAGATTGTCCGGCAATTCGAGCTCGTGATGGAAAACCTGAAACCGTCTGGAAAAGCCGTGATGGTTTCGCAGGGCGCGAGCCAGGATCCGGGCCTGGCAATTGCCGAGAACGAGGAGGCTCTTGCGCGCGGGGTGTGCGGTCGTGGACGGGCGAGCCGGAGCCTCCCCATTCTCCGCGATATCACTGGTGCGGACGACACGGATGCCGTCGAGCGCCATTCGGACGGTCCCGAAATGGCGCATCTGGATTCCCAGCCGGGCCGGTCTACCTGCCTCGTAGCTGATATCTGCGGGAATGGAGAACGGAATGGAAAGCCGGCCGCCAGCGAGATCGCGCCCCAGGAACAGCCTTTCGGCAAGAACATCTCGCTCGTGATCGACGAGTCGGACTTCGAGCGCCGGATCGTCGGCTCGCTTGAGCGAGGCCACCTCGACATCGAGATCGAGATTGAAACGGCCAGCCGGCAGGCAGAAGCGCGTCCAGGGCTGCCCGAACTTGAAGCGCATGATCGACAACGGTGAAATCGTCACGCGTCCGGGCAGCGGAAGCCGACGCAGCCGCCCCAGAAGCCGCCACGTCATCGGCTCGCCAAGGGGGCCGTTAGCATCGAGCGACCGCAGGGACAGCCCGGTCAAGCGAAACGTGCCGCGTCCGAATGTGACGAACCGGAACTCGAACGGAGCGTCGCTCTCGGATTCCGCGCTGATCGCATCGGGCACCTCGAACGATATCCGCTGCTCGCCGCGGCCCAGCTCCGCCGCGGTGAAATCGCGCCAGGCCTGCAGGATGCGGTTCTGCGCGATGACTTCGACCCCCAGGATGGGGTGGTTCCCGGGAAGGGCCATGCCGGGCTGCGCCGTGAAGCTGAGGCAATAACGGCCAGCCGACAGGCGCAAGAAGGGCCCATAGATGAGGTTGCCCAGGAACGGAACCGGCAAGGCGGAAATGGTGCCGTCATGGTTGCGCCGGCCCGGAATCTGAACCTCCATCAGAGGCAGAAGATCCCGTTCGCCGAACGCCCTGGACTCGGCCGCCTTCACCACTTTCCCGTCCATCTGCTCAGCAACGTCATGATCCGGTCCCCGCCGAGAGCGGGCTGTGACACTTGCTGCCCTGTTCCTCTTCTTCTTGCAAGCGCGGCTCCGAAGCCATTCTCGCGAGGCAATATGCAATTGACAGCCTTCGAATATTTATCGAGACGTCACCCCGGCGTTACTGACGGGCTCGAGGAGCATGAACGACCATTTGTCGCTGCCGGAGATACTGGCGCAGCATGCCGGGACGCGAGGATCACAAACCGCCGTCGCCTTCGCCTCCGACGCCCATGACATCGTGTCGGCTCTGACCTTCGAGGCTCTTCATCGCGAGGCGGCCGCGCTGGCGGTCGTTCTGGCCGAGCGGGCCCAGCCGGCCGAGCGGGCCCTGCTCGTCTTTCCGTCGGGCCTCGAATTCGTCGTCTCCTATTTCGCCTGTCTGATCGCGGGAATCGTGGCCGTCCCGCTCATGCTGCCACGCAAACGAGCGCGGGCGGACGCCAGCACCGCCATCATCGCCGACTGTTCGCCGCGCCTGATCCTGACGCCGGGCGAGAATTGGGGCGGGTTGCAGCCCGCTTTCCTGGAGCAGCTCGCCGGACGGGGAATCGCCCATTTCCCGGTCACCCTCGGCAGGGAGGACTTCGTCCGCACATCCCTGACGCCACCTGAACGCGATGCGCTCGCCTTTCTCCAGTACACTTCGGGTTCGACGAGCTCTCCACGCGGCGTCATGGTGACGCACGGCAATCTTCTCGCCAACCTCGCGATGATGCAGGCGCGCTTCGGCACCACGGCCGGCGCCCGTCATGTCAACTGGGTGCCTCATTATCACGATATGGGGCTCATTCTGAATCTGCTGCTGCCTCTCTACAGCGGCGCGACGAGCATCCTGATGCCGCCTTCGGGGTTCATGCACAGGCCGCTCGGCTGGCTGCGCAACATCGGCCGTTTCGGTGCCGAGGCGGCAGCGGCGCCGAATTTCGCGTATGATCTGTGCGTGGACCGGTTCCGCCCGGAGCAGATGGAGGGCATAGACCTGAGCGGCTGGCGCCTGGCGATCAATGCGGCCGAGCCAGTCCGCACCGCGACATTGCAGCGCTTCGCCACCTGCTTCGCACTTTACGGCTTTCGCGCTGAAAGCCTGCGGCCGTGCTACGGCCTTGCGGAAGCCACCCTGATGGTCAGCGCCCCAGAAGCTTCCGCAGGCCCCCTGCTGAAAGACCTCAGTGTCCAGGCATTGCGGGAGCGCGAAATCGCCCCGCCGACCTCGGACACGGATACCGCCTCGAATGTCTGCTGCGGGGCGGCGGCCGACGGGCTCGAAATCGCGATCGTCGATCCCGACACGCTCCTGCGCCTGCCGTCGTCGCAAATGGGAGAAATCTGGGTTCGGGGCGCCAGCATCGCGCGCGGCTACTGGGCGCGGCCAGCCAACTCCGAACAGCTCTTCCACGCCGCGATCGCGGGCGAGCCAGCTCCGGCGGACGGCTGGCTGCGGACAGGCGATCTCGGCCATCTGGATCCGGAGATGGGCCTGTTCATTCTCGGACGGTTGAAGGACGTGATGATCATCCGAGGCGTCAATCACTATCCCCAGGACATCGAGGCGACGGCGGCTGAAGCGCACCCCGCGCTTCGCCGCGACCATGGCGCGGTGTTTTCCGTCGTGGACCCATCGGGACTGGAAAAAGTCCATCTGGTCCAGGAGGTCGAACGCACGCAGCGGCATATGCTGGACAGCCGGGCGATCGAAGCGGCGATCCGGGCCGCCGTCGTCGAAGCCCATGAGGTCTCGATCGCCAGGATCGGCCTGATCAAGCCCGGCACCTTACCGAAGACGACGAGTGGAAAAATTCAGAGATTTCGCGCCAAGCAGCTCTGGATCGATAATGAATTCGAGACGATAAACTGCTAGAATCATCCCGACCATCGATCATAGAGCGATTAGGCGAATGAATAGGCGTGACGAGATTTATTCCTTATGTGCCAAGGAACTTTCACTGATTCTTGAGGTCGATCAGGACAGCATCATACACTCAACAAATTTCGCGGATCTCGGCCTCGATTCCGCAATGGCCGTCCATTTCATTCTGGCCGTCGAGGACAAGCTTCGGATCGAGCTCGATCCGGATGTTCTCGAGCGGCACACGAACCTCGACAGCTTCTGCGCATACCTCGCCGACCGCCTTTGAACGGCTCGATCGAGCGCTGCCCTACCCCTATGTGCGCCACCCGGGACACGATCCCGCCTCGCGACCGACGACGCAACAAGCGCGGCGTCAATCGGAAAACAAGCAACTTCCCTATACGGCGAAAAAACCGACAAGCCCGCCCCGGCCCTTCAGCCTGCAAAACGCCATCAAGCCAGAGAAAAGGTGGGCGTCGTCCGGAGGTGATGGTGTGGACGACGCCTGCCCCCGATCACTACGAATAGCACCGGCGGGGCTAGGATTTCCCGTCGCATTCCGGTGGGGGGCTGCTCATGAAACCTGTCACAATTGGCCTTGATCTGGCGAAGCAAGTCTTTCAGGTCCATGCCGTCGACTGCTCAGGTAAAGCGATCATCAAGAAAAAGCTCCGGCGCTCGGAGGCCCTCGCCTTCTTTCGAGATCTGGCGCCGTGTCTGGTCGGGATGGAAGCTTGCGGCAGCGCGCATTATTGGGGGCGCGAGCTGGCATCCCTGGGCCACGACGTTCGGCTCATGCCGGCCGCGTACGTCAAACCGTACGTCAAACGCGGCAAGAATGACGCCGTCGACGCGAGGCGATCTGCGAGGCGGTGACGCGGCCGACCATGCGGTTCGTCGCGATCAAGAGCGCCGAGCAGCAGGCTGTCCTGATGCTGCATCGGACGCGTGATCTTCTGCTTCGTCAGCGGACCATGCTCATCAACTCCCTGCGCGGGCAGATGGCGGAATTCGGCCTGGTCGCTGGCCAGGGAGCCGCAAAGGTGGCGGATCTTGCCGAACGCGTCCGTGCCGCACCGTCGTCGAGCTTGCCGGACGCAGCGAAGGCCTGCGCGGAGATCCTGTTGTCGCAGATCGCGGAGCTGCAGGAGCAGATTCGCGCCATCGAACGCTCGATCATGACATGCCACCGGGCGAGCGCGATCAGCCAGAGATTGGAAACCATTCCCGGTGTCGGCGTCATCACCGCAACGGCGATCGCAGCGACCGTCGCCGATGCGCAGGTTTTTGAAACGGGGCGCCATTTTGCCGCCTGGGTCGGGCTCACGCCACGGCAGAGCGGCTCCGGAGGCAAAGTACATCTCGGCAAGATATCCAAGAAGGGCGAAACTTACCTCAGACGCCTACTGGTGCTCGGCGCGACCGCACTGGTGCGCTATGCGCGGAACAGGCCGGAGATCGCGGTCTGGATCAGCGGCCTGCTGGCGCGCCGACCACCGCGGGTCGCCATCGTCGCGGTCGCGAACAAGCTCGCGCGGATCGCCTGGGCCGTGATGGCGCGGGGCGAAGACTATCGGGGAGGAGCGGTATCCGTGTCATGAGCGAACGGATTTGAAGGCACGATACCGACTTCTCTATCGAATGGCGGGGGCAGAACGGCGTAATGGCGCGGGGTCGCGTGTCCGAAGGCCTGGAGAACCCGTACCTGTGCAGGCACCCAGCGTGCGCCACGGTTATTGGGACCAGGCAGGCGGACCGCCATTAGGGCCGGCGGTCAAAGCACCGCACCAGGAGGCCGGGAGATGACCGCAACCGACCACCACGTCAAAGCGAAGATTTGCTCTTGGCAGGCAGGCGTCGTCCGGAGATGCACAGGTGTGAACAATTCAATTTAATTTATTTTAATGCGAAATAATTCAACTTGATGCGGTATCATTTGATGTGTGCGAGCATGCTTGCAACTGGTATTTTCAGTAATCGGCGGGGATGAAGGCAGGGGAATGGCGAAGCGATCGGTGATCAGCGACGTGGATCTGTTGAAGGGGGCAGAAGCGATCGCGGCCGATATGCAGGGGCCGGAAGGGCAGCGCCTGAAGCTGGCGAGGGTCATCGATGCCCATCTCGACTGGTTCGAGCAGGCTCGTCGCCGCGGCCTGGAATGGAATGACATCGTCGCGTTGCTGTTCCGGGCGGGGGCAACCCGAAGCGATGGCCGTCCGCTGTCGCGGGGACATCTGCAATCGCTGGTCTGGCGCAAGCAGCAGGCTCAGCACAGCGTCGGCGAGAAAACGGTAGCGCGCGAGGAGCTTCCGTCCTCACCCGTGAAGAGGACAGCCCGATCGCCGGCCGAGGGCGGTCAAACGACGCCCCGCGGATCAAAGCGGCTCTCCGCGAAGAGAGCGGAGGATCCTGCCCGCTCGCTTCCCGAACAGCATGATCGTTCGGCGGCTTCTGACGGGAAGCCCGGCGCGCAGCCGGAGGGCAATGCGCTGCTCGCCTATATGAAACGAGCCGCCCGCCTCAGGCGGGAGGAATGACATCAGCCGGGCGCGCCTTCGCGGCCCGGCCCGTCCCTGCAACAGCATGGGCGATGCCCCGCCGGATGTATCCGGCGGGGCATCGTCGGTGATCTCATTCGCCGTTGCGGCGGCTGGGGCGGGACCAGATCAGGCTGTAGCTCTCGCCGTCCTCGTCGTCGAAGAGGTTGGCGAAGATCGGGGCGGTGAAGCTGGGATCGTCGAGCTTGAGCCCGAGATAGTCGCGACCCTCGCCGGAGCGCTTGGACCAGGCGGCACCGATCTCGGCGCGGCCGACGAAGACGCGGTGGCTGGGAGCATTCTCGCCGGTGATGCGGGTTTCCGGGACGATGCGGACACCTTTGGCCTGGACGCTGAGGGTGACGATATCGCCGGCGAACTCGTTGGTGGCAGTCTGCTTGAAGGTGCCGATGGTGGCCATGATGGTTCTCCTTGATGTCTGCTTCGAGCCCGCACCGTTGCGGCCTCGATGGCGATCGGCAGGCCGGAGGCGAGCGCCGGCGCACCCCGAAGGGGGCCTGACAGCAGAGGAGGAAGTTTCTTGTTTCGCGAGGAATGAGGGGTTCGGGGTCCCCGCGCGACCTGTCGCGTGGGGTGGCCCCTCAGGGGAAGAAAGTTTCGACGGAGCTGTTGCGCCTGAGGCGGTCGAGGCGCCAGCCGCCCTGCGGCCAGATCAGCCCATTGGAGAGGCCGTTTCGGAGCGCGCGGCCGGCGGAGACAAGGAGAATCCGGCCGGGCTCGGCGGGTGCAGGATGACCGGCACCGGGGCACGCCGGCTGCCGGTTCGCTCCTATCGCGTCGGGGCTGTAATGCGCGATGATCATGAGACGTGTCGGCGGGGATGCTCCGGCTTCGCCTGTCTCAGTCCGACTAGGGGGATGATGACGCCCCGCACCAAACGCTCTGCGCCGCCTGGATGAGCGGCCGCCGTCGATCCGGTTTTCCCGCCGACCTGCCCGTCCTTTGACGATGAGGGTGACGGGATCAGCCGTGCCGCGTCCGCCTGACGGAGCCAAGGCAGGCAGCACGCCTGCCCAGCGAGGCGCTTCCGGCAGGGCATCGCCGGCCGAACAGGACGATGCCGGTCGCGGTGGCGCGACCGGCAGTAGGACGGGAGGGAGCTTACGCTCCCTCCTCCTTTCTATCGCAGCGATGCGCGACCTCGGCGAGCAGCGCTTCGAGGCGTTGCAGTGTCGCGGCGCGCTCCCGGCGCGTGAGGATGCACTCGGCGAGTTCCGCGCGCAGCTCGGCGATGTCGGCATGGATGTCGAAGAAATTGGCCATGGTGAACCTCCGTTGTCTCGATGACGGAGGTCGCCGACCAGGTGTTGGAGGATCGGGTCAGGGATCGCGCAGCGACCGGCATGCCGGCGGGCGGGGGAGCCGATTTTGTGGTCCGGCTGTGCCGGATCGCAAAATTGGGGGGACCGCCCGTCCTTGACGCGAGCCGCCTGCCGGTAGGATCGCGGTAACAGAGAGAAGGACGGCCTGGCTCGACGCTGGGGCCGGGCTCCCGACGTGCATGCAGGGCACGGCGCTGACCGGTTTCGGCTCGGGAATCCAATCTTTCGGATCTGCCAGCATGAGAGAAATGAAGATGCGACGCTTATGCGCCGCCAAACCTCCAGACCGGGATGCCGAGCTTTTTGGCCTTGTCGGCGAGATTGGCCTGGATACCGGTGCCCGGGAAGACCACGACGCCCATGGGCAGGATGTCCAGCATGGCATCATTGCGCCGGAAGGGGGCCGCCCGGCCATGCCGCGTCCAGTCGGGCGCGAAGCCGATCTGCTGCACCTTGCGATGATCGGCCCAGCAGGCGGCGATCCGCTCGGCGCCCTTGGTCGACTTGCCGTGCAGCAGCACCATGTCGGGGTATTTCGCATGGACGCGGTCGAGGCTATCCCAGATCAGCCGGTGATCATTGCAATCGAGCCCGCCGGTGAATGCGATCTTCGGGCCGGCGGGTAGGAGCACCTCCTGTTCGGCGCGCTTTCTCGCGATCAGGAAGTCGCGGCTGTCGATCATCGCCGAGGTCAGGGTTCGGTGGTTGACCATCGAACCTGTGCGTGGGCGCCAGGGCGTGCCGAGATGGCGCTCGTAATGAGCGGCGGCCTCGTCGCGCATGGTCTCGAAGGCGTCGCGGCGTTCGATCAGGTTCTGCGCGTCGATGAGCAGGCGTTCGAGGATGACGGATTGCACTTCGCTGCCGTCCTGCTCCGCCTGGGATCGGCGCTGCGCCTGCTCGTTGCGGTCTAGCTCGCGCTCGATCCGGCCGGTTACTCTATGGAAGAGCTGGACCGTCGACCAGAGCAGGTCGTCGAGATCCGGTTCGAGGCGGGTATCACCGAGTGTGCCGGCGAGCGCATCGAAGAGTTCGATGACGGCACCGGTGAGATCGGCCTCGTCCGGCAGCGGGCGTGGATCGGGCTCGTCGGGACGCGGGTGGTAGCCGTAGAGTTGCAGGCCGGCCAGGACCTGTGCGGTCGGGGATAAAGCGTGCGGTTCGCGGTGATGGTCCGGATCGCGGGGCATCAGCGTGGTCTCCTTCGTCGGGCTGGCCGCGCCCTTGCGGCCTTCGCGGCGACGGACAGCCCACGGGCCGGACGGGCCGGCAGCCCTCGCCATGCGAGGGCCTCGATGGCCAAGGCCGGCGATTTTGCTTCGCGATGGAACGCGCGGGCCTGCCCCGCGCACCGGAAAATCGTCGGCCGCGGCCATTGCCTGGCCGGCCGGCTTGTGGGCCGATCGCCCTCCCGAAGGCCGGGCGCGGTCTCTTCGACGGGAGACAGCGTGAGGCGCGACGGTCACACCGCCGCCCGCGTTCTTCCCTTTCCGGATTAGCCTGCCGGGGTCAGGAACCGGCTGACATCCTCAGGCGCGAGTTGACGGCGCAGCCATGCCCTGAGCGCGGCCGGGCCGAGGTGCATCAAATCCTCGTTGAAATCCCACTGCCGCGGCGAGAGCGTGACCGTCTCGATGCCGGCGCTCGTCGCCCGCTCGCTCAGCCGGTCGCAAGCTGCGCTGCCGGCGGCATCGCGATCGCGCAGAATATAGAGACGCCGCAGCCCCTGCGGAAACAGGATGGCGGCGAGATGCGCGGCCGAGCTGGCGGCCAGCATCGGCATGAGCGGCAAAACGGAACGCGCCGAGAGCACCGTCTCGATGCCTTCGCCGGCCGCGAGTAGGTCGCTGGCAACGCCGAAGCGGACGGCATGGCCGAGCAGATCACCCATGGCCCGCCGGGGCGTGCCGACCGGCGCCTTGCCGGAGCCGTCGCGCGCGAGCCAGGTGCGATGCAGGCCGGTAATCCGACCGTCGCGATCGGTGACGGCGGCGATCAGCGCCGGCCAGGTCTCGGTCGGTGCGCTCGCATCGGGGCGATAGTAGCAGCGCGGATGGAAGCGAAGGCTCGACAGACCGGGCTGATCGGCGATCCCGCGCCGGTGCAGATAGGTCTGTGCCAGCGTGCCGTGGATCGGCTTCGACATGGCGAAGAGCCGCCGGGCCGCCGCGGGCGAGCCGGGCTGAGCGGGGCGATCGGCATGCGCCTCGGGCTCCGGATGTGGCAGGGAGAGGAATCGTCGCGCCTCGTTGGCGACGTCGCGGAACGCGACAAAGCCATGGGCCGCGCGGATGACATCGAGCAGATCTCCATTCTCGCCGGTCGCGGCATCGCTCCAGCGGCCGGCCGCGCCACGGCCGGTTTGGGGCCCGACGAGGCGGACGAAGAGCGAGCGGCCCGGCGCGTTGCGGATATCGCCGACCAGCCAGTAACGACCGCAGCGCCGGCCGTTGGAGAGATAATGACGACAAACCGCCTCGGCACGTTGGCCGAGACGGCGCGCCAGATCATGCGGCATCCCCGCCATGACGGCACCTCGACAAGGAAAAGGCCCGCCGCCGGCGGGCCGATCGGATGTTCGGGGGGCGATCATTCGGCGGCGGCGAGTGCCATCGAATCTCCGTCGTCATCGGAGGGGGGCGTGTCGCGAGCTCCGGTTTCGTCCGCGCCGTCAGCAAAATCCGGTGTGCGCAATGGCTCCGGCAACCAGCCGGTCTCGGCCAGCAGGGTCTCGGCCTCGGCGGCCATGTCGCCCTTTTTTAGATGTGCGATGCGGTCAGCCGCGCGCTGGCCCTTCGCCTCGGCCACCGCCTGCAAGATGCGGGCTTTGGTGACGCGGCCGAGGAAGGTGTCCACGGTCGGCTTCCACCCGGCCGCCGCCATGTCGAGAGCGACGGCGCCGGCCAGATGGTCGGCATGAGCGAGCGCCCGCGGCCGGCGGTTCCACGGCTCGTGCACGGCGTTGACCGAGAGGCTGACGATATGGGCGAACAGCCCTGCCTGACTGTCGCCATCCCACGACTGCAAGGCGTCCCAGAGGTCGCTTGCATCCTTCGGAAGCCTGTTGGCCCAGTTCTCATGTCGCGACTGGACAGCCTGAGCCGAGGCGCTGTCGTTCAGCCCCGGCGCCTGGGAGCTGAAGGCGACGCTCTTCAGGTCAAGTTCGAGGCAACTGTCGGAAGCGTAACGGTAAAAGATCTTCAGGGTCAGCGCGTGCAGTGCCGCGATGAAGGCGATGTCCGGGCGTTCGCCGAGCGCCTGGCGCAAGGCGAGCGTGCGATGCGAGGTCAACTCGGTCAGGAGCCGGTCGGAGATCGGCGAAAGACCTTCGTCCTCCTCCGCTTCCGAGTCCGCCTCCTCGACCTCGACGGCGACGGTGGCGTCGCCGCCGCGCTGAGCGGCGGCAGCCCGAACGGCGTTCACCTCGGTGTCGTCGGCGTCCGGCTCGATCGGCGCCTCATCCTCCGGGCGGACATAGCCGCGCTCGACTTGCAGCCGCCCGTCATGCGCAATGCTGACGAAGGCACCGGCGCGTGCGATCTCGGCTGGCACGAAGACGAGCGGCCGGCTCTCGAACGCTTCGAGCTCCGTTTCGAGTTCCGACAAGCGCTCGTCGACCTCGCCGGGCAGCTCGTCGGTGCTCGAATACGTGTCGGAAAGCTGCTCATATTCGGTCTGGAAAGCGTCGCGGGTCGCTTCCTCCTCGGCCGTGAGCGCGACGGTCTCGCCGCGCAGCCGGCGCAGACCGAAATTGTGGCCATAGGCGAATTCCGGCGCGACCTCGATCCATTTCCAGCCCTCGGCGGCGATCGCCGCGGAATCGGCCTTCAGCTTTTCGGCGACCATGCGATCGACCAGCGCGACATCCTGCAACCAGCCGCCATCGTCGCCCTGGAACAGGTCGCGCAGCACCATGCCGCCTGCGGCCTCGTAGGTGTCGATACCGATGAACTGCGCCCGCTTGTCAGATGCGCGGACGGCACCTTCGGTCAGCATGCGACGGATGACATAGGGCTGCCTGTCATGGGAGTGCTGGAGCCGCTCGAAGACCTGCTCCTGACGCTCATGATCGCCGGAGACGGTGAAAGCCATGAGCTGATCGAGCGTCATGCCGTCCTCGGCATAGGCGTCGAGCAACGTCGGCGAGACCGAGGCGAGCTTCAGGCGCTGCTTCACGACGTTGACCGAGACGAAGAAGGCGGCGGCGATCTCTTCCTCGGACTGACCCTTTTCGCGCAGCGTGAGGAAGGCCCGGAACTGGTCCAGCGGATGGAGTGGCGCGCGCTGGACGTTCTCGGCGAGCGAGTCCTCCTCGGCGATGCCGCCCTCGCGGACGATGCAGGGGATGGGTGCGGTCTTGGCGAGGCGCTTCTGCTTCACCAGGAGTTCGAGCGCCCGATAGCGCCGGCCCCCGGCCGGAATCTCGAACAGGCCGGTCTCGGTGCCGGCCGCGTCGACGACGGGTCGCACGCTCAGCCCCTGCAGCAGGCCGCGCCGGGCAATGTCCTCGGCCAGTTCCTCGACCGAGACACCGGCCTTGATGCGCCGGACGTTCGCCTGGCTCAACACCAGCCTGTCGAACGGGACGTCGCGCGAGGGCGACAGTGTGATCTTCTTCGCAGCAGCCATCGGATGATACTCCGCGACGGGCGGCGGAAAACCTCTCTCCGCCTGAAAACCCGTCACGAAGCGCAGCGCCACCCTCTCGCTCCAGAGGGCAGCGCCGCGAAACGTGATCGTGAGAGGCGCAGCCCTGTCCGACGCTGCAGCGAGAGCGTCAGGCTGCCCTTTCGAGCAGAACCTTCGCCTTGCCCTCCAGGTCAAGCCGGGAATCCTGATAGGTCTTACCGCGCGCATGCGCCGTCATGCCCTGCACGAAATCGAAGATGCTTTCGGGCGGCCGGCCTTCCTCCCGCAAGACGGTCTCGATGATCTTCGCCGTTTCGGCCTTGCTGAACCCGCGCTTGCGCAGGAAGGTTTCGCGGTCCTCGTCCGTGCGGGCGACGATACGTTCGCGCGCTGCGCGGATGCCGGCGACGAAAGGCGCGGGGCTGGAGTTGGCGAAGCTGGTCAACGCCGGGGCTGCCTCATGCGCGAAGCGGTGTGCCGCGAACTTGCTGTGCCGGATGCTGATCTCCTCGAAGCCTTCGACGCCCCAAAGGTTGCGGTTCATGCAGACCGCCCGGAGATAGAATGACGCGATGCCCAGCGTCTTCGATCCGACCTCGCTGTTCCAGCAATAAAATCCTCGGAAGTACAAATCCGGCTCGCCGTTCGGCAAGCGCCCGGCTTCGATCGGGTGGGTGTCGTCGACCAGGAAAAGGAAGACGTCGCGATCGCTGGCATAAAGCGTGGTCGTGTCCTTCGTCACGTCCACGAAGGGGTTGTGCGTCATGGTCGTCCAGTCCAGAACGCCCGGCACCTTCCACATGGTATCGCCAAGGCCGTTGCCGGCGATCTTCATGACGGCGGCGACAAGCTCGTGATCCCAGATGCGGCCATAGTCCGGGCCGGTGACTGCGCGGAGTTCGATGCGGCCGTCATCCGTCTCCAGCGTCTTCACAAGCTCGGCGCGATGCGACAGCAAGCCGTGCTGCAGGTTGATGCCGGCAAGCGGTGCGGGAAGCTGGCGCATATAGCTGGCGGGTGCGCCGATAAGGCCGCATAACTGCCCGAACGACCAATGCGTCGGGGCGATGGGGGCAACCTGACCGGGGACGATGAGGGAAAGCCGTCCCGCGTTCTCCCGGTTCGCCTCGACGCGCACGGCGCTGCTTTCCACGGTACGGGCCTTGGCGAGATCCGCGCGGTCCTTTACGGCATCATAGAGTTCGGTGAGCGATAGATAGCGCTCATCGTCGGGTCGCGAGAACCATTCCGACGACACCCGGCCGACCCGCTCGCCGCGGCTCACATCCACCTTGTAGCCGCCGCTCGCATCGCGGCGGGCATCGAGAACGTGCATGGTCATGGGGCAAACCTCCATAACGGGCGCCGGGAGCCTCTCTCCCTGTCTGAAACCCGTCGCCATGACGGGTTCGATCCTCCACCTCTCTAAAATCCCGCTCATCCGGTGTGCCGGGCTCGACGTAATCACCGTGACAGCCCCCAGCGGCGAGCGGCCGACGGCCGGGTTGGGCATCCGCGCCGGCCAAATCGAGTTAATCCCAAACTCTGGCGGGCCACCCTCGCCACGATGTCGGCATGGCAATCCATCCCGACAACAACGGCACTAACATCGTTGCCGCCGATCAGCCGGCGCGACTGGCGCAGTCTGGCGAAAACGATCGCGTCCGCGGCGCGATCACGGCTGTCGATAATGCGTCGTACGATGCAAATTCGGAGCGGGAGTTTCCGCAAAATCCTACGGTCCTGGCCTACGGGCATTTCGTCGCCGCGTACGCGTTCTTCAACGCGCGCCTATTCGCCGGCTCGCTTCCGGGTTGCCTGATTACGATGCAGCGCAAGACAGGTGCTCGCGGATTTTTCCATGGAGACCGCTTCGGCACGCGCGATAAGGCCGAGGTCGCCGACGAGATCGCCCTCAATCCGGCAACTTTCGCTTTGCGGGACGATAAGGCGATCCTGTCGACGCTGGTCCATGAGATGACGCATCTCTGGCAGCATCATCACGGGAAGCCCTCAATCGGCGGCTACCACAATCGCGACTGGGCGGCGAAGATGCAGAACATCGGACTGGTCCCTTCTGACACGGGGATGCCCGGAGGGCGACAGACGGGACGACGCATGACACACTACATTCAGGCGGGCGGGCCTTTCGACCTCGCCTGCGAGGAGTTGCTGCGCTCCGGCATCCTCGTCGCCTATGTCCAGCAAGGCGACGATGAGAAGGCCGAGGCCGTCCGCGCCAAAAAAGCGGCCAGCAAGACGCGCTACACCTGCCCTGGGTGCGGACTGAATGTCTGGGCGAAGCCCGCCGCGCGCGTGAGTTGCGATGATTGCCGCCAGCCACTGCTTCCTTCCCCCTGAGTTCGAGGTCACCATGATCGATAACGACGACCCCAACGATATCCCGGACCGGATCGAGGACGTGGTCAGGGCTCAGCTCGAACGCCTCGGAGCCCACGGAGTGCCGTTCGCCATCTTCGATCCGGCGCTGATCGACGAGGCCGGTGAAAAGGAAGTGCGCGATCTTGCCCGGTTGATGCCGACCGAAGAATTCGCCGTGCTGGCGGTACCGGCGGCGGTCCTGCCTGCTTTGCTCCCGTTTCTCGCTCCCGATCACCGCGAGATGTTTCAGGCCGGGCGCCCGCTGGTGATCGCGCCGGTCGCGGTGGAGGACCGCGAGGCGAACGCCGCGCATCGTCCCACCGATACCCAGCTCGTCAAGGCCGCCAAGGCCGCACTCGAGACGCAAGCCTTCCGGCTCGTTACGGCTCAGAAGGCCGCCGAGCTCGCCCGAAACAACCGGGCCCGCTTGCTGACCGCCGCAGAAGCAAACGAACGGGCGAAACAGGCGATCGGCGAAGCTGTCTGGCGTGAAGGTTCCGACCCGGACGGCAGCGGCAAGATCGGTCGCGTGGAGGGGTTGATCGATCGCGGGCGGCGTTTGGCGGCGGCGTTCTTCGGTGTCGAGAATGCCCGCGATGTCGGCAAGGCCGAGACCGTTCGTGTTGCCAACCGGTTGGGGGAGAGCCTGCCGGGCTCCGCAGAGCGCAGGGAGATTGTTGCGACGCTCGAACGCGATCATCGCGAGCGGGCGGGCGAGCTGGCCGATCACGAACTCCGTGCCAAGGCGCATGAGGGGGCTATGGGGCGCTGGTCAGGCTCAGTGCGCGAAGATGCGCCGATCGCATTCGCGGACGGCCTCGACGTGACGAACGGCATCGCGACGCGGCAGTCGGCTCCCACGCTGATGCGCGTCGCGATCGATGGCGATCTCAATCCCGCCGATGTGCACCGCAACTTGGAGACGATGCGCGAATCCTTCGAGGTCGGCCGGCTGATCGGGCGCTTGAGCCGGGGGCACTCGATCGAACTGACTGTCGAACAGGCCAAGCTCCTGGATCAATCGCTGAAGGTTTTCGAAAGCCAGGTCCGTGGCTCCGGCCGGCCGGAGACCGAGGCCGATGGCTGCGACTGGTACCTCGCTGATGCGGCACTGAGCTGCCACGACCTGGGCTTCTGGACCGAAACGATCGCGCGAATCCTCGATACCGGCGCGGCCCAGACGGTCGAGCGTCGGGTTCCGTGAGTTAATCCCAAGGCCGGTCGCCTGCCCGGTGCGAAAATCCTTCCTGTCGAAGTTTCACGACCGGAAGGATCAGCATGACCAAGTTGAAGCGCGATCTCATGAGCGGCACCGCGTCGCCGCACCTCATCATCGTCGCGAACGCGAAGGGCGGCCAGGGCAAATCCCTCGTCTCGCTCGCGGTCGCCGATCACGCCTATCTGCATGAGTCCCCGCTCGGCGTCGCTCAGGTCGATGCTCAGCACCGGCTCGCCTATGCTCTCGGCCGCAGCGTGTTGACGATAGTGCCGATTGCAGCGGACGCCCGGCGCGATCCCGCAGCCGAAGCACGCAGCTTCACCCCTCTCTACAACATGATCGAGAAGGGAGCCGGGCGTGGCGCCAGCGTCCTGGTCGATATCGGGGCCAATCAGGCGGTGCGGCTCGCGCATTGGAGCGGCCTGGTCGATCTGGCTGAAGACCTGGCGCTCTGGAAAGTCGAGACGACGCTGATCGTCCCGTATGTGTCCGAAGCCGAGGGCATGCGGCAGGCGGCCCAGACGGCCACCCTGCTGCTCGATCGGATCCCGGAAGGCCGGCTCGTTCTGGTCGAGAACGAGCGGGATGGTCGGTTCGACCAGCTCCACGCGGCCTCGGACGCTGCCAGTGTGCATCGTACGATGATCTCGCCGCTCAAGGAGCGCGCGACGGTTCTGCGGATGCCGGCGGTTGAGGCCGGTTCCTGGCGGCCCTTCGAGGCGGCCCGGTGCCGCCTCGTCCAGGTTGCCCAGATGCCCGTCGAAAAAGTCATGAACCTCACGGGTCTGCCCCGACCGGAGGCGAAGATCGCGCGCGGCGACGTTGCCGGCTGGACTGCGACGGTCTTCGAGGAACTCGATCGCGTGCTGCCCTGGAGCAAGCGCGGAGGCGGGCATGGTTGAGCGGCGCGAAGGCTTCGAGCGGGCAGCCAAGCTTGCCTCGATTGAGCGGCGTGAAGGGGAGCATGCCTTGGTGCAGCGTCTCGCCGACGATTTCCGGCAGGACCCGGGCGTGTTCGATCCGCGCCGACTGTCCTATCTCAGCCCGCTGGGCTGGGTCGACCTCCTGAACATCCTCGAGATTTCACCCCCTGGGGGCGAAAGGCCCTTTGTCGGCGGGTTGGCAGATATCCTCCAGCCGGAACAGGCCCCGGCTTCCGGATGGGCAAGCCTCCGCCGGCCCGAGCGGTCGGCCTGGCTCGTCGGCGTCGTGTCCGGCTCCGGGTTCGGAGTTGTGGTCCTGCTTTTCGCCTTCCTTGTGAGCTTCGCGTTCGGCTGACAGCCGTCCCGCCACCACGGAGACATCGTAATGTCTGTTGACAACCCTTTCGCCGAAGTCCGCTCGTACCGTCCGACCGTTCTCGGCGCGGTCGCGACGGCCGCAATCGTGCTCATTCTTGGATTGTTGCTGCTGTTCGAGTTCCACCCGCCGCGTGTTGTCGGATCGTTCGGGGCCGTCGATCTCGATCTGACCAGTCTCGCCTGGGTAGGCGCCGTGATGCTCACCGGCGACGGCTGCCTGCCTGTCATTTCGCATTGGATCGGGCTCGAGTGCCAGCCTGGAGCTGGTTCTCGCCTGATCGGCGTGATCGCGCAGTCGCATTCCGCACGGTTTCAGCTGAGCATGCTCGCGGCAGCGGTTCTCTCGGCCGCTGCGATCGCCTTCGCGAGCATCGTTTCGGCCTCGCCGAAGCGGGAGCAAACAAAAACGCTACGTGGCAAGCGGCCCATTTTCGATGCCGATGGCCGTGCATCGTTGCGCAGGGCCATCGCCAAGACCGGCCGCGTGCTGCAGCGCGGGCTTTGGCTGGCGCCGCATGTGCAGCTCACGCCGACCGTTGAAGGTTACAACATCCTGGCGTTGGGAACGCAGGGCTCGGGCAAATCATCGACGCTACGCGCGCTGATCGAACAACTCATCGCCCGAGGCGACAAGACGCTCATTCACGACTTCAAGGGCGACATGACCGCCGGCCTTCCGTCCGACGAGTTCATTCTGGTCGCGCCGCACGATGCCAGATCGTGGATCTACGATATCGCCGAAGACATCCGGAACGCGCAGCATGCCAGAGAATTCGCAGCCCACGCGGTCCCGACATCCGCGGGCGAAGCGATGTGGGGCGAGGGCTCGCGTGCCGTCTGGGCCGATCTCGTGATGGCGCTGCGGACCGACACACAAGGCCGCTGGGGCTGGGTCGATCTCAGGGACGCGCTGCTCTCGCCCGGCGCCACCATCAAGGCTGTGCTCGAGCGCCGTGGCGCGGCGAGCGCGAGCCGCCTCATTTTCGGCAGCGACGATCCCGAAGACAACAGGACGACCATGTCGGTCCTGATCACGATGTGGATCGCCGCGTTGACCGTCGTGCATCCGCTGGCGGAGGCCTGGGCCGATGCGGAGGGCGGACACCGCTTTAGCCTCCGGAACTGGCTCGATGGCGATGGTCATCTGCCGCGTGTGCTCGTTCTGCAGAAATCCAGTGAGTATCCCGAACTGACGCAACAACTGAACGCCTTCCTGATCGACCGTCTGGTCGGGCTGGCGTTGCGCCCTGGACGCGAACGCAATCCTACGACGAAGCTGGCGCTGTGCCTCGATGAACTGCCCGAATGTGGCCGTCTCCGCCGTTTTCCGAATCTCTTGAACGTGGGCCGAGAGTTCGGCGTCGTGACCGTAGCGGCGGTCCAGGATATCGCGCATCTGATCGAGATCTACGGAGAGAACGTCAGCCGGGTTCTCCTCGCGCGCTTTCGGATCAAGATCGTGCATCAGCTTGATCCCGGCGACAGCGCCGAGCGCGCCGCCGCGTGGCTCGGTGAACGGACGATCGAATTTGATGGGCCAGAGAGATATGACCCGGCCGCCAAGCGGAACATTCGCGACACGGTTCGCGAAACCGCTCCCGTCCTGGCTGAAGATCGCCTCGAAACCGAACTCGGCGTGCGGATGCAGAAGGGGCAGCCCATCGTTCGGGCGATGATCCTGGGCTTGGGCAATCCCGCGGTTGTCGATATTCCGGCGACGGGTTGGCCCGATCGCCGCCTCGGCCATGAGCCCGCGCCCTGGCTCAACCCGTAGCCTCGCCTCTTCGCAAATCGAGTTCGCGAGACGGACGATTTCGGATCGCCTCCTGTCGGAGAGCGATCCGATGCCATTAGAGCAGTCGGACGGCGCTACGCGAGTTAATCCCAAACTTTGAAGGCGCCCTGCCGGCTAATTCGAAGGCCTCCTGTCATTGGAGGCCATTTTGGTCGCTACCTGGAATCCCGCCGCAGCCAGCGCGTATTATCTCCGCGGAGCCGAATACTACCTCGGTACCGTCGAGCCGACTGGCCGTTGGTATGCTCCCGCCGGCGATTTCGGGCTCGTGGACGGCGCCGAGGTCGAGCCGGTCGCATTCGAGCGCCTCTACGCAGGCGTCGGCGCCGATGGCAAAATCCTGCTCTCGCAGAGCGGCCGGGCCGATCGTGTCCCGGCTTTCGATCTCACCTTCAGCGCGCCGCGTTCCGTCGCGGAAGCCTGGGCTTTCGCCAGCCCGGAACGAAAGTCCGCCATCGAAGCCGCACAGGAGCGTGCGGTCCGTTCAGCTCTCGGTGTCGTCGAGCGGGAAGCGATGTGGGCGCGCCGTGGCAAAGGCGGCCTGACGCTCGAGCCGGTCGCGCTCTCGGCCGCGTTGTTCCAGCATGGCGAAAGCCGCCCGGCCGAACATGCCGACGGGCGCATCTTCGGCGATCCAAACCTCCATACACACGCCGTCATTCTCAATCTCGCCACGCGGGCGGACGGGACGGTCGGAGCCATCCATTCGAAGATCCTGCGCGACTGGAAGATGGCCGCAGGCGCGCATTATCACGCGGCTTTGGCTCACGAACTCGAAGCGCTCGGCTTTTCGATCGACCGCATCGGCTACAACGGTACCTTCGAGCTCGCCGGCGTTACCGATGAGTTGATCCGGTATTTCAGCGCGCGCCGGAGAGAGATCGAAGACGAGCTCGCCGAGCACCAGACGACCAGCCGCTCGGCCGTGGCGCTCGCCTCGGCGATCACCCGGGCGACGCGCGAAGCGAAGAGCGAAGCCGGCACCCGCTCGCGCGAGGAGATCTGGGCCGAGGCCGCCGCAGCGCGGGGCGTCGCAGTTGCGTCCTTCACGGAGAATCTTCGCGGGCAGGGCCGCCAGCCCGAATTGGAGCTCGGGGAGCGATTGCTGGCCGAGCGGCTGTCCGCCCTGCCGCGCGAACTCACCGAAGCCCGCAGCGTCTTCGAACGGCGCGATCTCTTCCGGGCGGTCTCGGCCGCGCTTGTCGGCACCGGACTTCCGGCCGAGCGGGCGGGTCCTGAGGTCGAACGACTGCTGCAGGACGGTGCGGTCGTCGAGATCGGCCGCGATGCCATCGGGCTTCCCCGCTACTCGACTTCCGAAATGGTCGCGATCGAGCGCCAGGTCGTCGAGATCGCGCGCGACCTCGCCGCCGATACGCGCAAGGGCGTCGACCAGACCGCGTTGATCGTACGATGCAAAGAGGCCGGTCTCAGCTTCGAGCAGCAGGATGCTGCCTTGGCCGCGGCGGGCTCCCAGGCCATCGCGCTCATCGAGGGCGCGCCGGGCAGCGGCAAGACGACGACCCTCGCTCCGATCGTCAGCGCGTATCAGGAAGCAGGCTATCGGGTTCTCGGCGCCGCTTCCGCCTGGCGCATCGCCCGGATGCTGCAGAGCGACCTCGGCATCGAGGCGCGCGCCACCGCGAGCTGGATCGAGAAGGCGAAGCGAGGGCACAGGTTTCTCGACCGGAATACCGTGTTGATCGTCGACGAAGCCGGCCTGCTCTCGTCGCGCGACATGTATGCGATCCTGTCGGAGGTGCAGCAGGCGCAGGCCAAGCTGATCCTCGTCGGCGATCGCGGCCAGCTCCAGGCGATCGGCGCGGGTCCCGGGCTCGATCTCGTCAGCCGCGCCGTCGAGGCCGCCCGCGTCGAGACGATCGTGCGCCAGCACGACGCCTGGGCGAGAGACGCCGTGCGCGATTTCGGCGCCGGCGAGGCCGGTCGCGCGCTCGACGCCTTCGCCAAGCGTGGAATGCTCGTCGAGACGAAAGGCGCCAAGGCCGCCATTACGGCGATCGTCGATGGTTGGGAAGCAGCGCAGGATGTCGATCCGACCGCTTCCACCCTGCTTTTGGCCAAGACCAACGCGCAGGTCGCGGCGATTTCGCGCGAGATTCGCAGCCGGCTCAAGCACAGGGGACTGATCCGCGGACCCGAGATCGAGATCGCGGCGGTCACCCCGTCCGGACATGCAAACCAGCTGATGCTCGCAGCCGGCGATCACATCCGGTTCCTCGTTCGCAGCGACGAACTCGGTGTCGTCAACGGATCGGTCGGCATCGTCACCAAGGTGATGGAGCAAGCCGAACGGAATGCGCCGGATGGGCGCAGGGTTCGGATCGAAGCTGTTATCGGCGGGCGTCTCGTCACGTTCGACCCCGCCGCGTTGGCCGACGAGAAGGGCCGCGTCCGCCTCGGCTGGAGCTATGCGAGCTCGATCTACGGAAGTCAGGGGCTGACCGTCGACCGTGCGCTGGTTCTCGCCGATCCCGCGCTCGATCGCCACGACATCTATGTCGCCGCGAGCCGGGCGCGAATCGAGACGACCCTGGTTGTCGATACGGCAGCGATCGATCGTCATCTGCTCGCCGACCGCCCTCTCGATCGACAGATGCCGGATGCCGTGCCATCGGCGCTGGAACGCCGCGTCTGGCTCGCCGGGCGCCTGTCGCGGTCCAACGTCAAGCTTTCGACCGTCGCGGCGATCGAAGCGGATCGCGAACAGACGAAAAGCCGGACCCCGACCGCCTCACGACGCCGCGAGCTCGACCATGAGCTTTGAGCGTGAGAGAGGGCCCGCCGCCTGCGTCGGCTCGCCAGAACGCGGCGGTAACCCGACCGTCGTCGGTGACTGGCCCAAACCGGTCCCGGTCACGCCGGCCGAGCTCGACGTGATCGAGACCTGGCTCGGTCGCCTTCTCGACGGAATCCTGACCCCGCCGGGCAAGCAGGACCGTCGAGAACCTCGCCCCAAACCAGCCCGGCCCGTGCCACCGACCCGATCAGAAGGAACTCGACATGAATGAACAGCAGCATCTGCAGACGCTCGTGGACATGGCCAACGCGAACCAGGGCCTTATCCTCCGGAGCGAGAACCACACCGACGCCGTGCGCGAGATCATCGCTGGCAGCGACATCGTCTGGGGCGTTTGGCAGGATGAGACCTGCCCGAACGGCGTCGACAGCATGATCATCAAGGGTCGGGGCTGGCTGATGCTGATCCGGCAGTCCGCGCGCGCTGTGGTCGTCAAGATGACGGCCGTGCCCTGCAGGGAACCGGCCGAGGCCGAAGCCATGCGCCAGATCTTCGGTGACGGACGCGCCGCGCGTGGATAGGCCGCTCCCGCGGCGGCACTTGCGCTAGCCATCGTCTGCAGGATCGATAACCTCGGCCGCATCGCATGATGCAGAGGCTGAGAAGTAGCGAGCGCTGGCTTGCCCGGTCGTCCCTGGCGCGAAATCAATCCGAGCGAGGATATCGCTCGTCGCCATGCTGTAAATATTTGATCTATAAGAAGAATTATGCTTTAATACAGAAATCGGTCTGCGCGGGAAAGCAAAGATGAACAAGTATCTTCACAAGTCGAATTTTGAGTCGACGATATCGGACGGCCCGGTTCGTGCGTGTGGATACTTTCGTGTGTCGACCGGACGGCAAGCCGAGTCTGACCTGTCGATCCCGGATCAGCGCAAGCAGATCATCGCTTTCTGCGCTGGCAAAGGCTGGAACCTCCTCGCCGAATATGTCGAGCCCGGCGCCTCGGCGACCGACGATGCCAGACCGGAATTCCAGAAGATGATCGAGCGCGCGACCGACGACGATCGGCCGTTCGACGTGATCCTGGTCCACTCCTTCAGTCGCTTCTTCCGCGATGCCTTCGGCCTGGAGATGTATATCCGCAAGCTGGCAAAGGCGGGCGTGCGTCTCGTCTCCATCACCCAGGAACTAGGCGATGATCCGGCTCAGGTGATGATGCGCCAGGTGATCGCGCTGTTCGACGAATATCAGAGCCGGGAGAACGCAAAACACGTTTTACGTGCAATGAAAGAAAATGCACGCCAAGGTTTCTATAACGGCTCGCCGGTTCCGCTCGGCTACACCACCGCCGAAGTCGAGAAGCGCGGCAACCGGGCCAAGAAGAAGCTTGTCGAGGATCCGGTCGAAGCGGAGACCGTGCGGCAGATCTTCAAGCTCTACCGGTCGGGTGACGGGACGAGCGGACCGCTCGGCATCAAGCAACTGACCTGCTGGCTGAACGAGCGCGGCTACCGCACGCGCAAGGGAGCCCGCTTCGGCGTCGCGACCGTCCACGGCATCCTGACCAACACCGTCTATATCGGGCAGTGGGTTTTCAACAGGCGCGAGGCCAAAACACTGTCTCAGAAACCGGCGAGCGAGCACATCGTTGTCGAGGTGCCGGCCATCATCCCGCGCGACGAATTCGACGCGGTGCAGGCGCGCATGAAGGTCAACGCCCCGATGACCACGCCGCCGCGCGTCGTCACCGGTCCGATCCTGCTGACCGGCCTTGCGACCTGCGCGACCTGCTCGGGCGCGATGACCCTGCGGACCGGCACCTCGAAATCGGGGCAGGTCCACCGCTACTACTCATGCTCCGTCCATGGCCGGATGGGTAAGACGGCCTGCAAGGGGCGAGCCATCCGGATGGACAGGCTCGACACGCTCGTCACCGACCATCTCGTCGACCACCTGTTCCAGCCGGACCGGCTCACGGTGATGCTTGCCGGCCTGGCGGCGGGGCGCGCTGAGCGCGCACTGGAGGTCGACACCCGGATCACGACTCTCCAGACCGAGGCGACCCAGGCCGAGGACAGGTTGAAACGCCTCTACAAGATGGTCGAGGATGGCGTGACCGATCTCGACGACCTGCTGAAGGAGCGGATCGCCACCCTCAAGCTCGAGCGTGATCGCGCCACCGCCGCGCTGGAGCGAATCAGGGCGCAAGCTGCCCCGTCGGTCGTCCTGGAGCCGGAAGCCATCGAGCGGTTCGGACGCCTCATGCGCGAAAGCGTCACAGCCGGCGATATCCCGTTCCGCAAGGCCTACATCCAGTCGGTCGTCGATCGCGTCGAAGTCGACGACGATCTCGTCCGCATCATCGGGGATAAATCCACCCTGGAGCAGGCGATCGCGGGCAATGCCGCGCGCAATCTGGGTGTTCGCAGTTTTGAACGGAAGTGGCGCGCCCGACACGATTCGAACGTGTGACCTTTGCCTTCGGAGAGTTTTGGTTGCGGCTTTTCGGCACTTTACCGGAAAATTCGTGATGTCACTATCTGCCTGAAAACACGTTACTTTCGCCCGATCCGACTTTCCGCGTCAACTCTGGCGTCTTCCCCACTTTCCGATTTTGTGGTGAGTATTTGGTGAGTTGTTTTCCCAAGGCAGAGGTTTGAGGCGTGCCGAAGCTCACGAAGTCGATAGTCGAGGCAGCCGCGCCGAAAGCGAAGCAATACAGCGTGTGGTGCAGCGACTTCCCCGGCTTCGGCGTCTACATCCAGCCGACCGGCAACCGCACCTATTTCGTGGATTATCGGAACACCGATGGCGTCCGGCGGCGGATGACGATCGGCCGGCACGGCAAGATCACGACCGAAGAGGCGCGCAAGCTCGCCGTCGCCACGCTGGGCAGCACCGTGCGCGGCGAAGACCCGGCCGAAGAGCGCACCACGCGCCGGAAGTCGCTCACCGTCGCCGAGCTGTGCGACAACTACCTGAAGGCTGCCGAGAAAGGGCTGATCATCGGCAAGGCCGGCCGGCCGAAGAAAGCTTCGACGCTGGGCACGGATCACGGCCGCGTCGAGCGGCACATCAAGCCGTTGCTGGGGCGCAAACTGGTGATCGACCTTCAGCAATCGGACATCGCCCGGTTCATCCGTGACGTAACCGCCGGCAAGACGGCAGCCGACGTGAAGACCGACCGGAAGCGCGGTCGTGCAATCGTGGAAGGCGGCGCTGGCGCGGCAGCTCGCACCGCCGGCTTGCTCGGCGGCATCCTGTCCTACGCGGTGTCGGAAGGCGTGCTGCAATTCAACCCGGCGCGCGGCGTGAAGCGGCCGGCCGACAACAAGCGCGAGCGCCGGCTCGACGCGAAGGAATATAGGGCGCTGGGCAAGGCCCTGGCGGCTGCTGAAGCCGAGATGATGTTGCCGCAGTCCATCGCCGGCACATGGCTGATCGCGCTCACCGGCTGCCGCTACGGCGAGGTGCAGTCGCTGAAGTGGTCGGAAGTCGATATCGAGGGCGAGGCGCTACGGCTCGGCGACACCAAGACCGGCGCTTCGATCCGGCCGCTGGCGAAGCGCGCGATCGAGGTGCTGGACAAGATCGAGCGCGTCGAGGGCAACCCCTATGTGCTGCCGGCGGTGCGGATTCCGAAGGGACACTATGCTTCGCTCGGCGCGGCGGTGGAACGGATCGTCGCCAAGGCGGAATTGGCCGGCGTCACCTCGCACACCTTGCGGCATTCTTTCGCCAGCGTCGGCGACGACCTGGGCTTCACCGAAAACACCATCGGCGCGGTGATCGGCCATGCCGGGCATTCGATCACGTCCCGCTACATCCACAAGCTCGACAGCGTTCTGATCGCAGCGGCTAACAAGATCGCCAATGACATCCACCGGCAGATGACGGGCATCGAAGGCAAGGTAGTGGCGCTCCCGAACCGGAAGCGGAAGGCGTGATCCGCGCGCGCGGCGACATTCCGGCGGTGCTACAGGTGATACAGGTGCTACAGCCTTGAAACGATAGGGCGAAGTTCTGTAGCACCACGGAAATTGGCAGGTGCTACAGGTGCTACAAGCTAGCCCTTGGGCGGCTTGCCGGGCTTCAGGCGATCGGGAATCGGCTTTGCCTCTTGCTCGACGGCGCTGATGAAGTTCGGCGAGGTGACGTTGACGATTTCGCCCCGGACGGTGCTCGCCGGCAGGTAGTCGTTCTTCGCATCGAAGTGAGCGTCGGCGAACTTGACCAGCGGGTGCTCATATTTCTCGACAGTGCGCCACATGGTGGTTTCGTCGCCGCCGATGATCATGCGGATTTCGTATCGCTTCCCGACTTCGAACATCGTTGGTCTCCTATCAGTCGAATTTGAGCTTGCCCTTGAGGCTGGCGAGTTCGTCCTTCTGGCGCTTCGCTTCGTCAGCCGCTTGTTGCCGGAGCCGGCTTTGCTCGGCGGCATACGCGCCATAAGCGGCGTTCGTCTGTGCGATGACCTTGTTCAACTCCGGCAGGTGATCGCTCTGAAGTTCGTCCGGCATACAGATGATTTCGAGCCTGTCGCCCGACACCGAAGCCCGGCGCTTCATCATGTACATGTGCTGCTGCCACGCCTGATTGAAATACTCCGACCACGGGCCGGGCGCGCTCTGCGACAGGCGAAGCACTAGCCGCATCAACGCACCTTGCCCGGACGGGCCGGACGCGGCGTCATCGAGTTCCTTGATCTTGATGTCTGTGAACGCTGCCACGGCCTTACCTCCCCTTTTTCAGCCGGACGCCCGGCCCTTCGCCATTCTCTTCCACGAATATCACGCCCGCCGATTCGAGGGCGGTGCGGATGTCTTCTAGCGTCCGATCATATGACGCGCGTCTGCCGGCTTCGAAATTCGCGATCGTCGCCTTCGCTACTTTTGAGGCAGTCGCGAGCTGATCCTGTGACCATCCGATCAGGGCGCGTGCCGCTCGGCATTGTGCAGGTGAGACGGACAATTTGATACAACCTTGCATTAAAAGTGTTGACTACGCTTCTGGTGCAGAGTTATATCAAAAATGCAACTTACCTGCAATGGAGAATCCCATGCCGAACACCGCTGTTCGCGCAGCCGGCGAAGCTATGCCCGCCGACAAGCGCATCACTTTCAATATCCATCCCGACGAAATGCCCGACATCTACGCCATGATTGTCGAGGGCGATTGTATGCTCCCCCACATCAAGACCGGCACCAAGCTCATGTTCTCGCGCACGGAAGCCTACCAGCCCGGCGATATGGTGATCCTGTTCCGCCGGCCGGACATGGTGAAGCCGGGCGAGCATCAGGCGATCGTGAAACGCCTGGTCCTGCCGCCAGCGCCCTGGGCGAAGTTCGGCGTCGATCGCCATCCGAAGAGCGAAGTCGATCCCGTCGTCATCGTGGAGATGTTCAATCCGCGCCGGCAGCTCGCCTACAGTGTCTCCGGGCTTCAGGGCATCCACAAATGCCTTGGCCCGGTGCCGGACGATGTTCGCACCTACATGGTGAGCGACGACGAAGTCGCCCCGCCGAAGAGGAAGCGCCGGGCATGACACGCGAGACCACTTTCCTCGCCGTCACTCCGCAGATGCGCATCACGATCGCCACGACGATCGAATCGCTGATCGCCTTGCTGGACGAAATCGACGGCAACCCTGACGACGAGCCGGACCTCGACGGCGAGGCCGGCACATGGCCGGAGGGTCATATCGCCCGCGTACTCGACAAGGGCGGCGATGAGAACTTGGAAGACGGCGCGGACGACGAGCCAAGCATCGGCCGCGACGACCGGGAACACGATCCGGCAGAGATGGGCGAGCCGGACGACGGCATTTGATCCGCTCGCGCGTCGAACGCCTCACCGCCCCGCCGGCTCGCGCTGTCGGGGCGGTTTGCGTTAGAGCGTGTGGCTTGACACGGTTTGTTAGAGCGTGGTAAGTCTCACGCTAACGAATCAAGGGGTCATCGTCATGTCCATCACCATCCACCGCGTCGATCGCGAGTTCTCGCCAGCCGAAGCCGCCGAGATCACCGGCGTGGCGGTGGCGCTTCAGCGTGATTGGCGTCGGCGCGGCATCCTGCCGGAGAACAAGTCGGGCAAGTGGACGAAGTTCACCCTGACCGATGTCATCGAAATGTCGGTGATGAAGTCGTTTTCCGACGCCGGCTTCTCTGTCCAGTACGTCGCCGAGTTCGCCAGCATGGCCGTTCTGCCGACGTTGGCGGCGCTGGACGATCTCCCCGGCGTGGCCGTCTTCGAGGGCGAGGATGTCACCGATGAGATGAAAGACCGCATCATCGGTTCCAGCATTGTCGGCGCTCGCGGCCGGTTCCTGGTGATGATGACGGACGGCAAGACTGGGAAGCCGGACATCTCACGGTGGGGCGCGCTCGACGGCATCGAGGCGCGTCTCGCCGAGTGCTCGACCTCGCACTGCACGATCATGGATTGCCACTTGCTCGCCGAGCTGATCGCCCAGCGTGCCGGCCCGCCGCTTATCCGGTTCGAGGTTTCGAAGTCCGAAGAGGCCGGCGAGGAATGACGACAGAAGTGCAGATAGAGCTATTGACGGACGCGCGTCAGTTCCTATTGACGGATGCGCGTCAATCAGATAGACGGGAGATCATGGAGTACGAGAAAACCCTTCACTGGTATCGGCAGAGCCGCTTCACGGCCGACGACGTGACGCGCGCCACCGACCTTTCGGAACGCTCGCAGCGCGAGTTGCTGAAGCTCGGCGTCATTCAGGCCGTGCCCCAGCCGAACCCGAAGGCGCAGCGCCTTGTCACCGACACGATGCTGAAGCGCGCGGCCATCGCCGCCCCGCTCACCAAGGCCGGCCTTAGTCTCGGAGTTGCCGGCCGGATCGTCTACGCCGCCATGATGCTCGAAGACCTGATCTTCGACATCGTTGATCCCTGGGATGTCTACTACGACGCGGCGAGCACCTTCGATCCCGAAACCGGCCTGTACGAGCCGAGAAAGCTCCCGCACAACCGCGCGACCTGGTTCGATCCCGCTCACCAGCCAACGGCCGAAGACGACGACTTCCGCATCTGCATCGTGGATTCGAAGTATGTCCTGCTCGGCGTAGGCAAGCCCGACGCCGCCTATGGAGAGTTGACGCCGGACCTCACGGATTTCGTGTGGTGGGACAACTCCATGTACGACCACATCCGCGAGCTGGGCAAAGATGGTGTCCTGCACCTGAGCGTCAAAGGCATCGGAGATCATTCCCCGATGCCCTTCGGAACCTTCGACACGACTGAAAACCCCAAGACGCTGACCTTCCGCATGAAGGCCGCGACAGAGAAAGATGGAGAAGCTGCCGGCCAAGCATATGAGAATCCGACTTCGTTGCTGACGATCAACGCAAGCCTCGCGCTGAGGATTGCCCTCCGGCGCTTGCTTCACATCGATGAAGTGCCCGCGAGCTAGATAAAGGAACACAGACATGGATACCGAAATTTTGCGGGCTGGACCCGCCACGGGAGAGGTGCGTCTTCCGCCTGCCCTTCGCGCCAAGGTCCGTTATCGCTCGGATGAGGCGTCGGCCTACCTCGCCGCCATCCACGGTCTCACCGTCGCGATGCGCACCTTGGACAAGTATCGGTCGGTCGGCGGCGGGCCGCGCTTCCAGAAGTTCAATCGCTCGGCGCTCTATCACCGGGACGATCTGGATACCTGGGCGCTCGAAAAGCTCGGCGAGACCAAGGCCAGCACCAGCGACGAATAGGTGCCGGACATGGTTTATCGTGCGGGCACGCTAAAACGCGAGAGGCGCACCAACGCGCGGATCGATCAGCTTGACGAGCAAATCCTTGCCGTCTTGCGTGAGGATCATCCGCAGAGCGTGCGGCACGTCTTCTATCGGATGACGAATCCGCGTCTGCCGGAGCCGGTGGAAAAGACCGATCGCGGATACCGCCATGTGCAGGACCGCATGGTGAAGCTTCGTCGGGCGAAGCGGCTGCCGTTCGGATGGGTGACGGACGCCACGCGGCGCGGCTACCACACCCCGACATATCGCGACGAAGCCGACTTCCTGCGCAGCATGAAGGAACACTACCGCGCCGACCTGTGGCAACAGGCCGACTTCTATTGCGAGGTGTGGACCGAAAGCCGTTCGATCGCGGGTGTAATCGAAAACGACTGCCGCGAGCTGGCGGTGAGCTTGTATCCGGCCGGCGGCTTTTCGAGCATCACGCTCGCCTACCAGTCCGCCGAGACGATCAATTACTACGCGGCCGGCAGGCCGGTGGTGATCTACTACATCGGCGACTACGACCCGGCCGGCGTCCTGATCGACGTGGCGCTCGAACGCGAGCTGCGCGAGCACCTGACCGCCGGCATCGACCTTCACTTCAACCGCATCGCCATCACGTCCGAACAGATAGACGTGCTCGACCTCCCGGCGAAGCCGAGGAAGGACACCGATCGCCGCGCCCTGCATATCCGCGAGACGGTCGAAGCCGAAGCCATGCCGGCCGGCATCCTGCGCAATCTGTTGCGGACCAACATCGAAAGCCTCTTGCCGGAGCGCGCGCTCGCCGTCGCCAAGGTCGAGGAACAGTCCGCGCGTGACTACTTCGACCGCCTCGCCGAGATCACGGGAGGCGCTGCATGATCGACTTCGACAAGATCAATTCCGCCTCGCTCGCCGTCCTGCCGTCGCTCCTGGGCCGGTGGCTGCCCGATGGCCGTCGCGTCGGCCACGAATGGGTGTGCCGGAATCCACGCCGTAGCGACCGCAAGCCCGGATCGTTCCGGGTGAACATGAACACCGGCAAATGGGCCGACTTCGCCACCGACGACGCTGGCGGCGATCCGATCAGCCTTGCTGCCTATCTTGCAGGAACCGGACAGGCCGAAGCCGCCCGTGCCCTCGCCGACATGCTGGGGGTGAAATGATGCACGGCACCGCAATGTTCGCACCGCTGTCGCCCGATGAGATCGCGGCCGTGGATGCCACGACTGCCCAGCCTGCCGACAAGTTGCCGATCGTGCCGGTGCCGACCGATGCCCCGTCGCCAGAAACCTACCGGCACCCGAAGCATGGCGCGCCGTCGAAGGTGTGGCGCTACACCGATGCGCTCGACCAGCTCATGTTCACCGTGGCGCGCTTCGACTTCCTCGACGGCGACGGCAAGCCGGCGAAGGACATCCTGCCGCTGACGTTCTGCGATATCGGCAAGGGACGCCGCGCCTGGCGCGCCAAGGGCATCGCCGGCCCGCGTCCGCTCTACAGCCTGCCGGATATCACCGCGCGCCTCGACGCGGTGCTGATCGTCGCCGAGGGAGAGAAGTCCGCCGACGCTGCCGCGATCCTCTTCCCCGACATGGTAGCGACCACGCCGCCGCATGGCGCGAAGTCGCCGCATAAGGCCGACTGGACGCCAGTCGCCGGCCGCACCGTGATCATCGCCACCGACAATGACGAAGCCGGGCAGCAATTCGGCGACAAGGTGTGCGAACTGGTCCGCGCTGCCGGCGCGACGGCCGTCCTGCATCTTCCGCCCGATCGGCTCGGCTCATGGGTGTGGAAGGAAGGCGGGAAGCACCTTCGCGACGGCATCATTCCGAAGGGCTGGGATATCGCCGACGCGATCGATGACGGATGGACCGCCGATGCCGTCGCCGCGCTGAAGAGCGACCCGGCCTTCCTGCCGCCCTATCGCGATGCCGAAGAGCGCGAGACGCTTCGCCGCGTCGAGGCCGGCGAGCCGGAAGAGCTGACACGCTGGCCGTTCCGCATCATCACCAACGGCGTCGAGAAGCGCATCGAGCGCGTGGACAAAGAGACCGGCACCGTCACCGTCGAATGGAAGTGGTTCTGTTCGCTCTTGGAGGTGGGTGCCGAGACCCGCAGCGGCGACGGCGAGGAATGGGGCCGGTTGCTTCGGATCACCGACCGCGACGGCCGCGTGAAGGAATGGGCCATGCCCATGTCCATGTTGGCCGGCGACGGCACCACGTATCGCGAAAGGCTCCTGTCCCTTGGCGTCGAGATCGCGCCCAGCCGCTTCGCGAAGGAAGCGCTGCACGAATACATCTCGACGGCTCGCCCCGATCAGAAGGCGCGATGCGTGAGCCGCATCGGCTGGCAGAGCCGCTTCTACATCGGCTTGAACGAAAACTTCGGAGAGACCAATGG
>DASYHC010000062.1:0-13119 GCA_035998995.1 Allobosea sp.
GCAAGCTCAGCTTCGAGCCGGAGGTGATCCTCTGCTCGCTGCACGGCATGCCCAAGGAATACCTGCTCAAGGGCGATCCCTATTACTGCCAGTGCGCCGTCACCGCCCGGCTGCTGCGCGACAAGCTCGGCCTCTCCGACGAGCGATTCCGCCTGACCTTCCAGTCTCGCTTCGGGCCCGATGAATGGCTGCAGCCCTATACCGACGAGACGGTGAAGGCACTGGCGCAGGGCGGCACCAAGTCACTTGCGATCGTCGCGCCCGGCTTCTCGGCCGATTGCCTGGAGACGCTTGAGGAACTCGACGTCGAGAACCGCGAGATCTTCATGCACAATGGCGGCAAGGAGTTCGCCTATCTGCCCTGCCTCAACGATTCCGAGGAAGGCATGCAGGTGATCGAGGCAGTGGTCCGTCGGGAGCTGATGGGCTGGGTGTAACTCCGACGTCATGCTCGGGCTTGACCCGAGCATCTCAGGACGAGAAGGCGTCCTGACGTTTCCGAGATTCTCGGGTCTGCGCTTCGCTCCGCCCGAGAATGACGGCTTTGGCTTACCCCACCACGAACCGCGTCACGCTCTCCACCACCTGCTTCGCCTGCAGGACGCGCCGGTGGCCGAGCCCGCTCGTCTCCTGCAGCATGACGAACGGCCCCGCCGAAGCCAGCGCCTCAGCGTGGTGGAAATCGAGCTCGCGATCCTGCCGGTCATGAACCACCAGCGTCGGCAGGCCGATCGCCTCCAGCTGCTGGCGACCCTCGAAAGCCTCGACCGGATTGCCGGCGACGCTGTGGATGCGGCGCTCCAGCGCCGCCTGGCCACGGCGGCCCAGCCCGATCGTCGCGCCGAAATTGCGGGTGATCGTCGTCACCGAGGACGGCGCCGCGACCAGAGCGAGCCGGCCTGCTTTGACCCTTGGCTGGCCCGGCACGCTGCGGGCAAGCCCAGCCAATGCGATCGCGCCACCGAAGGAATGCGCCACGATCGCATGCACCGGCGCGAAGACGCGCGTCACCGCGGCGAGCGCAGCGACGCCGAGCGGGATGTTGAGCTCGGCCCCGGTCGAGGTGCCGTGAGCCGGCATGTCGAAGGCGACGACGCGGAAGCCCTGCGCCAGAAGCGGCTGAACGAAAGCGGTCATGAACGCCGCCTCGCTGTTCCAACCATGCAGCAGGATCACGGTGGGCGCCGGACCGTCACCATCTTGCAAGCGAGGCTCAGGTTCGAACAGATAGGTGCTGACCGTTCCGCACGGGTAGGATACCGCCTGCCTGATGGCCGGCGCGAGCCGGGCGCGGGCGGCGATGATCGCCTTGCCGGTCCGGCTCTGTGGGCCGGGCGGGCGCGGCGGGGTACAGAAGACCTTGAAGGCGGCGCGCCCGGCCGTATGCGGAGCAATGAAACTGCCGATGCGGACGAGAGGACGAATGACGCGAAGCGCTGCGCTGGGCATGATCGGAAACCTTGTTCGTTCAGCCTTGAACTATTATGTTCAGCGATGAACAAAATGCAAGAGCCGATTTCCGCACGGACGGCTGAGAGCGGGAGCACCACGCGGCTGCCCTGGGAGCTGCCGCGCTTCAAGAACTGGCTGGCGGTCGCCCGCATGCACCAGCTCTGGAAGAAGGTCTTCTCGGAGGCGCTGGCGCCGCTCGGCATCCAGCTCGCCCATTATGATGTCCTCGCCAATGTCTTCCGCACGCCCGGGCTGACCCAGCAGGCGCTGGCCGAGAAGCTGCTGGTCGGCCGCAGCGCGATGAGCATGCTGCTGCCCGAGCTGGAGCGGCGCGGGCTGATCGAGCGCCGCGGCGACGAGGCCGACAAGCGGGTGCGCCGGCTCTGGCTGACGCCGGACGGCGAGGTCCTGACCCGCAAGGCACTGGCAATCCACGCCTCCCGGATCGAAGCGATGATGGGCGTGCTCAGCGACGAGGAATGCAACAGCGTCGGCGAGCTGATGTGGCGGGTCGTCGGCTATCTCGAAGGCAAGCCGCCGCGCGAGCCGTCATCAGATGCTCGCAAAGCCACGCTTGAACCGAATTCCCGGACTGGGCTGGAGAGCTGAGATGAATCCCACTGGCTTCGACATCGTCGTCGTCGCACTGGTCGCGCTGGTGATCCTGACGATCGCGCTCGGGGTGCGCACCATCCCGCAGGGCTTCAACTACACCGTCGAGCGCTTTGGCCGCTATTCGCGTACCCTGGGCGCGGGCCTCGGGCTGATCATCCCCTATATCGAGCGGATCGGCCACAAGGTGAACGTGATGGAGCAGGTGCTCGACATCCCCTCGCAGGAAGCGATCACCAAGGACAATGCCGGTGTGCGCATCGATGCCGCCGCCTTCTACCAGGTGCTCGACGCCGCCAAGGCCTGCTACGAGGTCGCCTCGCTCGACCAGGCGCTGATCGTCCTGACCATGACCAATATCCGCACCGTGGTCGGCTCGATGGACCTCGACCAGCTGCTCTCGCATCGCGACGAGATCAATGAGCGGCTGCTGCGGGTGATGGACGCCGCCGCCTCGCCCTGGGGCGTCAAGGTCACCCGCATCGAGATCCGGGACATCCTGCCGCCGGCGGATATCGCAGGCGCGATGAACCGCCAGATGAAGGCCGAGCGCGAGAAGCGCGCCGCCGTGCTCGAGGCCGAGGGGCTGCGCCAGGCCGAAATCCTCAAGGCGGAAGGTCAGAAGCAATCGCAGATCCTCGCCGCCGAGGGCCGCAAGGAAGCGGCGCTGCGCGACGCCGAGGCGCGCGAGCGCCTGGCCCAGGCCGAAGCCAACGCGACCGCCATGGTCAGCGAGGCGATCAGCCGCGGCGACATCCAGGCGGCCAACTTCCTGATCGCCGAGCGCTATACCGAGGCGCTGAAGGCGATGGCGAGCGCCCATAACAGCAAGGTGGTCATCGTCCCGATCGAGGCCGCAGCGCTTGCCGGCACCGTCGGCGGCATTGCCCAGCTGACCAAGGCCGTGTTCGGCGAGGATGCGACGGCGAACCGACGCTCCGGCTCCGTTCCGGCGGCAGGCCGCACGGAGGGCTGAGCATGCTCGACTGGTTCGCCTCTTTTGGCGGCTGGGCCTGGATCGTGCTCGGGCTCATCCTGGTCGGCGGCGAGATGCTGGCGCCCGGCGTCTTCCTGCTCTGGCTCGGCCTCGCCGCGCTGGTGACCGGCGCCGTCGTCGGCTTGACCGGCCTCGCCTGGCAGGGCGCCCTGCTCGTCTTCGCCGCGCTCGCCGTCGCCTCCGTCCTGCTTGGCCGCGTCGTCACACGTCATCGCAGCGACGAGCCTGACACGGCCTCGGGACTGAACGATCGCGGTCGCCAGTTGATTGGCAGGGTCTTCAAGCTTGAGGCCACCATGACCGGCGGCGAAGGCCGCATCCGCGTCGGCGATTCCTCCTGGCGCGTCACCGGCCCGGAGCTGCTCGCCGGGACCGAGATCCGCGTAGTGCGCGTCGAGGGCGCGACACTCGTGGTCGAGAAGGCCTGATTCCAGCTCCCGCGCATTTTCCACGAACCCGACGAGAGCGCTTAACCGGCCGTTCACGGCGGCCATCGTCACGCGTGGACCGTACCAGCCGGTTCCGTCATGACGGGACAGGCGCCGCCGGAGCTCGGATCGCGGCGCCGGAGGTATCTGTCATGAGCACTCCGCACGGCCCGATAGACCTCGCCCTCGCCGCCCTGCTGTCGCTGCTGCTGGCGATGCTCGCGCTTGGCAGCGCCATCGCCTGAGACGCCGGCGATTAAGCCCGGATTCATGCTGAATCGAGGGTTCACCATGCTGCTGAACCCTCGATTCACCGGCAATCCGTCCAAATCCGCCTCCGAAGCGTTCAGATGCGCAAGGAGAAGGCCATGGCAGGCCGGCACGGACCGATCGATTTCATCATCGCGGCGGCAATTTCGCTGCTGATGCTGCTGGCGGTACGCCCCGCTCAGGCGCGCGAGGTCGTCGACTTCCCCGATTACCGCTACCAGCCCGGCACCATCCTGATCCGCACCACCGAGCGCAAGCTCTACTACATCGCCGCGCCCGGCCAGGCGCTGCGCTACACCATCGCGGTCGGCAAAGCCGGCAAGCAATGGCGTGGCGTCAAATATGTCGAGGAGCTGGTGGTCGAGCCGGCCTGGAGCCCTCCGGCCGAGGTCAAGCGCGACAATCCGCGCCTGCCCGACGTGATCCCGGGCGGCGCTCCGAACAATCCGATGGGCGCGCGCGTCATCGGCCTCGGCCCCGGCGGGCAATACGCCATCCACGGCACCAACAACCCGCGCTCGGTCGGCACCGCCGCCTCCTATGGCTGCTTCCGCATGCACAACAGCGACGTGATCGATCTCTACGCCCGCGTCCGGATGGGGACACCTGTCGTCGTGATGCCCTGAACTCCGGTGTTTCCCCGAGGATCACCCCGAATTTCGCGCGTCTCCCCGAGGAAACGCGCGACTTTTCGCAGCGGCACCTCTCGCCTGTCGAGAAAAAGCCGGATATCGTTTTCGAAGGCGTAACGCTGAGTCCAGCACGCCTTTCGAACCGATATGTCTTCAGAGGGGTACCCGATGGATCATCTCGCCGACGTCAAGAAGTTCGCCAAGAAGCCTCTCAATGAGGCCGCCTTCGCCGGCATGAGCAAGGCCTATGCGCTGGTCATGAGCAAGCCCGACACGCGCTATGTCGCCTGCTCCGACCCCGCCGAACTCGAGCGCGTCCGCGAGAACTTCCTGAAGAAGAAGCTCGGCCTGAAGACCGCCGACCTCGACGCCACCGTCAAGGCGACCTGCGACCATATGAAGGCAGACAAAACCAAGTCGCGCCTGACCTTCTACTATCTGCTGGCCGAACATTACGGCAAGCTCGATGCGTTCGTTAAGAAATAAGCCTGCAAGCCCGGCCAGGAGGCCGATTGAGACCCTGGACATGGCGCCCCTTCGGGCGCCATTCGCATTTTCAGCGCCGCTCGCGAAAACTGCGCAGAGCGCCGCAAGATCGAACACGAACGATCCGCTTGGGGGTTTCGATGTTCACGCTGTCCCGCTCCGTCCTCTCCGATCACGCCCAGACGCTCTTCACCGTCGCCGAAGCGACCTTCGCCTCGGTGATCGTCTTCGGCACGGGCCTCGCCTTCGGCGCCACCATCGGCTTCTTTTGAGGCCGCCATGCCGACCGCAGCCACCGCAACCACCCGCCCGCATTTCAAGGTCGGGCGCGACCGCGAGGGCCACTGGATCGCGGTCGAGACACATGGCCGCGGCGGCGGCTATTTCCGCAGCCGGGAAGACGCCCTGCATTATGCCCGCGCCGAGGCAGGAATTGGCGCCGTGACGTTCAGCGACCGGCCGCTCGCGCTGCGCCTGTCGTAAACCCGCTCAACGATAGAGATCGACCCGCGTCAGCGGCAGGCCCGACGGGCCCTTGCGCCGCTTCGAGACAAGCGTCTGGTTGATCAGCGCCCCGCCCCTCTCGAAGGCGAGCGAGCAGCCGGCGAGATAGAGCAGCCACATCCGGGTCCGCTCCGGCCCGACTTCCGCTTCCGCCGCGACCTTGTTCGCGTTCAGCCGCTCGAACCACAGCCGCGTCGTGCGCTGATAGTGCTCGCGCCAGCCCTCGACATCGTGGACCTCGAAGCCATAGCGCTCGAGATTGGCGATCGACATGCCCAAATGGTCGAGCTCGCCGCCCGGGAAGATATAGCGCACCAAAGCGCGATACTCGGCCGGCATCTTGTTGAAGGCCTTCTCGGTCTTCTTGGCGCGCCGCGAGATCGAGTGGTGCAGATAGAGGCCGCGCGGCTTGAGGAGCCGGTTCACCGCCTGGAAATAGGTCGGGTGGTTGCGGATGCCGACATGCTCGAACATGCCGATCGAGGAGATCTTGTCGAACTGCCCCTCCATCTGGGTGAAGTCCTTGAGATGGAGCGTGACCTTGTCATGCAGTCCGAGCGCCTCAACCTTCTCCCGCGCCAGCTTGAGCTGCTCTTCCGCCAGCGTCACGCCATGGGCCTCGACGCCGTAATGCTGAGCAGCGTAGCAGACCAAAGCGCCCCAGCCGCAGCCGATGTCGAGCAGCTTGTCGCCCGGCTTCAGGCGCAGCTTCCGGCAGATCATTTCGAGCTTGTCGGTCTGCGCCCGTTCGAGGTCGTCATGATCCTCGGTGAAATAGGCGCAGGTGTAGACCATGCGCTCGTCAAGGAAGAGCTTATAGAACGCGTTCGAGACGTCGTAGTGATGGGCGATGTTGGCCTTGTTTGTCGCGGGCCTGCCGTCGCGGGCGATCTCGTCGCCCTTGATATGCGCGACCGCCTGTGCCGCCTGACCTGGCGCGAAGAGGAAGCGCCTGACGACGTCGAACGCCGCTGATTTGGAGATGCCGCGCGCCAGCCGGCCCACTTTGCCGTCGGGCCTAGCCGTCGCGAGATCGAAGATCGTGCCGTTCTCGATCGCGATCCGATCAGACACGTGCAGATGCAGCAGCGTGTCGAGCTTCGGCTTGCGCAGCAGCGCCGCAACGACGCCGGCATCGCGGATCGCGATCATCAGCCCGTCCGCCGGCCAGTCGGCCGGAACGCGCGAACCGTCCCAGAGCGAAAAGCCGAGCTTGAGTCCGAGCTTCTGATACGCCTCGGTCAGGAGCCGCCGCAGCGCCTCGATCCGCTTGTCCTCGCTGCTCATGCCTTGCCCGCTCAGCCACCCCTGCCGACCTCTTAGAACCTGCCTGCGCTCTTGGACAGAGCTTCAATGCCTGGTTTGCTCCGGCCAAGCCACACCCATAGATTGCATGACCTAACGTCCACAATCGATTTCCTGTTTCTTAACCATACACTGGTCTCATTCCAGAGTGGCCAAGGGGCGCCGCGCATCACGGTTGGGGAACCACATCATGTCGTCAGGGGATCAGCTCGATAGGCGGCTCGACTTCATGCAGCTCGATCGCGAGGCGCGCGGGCGCATCGCCGGGCTGGAAAAGACCATCCTGCAGGCGCTGCCCGGCGCCCTCGACGCGTTCTATACCCAGGTCTCCGCTTTCCCCGAGACCAAGGCCTTCTTCGGCAGCACCTCCCATATGGAAGGCGCGAAGAATCGCCAGATCTCGCACTGGAACCGCATCGCCAAGGGCCAGTTCGACCAGGACTATGTCCGCGCCGTCACCACCGTCGGCCAGATCCACGCCCGCATCGGACTGGAGCCGCGCTGGTATATCGGCGGTTACGCCCTGCTGCTCGAGAACCTGCTCGCCACGGTGCTGGAGCAACGCTGGCCGAAGAGCCGTTTCGGCGGCAAGCTCCCTGGCGCAGCCGAGCGCGGCGCCGAGATCGGCGCTATCGTCAAGGCCGCCCTGCTCGACATGGACTACGCCATCTCGGTCTATCTCGAAGCTTCGGAGGCGGCCCGAGTGAAGGTCGAGGCCGAAGCCCGCGCCGTCGAGGACGCCAAGGCGAAAGAGCGCGACAAGGCGATCGGCTATGTCAGCAACGGCATGGCGGCGCTGGCGCGCGGCGACCTGACCCATCGCATGGCCGACGACATGCCGGCCGAATACGCCAGCATCCGCGACCATTTCAACGACGCCATGGCCAAGCTCGGCGAGATGGTCGCGACCATCAAGACCAGCTCCTCCGCCATCGCCGCCTCCTCGCAGGAGATCAACAGCGGCGCCAACGACCTGTCCTCGCGCACCGAGCAGCAGGCTTCGGCCCTGCAGCAGACCGCGGCGACCACCGAGGAACTCACCGCCTCGGTCAAGAGCTCGGCGCAGTCCTCGCGCCAGTCCGTCACCCTCGCCGATAACGCCTCGGCCGTCGCCCGCACCGGCGGCGAGATCGTCAAGGACGCGATCGAGGCGATGGCGCGGATCGAGGGCGCTTCGAAGAAGATCTCAGAGATCACCAGCGTGATCGACGGCATCGCCTTCCAAACCAATCTCCTGGCATTGAACGCTGCTGTCGAAGCCGCCCGCGCCGGCGATGCCGGGCGGGGCTTCGCCGTCGTCGCCGCCGAGGTCCGGGCGCTGGCCCAGCGCTCGGCCGAGGCCGCCAAGGACATCACCGGCCTGATCGGTTCCTCCGACACCGAGGTCGTCGAAGGCGTGCGCCTGGTCCGCCAGGCCGGCGAGACACTGGAGAAGATCGTCGAGGCCTCGATGCAGGTCTCGTCCACCGTCAATGAGATCGCCGCCGCGGCCGGCGAGCAGGCCAATGGCATCGACGAGATGGCCCGCACCGTCAGCCATATGGACGAGATGACCCAGAGCAATGCCGCTTTGGCCGAAGAGAGCGCGGCCTCGGCGCGGGCCCTGCTCGATCAGATCGAGCGCCTCAACCGCTTCGTCAGCACCTTCCGCACCGCTGAGGGACAGGACGCGGCGATGCCGGCGCGGCGAGCACGGGCGGCGTAATTCGGCCCGTCATTGCGAGCGTAGCGAAGCAATCCAGGAGCGGCAGCGTTCCACGTCCCCCTGGATTGCTTCGTCGCTGCGCTCCTCGCAATGACGGGGAGCGGCGATCAGGACTAATCGCAAGCGCCTCAGAAATCGCTGGCGATCCCCTTCACTTCCCAATCGTCATAGCGAACCGGTTCGAGCCCGCCACGGCCGTCGACTTCCTTCTGCTGCTTGAGCTCTGCGGCCTTGGCATCGATCGCCGCGCGGCGCGCCTCGGCTTCGGCCAGCGCGCGCTGGGCCGCCGGCGACAACGCCTTCGCCGGCTCGGCTGCCACAGCTTCGTCCGTCTTCGTCTGCGCGCTCATATCGGCCATTCTCTTGCAGGATCGGTATCGTCCCCACCACATAGGGACCAAACCGCGTTCCGGCGAGCCTGTCCACGCCGAAGCGTCGAGGCAAGAAAGGGTTCTCGATGAACTATGTCCGCACCGGCATGCTTATGGCGGCGCTCACCGCGCTGTTCGGCGTGGTCGGCTACCTGCTCGCCGGTGCCGGCGGCATGCTGATCGCACTCGGCATCGCGGTCGCGACCAATCTGTTCAGCTACTGGAACTCGGACAAGCTGGCGCTGTCCGCCTATAATGCGCAGCAGGTCGACGAGCGCAGCGCGCCCGAGCTCTACGGGATGGTGCGCGACTTGGCCCAGCGCGCCAACATGCCGATGCCGCGGGTCTACATCATCCAGGAAGACCAGCCGAACGCCTTCGCCACCGGCCGCAATCCGCAGAACGCCGCCGTCGCCGCCACGACCGGCATCATCCGCGCGCTCTCTTATGACGAGCTCGCCGGGGTGATGGCGCACGAGCTCGCCCACATCAAGAACCACGACACGCTGACGATGACGATCAGCGCCACAATGGCCGGCGCGATCTCGACGCTGGCCTCCTTCGGCATGTTCTTCGGCTCGCGCGACAACCGTCCAAATATGATCGTCCAGATCGCGCTGATGATCCTGGCCCCGCTGGCAGCGAGCATCGTCCAGATGGCAATCTCGCGCTCGCGCGAATACGAGGCCGACCGGATCGGCGGCGAGATCTGCGGCAACCCGGTCGCGCTCGCCGACGCGCTCGCCAAGATCGCCGGTGGTGTTTCCCACATCCCGAACGAGACGGCCGAGGCGAAGCCTGCTACGGCGCATATGTTCATCATCAACCCGCTTTCAGGCCGCGGCATGGATTCATTGTTCTCGACCCACCCCGACACCGGCAACCGCATCGCTGCGCTGATGGAGCAGGCGCGCGCCATGGGCGTCGGCGCGAGCCGTGGCGGCTTCATGAGCGGCGCGAGCCAAAACCCCTTTGCCGGCGGGCGTGAGCCCGGCCCCTGGGGCTGACATGGCGAAAGTGCAGAGCCAGTCCTATGGCGACGATGTCCCCGGCCTCGCTGCCCGCCGCCTGGCGGCGACGCTGATCGACGAGGTTCTGCGCGCCGGCACGGCGCTGGACGAAACCTTCGAGCGGATGGCGCTGACGGCCGGGCTGGAGCCGGCAGATGCCGGGCTGGCGCGCGCGATCGCAACCGTCGCCTTCCGCCGTCTCGGCACGATCCGCAACGTGATCGACGCCCGGCTCGAACGCGGCAGCCCGCGCAAATCCGGCCCGTTCGAGCCGATCATGGTGGCTGCGGCCGCACAGCTGCTCTTCCTCGACGTGCCCGATCACGCCGCTGTCGACCTCGCCATCCGCCAACTGCACGAAGACGCCCGCTCCGCGCGCTACACCTCGCTTGCCAACGCAGTGCTGCGGCGGCTGGCGCGGGAGCGCGAGGCGATCCTCGCCGAGGTCGATCCACTGATCGATACGCCGGACTGGCTGCGCGAGAGCTGGGTCAGCACCTATGGCGCCGACATCGCCACCGCGATCGCCGTAGCCCATGCGCAGGAGCCGCCGCTCGACCTGACCGTGAAATCCGACCCGGCCGGCTGGGCTGCCAAGCTCGACGGCATCGTCCTGCCGACCGGCTCGGTGCGCCTGCGCGGGCGCGAGACCGTCACCGGCCTGCCGGGTTTCGCAGAAGGCCAATGGTGGGTGCAGGACGCCGCCGCGGCCCTGCCCGCGCAGCTCCTGAACGTCCGGCCCGGCGAACGCGTCGCCGATCTCTGCGCTGCGCCGGGCGGCAAGACCGTGCAGCTCGCACAGGCGGGTGCGCAGGTCGTCGCTGTCGACCGCTCCAGCCCGCGCCTGCGCCGGCTCAAGGCCAATCTCGAACGGCTCGGTTTGCAGGCCGAAGTCGTCACCGCCGACGCCGCGATCTTCGAGGCCGAGCCGTTCGACGCCGTCCTGCTCGATGCGCCCTGCAGCGCCACCGGTACGATCCGGCGCCATCCCGATGTCGCCTGGACCAAGCGGCCGGAGGACATCGCCAAGCTCACCGCCCTGCAGGCCCGCCTGCTCGACCAGGCGGCTGTGCTCACCACGCCGGGCGGGCGTCTTGTCTACTGCACCTGCTCGTTGGAGCGCGAGGAAGGCGAAGCGCAGGTCGAGGCCTTCCTCGCCCGAAACGCCGGCTTCGCCCGTGATCCGATCAAGCCCGAGGAGATCGGTGGTCAAGCCGAGGCGCTGACGCCGCAGGGCGAATTGCGCACGCTGCCGCACCAGCTCGCCGGCGAGACGCCACGCCTTTCAGGATGGGCAGGATTTTACGCTTGTCGCCTGATAAGATTATGACTTGATCGGGATTCGCTTCCTTATGGAGGCGGTGGGACGGCGAGGCAGCAGACTTCATTGAACGGCTGGTCGGAGCGAGGAGGCCTGGCACGGGCAGCCATCGGCAGGGCGGCGCGACGCACGCGTGGCCAGTTCGTCGGTGCCAAGCGTGCGCTCTGGCCCTTCGGCCGCCTGCGCGCCAGCCGCCTGCTCTTCGCCCCGCACGATTTGCGCACCGCCGACCCGACCACGGCGAGCGACATCTATGCCGGCTACTTCGCCCTCGCCGGCCGTACCGTGAACTGCCATGGCGAGTCGCCCTTCCTGGTCGCGCCGCCGAGCGAGGCCTGGGCGGAAGCGCTGCACGGCTTCGTCTGGCTGCGCCATTTGCGCGCCGCCGATACGGCGATCGCCAGAGCCAATGCCCGCGCCCTCGTCGACGAGTTCATCGCCCGCCGACATGACCGCGACGAGATCGCCCGCCGGCCGGCAGTGATCGCCCGGCGGCTGATGTCGTTCCTGTCGCATTCGCCGCTCCTGCTCGAAGGCGCCGACCATGCCTTCTACGAGCGCTTCATCCGCCATGTCGCGCAGACGGCCGAGCGGTTGCAGCTCGCGCTCGCCGGCGCCGTGGAGGGCGCGGCGCGGCTGCAATGCCTGATCGCGATCTGCTTCGCCGCCATCTGCCTCGACGGCCAGGAAAGGCGACTGCGCCGCTACGAGGTCGCGCTCTCCGACGAGCTGGAACAGCAGATCCTGCCGGACGGCGGCCATCTCAGCCGCAATCCCCGCATCATTATCGACCTCTTGCTCGACCTCTTGCCGCTGCGCGAGACCTTCACCGCGCGCGGGCTGGAACCGCCGCGCAGCGTCATCATGGCGATCGACCGGATGATGCCGCATCTCAAGCTGTTCCGGCATGGCGACGGCGCTCTCGCTTTGTTCAACGGCATGAGCGCGACGCCGCCCGACCTGATGGCGACGCTCGCGGCCTATGACGATGTCCGCGCCCGGCCGATCGAGCACGCCGCCTATTCCGGCTATGACCGCTTGAGCGCCGGCACCAGCATCGTCGTCGTCGAGGCCGGGCCGCCTCCGCGCGGCGCCAACTCGATCGAGGCCCATGCCGGCTGCCTGTCCTTCGAATTGTCGACCGGCTCGCAGCGCATCGTGGTGAATTGCGGCGCCAGCCGCTTCGGCACGCCCGAGCTCAGGCTCGCCGCCCGCGCCACCGCCGCCCATTCGACCGTGACGCTGGACGACCGGTCGAGCGCCGTCTTCGGGCTGGTCCTCGGCGAGCGGCGGATCACGGCTGGCCCGGCCGATGTCCGGGTCGCGCGCCAGGACGGCGAGGACGGCCATGAATGGGTCGGCAGCCATGACGGCTACCGGCGCGCCTTCGGCATCGTCCACACCCGCCGCCTGCTGCTCTCCCGCAATGGCAATGAACTCGTCGGCGAGGATCAGCTCAGCTCGCCCGCCGCCCTGGCGAGCCTGCCGGCGGCGGCACGCTTCCATCTGCATCCCAACGTCAAGCCGAGCCTGATCCGTGATGGCGAAGGCGCGCTCCTGGCGCTGCCCTCGGGCGAGATCTGGGCGTTCGAGGCCTCCGGCCTGCGGGTCGGGCTGGAGGAGAGCATCTTCTTCGCTGCCGCGGATGGGCGCCACAAGACGGTGCAGCTCGTCATCGAGTTCGACGCCGTGGCGACGCCGCAGCTCACCTGGCGCTTCGCCCGCCTCGGCACGCCGGCGCAACGCAAAACCAGGGCTGAAGAGGCCCGACAGGAACAGGCCGAAGCCGAGCCCGATCTGCCGCTCTGAGCTCTCCGCAGAGCAAAGTTGCAGCGTGTTGTGCTTTGCAGCAAAGCCCGGCCGTGATAGGGCGCGCGCAAGTATTCCGCGCCTCGCGCCATCAACCCGGACCTGATCTTCCCATGCCGAACGAACTCCGCCGCGTCGAACGCGCGCTGCTTTCCGTTTCCGACAAGACCGGGCTGATCGAGTTCGCCCGCTCTCTCGCCCGCATGGGCATCGCCCT
>DASYHC010000065.1:0-19599 GCA_035998995.1 Allobosea sp.
CGGAGCGAAGACGGCCTTCATCGAGCCGGGCTCGCCGTGGGAGAATGGCTATTGCGGGAGCTTCAACGCGAAGCTCCGTGATGAGCTTCTGGACGGTGAGATCTTCTACAGCCTCACCGAGGCGAAGATCGTCATCGAGAGTTGGCGCCAGCACTAAAACAATTCTGCTGCCAGATATAGCTCTCGCGCCCTGATCCCGGCGAGGTGTAATTCGGAGGTTCGCAGCGAGCAGGTGATCTCGCGGCGGCGGAATCGCGGGCGCAAATCGAGCGGGATGCCGCGGCGGAAATGGAAGATGCGATTGCGCTGGACGACGTTGCGTATAAGACGCGCCAAAACGGTGCCCTTTGTAGCAACCGGACGGGCAAATCGCTTTGCCGGCCCGGCGAGGGCAGCAGAACCGCTTGTAAATCAGCGCTTTATGTGAAAGTGGCTGGGGCGCCAGGATTCGAACCTGGGAATGGCGGTACCAAAAACCGCTGCCTTACCGCTTGGCGACGCCCCAATCTGGGCTGCCTTCTAGAGCGCGCGGCCGCCGCGCGCAACAGTCGATCATCCCGCCCAGCTCCGCAATCAACGGAACGAACGGAGTGGATATGCGCCTTGACGGAAAAGATTGCACAGCCCCTATCCTTGGCTGTTGCGCTGCGGCGGCCGGCTGGCTATAAGCCGGCCACCAGTTGATCGGAGTGTGGCTCAGCCTGGTAGAGCACCTCGTTCGGGACGAGGGGGTCGCAGGTTCAAATCCTGCCACTCCGACCAAAATTCCCCGAGATTGTCCAAGATTTTGCGAGAACAGCCCTTCGGGGCTTTTTTCTTGCCCAGCGGGCTTCCTGAGCACCGCAAATCCTCGTCCGCGCTGATGCGCCCAACACCGCCGCCTTGGCTCCGACGCTGCTTCGGTCCGCCGCGAGGTCCTCTCAGGCGACCCTGATCCGGCCGAGGAAGTCGGCGACCTCGCTGTCGAGATCGGCCGACTGGCGCGACAGCACATCGGCGGAATCGGCGACGTGATTCGCCGCCTCACCGGTTTCCACGGCGACGCGGCTGACGATGTCGATGTGCCCGCCGGCCGTGACCGTCTCGTCTGCGGCGCGCCTGACGTTCTCGGCGATCCCCGCAGTCGCCACGTTCTGCTTCTCGACAACGGCCGCGACTGCACCGGAGATTTGGTTGAGCGTGTCGATCGTCGCCGTCATCGCGTCGATCGCAGCGATCGCATCGGCGCCGGAGAGGCTGATCGCGTCGATCTGGCTCTGGATCTGCTCGGTCGCCCGCCAGGTCTCGTCGGCGAGCCCCTTGATCTCATGCGCAACCACGGCGAAGCCGCCGCCCATATTGCCGATCCTGGCGGCTTCGATCGAAGCGTTGAGCGCGAGCAGGTTGGTGTGCCGGGCGATGGTTGAGATGACCTGGGTGACATTGCCGATCTCATGCACCTTGCGCGAGAGATCGCCGACCCGGTCGAGCACGGTGAGCGCCTGCTGCGTGGTGTGCCCGACCAGGCGCGCCGCCTCGTTCACCTGGCGGTCGACCTCGGTGAAGGAATTGGCGAGCTCCGATGTCGCTTCGGTGATGGCGACGACATTCGACGAAGAGGATCGCGAGGCTTGCGATGCCGCGATCGAGCGCTGCGACACCTGCACTGCGCCGGTGCGCATCTGCTCCGAGGCGGCCCTCAGCGAGGCGATCGAGCCGATCACCGCCCGTGCGATGCCGGCGATCTTGCGCTCGAACTCGCCGGCGAGGTCGTGCAGGATGCGCCGCCGCTCATGCGCAGCCCGCTCCGTCGTCTCGGCGACGTCCCGGCGCGCCTCGTCGGCGATCGTTCGCGCCGCCTGTGCCTCGCTGCGCTCCCGCTCGGAGGCTTCCACGGCCTGGCGCAGCGACCAGACGATCCAGCTCAGCGCCGCAGCCTGCACCGCCACGATGGCGCCGTGCACCAGAGCACGCCGCAGATCGCTGCCGCCGGGAAACACGCCGATCGAATTGAAGACGCTCAGCACGAGATGATGGGCGGTGATGGCAAGCGTCGCCGGCACGAAGATGCGCCAGTCGAGCCAGCCGGCCAACACCGCCAGCATGGCGAAGAAATACATGTGCAGGTCGGCCTGGTAGGGATGCCCGGCGAAGGCATAGACCAGCAGCATGACCTGGCCGACGAGCGCGACACTGGTGACCTGACGCGTGACCCAGCCGATCTGGTCGACCCGCCAGGCCAGCGTGCCCAGGATCGCCAGTGCGGCGCCCATCGCCATGAGGTTCGCCTGGGCTGCCACGCCGGACGGCGTTCCGACCAGGAGCAGCCCGACATTCGCCCACAGGATTCCGATCAGCAGCTTGGCGAACCGTATGCGGAGCCGTTCGACCTCACCCATTTGCGAGGCTCCTTGCCTGGCGGATGCAGGATTGCGCCAGCGAGCCGTCGATGACGAGCCAGGCTCCCGCCCGATAAAGCGATGTCGCATAGTCGCGGCCATCGCCGACGCTGATCGCGACTGCAGTGGCAGCGTCCAGCTGGAGGAGGCTGCCCCCGGCCTCGGCAACGGCGCGCGCCATCTCCGGCTGCGACGTGCCAGTCGGGAAGAAGGCTGCGATCGGCTGCCCCGGCACCGGCCAGGCAGCGACCAGGAAAGCGGCCAAGGCGATGGCCGTGCTGAACATCAGCCCGAAACCAATTTCACGCATCGCGTGCCCCCCGGCATCGATCCGCAGTTAATAACCTGTCGAAAAGAGTGCGACTGCCGGGCTTTACAAGCGGTAAACGAGATCGATTACTGTGATCGGATATTCACCGGCGAGGCAGAACTGATGTTCACCGGACCAGCCGGCTCACAGCAACGTCCTGCGTGCAATCCTGGGTAGAAGCCAAAGAAAAGACTGCCCTCGGAATCTATCAAATTTCCGTTAGGTCAATCGACCTCGCTCCGCTACAGCATCGGCGAGGGTGCCGCAGTGGCGCGTGGCCGGCCGCTTCGCTATGCTCGCGCCGCAATCTGGAGCCGCGTTCGCATGACATCCGCCTTCCGCCTCATCGCCGTCCTCGGCCTCACGATGCTGCTCGCCGGCTGCGACCGCTGCGGCAACATGATGGAGCTCGACATGTTCCTGCAGCCGGTGAAGAAGGTCTGCACCGGCCAGAAGCCGGCGGGCTGACACCGCACGAAACGCTTCAAGACAACAAAAAAGCCGGGGCAACGCCCCGGCTTTCTGATTCGGTTGGGCCTATCGGCTCAGCCGCGGCGCTTCAGCACCGACCAGCCGGCACCGACCAGGCTCGCAGCCAGCGCCGCCTTGATCAGGTCGCCGAGCAGGAAAGGCTCGACACCCGCCGCCCACGCCTTGGCGAAGCCGATGCCGGTCGCCCCGCTCGCCATCTGCGCACCGAGCGCCAGCCAGGCGAAGCCGAGCGCCATCAGCACGATCTCGGCCAGCACCACGCCGCCGGCAAGGCGCCAGAGCGAAGCGCCGCGCGAACCGGCCCAGCCGGCGATCGCCGCGGCGGCGACGAAACCGATCAGGAAGCCGCCCGTCGGTCCGAGCAGATAGAGCGGGCCGGCCGCAACCGGCGGGGTGTTGGTGAAGACCGGCAGGCCGAACAGGCCATAGGCAATGTAGAGTGCCACGGTCGCGGCGCCCAGGCGCGCACCATAGGCGGCACCGAGGCCGAGCACGGCCAGCGTCTGCAGCGTCATCGGCACCGGCCAGAACGGCACCTTGACCTTGGCGGCGGCGATGATCAGCAGGCTGCCGACCACGGCGAGCGCGACATTGCGCAGGACATGTGCGCGCGGATCCGACAGGGTCGGCAGGGCCGCGTTGACCATGGAGGTCGCGGGCAGGGACAGCGTCTCGGCCATCGGATCTGATCCTTCTTCTTCGGGCGCCGTCGACGCCCGGCTCGTTCGTCTATAGGAAATGGCCCGCCGGCCGACAAGCCGGTGATCATGCCCCACCCGGATGCGCAGATGGCCAGCCCTACTCCCGAGACCGACGAGCCGCTCGACTTCGATCGCGATCCCGGCGCGGCCTCCGGCGAGCTGGTACAGCTTTCGCCGCTGGTGCGCCGACTGATCGCCGGCAATGGCGGGCCAATGACCTTCACCGGCACCTGCAGCTACATCGTCGGGCGCGGCAAGATCGCGATCATCGATCCCGGCCCGGACGATGCCGGCCATGTCGAGGCTCTGCTCGCGGCAATCGCCCGCGAAACCGTCACCGACATCGTCATCACCCATACCCATCGCGACCATTCCCCGGCTTCGCGCGCGCTCAAGGCGGCGACCGGCGCGCGCATCGTCGGCTGTGGCCTGCACCGGCCGGCGCGTGAACTCGTCCTCGGCGAGATCAACCCGCTCGACGCCTCCGCCGACAGGGACTACGCACCCGATCTGATCATGAGCGAGAGCGATGCGGTATCCGGCCCGGGCTGGACGCTTCAAGCGCTGGCGACGCCAGGCCACACCGCCAACCATCTCGCCTTCGCGCTGCCGGAGGAGAACACCTTGTTCTCTGGCGACCACGTCATGGCCTGGTCGACCTCGATCGTCGCTCCGCCCGACGGCTCGATGGTCGCCTACATGGCTTCGATCGAGAAATTGCGCGGCCGCGAAGATCGCCTTTACTGGCCGGGCCATGGCGGCCCGGTGCGCGAGCCGCAGCGCTTCTTGCGCGGGCTGGTGCAGCACCGGCGCTTGCGCGAGGCCGCGATCCTCAGCCGCTTGCAGGCCGGCGACGAGACGATTCCCGCGATGGTGCCGATGATCTACCAGGAATTGCCGGTGGCCCTGCGCGGCGCCGCCTCGCTCTCGGTGCTTGCCCAGCTCGAGGATCTGGTCGAGCGCGGCGTCGTCCTCTGCGACGACGCCGCGCCGCTGCTGGCGAGCCGCTACCGCCTGGCGTGAACGCTTACCGAAGCTCCACCAGCAGCTTCACCTCCTCCTCGAACGCCGCGATGCGCCGGGCATTGGCGCCGAAATCGAAGCCGCCCAGCCGCGAGGCCGAGCGGATGTCGATGCGGCTGCCATCGGCGCGCGGCCGGATGCGGATGGTGATGTCGTCATAGAGGCGCAGCACGCGCGAGCGGGCGACCGCATCGAGCCGCCCTGCCCCGCTGCGCCCGCCCGGCGCCGCGCCTTCCAGCACCTGCCAGCCGAGACTGACGGACGCCTTGCGGGCAATGTCGTAAGCGACCTCGGCCGGCAGTTCGAGCACGATCGGCAACGCCTTGGGATAGCCTTGGCGCTGCGCCCTGCGGCGCTCGGCCGGGAGATCGGGCGGCACGATCCCGCCTCTGGCGGTCAGCGCGACGCGCGAGCGGCTGAAGGCCGGCGGCTCGTCGATATCGGTCGAGACGTCGGCGATGAACGGCAAAGTCGCGAGTTGGAAACCGCCATAGGCGACCGGCGCCAGCAGCGCGAGGCAGAGCACGAAGGCCTGCACGGCGATGGCGATGCCGCGATGCCCCTCCTGCCAGATCCGCACGAAGGCTGCGAGCGCCAGCAGGAAGGCGAGCAGCACGAAGATATAGGCCCCGGCGATCGGCGCCAGCCGCTCGACCGAGGGCTGGCCGAAGCGGAAGATCAGCACGGCGAGCACGAGGACCGTCAGCCCGAACAACGCCAGCCGGCGGCTCCAGATCGCCACGCGCGAAATTGGCTCTTCGAAAACGAGGCGCCGATGCATGCTCTCTTAGGTGGCGGAGCACCGGGAGGAAGGCAAGCGCCCTCGTTCGCGCGCCTTTCGATCATACCGGATTCCGCGAACCGTCATTGCGAGGAGCCTGAGCGACGAAGCAATCCAGGGGCGGCAGGGCACAGCGCCAAATCCTCCTGGATTGCTTCGCTACGCTCGCAATGACGGTTCAATTCCGTCAAAGACATCTCAACGCACGACGATGGGCGCAGTCGCCTCGACCACACCCGGGACGGCGCGCAGCTTCTCGATCAGGTCGAGCACCTCGTCCGGCTGCAAGGTCGCGGCATCATCGCTCACGCTCGGCGCCACCTTGAGCCAGCGCTGGCGCAGCGCCGCCGGCAAGTCCGCCTCGGTGCCGAAGCAGGCGAACAGGTTCTCGAAGGCCGCGTCGAGCACGATGTCGGTCAATCCGAAATCATAAGGGTAGGACTGGCTGCCAGCGCGCAGCACGCTCTTGCCCTCTTCGCCACGCACCGGCAGCACGACCGAGGCGGTGCCGTCCGAATCCAGCACCCAGCAATAGAGCCTCATCCCCGCCTTGCCCTCGATGCGCACATCGAGCCGCCGTCCTTTGGCGAAGGGCGAAGCCGCCGGCAGCAGCGCGAGCCGCGCCCGGTCCGAGCCGGCTGTGGCGGCGACATGGTCGAGGAAGGGGCGCACCGCAGGATCGCAGCCCAGCCCCTCGGCCGGGATAAGGCTGCGCCCGCTCAGTGCCAGCACGGCATCGCCGCGGCGGAATTCGAGCTCCATCCAGCTTTGGCCGTTGCGGTCCTGCTCAAAGCGGCCGCGCGTCGTCACCGCATCAGTGGAAGCCGCACACTGTCCGGGCGTGGCCTTGCGGAGGTCCAATGGCCGGGCGCGCAGGATGCGATCGTCCGAGCGTGACTCGGCGTCGAGCGCCAGCAGCAGTCGCTCGCCGAGCGCGGCGCTGCAGGCGCTGTAGCCGCTCGCCGCCGAGAACGGACAGATGTCGACCCGTTTCAGATCAGGCGCGGCCCCCACGAGGTTCTCGACCGCCTTACTCATCACCTGATCGACATCGACCACGCCCGGCTTGGTCCGGATCGCGATCTCGACCGGCTCGCTCGTCGCCTTGCAGTCGCCCGTCCTGGCGATCGCCTGCAGGCGGAAGCTTGCCTTGTCCTCCTGCCGCGCCGGCTCGGTGAAGAAGACGCTGGCATCGCCGTCGAAGGCTTTGCGGATCTGCGCCTCAGCCTCGCCTGGCTTGTGCAAATTGAGGCTGTCGCGCAGCGTCTTGATGCGGACGACATCGGCGCTCGCTGCCAGCCTGACCCGCCCCTCGCTCTGCAAACGGCTCTCGATCGCCAGCCTGACCTCGTCGGCCTGCTTGCCCGACAAGATCTGCTGGCCGGCGTCGAAGCCGACCACGGCGAGCGAGAGATCGCGCTTGCCGGCGCAAGCCGCGACATTGCCGAGCCAGGCCGACAGGGCCTCGGCACGCACGGCGTTGCCCCCGGCGACGAACAGTCCGGTGACGAGAAGACTTCGCAGCAAACCGCTCACGGCCGGGTTCTAGTGCTCCTGCTCCAGCGACCGCGCATAGCCATCGAGCGCCCGCACGAAGACGGGGTTGAAACGGCCATCGATCGCGCCGCTGTAATGATCGGCCTTCTGCGCCGCCCGTTGCAAGGCCCGCACCGTGTCCGGCTTCAGCTTCTGCTCGGAGACGTCGCTCGACGAGACCGCCGCCGCGCCGGCTTCGCCCTTCTCCAGCGCCTTCATCAGCATCTGCAGCGAATTCGTGCCGGGGAAGAAGGAGCCAAAACCGTTGTCGATCAGCGTCGCCATCGAGACCATCGCGATCGGATCGCCCTTGTCGGCGGCCTGGCGGAACAGGTCGAAGCCCTTCTGCGGGTTCTTCGGGAAGCCCGGCCGCCCTTCGAGATAGGCCGGCACCAGCTTGGCGATCGAGAAGGCGTCGCCCGCCTCCGCCGCCTTCTGGTACCAGCGCAGCGAACCGCCCTCGTCGCGCGGCCGGCCGCGGCCATATTGCAGCATGCGCCCGACATTGCTCATCGCGATGGCGTTGCCAGTTCCCGCCGCCTGCTCATAGAGACCGAAGGCCTTCTGCAAGTCGACCTTGCTGCCCTGTCCGTTCTCGTAGAGCGCGCCGAGATTGTTCATCGCCGCAGCACTGCCGGCATCGGCCGCCTTGTCATAGGCGGCGAGCGCGTCCTTGTAGCGCTCGGCTTTGTCGTGGGCGCGGCCGAGCTGGTAGGAGAGCCGCCGGATCTGCGGCTGCGACTCCGATGCCTGCTTGCAGGCCGCGATCGCCGCGCGGGCATCAATGCGCGCGAACTTCACGCCCTTCACGCCCTCGCGCCGGTCGGGATCGTTGGGATCGCCGGCCAGCTCGTCGCACTCCTGCACGCGCGGATCGCGCGAAGCGTCGGTCCGCCCGAGATAACCCTCGGCCAGCGAACGATAGGCGCAGACCGCACCGCAGCCCTTGAGATAGTCCTCATAGCGCCCGGAGCCGCCGAGCCTGATCCAGTTCTGCTCGTCGGTCGCGGCCTCGCCGCTGCGGCGTTTGTCGAGCAGCAGCGCCATCGCCGCCTCGCGGTATTGGCAGGCCTCGCCGCAGCGCGCGACATAAGCCTCGAGCGCGCTGCGCTCGCCGGCGGCCTTGGCCCGCTGCCAGTTGGCCTCGTCGCGCGCCAATGCGACGGCGCGCGCCACCGCCGGCACCGGCTGCGCCACCGGCAGGGCGATCGAGGCAAGGTCGATCTCCGGCGCCTGCTCGCGGCCACTGTCGCGCCGGGCGGCGGCCTCGACGCTGTCCTTGAGATAGCGCTGCAGATCGGACCAGGCGAGCGGCCCGGTCTCGGGCGCACCGGCCGGCCGCGCCAGCCCGGCGGCGCCCATCAGGAAGCGGCTGGTGAACAGGCCGAGTTTCTGGGTCTCGTCCCAGTTCGCCGGCGTCGCGCCGGAGGTCGCGACCAGCTTGACGATGCCGCCGCCGGTGCGCGGCTTGGCCGGCGTGAAGCCCGGCGCCGAGACGGCGAGCAGGCTCTCGCCCTTGCGGCCGGTCTCGCCGGTAAAGCAGGCGTCGATCATCACGATCAGCTGGCGCTGCGCCCCGATCTTCTGCCGGACCAGCTCCAGGTTCCGGTAGAGCGTCTGCAGCGCATAGCCGCTCTCGCTGGCATTGGGATTGCCGTCCTGCGGCAGCAGGAAGGGCTGGCGCGTCGCGAGATCCGGCACGCCATGGCCGGAATAGTAGACGAAGACGTTGGAGCGCCCTTCGACCGCGCTGCGCCAGAGCTTGCCGCCCTGCGGATTGGCCTCGCTGCCGAACATCTGGGTCAGCTCGCCGAGCGTCGCATCCTTCAAGAGGAAGACATTCTGCTCGCGAAAGCCGAGCGTGCCGGTGAGCCAGGCTTTCATCGCCTCGGCGTCGTTATGGGCGAAGTCGACCGTGCTGGTCTGCTTGTAGGTCTTGTTGCCGACCACCACGGCGATCGACTCGGCATTGTCGGAGAGGGTGACCGGCGGCGCCTGCGCGATCGAAGGCGAGAAGAGCCCGAGCCAGAGCAGGGCTGCGATCAGGAACGCCGGCAAAGGCCACCTCCAGAATCCGCGCGCCAGCGCTGTGCCGCGCCGGCGCGTCGATTTGTCGATGCGGCTTTTGTCCGGACGATCCGTGGCGAAGATGTGACGCTAGGTTTCTTAGCTGTCGCCAGCTGCGGCACTGCGCCCACCCGTCGTCGAGAGCCAGATGCCGATCCCGACGACGACGATGCCGACAGCGAGGTTCCAGCCGATCGGCTCGTTCAGCACGAGAGCAGCCACCAGCGAGGCCGTGACCGGGTTCACCGTCACGGTGACCGCAACGCTGGTCGGCGACGCCTTCCCAAGCGCGAAGGCCCAGAGATAGAAGGTCAGGGCAGCACCGATCACGCCGAGATAAAGCGCTGCCGACCATTGCGGGACGGCGAACTGGGCCACCGCATCGAAGCTGCCCCGCACCAGCGAGATCAGGATCAGCGCCACAGCACCGACGGCCATCGCGACGGTCGTGAACGGGATCGGGCCGCAGCGACTGATCACCGGCTTCGACCAGATGCCGTAGAGCGCCATGCACAAGGCCGCCGCTATCATCAGGAGATCGCCACGCCAGGCCTGCGGCGGCGCATGAGCGAGGCCGGAGAGCAGCGCGAATCCGACGCCCGCCATCGCGGTCAAAACGCCGGCGGTCTTGCGCGCCGTCAATCGCTCGCGCCCGAGCGCCGCGCCGACCATCAGCGACAAAAGCGGCAGGGTCGACAACGCCAGCGCTCCGCGGGCGCTGCTCGTATGGATCAGCGAGGCGTTGAACAGGATCGGGAAGAGCGCGAAGAAGAGCAGCCCCAGCCCAGCGGTCTGGAGCCAATCGCGGCGACCGGGCCAGCGCCGGTCGCCGAGCAGGGCGACCGGAGCGAGCAGCAGGCAGCCGATGCCGAAGCGAAACGAACCGATCGCCAGCGGATCGAGATGGCCGACGAGATAGCGGGTCGCGGCGATGGAGGTTCCTCCAAGCGCGCTCGACGCCGCCGCGGCCACCACACCCCAGAGCTCGCTCATGCCGGGGCCTCCGCTGGCTTGGTGTCGTCAGCTCAGTCGATCGCGCGCACCGCGCCCTTGGCCGCGCTGGTCGCCAGCGCCGCATAGGCCTTCAGCGCGGTCGAGACCTTGCGCTTGCGCGGCGCCGCTGGCTTCCAGCCATCCTTGCCCTTGGCGTCCATCGCGGCGCGCCGGCGCGCCATCTCCTCGTCGGAGACCTTGAGGCTGATGCTGCGCTTGGGGATGTCGATCTCGATCAGGTCGCCGCTCTCGACCAGGCCGATCGCGCCGCCCTCGGCCGCCTCAGGCGAGACATGGCCGATCGAGAGGCCCGACGAACCGCCCGAGAAGCGCCCGTCGGTGACCAGTGCGCAGGCCTTTCCGAGCCCCTTCGACTTCAGATAGCTCGTCGGATAGAGCATCTCCTGCATGCCCGGCCCGCCGCGCGGCCCCTCATAACGGATCAGCACGATCTCCCCGGCCTTGACCTTGTTGTTGAGGATGCCCTCGACCGCCGCGTCCTGGCTCTCGAAGATCACCGCCGTGCCGGAGAAGGTCAGGATCGAGGCGTCGACGCCCGCCGTCTTCACGATGCAGCCGTCGAGCGCGATGTTGCCGAACAGCACGGCGAGGCCGCCATCCTGCGAATGCGCATGCGCCTTCTCGCGGATGACGCCCTTTTCGCGATCGAGATCGAGCTCCTCATAGCGGCGATCCTGGCTGAAGGCGGTCTGCGTCGGCACGCCGCCGGGCGCGGCGCTATAGAAGCCCTTCACCGCCTCGCTCTGCGTCTGCCTGATGTCCCAGCGCTCAAGCGCCTCACCCAGTGTGGCGCTGTGGACGGTCGGCAGCGAGGTGTCGATCAGGCCGGCACGGTCGAGCTCCCCCAAGATCGCCATGATGCCGCCGGCACGGTGGACGTCCTCCATATGGACGTTGGCGACGGCCGGGGCGACCTTGCACAGCACCGGCACGTTGCGCGACAGCCGGTCGATATCGGCCATGGTGAAATCGATCTCGGCCTCATGCGCGGCAGCCAAAAGGTGCAGCACGGTGTTGGTCGAGCCGCCCATCGAGATATCGAGCGTCATCGCATTCTCGAAGGCCTTGAAGCTCGCGACATTGCGCGGCAGCACGCTCTCGTCGTTCTGTTCATAGTAGCGCTTGGCGATGTCGACGATCAGGTGCCCGGCCTCGACGAAAAGGCGCTTGCGGTCGGCATGGGTCGCCAGCGTCGAGCCGTTGCCCGGCAGCGCGAGGCCGAGCGCCTCGGTCAGGCAGTTCATCGAATTGGCGGTGAACATGCCCGAGCAGGAGCCGCAGGTCGGGCAGGCCGAGCGCTCGATCACCTCGACTTCGCTGTCCGTGTACTTGCTGTCGGCGGCAGCGACCATGGCGTCGACCAGATCGACCTTCTTCAGCACGCCCTCGGCGATGTACTTGCCGGCCTCCATCGGCCCGCCCGAGACGAACACGACCGGGATGTTGAGGCGCATCGCCGCCATCAGCATGCCGGGGGTGATCTTGTCGCAATTGGAGATGCAGACCATCGCGTCGGCGCAATGGGCGTTGACCATGTATTCGACGCTGTCGGCGATCAGCTCGCGCGAAGGCAGGCTGTAGAGCATGCCGTCATGGCCCATGGCGATGCCGTCATCGACCGCGATGGTGTTGAACTCCTTGGCGACGCCGCCAGCCTTCTCGATCTCGCGCGCCACCAGCTGGCCGAGGTCTTTCAGATGGACATGGCCCGGCACGAACTGGGTGAAGGAGTTCACCACCGCGATGATCGGCTTGCCGAAATCGCTGTCCTTCATGCCGGTGGCGCGCCAGAGGCCGCGGGCGCCGGCCATGTTGCGGCCATGGGTGGTGGTGGCGGATCTCAGCCTCGGCATGCTTGACCTCGTTGACGCTACGTCCGAACAGAAGGGCTCGCCCTATAGCTAGCGGCGGCGTCCGGCCAGCCAAAATTGAATTATTCGATTTTGACCATCGACGCCGTCCATGCTGCGGGCGCGAGAGGCCTTGCGATGCTGCGCAATATCGACATCGACCTGCTGCGTTCCTTCGTCACCATCGCCGAGCTGCGCTCGTTCACCCGCGCCGCGGCAGCCCTCAACCGCACGCAGTCGACGATCTCGACGCAGGTGCGCCGGCTCGAGGAGATCGCCGGCCAGACCCTGCTGCAGCGCTCGCCTCAGGAGGTGCTGCTGACCCGCGCCGGCGAGGATTTCCTCGGTTACGCCCGCCGTATCGTCGCTTTGCACGACGAGGCGCTCGACGTCGTTCGGGCCCGAAACGTTTCCGGCCGCGTCCGGCTCGCGGTGATGGACGACTACGCCACCGTGGTGCTGCCCGAGACGCTCGCCCGCTTCGCCCGCTCGCATCCGGAGGTCGAGCTCGAAGTCACCACCGGCTTCACCCGCGACCTGATCGGCAGCCTCGGCGAGGCCTTCGACCTTGTGCTGGCGACGCAGAAGGCGGGCGACGGCAGCGGCGAGGTGCTGCGTGTCGAGCGCACCGCCTGGGCCTGGTCCGACCGGCACGATTTCCCGCCCGCCGGTCCCCTACCGCTCGCGCTGCTGAAGGCGCCGAACATGTACCGCGAATGGGCGCTCGCCGCCCTGAACGAGGCCGGCCGGCCCTGGCGCATCCTGTTCTCCTCCTCCAGCATCGGCGCGGTCGAGGCCGTCGCTGCCGCCGGCGCCGCGCTGACCGTGGTCAAGGCGGGCACGGCGCGCGAGGGCCTGCGCCTGCTCGGCGAGGCGGACGGTCTGCCTTACCTGCCGGCCTCCGAGATCGCGCTGCATCTCGCGCCGGGCCGGCCGACACCAGCAGGGCGAGCACTCACTGGCTTCCTCACGGAGACGTTGAAGATTACAACCAACTGAAACGCCGGATTGCGCTGACTGGAAGCTTCCGGCTGGGAGTTGATGGAAAAATTGAGAGTATAAAGAAGGTTGCAAAATCCGTCAGAATCCCGCGAAAGCTGCAATATCGTCATACCGAAACGCTGTCAGCCCGCCTGGACGCTGAAACTTGGCAAAAATCGCCGTTGATCTAGAGCAAATTGCAGCAATTCAGCCAACTTGTTTAATTAAAATTTACTATCCCGGTGCACCGTCTGATTAGAAAAAGAGCACCCGGATTTCTCCCGTGTTTGTCACGCATAGTACAGCGCGCGCCCTTGGCCGCGAACCCTTCCGTATTGACTGGCGCACTCTCCCCACGGGCAAGCAGCCCTCCGATCTCTCGTCAGATGATCGTGCTGGTCACCTCGTATTCGCCCTCGCCATCGCGCTTGCGAGCTCCAGCCAACCCCACGCAGTCTAGGAATCCAAATGCGCCTGGCAGCCAATCTCACGATCAAGCAGACATTCCTGGGTATTGCGGGGCTCTTTGCCGCCCTGATCGCCGCCATCATCGGCGCGTGGTATTTTCAGCAGCAAGCCGTCGGCGCCCGGGCCAATGCCCATCGCCAGGCCCATGCCTCCTATCTGCTCGCCGATGAATTCCGGCAGAGTTCAGACGATCTGACGCGGCTGGCGCGTACCTTCGCCGTTACTGGCAACACTCGCTACGAGCAGCAATATCTCGAAGTCATCGCCATGCGCAGCGGCGAGAAGCCGCGCCCGGTCGAGCCGCACCGGATCTACTGGGATCTCGTCCTCGACAATGCCGCACGCCCCCGCGGCCCGGGCCAGACCAAGGCCCTGCTGACCGAAATGAAGGAAGCCGGCTTCACCGAGCTGGAATTCGCCAGGCTCGGCCAGGCCGCCGCCAAATCGGATGGCCTCGTCGCCCTCGAAACCCGCGCCATGAACGCCGCCAAGGGCCTGTTCGAGGATGGCGGCGGCAAATACACCGTCAAGAAGGAGCGCGATCTCAACCTCGCCCGCGAGCTGTTGTTTTCGGCCGATTACGACCGGATGAAGGGCGAGATCATGAAGCCGGTCGACGAGTTCTTCGGGCTGGTCGAGGCCCGCACCAATGCCCTCCTCGCCGCGACCGGCGCCCGGGTCGATCAGATCCAGTGGGTGTTCAACCTGCTGCTCGGCATGCTGGTCGCCCTGATGCTTGCGACCGGCGCCCTGATCGTCTCGCGCGTCATCCGGCCGCTCGCCGCGATCAAGACCAGCATCGACGGGCTTTCCAATGGCGAGCTCGAGACGCCGATCCCGCAGACCGGGCGGCAGGACGAGGTCGGCGCCGTCGCCGGGGCGCTGCTCCTCTTCCGCGATAAGCTGGTGCAGATCCGCGCGCTGGAGGCCCAGGAGCGGGCCGAGGCCGCAGCACGCGCGGCCCGTGCCGATGCGATGTCGCGCGTCGTCTCCGATGTCGGCGAGGTCGTCGCCGCCGCCGCCGATGGCGACTTCTCGGCCCGGCTGCAGATCGACGATGCCGACGAGCAGATGCAGAAGCTGGTCGCCGGTATCAACGAGATCAACGCTGTCGTCGACAGTGCCACGACCGAGTTCGTCGCCGTGCTGCAGCGCGTCGCCGAGGGCGACCTGACGCAGGACATCGCCACCCAGTATCGCGGCCGCTTCGGCGAGCTGAAGGCGGCGGTGAACGAGACCGTCGAGCGCCTGTCCTCGACGGTGAAGACGATCCAGCTCACCTCGGCCGATGTCGGCCTCTCGGCCCGCGAGATCGCGACCGGCGCGGACGACCTGTCGAAGCGCACGGAAGAACAGGCCTCCTCGCTGGAGGAGAGCGCCGCGACCACCGAGGAGCTGGCCGCCTCGGTCAAGGCCTCGGCCCAGGCCTCGCGCCAGGCGGCGACGACCGCCGAGGAAGCGATGCGCGCCGCGGAGGGCGGCGGCGAGATCGCCGGCAAGGCAGTCAGCGCCATGGCCCGGATCGAGGACGCCTCGAAGAAGATCTCCGACATCACCCGCGTGATCGACGATATCGCCTTCCAGACCAATCTCCTCGCCCTGAACGCAGCGGTGGAAGCGGCCCGCGCCGGCGATGCCGGCAAGGGCTTCGCTGTGGTCGCCTCGGAGGTGCGCACCCTCGCCCAGCGCTCGGGCGAGGCGGCCAAGGACATCTCGACGCTGATCTCGTCCTCCAACGCCGAGGTTGGCGAAGGCGTCAAGCTGGTCCGCCAGGCCGGCGATGCGCTGACGCAGATCCTCGCGGCGTCACAGAAGGTCGCGGCGACCATCGCCGACATCTCCTCGGCCGCGGCCGAGCAGGCCAACGGCATCGAGGAGATGAGCCAGACCGTCGCCCATATGGACGAGATGACCCAGCAGAACGCTGCCCTCTCCGAACAGAGCGCCGCCAGCGCCAATGCGCTCAACCAGCGCATCACGCAGCTCAACGATCTCGTCGCGGCGTTCAAGACCGGTGGCCAAGCCGTCGCCACCCATGCGGCCAGGCCTCAGGTCGCCCCCGGCCGCCAGGCTCCCAGGCCGGCGGCCGCGCGCAAGCCCACAGCAGCCGAGCCGCAGCGCCTGCAGCAGCTCGCAGCCGCCGCCTTCAGCCCTGCCCCGCGCAAGGTCGCCAATGCCGGCAAGCACGGCGACAGCGGCTGGGAAGAGTTCTGATCAATCCGCCGGCTGCCCTCCGGGGCGGCCGGCCTCCTTGCGGACATGCCGAACGCCAAGGCACGGTGGCCGCTTGAACAACTGCCGGCAAAGCTCACGGGACGACCTGCTCCGGCTCGGCGACGACCAGCTCTTTGTGCGATGCTGGCGCTACCCTCGCTCGCCGGGCTATCGCAGCATATCGGCGAGGGCTTCATGCATCGCCGCGCTGGAGATGTGAAATACCCCCTGATAGGGCAGGTCGAGGTCGACGATCACGAACATGATGCTGGAGACCGACAATACGCCGATCGCCAGCACAGCAGCGCTGAGCGCTCGGCGTGGGATCTGCAGGCCGAAGCTCAGGAAGACCAGGCTGAGCCAGAAGGTCACAATCCCGACGAAATAGCCGCCGGACGGAGCGTTCGCATCCTCGATGACGTTCCATCTTGCAGAGATGACATCGGCATAGGCTGCACGGCAGCGGGCCGCGGAATATTCAAGACCGGTACTTGGCAGCGCGTCGACGTCCGCTCCGATATCGCTCATCAACTGCGCCAGGCTGCGGTCCTCGCCGCGGACGGCCATGCTGCGCGTATCCGGCATGCCGGCGACGATCGGCGGCGCCTCGCGGGCCAAGTGCTTGCGATCACCGCAGCCGTGTACTGCTGGAGCTTCAGCCTGGTCGGGTCGGCTACTGCCTTGAAGATGCGCAGGCACTGGTCGAGATTGGCCAGACGCGCCGCATAGGTGGAACGGTTGCTGCTCGTGGCGTCGAAGCGCGCCCGGGTCGTCGACAATTGCAGGCTGAGGATGAGCGCGGCGAAGGTCACCATCAGCCCGGTCACCAGCCTGATCGAATCCATGTTCTCGCTGGTCAGGTGATGCTCATGCAGGCGCTTGCGCAAAGACATGCCCGCGAGAGCGCTCAAGCTGAACAGCGCGAGGAACGCGAAGACCAGGAGAAATTCCATGTGGCTTCCTCGTCTTGGCCTGCTTACCAGCAAGAGCACGGCAAAGCGTCAATGCTTCAGCTATCAAGACCGACTGCCGCATCGCCACAGGAGTTTGAACGCGGCACGACAGACACCCTTTGCCCGACCTTTACGTCCCCCGAGGACAAAGTGACCTCGGTCCGGCAAAGGATCGGCTCGCCGTTCTGGTATCTCGTGAACTCGACCAAAGCGCGCGCATTGCCACGATTGAGCCAGAATGAGACTATCGTCCCGGGAACATGCGGCCCCATCGCGAGGCGATCTCGATTGCGCTGATCTCGCCAAATCAAAGACCCGAACACCAGGCCCACAACCGCTAGCGTGATGCAACTGTAGATAAGTGCGGCCCTTTTGTTGAAATCCACAGCATCGCCTCACTGTCCAACTTGTCTGTTGGCAACATGACGTAACGCATCTTTGCAGACAGTTTCGACGAATCCCGGCCTATTTCAAGCCGAGGATCTCACCCCGGCAAGCGATACTCCCGGAACATCTCGCGCAGCGCCGTCTTCTGGATCTTGCCGGTCGCCGTATGCGGGATCGCCTCGACCAGCACGACATCGTCGGGCAGCCACCATTTCGCGACCTTGCCGGTCATGAAGGCGAGCATCTCCGCGTGGCCGGGCGTCCTGCCGGGCTTGGGCACGATCACCAAAAGCGGCCGCTCGTCCCATTTCGGATGGGCGACGCCGATCACCGCCGCCTCCGCCACGTCGGGATGGCCGATGGCGAGGTTTTCGAGCTCGATCGAGGAGATCCACTCGCCACCGGACTTGATCACGTCCTTGGAGCGATCGGTCACCTGCATGTAGCCGTGCGGGTCGATGGTCGCGACGTCGCCGGTGTCGAAGAAGCCGTGCCCGTCCAAGATCGGCTGGTCGTGGCGGTAATAGGCGCCGGCGACTGCCGGCCCGCGCACCTTCAGCCTCCCAAAGGTCTTGCCGTCCCAGGGCAGGTCTGTGCCGTCGTCATCGGTCAGGCGGAATTCGACACCGAACTGCGGATGGCCCTGCTTGACCTTGAGGTCGTAGAGCGCATCGCCTTCGAGCCCGTCATAGACCGGTTTGATCGAGCAGAACGAGCCGATTGGGCTCATCTCGGTCATGCCCCAGGCATGGTCGACGGTGACGCCGTATTTCTTTTCGAACGCCTCGGTCATCGCCCGCGGACAGGCCGAGCCGCCGATCACCACCCGCTTCAGCGTGTCGAGCTTCCCACCGGTCGCTTCCAGATGCTGGAGCAGGCCGAGCCAGACCGTCGGCACCGCCGCGGTCAATGTCACCTTTTCGCCGTTGAGCAGTTCCAGCAATGAGGCGCCGTCGAGTTTCATGCCGGGCATGACCAGCTTCGCCCCGGTCATCGGCGCCGAGAAGGCCAGCGACCAGCTATTGGCGTGGAAGAGCGGCACCACCGGCATCACCACGGCGCGCGCCGACAGACCCATATAGTCCGGCTGGGCGCAGGCCATGGCGTGCAGCACATTGGAGCGGTGCGAATAGAGCACGCCCTTGGGCCCGCCGGTCGTGCCTGAAGTGTAGCAGAGCCCGGCCGCGGTGTTCTCATCGAACGCCGCCCAGGCGAAATCGGCGTCGGCCTCAGCCAGCCAGTCCTCGTAAGCGACGGCGTTCCTGAGCGAGGTCTCAGGCATATGCGCCGCATCGGTCAGGACGATATAGCGCTCGACTGTCGGCAGCTTGTCCCGCAGGCCCTCGACCAGCCCGACAAAGGTCAGGTCGAGAAAGAGCAGCCGGTCCTCGGCGTGGTTGATCAGTTGGGCGATCTGCTCGGGGAAGAGCCGCGGATTGACCGTATGGGTGATCGCGCCCATGCCGCTGATCCCGTACCAGAGCGCAAGGTGCCGGTCGGTATTCCACGCGAGCGTCGCAACGCGATCGCCGAGCTTGATGCCTTCTCGCGTCAGCCGCTTGCCGATACGGAGCGCGCTTTGGCGGATATCGGCATAGGTCGTGCGCCGGATCGGGCCTTCGACGCTGCGGGAGGTCACTTCACGCGTGCCGTGCTGGATCGCCGCGTGGTCGATGATCCGGTGGATCAGCAGCGGCCAATTCTGCATCAGCCCGAGCATGCGTTTCTCCCTGTCGTCTTGCTTCGCTTTTTGGCAGCATAGCCAGCGGGCGCCCCGCGGCGAAAGCCCTCGCGCTCGATTGGACGATGCGTTAGTTTATAAATGAACGATCTAGGGATGAACGCCTTGTCAGTGCCGCGCCCAGCCCCCGCACCGGAGCCCATCGAGCCGGATCGCGTCTGGTTCCGCTTCATGCGCCTGCATCAGCGCATGCTCGGCCAGATGACCGCCCGCATCCGCGAGCTCGGTCTCTCCATCCCGCAATTCGACCTGCTCTCGACGCTGACCGAGCGCGAGGGCATCAGCCAGAGCGAGCTCGCCGAGCGGCTCTACGTCACCAAGGGCAATGTCTCCGGCCTGGTCGACCGGCTGGTCCAGGCGGGTCTCGTGGAGCGCCGCGCCATTGTCGGCGACCGGCGCTCCTATGCCATGCATCTGACGCCCGAGGGCCGCCGCCTCGCCGAAGCCGGCATGACGACGCAGCGCGACTATGTCGCCCAGACGCTCGGAAAGCTCCCGCACGAGGATCTCGCCGAGCTCGACCGGCTGGTGCTGGCCTGGCGCGAACGCGCCCGCGCCCTCGACACGGACCAAAGCTGATGTTCGCAGGCCTGGCCTATGCCGGCGGCGGCAATCGCTGCTACTGGCAGGGCGGCTTCTACGAGACGGTTGCGCCGCAGATCGGCCTGAAGCCGCGCCGGGTGGTCGGCGCCAGCGCTGGCGC
>DASYHC010000081.1:0-28391 GCA_035998995.1 Allobosea sp.
CGTCGATCGTCTCGGCCCGCAGCTCGTCGGCGAGCTGGCGCAATTGCGCATCGTCGAGCCGGCGCAAAGCCGCCGGATCGGGCACCTGGTCGAGAAGAGGCGTGTTGGGGCGAGGCACGAGGCTGTCGGATCCTTCGCTGGGATAATCTGGAAATAGAGCCTGCGTGGCGCGCTGGCAAACCGGAGTTGGAAATCACGCCCGCGATCGTCGCGAGCCTCCTGCCTTCCCACGAAACGGGTGGCTCCCATGCCGGCAAGGCTTTTTGGTGTTCTCACAACCGCTTCCGAGGACATCAAGGTCATGCAACCGGCCGACATCACACCCTTGCCGACGGCATTTCGCCGCATCGGCTGGTCCAATCTCTTTGCCCAGTTCTCGGAGCAGATCGCCTTGGCTGCGGCGCCTTTGGCCGCCGTTCTGCTGCTCGCGGCGGGACCTGCCGAGACCGGCTGGCTGCAGACGGCGCAGACCTTGCCCTTTCTCCTGCTCTCGATCCCCGCGGGCCTGATGGTCGATCGCGCCTCGCGGCGCCGGCTCATGGTTGGCACCGAAGCGTTGCGCGCGGTGTCGCTGCTGGCGATCCCGCTGCTGCTCGCTCTGGGTAGCCTCAACCTGACCTGGCTGGGTATGCTCGGTGCGCTCGGCGCCATCGGCACGGTCTGCTACAGCGTCGCCGCTCCGGCGTTCGTTCCATCGGTGGTGCCGCGCGAGCGGCTCGCGGACGCCAATCGCTGGCTGGAGCTGGCGCGCAGTGCCGCCTATGCCGGCGGGCCGGCACTCGGTGGGGCGCTCGTCGGCTGGATCGGCATATCGACGGCCTATGGTCTGGCTGCCGGGCTCTCCATCTTTGCCGCGCTCCTGCTGGCCGGCTTGCCGAAGGACGAGGCGCCCTCCGGCCCGCGGCGCGACCTGCTGCATGATCTCAAGGAGGGCGCGCGTTTCGTTGCCGGCCACGACCTGCTCAGGCCAATCCTGATGACGGCGGTCTTCTTCAACATCTCCTGGTTCATCTTCCAGGCGGTCTATGTCGCCTATGCCGTCCAGAATCTCGGCCTCAGCGCCACCGAGGTCGGCATCTCCCTGGGCATCTACGGAGCGGGGATGATCGTCGGCGCCGCGCTGGCTCCACAGATCTCCCGCCGGGTCTCTTTCGGGACGCTGGTTCTGCTCGGCCCGTTCGCCGGCCTCTGTGCGGCTGGCGTAATGCTCGCGACGCTCTGGTTCCCGTCCGTCTATCTGGTTGGGGCGAGCTTCTTCCTGTTCGGCGTCGGGCCGATCATCTGGACGATCTCGACGATGACATTGCGCCAGGCGGTGACGCCCAACGCGATGCTCGGCCGCGTCTCCGCCCTGATCATGACGGCGACCTTCGGCGCGCGTCCGGTCGGCGCCGCGATTGGCGCCTCCGTGGCGGCGCATCTCGGCATCGCCGCCTGCCTGCAGCTCGCGACCGCAGGCTTCCTGATCCAGCTGCTCGTCATCGGCTTCTCACGGGTGCCGCGCCTGCGTGACCTCTCCGAGCTGGCCTGAAAGATCAGCTAAGCGGCGGGTGCCGGCCGGGTCGCCAGCAGCACGCCTGCGACGATGAACGCGATCGAGACGCCCTCCGCCACTGTCGGAATCTCGCTGAGGAAGAGGATGGCGAGGAGCGAGGCGACGACCGGTACCAGTGCGATCATCGCCGCGGCGGCCGAGGGGCCCAGCAAGGCCACGGCGCGGTTGAAGCCGATCAGCGCGACGATGCTCATCAGCACACCTTGATAGATGCCCTGGATCGCGATCTCGATCCCCGGAGCCTGCCCGAGATGGCCGATGCCGAGCGCGACATACGCCGGCACGAAGATCACGGCCGACCAGAAGCAGATCAGCGCCGCCGACTGGATCGGGTTGAGACCGCTACCGCGCAGGAGCAGCGTGTAGCCGGCCCACATCGCCGCCGCCAGAGCCAGCAGCGCGAGCCCGAGCAAGCTCGGCGAACCTTGTCCGCCGACTGCGGTGAACACAAGGCCGCAGAGCCCGGCCGCAATCGCGGCATAGCCGATCAGCCTGATCATGCCGGGCGGCTGGCGCAGCAGGAGCCAGCCGAGCAGCCCGGCGAAGACCGGCATCAGGGTCGGCGTCACCGAGGCGGCGCGGCCGGCCGAGGTCATCTGCACGCCGAGCGCGACCAGCGCCGCGAACGGCGCCCCCCAGAGCGCAGCGAAGATAAAGCCGTTGCGCCAGGCGCGCGGCGGCAGATCGCGCAGCAGCACCGGCGCCAGCAGGATCGCGCCGATGCCGTAGCGCAGCGCGGTCAGGTCCCAAACATTGAGGATACGGGTAACGCTGAAGCGCGTGACCACGAACCAGCCGGCGAAGATCGAGACCGTCAATGTCGCCCAGAGGAAGCCGGAGAGCAGCTTCCGTGGCGGACGAGCGGCATCGGGCGCTCCGGAGCGCTCGGGAGGCGAGGCCTTTGACGGCATCTCCGTGCGCTCAGCGCTCCGGCAGCGGAATGAACTCCTCCTCGTCGCCCGGCACCGTGTCGAAGCGGCCGGTCTTCCACTCCTGCTTGGCCTGGTCGATCCGCTCCTTCGAAGAGGAGACGAAGTTCCACCAGATATGGCGCGGCCCATCCATCGGCTCGCCGCCGATCAGCATCAGCCGGCTCTGGTCGACCGCGAGGATCGAGATCCGGTCGCCCGGCTTGAAGATCAGCAATTGGCCGGCGCCGAACTCGTCGCCGGCGATGTCGATCTTGCCGGTCACGATATAGACGGCACGCTCGTGGTAGTCAGGATCGAGCGGCAGGATCGCTCCCGGCGCCAGCACGGCTTCGGCATAGAGCGTGTCCCAGGGGAATTTCACCGGCGAGGTCTCGCCGAAGGCCGAGCCCATGATCAGGCTGACGCGTTTTCCCTCGCCGACGATGCGCGGCAGTTCGGGCGCGGCATGGTGGATGAACTCCGGTGCGACCTCCTCATGCGTCTTCGGCAAAGCGAGCCAGGTCTGGATGCCATAGAGCTTCGGCGCCTTCAGCCGCTCCTCCGGGGCGGTGCGCTCGGAATGGACGATGCCGCGCCCTGCCGTCATCAGGTTGACCGCGCCGGGCCGGATGGGCAGCGCCGTGCCAAGCGAATCGCGATGCATGATCTCGCCGTCGAAGAGATAGGTGACGGTGGACAGCCCGATATGCGGATGCGGACGGACGTCGATGCCCTCGCCGAGCAGGAATTCGGCCGGGCCCATCTGGTCGAAGAAGATGAAGGGGCCGACCATCTTGCGGCCGATCGAGGGCAAAGCGCGCCGGACCGAGAAGCCGCCGAGATCATGCGCGCGCGGCACGATCACCTGTTCGAGCGCCTCGCAGGAGCGGGTATCGCCCGCGATCGGATCATGATCGGGCAGTTGCGACATGGCGGCGTTCTCCTGTGAGGAGCGGAGACTGGCCCCGGACGTCGCGCACCGCAAGGGGACAGCCGGCCGCACGGACTCGACGGAAGTGCCGGAAGAAATTATCGATAATTCATGCCTACCGAGACATCCGAGACCCTTCCCGTTCGCATCAGCCGCATCCTCGCCGAGCGGATCATCTCCGGGCAGATCGAGCCGGGCGCGCGGCTGCGGCAGGACCATGTCGCGGTCGAGTTCGGCGCCAGCCATGTCCCGGTCCGCGAGGCCTTTCAGCGGCTGGAAGCGCAGGGGCTGGCCGTCAGCGAGCCGCGCCGCGGTGTGCGCGTTGCCGCCTTCGATCTGCGCGAGGTCCGCGAGGTCGCCGAGATGCGCGCGGCGCTGGAGGTGCTCGCGCTGCGCCATGCCGGCCCGCATCTGACCCGCGCCATCCTCGACGAGGCCGAGGAGGCGACCCGCGCCGGCGACAATTCGCCCGATGTTCGCGCCTGGGAGGAGGCGAATCGGCGATTCCACCGCCTGATCGTAACACCTTGCGCCATGCCGCGATTGCTGGCGGCGATCGATGATCTCCACGCCGCTAGCGCCCGCTTCCTGTTCTCGGCCTGGCGCTCGGACTGGGAAGCACGCACCGATCACGACCACCGCGCCATCCTGGCCGCTCTGCGCATCGGGCAGGTGGATGAGGCGGCGGCGATCCTTGCCCGCCATGTCCAGTGGATCGGCTCGAAACCGGTGCGCACGGCTGCCGGCGGGACGCGCGATGTCTTCGCCATCCAGGGCTAAGTCGCGGCAAATCAGCATCGCCCTGATCGGCTGTGCAGCGATGCGCTCACCGATGATCGCGCATAGCGCTCTTGCAATCCCGGCGCGTCTGTGGACTCTAGGATAGATCAACTCGCAAAATTATCTATAATTTTGGAATCGATGGAGACGAAGCCATGAGCGATCTCAGCTACGCCACCCCCTCCCGCTTCAGCCCGCTCGGGCTGCAGGCGCGCCCGGTCCACGTCAAGGCGGCTGCTGTCCTGCTCGGTACCCTCGTGCTGACGATCGCCTCGCAGATCAGCGTGCCGATGCTGCCGGTGCCGATGACCATGCAGACGCTGGCGGTGATCCTGATTGGCGCGCTCTATGGCTGGCGGCTCGGCGCGCTCACCGTCCTCGCCTGGCTCGGCGAGGCCGCGATCGGCCTGCCGGTGCTCGCCAACGGAACTGGCGGTCTCGCGCCCTTCATGGGCCCGACCGCCGGCTATCTCGCCTCGTTCCCGCTCGTCGCGGCGCTGGTTGGCTGGCTGGCAGAGCGCGGCTGGAACGGCAGCCGGCCGGCCTTCGCCTTCGCTTCGATGCTGCTCGGCCACGCGCTCTGCCTGGCGCTCGGCGGCCTCTGGCTTGCGACGCTGATCGGCTCGGAAAAGGCCATGCTCGTTGGCGTCGTGCCTTTCCTGCTCGGCTCGCTGGTCAAGTCGGGCCTCGGTGCCGCGATCCTGATGGCGCTGGTGCGCCGTACCAGCAGCGCCGAACAGGCGTGAGCTGACGCTCATCCGGCCGGTCAGGCGGCCTGCCGGGTTTCGAGCTGGGCGAGCCGCGTGACATAGTAGCCGGCGGCCGCCTCCAGCGCTTCGGCATCGGCCCGGCGCGCATCATAGACCAGGAACGGCTCCTGCCAGGCGAGGGCGCAGCGATGTGCCGTCGCCTGCAGCGGCTTCAGCAAGTCACGTAGCGAGAACAGGTTGGCGCCGCTTGGCGCGTAGGCCTCGGGAATGTTGCCGGCGGTCGCGGCGATCAGGAGCGGCCGGCCGGCGAGCTTCGCGCCCTCCGCCTCGTAGTGGATGTAGAACATCCGGGTCAGCACCGCGTCCTGCCAGGCCTTGAGCAGCGACGGCGTCGAATACCACTGCACCGGGAACTGCAGGACGATGCGTTCGGCGCCGAGGAGCCGTGCGACCTCCGCATCGTCATCGATGCGCCCATCCGGATAGAGCGCCTGCATGTCGACGATTTCCGTGCCGGGCCGGCTACCGGCCGCCTGGGCCAGTACCCGGTTAGCGCGCGAATTCTGATAACCGGGGTGAAAGAGCAGGATCAGCGTCTGCGTCATGGCGACCTCCTTCGGTTCGAAAGAAGGATGTCGCTGACCAAGAAATTACTCCAATGAATGATCGATATATCGTATTATCGATCGCATGAATTTACGGGCGATCGATCTCAACCTCCTCGTCGTGCTCGACGCTTTGCTCGACGAGGCGCATGTCTCGCGCGCGGCCGAAAGGGTCGGCTTGTCGCAACCGGCGGCATCGAGCGCGCTGGAGCGCTGCCGTCATCTGTTCGGTGACCCGCTGTTGCTGCGAGGCAGAGGGCGGATGCGCCTCACCGCGAAGGCGCAGGCCCTGCGACAGCCGCTGCGCGACATCCTCGCCCAGATGACAGCGCTGCTCGATGCACCGGAGCCCGATCTGAAGAGCTTGAACCAGACCGTCAGGGTGATGACGGCCGAATTGCCACCGGCTCTGCTGACCGGCCGGATTTACGGACAGCTGATGCAGACCGCGCCGGGCCTGACCCTCGCCATCCTGCCCTGGCAGGGCGCGCAGGCGACGCTGGAGGCGCTGGCGCAGGGGCGCGCCGATCTCGCCGTCTCGGTCTTCCCGGGGATCGAGGCCGATTTCACCAGACGGGAATTGCTGCGCGAGCGCTATGTCGTCGCGATGCGCAAGGACCATCCCGCCGCGGCCGGCTTCGATCTCGACCGCTGGCTCGCCTTCCCGCATGTGCTGGTCTCTGGCCGCGGCGAGACGCATGGGCCGCTCGACGAGGCGCTCGCCCGGCTCGGCCGCAAGCGCCATATCGGTCTGGTCGTGCCGAGTTTCCTCAGCGTGCCGCCCTTGCTGCGGGCTTCCTCGCTGATCGCGCTGCTGCCGAGCCGGATCTTGCCGCCGGAGGAGGCCGATCGCTTCGTCACCTTCGAGCCGCCGGTTGCGGTCGAGGGTTTCCCGCTGCATCTTGCCTGGCACCGGCGCAGCGAGAGTGACCCGGCAGTGCAGCACGTTGCTCGACTGATCGAAGTCGTGCTCGGCGAAGCCGCTGCGGTCAATCCGCCGACCTGATGCTCGTCATGATGGCGCGGCCGGCCTGGTGGCGCTCGCTGGCGGTCTCGCAGGTCTTGCAGATCACGCCGAGATAGCGCCCGTCGATCACCGTCTCGGCGAACAGCCCGGACTTGTAGTTGTGGCGGGCGTCGGTCTCGATCATCCACCAGTCGCGCGTCGCCAGTGATACGCGCTCGAGTGGCTGCAGCACCTGCGCATCCTTGCTTGTGCTGCGCAAGACCGCACGGATGCGGAAATAGCGGTCCATCGGTGCAGCATAGAGCGAGGTGAGCCGGGCAGCGTCATCGGCGCCGGCGACGGGCTGAGGCCGCATAAGGATTGTGCAGGTCTCCTGCGTCCGCTTGCAGGCCGGCGTTTCGCAGACGAGTTGAATGCGGGTGCGCCCATCCTTGCCGGTCTCGCCCTCGGCGGTGCCGTCGATCCGCCAACCCTGCGGCAGGTCGAGCATCAGGCCATCCGGCAGTGGCAGGGGCTCTGCGCTCGCGGGGATGGCCAGCAGCGCGCCGCCGAACAGGGCGATGCACAGCGCGATATCGCGGCGTCCGGTCATGCAGTGCCTCCGGCGCGGCCGATATGCGTGGCCGCCAGCCGATCGAAGAGCTGCATCTGGTCGGAATTGAGGACGCGCGCCGGCAGCAGCAGTGGATCGCCGCGGCGCAGAATGGCGAAGATGTGCTCGCCGCGCCGCTCGGTGCCGGTGAACGCCGCCCAGTCATAACGGCTCTCGATGCCGCGTTGCCGGCTCCTGACACACTCCGGCGAGATCAGGATCCGGACCTCATCGTCGCTGGCGCGCTGATGCAGGGTCTTGCCGAGGCTTTTGGCATTGAGGCGCATGAAGAACGGCGTCGCGAAATGGCCCAGCAGGACCAGGCCGCAGAGCCCGGCCGTGATCGGCCAGAACGTCTTCACCGCCATTTCGGCGAAGAGCGGCAAGGCAAATTCGAAGGGCACGCGATCGGGATCGATGCTCCACAGCAACAGCATGACCGCCGGCACCAGCACCAGCGCGAAGACGAGGCCGAATGCCGTCCGGCGCAGCAGGCGGCTGCGCGGCCAGAAGCGCTCCTGCTGGCGGAGGGCCATCGCCATGCGATCCTCGGGCGTCAGGCGAAAGCGCAGATCGAGAGGCGCTTCGTCGGCCGGCTCCGTTGCTGATTGCTCAGCTGCGTCGGTATCCGAAGGCTTCGCCTGGCCGATGCAGAACCGCGCCCAGTCCCGAAGATGCGCCTGCTGTTCGGCCGATAGGTCTCGCCTTGGCAGCGCGACGAGATCGTCGACCTCTTCGATCTCGATGAAGAAATGCTCGGGGCCATCGGCCAGCTGGCGCAGGCGCCAGGCTGGGATATGGCTGCGGTGGTCCGGCTCCCTGCTGTCGAGGCCGGCTTCATGAAGGCGATAGCTGCAAGGTGTCGCGGTCGTGAGGCCCTCGTTCCGATACCAGCGCCGCAGGCGACGGCGCGTGGAGAGGCCGAAGAACGCGTACGCCATGACGCCCGCCAAGGCGAAAATCGCCAGGAGGATACCGGTCGGACCGAGCAGTGCGTCGAGGAAATTGCGGCCCATCAGGGCGTAGTCGCCGCGGCCGCTCCCACCCCAGGAGGTCGAGAGCTGCCCGAGGACGATCAGGAGCAGCGCGATGCCGGTGAAGATCAGGACGTTGCGGCGCCGCGTCGCGATCAGGTCGCAGTAGAGATGCATCGCGGCTGCGACGCGGTCCTCGCCGGTGAGCGAGATCGCAAGCTCGAACGGCGGCGGGGCCGTGGCCGGCTTGCTCGCTATGGAGGGCGTGGTCCGCATCTCGCGGCGCGCCGGCTGTGCTCCTAGTTTCCGACGTCGAGCGGCTGGCTGCCGGTCGGCTTCCCGTCGGCGCCGAGCGTGATCTTCTCGATGCGCGCCTCGGCCTGCTTCAGCAGCGCGTCGCAGCGCGCCTTCAGCGCTTCGCCGCGGGTGTAGATGTCGATCGATTCTTCGAGCGCGACGTCGCCGCGTTCGAGCCGGGCGACGATGGCTTCCAGCTCCTTCAGGGCCGCCTCGAAGGGCAGGCCGGCGACATCGGCATTGGTCTTGGCGTCGGTCACGGGACTGATTCCTGTTCGGCGGCCGTTATCGACTCTGCTGCCCGCTCCCGCAACCCTTTCGGGGCAGTAACCTCCACAGCCCTCATCCTGAGGAGCCGCGTGAGCGGCGTCTCGAAGGATGCTTCAGGAGGCTCTGGAAACATCTGGAGCATCCTTCGAGACGCGCTCTCCGAGCGCTCCTCAGGATGAGGGCTGCAGGAATGAGGGCCGGAGACGCCCATCTCACATCGGCAACGAGGATGTCTTCTTGATCGTGCGCAGCGTCAGGGTCGACTGCACCCGGGTGACGCCCGGCAACTGCGTGATGATGTCGGTGTGGATGCGCTCGAAATCGGCGCTGTCGCGGTAGATCACCCGCATCAGATAGTCGTGCGCGCCGGCGAGCAGATGGCATTCGAGGATCTCGGGCAGGTCCTGCACGGCCTTCTCGAAGCTCTCCAGCGAGGCGCGGCCTTGCTGGTCGAGCGTGACGAAGACGAAGGCGGTGCCGGGGAAGCCGGCGATGCGCTCGTCGAGCATCATCACATAGCCGCGGATAAGCCCGCTCTCCTCGAGCTGTCGCACGCGGCGCAGGCAGGCCGAGGGCGAGAGATGGACCTTCTCGGCGAGGTCGGAATTGGTGATCCGGCCGTCCTTCTGGAGGATGCGCAGGATCGTCCTGTCACGCGAATCGAGTTCGATCTGCATCGCTGGGGCATCGTCCCGTGAGCCGGCGGCGTCTGGAGCAATCGCCGGAATGCGCAGATGTTTCTGCGCAAAAAGCGTGCTTGGCAAGCATGATCTTGCGCGTGATCCCGCATTATCCGCATCGCGGCGCTATCGCCGCGCCCTGCGCCGCAGGATCGTGCAGCGCACCATGCCGCAAGGACAGAGCGGCCACCGAGGACATACCCGAACAGGTTTGGCCGCCTCCGCAAAATTGTTTACAGCTGAACTATCTTCTCCGGGACGCCGTCATGAATCTCTGGTTCCGCCTGATCTGGCTGCTGCTGACACGGCCCTTCCAGCCGAAGCTGAAGCCGCCCTTCGAGGCCTCGATCCTGCCCTTCCGGGTCTGGTTCCACGATCTCGACACCAGCCTGCACATGAACAATGCCCGCTATTGGGGGCTGATGGACCTCGGCCGCGCCGATCTGATGCTGCGCAGCGGCCTCTGGCGCGCGATCCTGCGCCATGGCTGGGTGCCGGTGGTCAATTGCGGCACGATCCGCTTCCGTCGCGAGGTCCGCCTGTTCCGAGCGCTCAGACTGGAGACGCGGCTGCTGTACTGGAGCGAGGGCTGGGTGGTGATCCAGCACCGTATCCTCGCCGCGGGCCGCGACGGCCAGGAGATCGTCGCCGCGGTCGCGCTCGTCCGCGCAGCGCTCTACGACCGCAAGGGCAGGGCCTATGTGCCCGCAGCGCGCCTCTTCGCCGAGATGGGGGTGACAGCGGAAAGCCCGGAGCCCAGCCCCGAAGTCGCGGCCTTCCTGGCAGCCGAGGACGCCTTGCGGCAGGCCGGGGCGACGGTCGACGCGTGATGCACCCGTCATTCTCGGGTGGAACGAAGCGCAGATCCGAGAATCTCATGACAAGAATACGCGGGCAGGAGCCCCATCCGGCCTGAGATGCTCGAGTCGAGCCCGAGCATGACGTGCTTTGTCACTCCGCCGCCAGCCGCGTCGCCCGCCATTGCGCCAGCAGTGCCCGCAACGCGCCGGGCTTCAGCGGCTTGTTCAGAACGTGAATGTCGAGTGCCGCGGCTTCCTCGCGCACCTCGGGCGAGCGATCAGCCGTCAAGAGGATCGCCGGCAGCCCGCCGACGCTGTGGCGAAGCGCCGAGATCAGCGCGATGCCGTTCTCGCCATGGTCGAGATGATAGTCGGCGATCAGCACGTCCGGCGCGCCATTGGCGGCGATGACGGCGGAGGCTTCGTCGAGATCACCGGCCGTCTCGACCTTGCAGCCCCAGCCGCCAAGCAGCAGGCGCATCCCGTCGAGGATCGTTGGCTCGTTGTCGATGGCGAGCAGCTTGAGGCCCGCGAGCTGGCTGCTGGACGGTGTACCGCGAGCGGCCTGCGCCGTCGCCATCGCCGGCAGCGGCGCGGCACGGGGCACCGCGATCGAGAAGCGCGTGCCGCGTCCCGGCGTCGAGGCGAGGACGAGCTTGTGGTCGAGCGTGCGCGCGATCCGCTCGACGATCGAGAGCCCGAGGCCGAGGCCGCGCGCCACCTTGGCGCCCTGGTCGAGGCGCTGGAACTCGCGGAACACGGTCTTCTGCTTGCTCGCGGGGATGCCGAGCCCGGTGTCGAGTACCTCGATCGCGACCTGCCCACCACGCTGGCGGCAGCCGACCAGCACCTTGCCGTTGGGCGTGTACTTGATCGCGTTCGAGACGAGATTTTGCAGCAGGCGGCGTAGCAGGCGCCGGTCGGAGCGGACCGTCGCCGCAGTCGTCACGAAGACGAGGTTGAGGCCTTTCTCCTGCGCGCTCGGCTCGAATTCACGCTGGAGCTGGCGCATCACTTCGTCGAGGCGGAAGCTGCTGATCTCCGGCTTGAGCGCGCCGCCGTCGAGCCGCGAAATCTCCAGCAGCGCCGTCAGGATTTCCTCGACCGCATCGAGCGAGGCGTCGATGTTCTCGGCGAGATCAGGCTGGGCGCTGCTGCGGTCGCGCTCGACCAGCGCGGAAGCGTAAAGCCGGGCGGCATTCAGCGGTTGAAGAATGTCGTGGCTGGCGGCGGCGAGGAAGCGCGTCTTCGAGGCGTTGGCCTCGTCGGCCTCGGCCTTGGCGCGCTGCAATTCGGTGTTGACGTGCCGGATTTCCTCGGTGCGCTCGGCGACGCGCTTCTCCAGCGTCTCGTTGGTCCGCTCCAGCTCTTCCTCGGCGGCGACCGAGTCGGTGATGTCGGTATAGGTCGTGACGATGCCGCCATCGGGCAGCGGGTTCGAACGGATCTCTATCACGTTCTTCGAGGGGTAGAGCTTGAGCCGGACCGGCTCGCGGTCGTTGATGAAGCTCTCCAGTCGCGCCGCCATCAATTCGTCCTGCGGACCGGCGCCATAGGCGCCGCGCTGGGCATTGTAGCGCACGATCTCGTCGAGCCCGGTGCCGAAGCGCACCAGCGAGGGCGGCAGGTCGTAGAGCTGGATGAAGGCCTTGTTCCAGGCGAGCAGGCGCAGGTCCCGGTCGAGCACGGTGATGCCCTGGCCGGCATGGTCGAGGCCGTTCTGCAGGATGTCGCGATTGTACTGCAGCGCGGCCGAAGCATCGTCGAGCAGCTTGAAGGCGGCCTCGGTCGAGAGGTTGCGCCGTTTCAGCAGCAGCGACAGCACGAGGCGTGACGATGCCGCGCCGATCGCCGAGGAGAGCAGGTGCTCGCCGAAGCGCAGCATGTGGATGTCGGCTTCGCGCGTCCCGGTCAGCACCTCGCCGCGCGAATGGGCGAAGCCCTCGAAGGCGCGCTGCGTCCGTTCCTGGCCGAGATAGCGACCGATGGTCGATTGCAGCTCGGCCTCGGTGACGCTGGAGCGCCAGAGCGAGAAGGACTGGGCCATGGTCGCCCGGTCCGACTCGACGAAGGCGTTGGCCTGCAGGCGTTCCATGGCGCTCGCTGGTCGCAGCAGGGAGAAGCCGAGGTAGCAGGCGAGGTTGATGCCGAGGCTCCAGAGCACGCCATGGGGCAGGGCCGGCAGCGACAGGCCGAACAGCGCCTCTGGCCGCAGCGCGGTGATACCGAGCGGCCCGTGCGCGACGATATCGGCCCAATAACCGCCGGGGTTGGCGAGGCTCGGCATCAGCAGGGTGTAGAGCCAGGTCAGCAGGCCGGCCGAGAGACCGGCGGCGGCGCCGAGCGCCGTGCCGCGCCGCCAGACAAGGCCGCCGAAGAAAGCCGGCGCGATCTGCGCGGTCGCGGCGAAGGAAAGCAGGCCGATCGAAACCAGCGCTGCCTCGCCCGCGGCGCGGTAATAGGCGTAGCCAAGCAGGATGACGACGACGATGGCACCGCGCCGGATGTGCACCACCTGCGAGCCGAGGTCGCCGCCGGTCGAGCTGCTGCGGCCTTTGCGCTCGATCAGTGCGGCTGCGCGCTCGGGATCGACGCTGACACCGCGTCCGCGCAGCAGCAGCGGCGTGACGAGATGGTTCGAGATCATGATCGCCAGCGCGACCGAGGCGACGATCACCATGGCGGTGCCGGCCGACAGCCCGCCGATGAAGACGAAGAGAGCGATGAGACCGGCCTGCTTCTCCAGCGGCAGCAGCAGCACGGTCATGTCGCGGTCGATGCCCGAGCCCGGCAGGAGAACCTCGCCGGCCGCCGCCAGCGGCAGCACGAACAGATTGATCAGCACGAGATAGAGCGGGAACATCCAAGCGGCGCGACGCACGTCGCGGACATCGCGGTTCTCGACGATCGCCATGTGGAACTGCCGGGCCAGCAGCAGCGCGGCACATGAGGACAGCGCCGTCAGCGTCAGGAACATCGGCCAGCTCGAGGTCCGGTCCCAGATCGGCGGCTTGTCGGCAGCCGCGCGCGCTGCCTGGGCGAAGAGGTCGCCGGCGCCGTCGAACAGGCCGTAGACGACGAAGACGCCGAGTGCGAGGAAGGCCACGAGCTTGACCAGCGACTCGGCCGCGATCGCCAGCACCAGCCCGTCCTGGTGCTCGGTCGCGTCGATATGGCGGGTGCCGAAGGCGCAGGCGAAGCCGGCCAGCACCAGCGCAACCAGGAAGGCGAGATCGCTCAGCACCGGCAGATCGGTCATCGGCGGCGGCCCGCCGGCTGCGGCGAAGAACACCGAGAGCGAGTTCGCCACCGCCTTCAATTGCAAGGCGATATAGGGCAGGGCGCCGACCACCGCGACGATGCAGACCAACGCCGCGACCCGCTCGCTCTTGCCGTAGCGCGCGCCGACGAAGTCGGCGATCGAGGTGATGTTCTGCGACTTGGCGATGCTGACGATGCGGGCGACGAAGCGATGGCCCAGCCCGATCACCAAGGCCGGGCCGACATAGATGCCGAGAAAGTCGAAGCCGGCGCGGTTTGCGAAGCCGACCGAGCCGTAGAAGGTCCAGGAGGTGCAATAGACCCCGAGCGCCAGCGCATAGATCGTCGTGCGCGCCCGCCCGGTCATCAGGCGACGTCCGGTGGTGTCCGCGAGATGGGCGATCGCGAACAGAACGCAGAGATAGCCGAGTGCGCTCAGGACGACGGACCAGGCCGGGAGCATCCCACCTCCTTGCAACGGCGATCGCCGGCAAATCTATCGTTGTGCCGCGTTCGCCGCTATCGGCCTTTCGGCCTGTCCTCAGGCTGCTGTCTGGATGACCTGCGCCAGCCGTTCCAGCCGTCGTTCGCCCCAGGCGTGCATGGCGCGAACGATCTCTTCCAGTGAACGGCCCTCCTCGGTCAGGGCGTAGTCGACCCGCGGCGGCACCTGGGCATAGACCGTGCGCAGAACGAGCCCGCACTCTTCCAGCTCGCGCAATTGCCGGGTGAGCATGCGCTGCGTCGCGCTCGGCAGCTTCCGGCGGATCTCGTTGAAGCGCAGCGTGCCGGAAAGCAGGTGGTAGACGATCACGCCTTTCCACTTTCCGTCGATCAGGTCGAGCGTCACCTCGACCGGGCAGCCGGCGGCGCAGTCATAGCGCTTCTTCGTCTTCAGCATTAGACGGTATCCATTTTGATACTACTGGTCCGATTTGTGCGTATTGCAGCATCGGAGCCTAACAGTATGTCTCGGCCTGCAACAGGAGATATTCCGATGAAGGCCGTTGGCTACCGCGCATCCCATCCGATCGAGCATCCCGAGTCATTGCTCGACCTCACGCTCGACAGACCGGCTGCCGCCGGCCGCGACCTGCTGGTGCGGGTCGAGGCCGTCTCGGTCAATCCGGTCGACACCAAGATGCGCCTGCGCTCGCAGCCCGAGCCCGGCGGCGTGAAGGTGCTCGGCTGGGACGCCGCCGGGGTTGTCGAGGCGGTCGGTTCCGACGCCACGCTGTTCAAGCCGGGCGACAAGGTCTTCTACGCCGGCGCGATCGGCCGTTCGGGCACCAACGCCGAATACCATCTGGTCGACGAGCGCATTGTCGGGCGGCGGCCGGCTTCGCTCTCGGTCGCGGAGGCAGCGGCGCTGCCGTTGACGGCAATCACTGCCTGGGAGGCGTTGTTCGATCGGCTCGACATCCGCAGGCCTGTGCCGGGCGCGGCGAATGCGCTGCTGATCATCGGCGGCGCCGGCGGCGTCGGCTCGATCGCGATTCAGCTCGCGAGGCAGCTCAGCGACGTCACGGTGATCGCGACCGCCTCGCGGCCGGAAACTCAAGGATGGGTCAGGGAGCTGGGCGCTCATCATGTCGTCGACCACGCCAAGCCGCTGGCTCAGCAGGTCGCCGGGCTCGGCATCGGCGCGCCGGCCTTCGTCTTCTCGACCACCCAGACCGATCGGCATTTCGACGAGATCGCCGAGTTGATCGCGCCGCAGGGCCGCTTCGGCCTGATCGACGATCCCGCACCGATCGACGTGATGAAGCTGAAGCGCAAGAGCGTCTCGCTGCATTGGGAGCTGATGTTCACGCGCTCCATCTTCGGCACCGCCGATATCGAGGCTCAGCATGTTCTGCTCAACGAAGTCAGCGCCATGGTCGATGCCGGCAGGCTCAGGACCACGCTCGGCGAGCATTTCGGCAAGATCGACGCGGCCAATCTCAAGCGCGCCCACGCGCTGCTCGAAAGCGGCAAGGCCAAGGGCAAGATCGTTCTCGAAGGCTTCTGAAAAGAGGAGGGAAACCATGCGTATCGTCGTCACGGCCGCGCTCGCGGCCGGATTTCTCGCGACTCCTCATGGTGCGCAAGCCCAGAAGGCCGCCGAGCCGGTGAAGGTCGAGATCTTCGCCGAACTGCCTCAGGCGGTTGGGAACATCACCTTCACGCCGGACAATCGGGTGGTCTTCAGCCATCACCCGTTCTTCGCGCCGGACATCCGCGTCGCCGAGCTCAACTCCGATCGCAAATCGTTCAAGCCGTTCCCGGACGCGGACTGGAACACGCCGCGGCCGGGAACCGACCGCTATCTCGATAGCGTGCTCGGCCTGCGCGGCGACGAGAACGGCATCATCTGGCTGATGGATATGGGCCAGCGTACGCCGCTGACGCCGAAGCTCGTCGGCTGGGACAGCAAGCGCAACCGGCTGCACCGAATCTACTACATCCCGGCGCCGGCCTCGCTGCCGGAATCGCAGCACAACGACTTCGTCGTCGATCTGAAGAACCGCAAATTCTACATCGCTGACGAGGGTATCGGCCCGGGCGGCGACGGCAGCAAGGCGGCGCTGGTCGTCGTCGACATGGATACCGGCGCGGCGCGCCGGGTGCTGCAAGGGCATGCCACCACCAAGCCAGAGGACCGGCCAATCACGGTCGACGGCAAGGACCTGATCGTGCCAGGCAAGGATGGCAAGTCGGCGGTGATCAAGGTCGGCGCCGACGGCATCGCCGCTGACAAGGATTTCGTCTGGCTCTACTACGCCCCGCTCAACGGAACGAGTGTCTATCGCCTGCGCATCGCCGATCTGAATGATGAACAGCTCGGCGACGCCGCCCTCGGCGCCAAGGTCGAGCGCTACGCCGCCAAGCCCAATAATGGTGGCTTCTCGCTCGACGCGAAGGGCAATCTCTACCTCACCGAGGTCGAGGCCAAGGCGGTTGGCGTCATCCCGGCGGATAGTCGCCAATACCGGCGCTTCGCCATGCATGAGGGGCTGCACTGGCCCGACGGCGTCAGCTATTCGCCTGATGGTTTCATGTATGTCTCGGCGGCGCAGCTTGCCCAGGCTGCCGTGTTCAATGACGGCAAGGGCCTGAACAAAGCTCCGTATTACATCTTCCGCTTCAAGCCGCTGGCGCCCGGCCGGATCGGGCACTGAGCAGAGACGGACGCTGCGGCAGGACCGGGATCGCTGCCGCAGCGTTCATCGTCGCGTGATCTTCGCATAGTGGATGACCGCAGCCTGGAATCCGTCTTTTTCAAGAGAAATGGCCGAGGAAAACGGCCGGAAAGCTGTTTCCACCGCTGGTGTCGCTGGTCTAGCGTGCAGGTCGGGGGCGGCATTGCGCAGCGCGGTGCCGAAGACTGGCCAAGCATTCGGAAAGGCGCTCCATGCTCAAGGAATTCAAGGAATTTGCCCTGAAGGGCAATGTCGTCGATCTCGCCATCGGCGTGATCATCGGCGCGGCCTTCGGCAGGATCGTCGAATCGCTCGTCGGCGACATCATCATGCCGCTGATCGGGGCGATCGGAAGCGTCGACTTCTCCAACTATTTCTTCGGCCTCAACAAGGCCGTCACCTCGCCGATCCTCGTCGATGCCAAGAAGCAGGGCGCCGTCCTCGCCTATGGCAACTTCCTCACCATCGCGGTCAACTTCCTGATCATCGCCTTCGTGCTGTTCCTGGTCGTCAAGGGGATCAATACGCTCCGTCGCAGGGAAGCGGCCAAGCCGGCCGAGCCGGTGGCGCCGCCGCAGGACGTCGCCCTGCTCACCGAGATCCGCGACCTGCTGAAGCAGAAGGCCTGACGGGCTCGCCGTCATTGCGAGCGTAGCGAAGCAATCCAGGAATCACTGAGCTCTGCGTTTCCCTGGATTGCTTCTTCGCTTCGCTCCTCGCAATGACGAGCCGCTCCGCGATCCATCACCGCGACCGATCGGGTCGATCTCGTCATTTCATGCCGCCGCGACGCTTTCTGCGTTAGATTGGCCTGCATGTTTCCAGCGACGGATCGCCCGAAGGTCGCCCAAAGGATCGCCAAATGAACATGCACGCACCGGCCGGCACCAGCCTGATCGCCGACCTGCGCCCCGAGGCGCGCAACGCCCCCGAGAGCGGCATCGTCGAGGTCGTCAACCATGGCCGGCTGAAGCCAGGCTTGATCCCGCTCTGGGTCGGCGAGGGCGATCTGCCGACGCCGGAGTTCATCGTCCGCGCCGCCAACAAGTCGCTGGCCGACGGCGAGACCTTCTACACCTGGCAGCGCGGCATCCCGGAGCTGCGCGAGGCGCTGGCGCGCTATCACAGCGCGCTCTATGGCCGCCCCTTCAATATGGACCGTTTCTACGTCACCGGCTCCGGCATGCAGTCGGTCCAGATCGCGGTCCGGCTGATCGCCGGCGTCGGCGACGAGCTGATCATCCCGACTCCGGCCTGGCCGAATTTCGCCGCCGCCATGGGCGTCGCCGGCGCCAATCCGGTCTGCGTTCCCATGCAGTTCAAGGACGGGCGCTTTACGCTCGACCTCGAAAAGCTGGAAGCGGCGATCTCGCCGCGCACCCGCGCCTTCGTCATCAACTCGCCGGCCAACCCGACCGGCTGGACCGCGACGCGCGACGAACTCGCCGCCATCCTCGCCATTGCCCGCAAACACGGCATCTGGATCATTGCCGACGAGATCTATGCCCGCTTCGTCTATGACGGCTCGCCGCGCGCCGCATCCTTCCACGACGTGATGGAGCAGGAGGACCGCATCCTCTTCGTCCAGACCTTCTCGAAGAACTGGGCGATGACCGGCTGGCGCGTCGGCTGGATCGAGGTGCCGCCGGCCTTCGGCCAGATCATCGAGAATCTGATCCAGTATTCGACCTCCGGCTCGCCGGTCTTCATCCAGCGCGGCGCGGTTGCGGCGCTGGAGGAGGGCGAGCATTTCGTCGCCGAGCAGATCGCTCGCGCCACGGAAGGGCGGCGCATCGTCGCCGAGGGGCTGAAGGCGACCAACCGCGTCAACCTGCAGGCGCCGGACGGCGCCTTCTATCAGTTCTTCAGCGTCGACGGCTGGACCGATTCCCGCAAGCTCGCGATCGAACTGGTCGACACGGCCAATGTCGGCCTGGCGCCGGGCACCGCCTTCGGTCCCGGCGGCGAGACCGGCCTGCGCTTCTGCTTCGCCCGCAAGGCTTCCGACCTCACCGAGGCGGTGGCGCGCCTGCAGAAGGCGCTGGCGAGCTGACCGCCAGTGTCATGCCCCGCTTGCGCGGGGGGCGTTTGACCTGAGGACTAGTGGCCTTCATTGATGCCGCGGTGCGCAGTCATGGCGCATCGCGAGCGTCATGCCTGTCCCCAGCTACGTCCCCTACCATCTGCGCACCCTGTCGCGTGAAGCGGCGGTGATCGCCTGCGCGGCGGTGGGCGGCACGCTTTTCGCCCTGCTCGACGTGCCCGCGGCCTGGCTCTCCGGCTCGATGCTGCTTGTCTCGATCCTCGGCTTCACCCGGCCGCTGCCCGATCTGCGCCGCCCCTGGTTCGATTCGACCATGGTGATGTCCGGCGCGCTGATCGGCTCGGCGGCGACGCCCGAAGCGCTCGCTGCGACGGCGCGCTATCCTGGCTCGCTCTTGGTGCTGGTCGTCGGCCTGCTCGCGATCATGGCGGCGACCGGCGCCTATCTGCGCTTCGTCGCGCGCTGGAGCTGGATCGATTCGCTGCTTGCGGCTGCTCCAGGCGCGCTCTCGGCGGTGATCTCGGTGGCGCAGGACAAGGGCGCCAATATCGGTCGCATCGCGGCGATCCAGCTCTTCCGCATCCTCGTTTTGGTCGCGGTCCTGCCCAGCATCATGAAACTGAGCAGCGGTGGCACTCCCCTCGCTCTGCCGCCTCCTGTCGCGGTTGCGAGCGTCGGCGACATGGCGCTGCTGCTCGGCAGCGGGCTGGTCACCGGGCTGGTCTTCGAGCGGATCGGCGTCACCGCGCCTTTCATCCTCGGGGCGACCCTGGCGAGCGCCGTGCTGCACGGCGCCGGCCTCGTCCACGGCACCATGCCTCCGGAGATCGCGATCGCGGTGATGGTCATGCTGGGTGCCGCGATGGGCGGACGCGTCTCCAACTTGAAGCGCGGCGAGGTCGCGGCGCTGTTTCCGCTGGCGATCGGCGGCTTCGTCGTCTCGATGGCGGTCGCCTTCGCCTTCGCCTGGCCAGCGGCCTGGCTCGCCGGCGTGCCCTATGCCAGCGCCATGGCCGCCTTCGCGCCGGGTGGGCTCGAGGCGATGGCGATGCTCGCCTTCGCCATGGGGCTCGATCCGCTCTATGTCGGCGCCCACCATCTGACGCGCTTCATGCTGCTCGGGCTGCTGATGCCCTTGCTCGTCGGCTGGGTGAAGCCGGAGAAGCCGGCGGACGAGCGCTGACCTCAGACTGCCCCGTTGGTGTGCGTCATCAGCGAATAGAGCGAGGTCGTGCCGCAGATGAACAGGCGGTTGCGCTTGGGCCCGCCGAAGCAGAGATTGGCGACCACCTCCGGCACCAGCACCTTGCCGATCAGCGTCCCGTCCGGATCGTAGACATGGATGCCGTCGGCGGCGCTGCTCCAGAGCCGGCCGGAAACGTCGAAGCGGAAACCGTCGAACAGCCCGTTTGTGCAGGTGGCGAAGACCGAGGAGGCGCCGAGCCTGGTGCCGTCGCCGGTGACCGCGAGCTTGCGGATATGGCGCGGCCCGTTCTGCGGATCATGGCTCGCGCCGGTGTCGGCGATATAGAGCGCGCTCTCGTCGGGTGAGAAGGCGAGGCCGTTTGGCTTGATGAAATCATCGGCGACGATGGCGATTTCGCCGCTCTGCGGATCGATGCGATAGACGTTGCAGCGGCCGATCTCGCTCTCGGCCTTGTCACCCTCGTAGTCGGTGAGGATGCCGTAGTCGGGATCGGTGAACCAGATCGAGCCGTCCGACTTCACCACCACGTCGTTGGGTGAGTTGAGCCGCTTGCCCTGATAATGGCTCGCCATTACGGTGACCGAGCCGTCGTGCTCGGTCCGCGTCACTTGGCGCCCGCCATGCTCGCAGGTGACGAGCCGGCCTTGCCGGTCGACGGTGTTGCCGTTCGAGTTGCGTGCCGGTTGGCGGAAGGTGCCGACCTGGCCGGTCAGGGCATCGAACCGGAGCATCCGGTCGTTGGGGATGTCCGACCAGACCAGCGTCTGGTGCGCCGGGAACCAGGCCGGCCCCTCCGACCAGCGCGCGCCGGTCCATAGTCGCTCCATCCGGGCCGAGCCGGGCACGATCCGATGGAAGCGCGGGTCGAGCACCTCGACGCGAAAACCCTCGATGAAGCCGAACGTCATGCCTGTCCTCCCTTGGTGGCGGGAGGATCGACGATTGGACCGGCCGAGGCAATCGCGCGGGGCACAGAGGCAGCATGTCCGGGTGTCATCCTCGGGCGAAGCGCAGCGAAGATCCGAGAATCTCGTGACGAGAAGGCGCTATTGCGCCTCCTCCGGCCTGAGATGCTCGGGGCAAGCCCGAGCATGACGTGCTCGGTCATTCGGCTGCGATCACCCCAGCCGGAATCGCTTCCCCGATCCCTGCCTTGGCCAACCGCGCAGGCACCGGCCCGCCGGTTGCCCAGTCGAGCAGCTCCGCGGTGTGCAGGATAGGCGTGGTTGCCCCCTTGTCGGCGAAACCCTTCGCGATCTGGGTGATGCAGCCAATATTGCCGGTGGCGACGAGGTCCGGCCTGGTGCGCTGGATGTTGCCGACCTTGCGCTCGCGCAACTGCCCGGCGATCTCCGGCTGGAGGATGTTGTAGACGCCGGCCGAGCCGCAGCAGATATGGCCCTCCGGCACCTCCTTCACCCGGAAGCCGGCCCGCGTCAGCAGGCGCTTAGGCCCATCCTTGAGCTGCTGGCCGTGCTGCATCGAGCAGGCGGAATGGTAGGCGACGATCAGATCGAACTGCCGGACGGGCGCGATCTCCAGCGTCTCGACAAATTCGGTCACGTCCTTGGCGAGGGCCGCGACCCTCGCCGCCTTATCGGCGTAGGCCGGCTCGTTGCGGAACATGAAGCCGTAATCCTTGATCGTGGTGCCGCAGCCCGACGCCGTGATCAGGATGGCGTCGAGCCCTTCACCCTCGATCTCGGACGTCCAGGCGTCGATATTGGCGCGGGCGAAGGCGAGCGCGTCATGCTCGCGGCCCATATGATGGACGAGCGCGCCGCAGCAACCCTCGCCCTTGGGCAGGACGACCTCGACACCATGGCGGGTGAGCAGTCGGACGGTCGCCTCGTTGATGCCGGGGTCGAGCACCGGCTGGGCGCAGCCCGAGAGCATCGCCACACGCTTGCGCCGCTCGCCCTCTGCCGGGAAGGAAGCCGGTCCCTCCATCGCCGAGCGGTCGGGCAGGCTCCAGGGCGCCAGCGCCAGCATCGCCTTCAGCCGTGCGCCAATGACCGGCAGCGCGCCGAGCACGCCGCTGAGCGGCTTGCCGAGCCGCGCCGCCAGCATGGCGAGGCGGAAACGGCCGGGATAGGGCAGGATCGCCGAGAGGATAGCCCGCAGTGTCCTATCCGCGACCGGGCGCTGATAGGTCTCCTCGATATGGGCGCGGGCATGGTCGACAAGGTGCATGTAGTGCACGCCCGAGGGGCAGGTCGTCATGCAGGACAGGCAGGAGAGGCAACGGTCGACATGCTTGACCACCTCCGGCGTCGCCGGCCGGTCGTTCTCCAGCATGTCCTTGATCTGGTAGATGCGCCCGCGCGGGGAATCGAGCTCGTCGCCGAGCAGCAGATAGGTCGGGCAGGTCGCGGTGCAGAAGCCGCAATGCACACAGGTGCGCAGGATCTTCTCGGACGCCGGCAGGCGCGGATCGGAGGCGAGGAGCTCGGGCGTGAAGTTGGTCTGCATGATCCTACACCGTCATGCTCGGCCTTGTGCCGAGCATCCACGTCTTGAACACCGCCTTCGCGAAAGGAAGACGTGGATGGTCGGGACAAGCCCGACCATGACGAAGACACGCCATCTCACACCCCCGCATACATTCGGCCGGGCTCGAACACGCCCTCCGGATCGAAGCTCTTCTTGATGCCCGCCGTCACCCGCATCAGCGGCTCCGACAGCGGTTCGAAGACCGGAACCGCCGCCCGCACCGCATCCGGCGCGCGCACCAGCGTCGCATGACCGCCGAGCGGTTTCAGCGCCGCGCGGATCGCAGTTGCGCCGGCATCGCCTTCCGTCGGCACGGCGAGCCAGACCAGGCCGCCGCCCCAATCATAGAACCAGCGCGCGCTAGGGACAGTGCGCGCGATCGCCGCCGTTGCCTTCGGCCCATTGCCCGGCGCGAGCGAGAGCCGCCAGACCGCCTCCTGCGTCCGCGCGAAGAAGGCGGCATCCCTGACCTCGCGCCAGAGCACATCCGAGGCACGCCCCTCGACCAGCTCGGGCCGGCCGTAGCTTTTGAGCAGTCGCGCTAGCTCGGCTGCGCGATAGCTGATCGAAGCGGAAAAATTCTCCAGCCTGAGCAGAGTGCGCGCCTGCTCCGCGCCGAGCCCGGCCGGCAGATGCGCCGCGGCCATCGGCTCGAAGGGCGAGCCGAGCGCGCCCGAGAGCAGCGCCACCGCCGCCTCGTCGGCAAGGTCTTCCCAGATCAGGGTGACGATGCGTTCCGGCCGCGGCAACACGCGGAAGGTCACCTCGGTGAGAAAGCCGAGCGTGCCGAAGCTGCCGGAGACGAGCTTCACCAGGTCGAGACCGGTGACGTTCTTCATCACCCGACCGCCGGATTTCACCAGCTCGCCACGGCCATTGATCAGCTTGATGCCGATCAGCGAGTCGCGGGCGGCGCCGGCATTGATCCGGCGCGGGCCGGAAATGTTGCCGGCCGCAACGGCGCCGATCGTCGGCTCGCCCTCCGTGCCGAACAAGGCACGATGATCCATCGGCTCGAAGGGCAGCATCTGGCCTCGGTTCGCCAGCGTCTCCTCGATCAGCTTCAGCGGCGTGCCGGCCTTGGCGCCGATCACCATCTCGGCTGGCTCGTAGAGCGTGATGCCGCTGAGCCCGGCGCTGGAGATGGTGCTGACGGCGTTGTCAGGCCGGCCGAGGCCGGTACGCGTGCCGCCGCCGCGGATGGCGAGCGGAACCCGCGCCTCGACGATCGAGGCGACGACGGCGCAGGCTTGAGCTTCAGTGGTGGGGGTGTGGAGCATCAGGCGCCCACCGCTGTCATTCCGGGGCTTCGCATCGCGAAGAACCCGGAACCCACGACTGGGTATCGCCGGTCAGGACAGCCCTTCATAGAAATCCTTCCATTCCGGATTCATGTCTTCGATGAGCTTGATCTTCCAGGCTCTGCGCCATTTCTTCAGGACCTTCTCCCGGTCGATCGCATCCCTGACATCCTCGAACTGTTCGTACCAGACCAGCCGGTCGACCCCGTAGCGGCTCGTGAATCCGATGTTCAGTTTCGATTTGTGCTCATGGGCACGTCTCGCCAGATCGTTTGTGATGCCCAGGTAGAGCGTACCGCTTCGTTTGCTGGCCATGAGGTAGACGAAATACGCCATCCGCTCACCCGGTCGTGGGTTCCGGGTTCTCGCTGCGCGAGCCCCGGAATGACAAAGCTCACGCCGCCACCCGCCCTTCGAGCGGGAACACCTTGGCCGGGTTCATCAGCCAGCGCGGATCGAACACCGCCCTGACCCGCTGCTGCTGGTGCAAATCGGCCTCGTTGAACTGCACGTTCATCAGGTCGCGCTTCTCGATGCCGACGCCGTGCTCGCCGGTCAGGCAGCCGCCGACCTCGACGCAGAGCTTGAGGATGTCGTTGCCGGCATCCTCGGCCTTCTGTGCCTCGACCGGGTCGTTGCAGTTGTAGAGGATCAGCGGGTGCAGGTTGCCGTCGCCGGCATGGAAGACATTGGCGACGCGCAGGCCATAACCCTTGATGATCTCGTCCATGCGCTCGAGCACGAAGGGCAGTTGGCCAGTCGGGATCGTGCCGTCCATGCAGATATAGTCGGCGATACGGCCGGTCGCGCCGAAAGCGGATTTGCGGCCCTTCCAGATCGCCGCGGTCTCCATCGCCGATTTGCTCTCCTTGACCGTGCCGACGCCGTGCTCCCGTGCGATCGCGACGATGCGGGCGAGCTGGGCATCCATCTCAGCCTCCGAGCCCTCGACCTCGATGATCAAGAGTGCGCCGCAGTCCATCGGGTAGCCGGCATGGGCGAAGGCCTCGCAGATCTCGATCGCCGGCTTGTCCATGAACTCCATCGCCACCGGGATGATGCCGGCGCCGATGATGGCGGCCACCGCCGCCCCCGCCTCGACGCTGGTCGGGAAGCCGAACAGGACAGGCCGCGCGCCCTCCGCCGAACGCAGGATGCGCACCGTCGCCTCGGTGACGATGCCGAGCTGGCCCTCCGAACCGACGATCAGGCCGAGCAGGTCGTAGCCGGGCGAATCGAGATGGGCGCCGCCGATCTCGACGACACTGCCATCGAGCATCACCAGAGTGACGCCGAGGACGTTGTTGGTGGTGACGCCGTATTTCAGGCAATGCGCCCCGCCGGAATTCATCCCAATATTGCCGCCGATCGAGCAGGCGAGCTGCGAGGATGGGTCGGGGGCATAGAAGAAGCCGTCGGCCGAGACGGCGCCGCTGACCGCGAGATTGGTGACGCCGGCCTGCACCTTCGCGACCCGGTTGGCGTAGTCGATCTCGAGAATGCGGTTCATCTTGGAGACGCCGATCACAACCGCGTCCTCCTGCGGGATCGCGCCGCCGGCGAGCGAGGTGCCGGCGCCGCGCGGCACCACCGGCACGCCCTGCTCCGAACAGTAGCGCAGGACCGCGGCGACCTCCTGCGTGGTCGAGGGCAGCACCACCGCGAGCGGCATGCGGCGATAGGCGGTCAGCGCATCGGTCTCATAAGGGCGCCGCTCGTCCTCGGAGGTGATCAGCGCATCGGGCGCGACCAGCGGACTGAGGCCGGCGAGGATGGCGTCGCGGCGGGCGAGGATGCCGGCATCCGGCACCGGAAAGGCGATCGCACTCATGACACTCCGTCCTTGCCCGCTCCGATCTTCACGCGACTCTAGAATACTTCCACACGGTGCGCAGCGCGAGTAACGTGCATGATTGTTTCCAAAAGAGAAAAGACGGAGGGTCGATGGACCGGTTCGGCGATCTCGACGTCTTCGCCCATGTCGTCACGGCCAAGAGCATGTCCGCCGCCGCCCGCGAGCTCAACCTCTCGCCGGCGGTCATCTCCAAGCGCATTCGCCGCCTGGAGGACCGGCTCGGCGTGCGCCTGCTCCAGCGCACCACCCGCCAGCTCGCGCTGACCGAGGCCGGCCAGGGCTTCTATGAGCGGGTCGTCTCGATCCTGGGCTCGATCGAGGAGGCGGAGGCCTGGGTCGCCAGCGGTGCGGGGCAGGCGCGCGGCACCTTACGCGTCTCGGCGCCGACTTCGTTCGGGCGCATGCATGTCGCGCCGCACCTCAAGCCCTTCCTCGACGCCAACCCGGCGGTGAATGTCGAGCTGATCCTGAGCGACGCCTTCGTCGATATCGTCGCCGATGGCTTCGACCTGGCGATCCGGATCGCCGACCTGCGCGATTCCAGCCTGGTGGCCAAGCGGCTGGCGCCGAACCACCGCGTGCTCTGCGCGACGCCGGGCTATCTCTCCGCCCATGGCACGCCCGAGACGATCGAGGATCTCTTGCGCCACACCCTCATCGCCCACAATGCCGACCAATGGCGTCTCGATGGCCCCGAAGGCCAGGTGGCGGTCAAGATCAACGGGCCGCTGCGCACCAATTCCAGCGAGGTGGTGCGCGAGGCGCTGCTGGCAGGCGTCGGCATCGCCCTGCGCTCGACCTGGGATGTCGGCCCGGAGCTGCAGTCGGGCGCGCTCACCAGGGTGCTGCCGGCTTATTCGGTTGGCAAGCGCGTCGCCGTCTACGCGGTCTATCCGAGCCGCCGGCACATGGAGCAGAAGGTCCGCGCTTTCGTCGACTATCTCGCCGAGCTTTATGGCGCGACGCCGTATTGGGACGAGGGATTGGCGCTCTAGGTACTGTCGTCATTCCGGGGCAGGCCGACAGGCCTGAGCCCGGAACCTATGAACATAACGAAGCCGAGCGAGCTGCCGTCATTGCGAGCGCAGCGAAGCAATCCAGGAGCGGCAGAACGCTACGCCCTCCTGGATTGCTTCGTCGCTCACGCTCCTCGCAATGACGGGCAACGCTGTGTTCATGGGTTCCGAGCCCTTCGCTGCACGAAGTCCCGGAATGACGCGCTGCGCCTTGCCCCCGGCGGCTCAGCGGGCTAACCCGCTGTCCAACGATTTCCAGCGTTTCCAGCATCCGAGACACGAACACCCATGTCCGCCGACAAGTCCGCCCCTGCCAAGCTGAAGGCCCGCCAGCCGCGCGGTTTCGTCGATCGCGGCCCGGCCGATGTCGCCGCCACCGAACGCATGCTCGCCGTGATCCGCGAGAGCTTCTCGCTCTACGGCTTCGACCCGGTCGAGACGCCCTTCGTCGAGTACACCGATGCGCTCGGCAAGTTCCTGCCGGACCAGGACCGGCCGAACGAGGGCGTCTTCTCCTTCCAGGACGATGACGAGCAGTGGCTGTCGCTGCGCTATGACCTGACGGCGCCGCTCGCCCGCTATGTCGCCGAGAATTTCGACGCGCTGCCAAAGCCCTATCGCAGCTATCGCGTCGGCTACGTCTTCCGCAACGAGAAGCCGGGTCCGGGCCGCTTCCGCCAGTTCATGCAGTTCGACGCCGACATCGTCGGCTCGGGCACGGTCGCCGGCGATGCCGAGATCTGCATGCTGGCCGCCGACACGATGGAGAGGCTCGGCATCAAGCGCGGCGACTACATCGTCAAGGTCAACAACCGCAAGGTGCTCGACGGGGTGATGGATGCCGCGGGCATCGAGCAGGGTACGCGCCTGACGGTGCTGCGCGCGATCGACAAGGCCGACAAGTTCCCGCTCGACGAAATCCGCAAGCTCCTCCGCGATGGACGCAAGGACGAGAGCGGCGATTTCACCAAGGGCGCGGGCCTGTCCGAGGCGCAGGCCGAGACGATCCTGCGCTATTTGGCCGTCGGCCAGCGGCTCGCCGATCTCGGCAAGTCGACCGCCTCTGACAGCGCCAAGTCGGCCGAGCTGTCGGCCGAGGCCGTCACGGAACTTCGCAAGCTGGTCGAGGGCGCCGAGAACGGTAAGGCCGGGATCGAGGAACTCGAACAAATCCGGGAACTGGTGACTGCTGCCGGCTATCTCGGGCGCGTCATCATTGACCCCTCGATCGTCCGCGGCCTCGAATACTATACCGGCCCGGTCTACGAGGTTGAGCTGACCTTCCCGGTCACCAATGAGGACGGCCAAGTCGTGCGCTTCGGCTCGGTCGCCGGCGGCGGCCGTTATGACGGCCTCGTCGGCCGCTTTCGGCCCGAGCCGGTGCCGGCTACCGGCTTCTCGATTGGCGTCTCCCGGCTCTATTCGGCGCTCAAGGCGGTGAAGTCGCCGATCGTCGATGCGAGGAACGAACTGCCGCTCGTCGTCGTCACCGCGATGGACAACAAGTCGCCGGAGTTCATGCCGGCCTATCAGGCCTTCGTCGCGCAGTTGCGCCAGGCCAAGGATGGCGAGGGCAGGGCGCTCTGCCGGGCCGATCTCTATCTCGGCTCGTCCGGTTTCAACGCCCAGATGAAATATGCCGACCGCCGCGGCGCGGCTTGCGCGGTGATCCAGGGCTCGTCCGAGCGCGAGGCCGGCACGGTGGTGATCAAGGACCTGATCCTCGGCGCCGAGCTTGCCGCCGCGGGCCGCGACGTGAAGGACTCGGCCGAGCACAAGGAACGGCAGGCGCAGGCGCAGTTCTCGGTGCCGGTGGGCGAGCTGGTCGAGGGAGTGAGAAGGGTCATCGCGCGTCATCGTTAGCGCCCTTCTCCCCCTTGCGGGAGAAGGTGCCGGCAGGCGGATGAGGGGTCGCGCTACGCTTGTTCCGCAGCGCGCAACGCTTGTTCCGCAGCGTTTC
>DASYHC010000016.1:0-34938 GCA_035998995.1 Allobosea sp.
CCACCTTCTCCCGCAAGGGGAGAAGGAAAGCCTGGAGCATAGAGTGCCCGAACTTCTGCAATACCTGTTGTCGGGCGTGACGGTCGGGGCGGTCTATGCGCTGGTCGCGCTCGGCTTCACCCTGATCTACAACGCCTCCGACGTGGTGAACTTCGCCCAGGGCGAATTCGTCATGCTCGGCGGCATGATCACCTTCTTCGCCTGGCAGGCCGGCATCCCGCTGCCGCTGGCGGCGCTGCTGGCCATCCTCGCCGCCGCGACGATCGGCGTGCTCCTCAACAAGCTGGCGATCGAGCCGGCGCGCGGCGCGCCCGTCGCCAGCCTGATCATCATCACCATCGGCGCCTCGATCTTCCTGCGCGGCAGCGCCCAGCTTGTCTTCGACAAGCAGCTCCACCGCTTCCCGAGCTTCTCCGGCGACGATCCGCTCAGGATCCTCGGTGCGACCATGCTGCCGCAGGGCCTCTGGGTCATCGCCGGGGCAGTCGCGATCTTCCTCGTGCTGTGGCTGTTCTTCGCCCGCACTCTGACCGGCAAGGCCGTGCTCGCCACAGCCAACAACCGCATCGCGGCGAGCCTAGTCGGCATCAACCCCAACCACATGATGACGCTGAGCTTCGCCGTCTCGGCCGCGATCGGCGCCCTGGCCGGCGTGCTGGTCACGCCGATCACCCTGACCAGCTACGATCTCGGCGTCGCGATGGCGCTGAAGGGCTTCGCCGCGGCCATGCTCGGTGGCATGGGCGTCCCGGCCGGCGCGCTGGTCGGCGGCCTGCTGCTCGGGCTGATCGAGGCTCTTACCGCCGGTTATGTCAGTTCGGTCTACAAGGATGCCGTCGCCTTCGTACTGATCCTGGTGATCCTGTTCGCACGGCCGCAAGGGCTGTTCGGCCGCAAGGCGATGGACCGGGTGTGACGATGCGCCTGTCCCAAAAGCATCTCACCCTGATCGTGCTGGCCGTGCTGATCGCGCTGGCGCCGGCCTTCTTCCCTTCGAACTTCTACTACCGCATCGGCGCGCTGATCTTCGTCAACGGGCTCGCCGTCACCGGCCTCGTCGTGCTGATCGGCTTCGCGGGCCAGATCAGCCTCGGCCATGCGGGCTTTGCCGGGATAGGCGCCTATGCCTGTGCGCTGGCGCCGGGCTATCTCGGCCTGCATCCCGGGCTCGCCATGATGCTTGGCGCGGTGCTGTCGGGCGGCGTCGCCTGGCTGATCGGCCGGCCGATCCTGCGGCTCAAGGGCTATTACCTCGCCGTCGCCACGCTCGGCTTCGGCATCCTCGTCTCGATGGTGCTCGCCAATGAGGCGAAGATCACCGGTGGGCCGGATGGGCGCGAGGTTGCTGAACTCGGCCTGCGCAGCGCACTCGCTGCGATCGGCGTCAGCTTGAGCAACGCCCAGTTCTGGTACGCTGCCACCGGCCTTTCCATGCTCGCCGGCGCCTGGATCGCGCTGAACCTGCAGGACAGCCCCTCGGGCCGGGCGCTGCGCGCCCTCCATGATTCCGAGGTCGCGGCCCGTACGGTTGGCGTCGACGTCGCCCGGCTGAAGCTTTCGGCCTTCGTGATCTCGGCCGTCTACGCCTCGCTCTCCGGCTCGCTGCTGGCGCTGATGAACCGATTCATCACGCCTGATGTCGCCGGCTTCCTGCATTCGGTCGAGCTGGTGACGATGACGGTGTTCGGCGGCGTCGGCTCGGTGCCGGGCGCCATCCTCGGCGCGGCGACGCTGACCCTGCTGCCGCAGGCGCTGACTGTGCTGCAGCAATACGAGAACCTCATCCTCGGCCTGATCATGATGCTGGTGATGATCTTCATGCGCGACGGGCTGCTGCCCTCGATCATGCGGCGCCTGAAGGGGAGGGGTTGATGGCACTCCTCTCGGTCGAGGGTCTCGGCATCGATTTCGGCGGCCTGCGCGCGGTCAACGATGTCGGCTTTTCGGTCTCGCCGGGTGAGATCGTCTCGGTGATCGGTCCCAACGGCGCCGGCAAGACCACATTGTTCAACATGATCTCTGGCGTCTACCAGCCGCAGCGCGGCAGGATCGCGCTGGACGGGCAGGACGTCACCGGCCTGGCGCCGAACCGGCTGGCCGAGCGCGGGCTGTCGCGCACCTTCCAGAACCTGCAGATCTTCCAGCGCATGAGCGTGCTGGAGAACGCCATGACCGGCTGCCACCTCAAGGAGCGCGGGCCGGTCCTCGGCGATCTCCTCAGCCTGCCTTCCTCGCGCCGCCGCAGTGCTGTGGCCAAAGCCCGCGCGAGCGAGCTTCTGGAGCGTGTCGGCTTGGGACGCGCTGCCGAGCGGGAGGCCTCCTCGCTCTCCTATGGCGCGCTGAAGCGCTTGGAGATCGCGCGCGCTCTGGCGCTGGAACCGCGCATCCTCTTGCTCGACGAGCCGGCCGCCGGCTGCAATGCGGTCGAGACCGAGGAGATCGACCACCTGATCGCCGAGGTCGCCAAGTCCGGCGTCGCCATCCTGCTGGTCGAGCACGACATGAAGATGGTGATGCGTATTTCCAAGCACATCGTCGTGCTCGATCGCGGCGAGAAGATCGCCGAGGGCGCGCCGGCCGCCGTCTCGCGCGATCCCAAGGTGATCGAGGCCTATCTCGGCACGCAAGCGACGGAGGCGGGCGATGCTGTCGGTTGAGGGCCTGCGCTCGCGCTATGGCCGCATCGAGGTCCTGCACGGCGTCGATCTCGAGGTCGGCTCGGGCGAGATCGTCACCGTGGTCGGCGCCAACGGCGCCGGCAAGACGACGCTGCTGCGCTGCATCTCCGGCGTCCAGCCGGCGAGCGGCGGCGCGATCATCTTCCGCGGCGAGGCGCTGAAGGCGATCCCGGCGCATCGCCGTGTGGCCTTAGGCCTCTCGCAATCGCCGGAAGGCCGGCTGATCTTCACCAATCTGACGGTCGAGGAGAATCTGCGGCTGGGCGCCTATCTCTTTGCCGACGAGCGCGTCGAGCGCGACATGGCGGACGCCTTCGCGATGTTCCCGATCCTGAAGGAGAAGCGCAACCTGCCGGCCGGCGGGCTCTCCGGCGGTCAGCAGCAGATGCTGGCGATCGGTCGCGCCTTGATGGCGCGGCCCGCCTGCCTCTTGCTCGACGAACCGAGCATGGGGCTGGCGCCGATCCTGGTGGCGCAGATCTTCGACGTCGTGAAAAACCTGAAGTCGCTGGGGGTCACCGTGCTGCTGGTCGAGCAGAACGCCTATGCGGCGCTGCGGATCGCCGATCGTGGCTATGTCATGGAGACCGGCCGCATCGGCATCAGCGGCACGGCCGAAGAGCTGATCGCCGATCCGCGCATCCGCGAAGCCTATCTGGGCATCTGAGCTCGCGCTCGTCGCGATCGACCGGACGAGCGATCTGGGAGGCCTCGCCGCGGCATCTGGAACGCCGCGGTCTTGAAGGCGTGGGACTGCCCGGCCCCAGGCGCGGGCTGCTAGCGCGCGTCGTGGAAGATGATGCCGACCGTGTGGCGCATGCCGGAACGGATTCGGCTGACGCCATGGCGCAGGTTCACACGGTAGTTCCCCTTCGAGCCCTGCACAGGCCGGTTGTGGACGGCGAAGGCGACGGCATCGCCCTGCCGCAAAGGCACGACCTCGACGCGGCTCTGCATGCGCGGTCGCTGCTCGGTCAGGGCGAATTCGCCGCCAGTGAAGTCGCGGCCGGGCTCGGAGAGCAGGATGGCGACCTGGATCGGAAAGGCGAGGTCGCCATAGAGATCCTGGTGCAGGCAGTTGAAGTCGTCCGGAACATACTGAAGGAGCAGCGGTGTCGGCCGCGTCTGCCCGGCGTCATGGCATGCCTGCAAGAACGAGGCGTGCTCGTCGGGATAGCGCTCATCGATCCCCATGCGCAGGTTCCAGGCGTTGGCGACATCAGCCAGACGCGGATAGAGCGCCGTCCGCAGGCTCCCGAGGAGATCGGGGAGCGGGTATCTGAAGTAGCGATACTCGCCTTTGCCGAAGCCGTGCCGCGCCATGATGATGTGGCTGCGGAAATGGCTTTCCTCGGCATAGAGAGCAGCGACCTGGCGACACTCTTCCGGCGTCAGCAGTTTCGGAAGGACGGCGCAGCCGAAGCCGTCGAGCTCGCCGGCGAGCGCCTTCCAGTCATAGACGGCGACCCGCGTCTCCGCGGAATTCTCCGCGGAGACCGAGGTAAGCGTGGCAGCTTTCGCGTTCATGCCATGGCTTCCTTCTGGATGAGAACGCGCTTGCGCTCGATGCCCCAGCGATAGCCGGCCAGATCGCCGTTGCTGCGCACGACGCGGTGGCAGGGAATGGCCAGCGCGATCGGATTGGCCGCACAGGCGCGGCCGACCGAGCGGGGATTGGCAAGCGGGCTGATCCAGCGGGCCAATTCCTGGTAGCTCACCGTCCGGCCGACCGGGATCGCTTGCAGCTTCTCCCAGACGCGGCGCTGAAAAGGCGTCCCGCGCAGATCGAGCGTGAGATGCAGGCCCGCTGCGGGGCTTTCGATGTAGCGACGCACCCTGGCCAGCTCGTACTGGATCGCGGCTTCGCTGACGATGAGCGTGGCCCCGGGGAAGCGATCGGCGAGATCCATGACCAGGTCCTCGGCGCTGTCGCCGATCAGGATGGCGCAGACTCCTTTCAAGCTGCGGGCGATCAGCACCTTGCCGAGCTCGGTGTCGGCCGTGGCGTGAAGAAGAATATCGACCGGTTCGGCTTCGGGCGAAACCAGTGCCGCATCCTTGATGATCGTGAGGTTCATAGCTTTAGCTCCTTGCTCAGTCCTCGTGAGCAAAACTACGTTCGGCTGCGGCCTCCCGAACTCCGATCCTTGTTTTCAAATCGATGGATGAGCTTGGCGCTGTCTTCTCGTGAGCTGGCTCGGCGCTACAGGCGCCGTTGCCCCGGGCGCTCGCCGGCATAGGCGCGCGCCAGCAGGTCGCGGATCGCGTCGGGCTCGATCGGACGCGGGTTCCAGTACGGCTTTTCGACGGCGATATCGGCGGCCCGTTCGACGCCGTCCTGCGGCATGCCGATCTGGGCCAGCGCCCGCGGCAGGCCGAGCCGCCCGAGCAGGTCGAAGAGGCCGAGCGCCGCATCGTCGGCGCCGAGCGCCCGGCGGATCGCCGCCATGGCCTCGGGAGCGGCCGCGGCATTGTAGGCGACGGCATGGGGCAGGACGATCGCATGGGTCTGCGCATGCGGCAGGTCGAACGAGCCGCCGAGCGTGTGGCAGAGCTTGTGGTGCAGCGCCATCCCGACCGAGCCGAGGCAGGTGCCGCAGAGCCAGGCGCCATAGAGCGCATTGCTCCGTGCTTCGGCATCGGCGGGGTCGGCGGTGATCGCCGGCAGCGCCTGCGCCAAGGCGCGGATGCCTTCTTCCGCCATCAGCGAGACGATCGGGTTGCGGTCCTGCGCGTACAGCGTCTCGACCGCATGGGCCATGGCATTCAGCCCCGAAGCCGCCGAGAAAGCCGGCGGCAGGCTGAAGGTCAGGTCGACATCGTAGATCACCGTCTCCGGCAGCACATCGCGCGAGCGCAGGGTGGTCTTCAGCCCGTCCTTGGTCTCGCCGAGGATCGGGGTCATCTCGGAGCCGGCATAGGTGGTGGGGATGCAGAGCTGGTTCACGCCGCTGCGCAGCGCCAGCGCCTTGCCGAGCCCGATGCTGGAGCCGCCACCCAGCGAGACGACGAGATCGGCTCCCGCCCTCTCCAGCTCCGCCATCGCGGCCTCGGTGACGTCGGTGGGCGTGTGCATCGTCGCATGGGCGTGGACGCCGGCGAACAGATTGCCCAGCTGCGCGCCGAGGCGCCGGCCTTCGGCTTCCTGCTGCGGCGTGGTCAGGACCAGAGCACGCTTCGCACCCAGGCGCTCGGCCTCTTCGCCCACGGTCGAGAGCGTGCCCCGGCCGAAGACGACGCGGACCGGCAGGCTGTTATAGGTGAAGGAACCGTCCATGATCCTCGCTCCCCGCTCTTCATGAACTCCATTGCGGGCAAGGTTTCCCTTGCCCGCGGAGCCTCGTTCGTCGTCCTGGCCGAGCGCCGAGCGCCGAGCGCCGAGCGCCGAGCGGCTGCGTCATAGGCTGGCGCGACGGGTCGTCACTCGAGCTTCAGCTTGCGCTGGGTCACCAGCTTCGCCCATTTCTTCTGCTCGCTCTTCAACGTTGCGGTGAACTGCTCCGGCGTGCTGGCGACGCCGGTGAGCACGCCGAGCACGAAGATCAGGCTGGTCAGGTAGAAGGTCGCGATCAGCAAGGCGAGCGGACCGAGCGAGCCGATGCCGTAGCGGCCGATGGTGAAGGCCATGGCGCCGAAGGCGCCGATCGGGGCGAGCCTCATGATGACGTTGATCGCGCCGAAGACGAGATGCGCGCCAGCGTCGATGACGTCGCGGACGGGCCGGGCGCGCTCGCCGAGATGCGAGAGCACATAGCCGAGCAGGATCGAGATCATCACCACGGGAAGGATGTCGCCCTTGGCGAAGGCGTCGACGATGGTGTTGGGGATGATGTTGAGCAGGAATTCGGTCACCGACTGCTCGGCGGCCTTGCCGGCATAGGCCTGGACCGCCTTGGCGTCGAGAGCCGAAGGATTGAAGCCGGCGCCGGGCCTGATGAGATTGGCGACGACGAGGCCGATGGCCAGCGCCAGCGTCGAGACCACCTCGAAATAGAGCAGCGCCTTGCCGCCGACCCGGCCGACCTTCTTCATGTCGTTCATGCCGGCGATGCCGGAGACGACGGTACAGAAGATGATCAGCGCGATCACCATCTTGATTAGCTTGATGAAGCCGTCGCCGAGCGGCTTCATCTCGACGCCGAGGGCCGGCCAGAAATGGCCGAGCACGATCGCAAGGACGATCGCGATCAGCACCTGGACGTAGAGGACCTTATAGAGGGGCTTCCTCGCGCCCTTGGTCTTCACAGCAGCGATGGCCATCATGGCCCTCGTTGGGGCAAGGGGCTCCCTCACCCGGCCGATAGCGGCGGGCGCGAAGCACTCTGGAAGGTTAGGTTGTTCGGGAGGGCGGCTTCGCGGCACCGCGCTATCTGGCCTGTCGTAGCGTTGTCATCAGAGCCGTTGCCCGGCAGGCCCGGGTGTCGGCGCAAGGCGCTCGCTCAGTTGCCCTGGCTCTTCGGGTACAGCTTGGCATAGCGCTCGGCATCGCTCCGGAGGACACCGTCGAACGTCGCCGGCGACGAGGACGCAAGTTCGACGCCCTGTGCTGCGAAGCGCTCCTTCACGCCGGGCGCCTGCACGGCCTCGGCGATGTCCTGCGCGATCTTTGCGACGATCGTCTTGGGTGTCGCCGCCGGCGCCAGGACACCGAACCAGGCGTCGTAGACGAAATCGGGCAGGCCGGCTTCGGCGAATGTCGGAACATCGGGAAGCTGTGCCATGCGCTTGGCGCCGGTGACGGCCACGGCGCGCATCTTGCCGGCCTGTATCAGATCGCCGCCGACATTGAAGAAGGTGAAGCCCATCGCCGCATCGCTGCGCATGATGGCGGTCTGGGCGTCGGGCATGCCCTTATAGGGGACATGGACGATCTCGAACCGCGCCGTCTGCCGTAGGAGTTCGGCTGCGATGTTGGTCGCGCTGCCGAGGCCGGCGGAGCTATAGTTGAGCGCGCCGGGCTTCGCCTTCGCCGCCTCGATCAGATCCTTCAGCGTCCTTGTCGGCGCGTCAGGCGGGACGACCAGGATCGACGGCATCGTCGCGACCTGCGTCACGCCGACGAAATCGTTCAGCGGGTCGAAGTTCAGGTTCCGGTTCATGGCGCTGATGACGGCGTGCCCGTTCGACGTCAGCATGATCGTGTGGCCGTCGGCCGGCCCCTTTGCGACGTTCGCCGTTCCCGCAATGCCGGACCTGTTCTCGACGATCACCTGCTGCTTCCATTTCGCGGTGAGCTTTTCGGCGAGGGCGCGCGCCAGGATGTCGGTCATGCTGCCGGCGGAGAATGGCACCACGATGCGGACCAGCTGACTCGGATAAGACGATGCAGGGTCGGACGACTGCGCCCGGGCGGAGATCGGTGTGGCCACCATAGCCGTGGCAAGAAGAGCAGCAGTCAGAAGTCGACGACGGTTCATAGCTACCTCCCTTGGTGTTTATGAGGGGATCACGCCGATGCCGGCGGGAGCGGCATGATGAGCAGGATCGACGCCTCCTTGTCGGTGTCGTTGCTGAGCTGGCGCCCCTCGCCGGGGGCGATCCGGCAGGAATCCCAGCGACCCAGGCTGACCTTGTCCTGGCCGTTCGAGACGGTGACCGTGCCGTCGAGCACGACGTAGAGCTTCTCGACGCCGGAGGCGTCGAGCGTCGTGCCGCCGCCGGGCGCTATGGTGGAGACGCCGAGCCAGACCGTGTCGGTCGGGCCGGCCTCGCGGCCTTGCACGCGCACCATCTGCATCAGCGCATGGCCGGGAGCGTCATAGGACGGGGCTTCGTCGAAGCGGACGACATGCATGGCGTCAGGCTCCCGGCACCAGCACGACACGGTCGCGCGACGAGCCCATCACGGCCTGATAGGCGGCGTGGGCGTCGGCGAGCGGATAGATCGCGCTCGGCTTGATCGGAAAGGGTTTCAGGAAGCCGCCGGCGAAACCCGGGGCGAGGTCGCGCAGGATCGCGCCGGTCTCGATCGAGCTCAGCGCGATCGTGTCGATGCCGACATAGGTGTGGCGGCCCTTGTAGAAGGCCAGGATGTCGAAGGTGACGAAGCGGTCGATCGCCGCGATGAAGATCGCCCGGCCGCCGACGGCCATGGATTTCTGGCCGATCTCGTAGAAGGGGTCGCCGACCGTGTTGAAGACGATGTCGGCGCCCTTGCCGCCGGTCAGCTCGCGAACCCTTGCCGGGACGTCGGTATCGGCGGCGGAAATCACCTCGACCGGCGCGCTGGCATGGCCAGCATAGGGTTCCTCGCGGCGCACGACGCCGATGACCTTGGCGCCGCGCCAGCTGGCGATCTGCGCGGCCGCCTGACCGACCTTGCCGTTGAGGCCGAGGATCAGCACGGTCTCGCCCGGTTGCGGCAGGCCGGCGCGGCGCAGGCCCTCCCAAGCGGTGACGAAGGGCACGCCGATCCCGGCTGCTTCCTCGACGCTCACTCCGGCTGGAATCGCGACGACGGCCTCGGCCTCGACGATCAGATGGCTCGCCTGGGCGCCGTCCTGGCGGATGCCGAGGTCGCCGGAGGAGCCGAAGACCTGCTTGCCGATCAGCGCTGCGGGACCGGCTACGACGGTGCCGGCGAAGTCGCGGCCGGGGGTGCGGGGGAAGACGGCATAGGGCATCAGCCCGGTCGCGGCCTTGGCATCGGACGGGTTGACCGCCGCGGCCTGGACCTCGACCAGCACTTCACCGGCAGCGAGCGGGCGCAGCGGCCGCTCCTCGATCGGCAGCGCGATCTCTTCGTAGCTCGCAGCCTTGGCGTGGAGGCGCAGGCCGCGCACGGTCAGCGGCTCATCGAGCGGGGCGTCGGCTTTAAGGCTGACGGTGTCGGGAGCGAGGGACATGGCGGTTCGATCCTGATTGAAGAGGTCACGCGACGTGCTTGGCCGCAGGGGCGCAGGCGGGCAGGCCGATCAGGGCGCGGGCTTCCTGCGGGGTCGCGATCGCGCCACCGAGATCCTCGACGACGCGCCGGGCCTTTTCGACCAGCGCCGCGTTGGAGGGCGCGAGCACGCCGTGGTCGATGTAGACCCCATCCTCCAGCCCGACGCGGACATGGCCGCCGGCAAGATATGACAGCGCCACGCTCTGGAAGGCCGAGCGGCCGATGCCGATGGCGGTGAACAGTGCACCTTCCGGCAGGAGCCCCCGGGCATAGAGCACCGTCTCGGGCGAGGGCTGGAAGCCGTAGCGGACGCCCATCACGAAGGAGGTGAGGGGCCTCTGCTGCAGCGTGCCGTCCTTGATCAGGTCGTTCAGCAGGGCAATGTCGCCGGAGTCGAACAGTTCGATCTCGGGGCGCACGCCGGCCTCCGCGATGACCTTGGCCATGCGGCGGACATTGGCGGGCGTGTTGATCACGACCTCGCCGCCGGAGTTCATGGTGTTGAGGTCGAGCGTGCAGATATCGGGCTTCAGCGCCGCGACATGGGAGACGCGCTCTTCCGGCACCATCAGCGTCGTGCCGGGGCCAGCGAGCTTCGGGTCCTGCTCGGAAGGCACGAAGCGCCCGCCCGGACCCGTGGTCAGGTTGATGATCAGCTCGGGATTGCCGGCACGGATGCGCTCGACCACCTCGCGATAAAGCGCAAGCTCCATCGAGGGCCGGCCGGTACCGGGATCGCGGACATGGATATGGGCGATCGCGGCGCCGGCCTCTGCCGCTTCGAGCGCCGATTCGGCGATCTGCTGCGGCGTGATCGGCAGATGCGGGCTCTGCTCCGGCTTGGTCAGGTTGCCGGTGATCGCGCAGGTGATGAAGACCTTGGGGAGCGGGGCGCGCATGCTGGTTCTCTCGCTCAGAGCGCGCGGCCGCCATCGACCTGGACGATATGTCCGGTCGAATAGCCGAGCATGGTGGCGCAGGCGGTGATGGCGGCGGCGATGTCCTCGGCCTCGCCGATGCGCTTCAGCGGCGTCGAGGCGCTGACCTTGTCGTTGAAATCGGCGCCGCGGCCGGGGACGAATTCGGTGTCGACCACGCCTGGGGAGACGGCGAGGACCCGCACTTCCGGCGCCAGCACCCGGGCCAGCGCCTTGGTCATCACGTCGATGCCGGCCTTGGCAGCGCAATAGGCAATCGAGGAGCCGACCGCGGTGAAGGCGGCGATCGAGGAAATCGAGACCACCAGCCCGTCGCCCGAGGCCTTGAGCATCGGAGCGAAAGTACGGATGGTCGCGAACTGGCCACGCCAGTTGACCTGCAGCATCCGGTCGATCAGCTCGTCGGTGAGCGCGTCGAGATCGGCATGCGGCACCGGCTTGGTGTAGCCGGCGGCATTGATCAGGATGTCGAGCCGGCCATAGCGGGCCTGGACGGCCTCGCGCAGGGCGATCAGCGAAGGGGTGTCGGCGACGTCGGCGACCAAGGCGGCGTGTCCGTCGCCGAGCTCGGCGATCAGCGCCTTGGCCGCCTGCGTGTCGCGCTCGCTGTCGAGATGGGTGACGGCGATGGTCGCGCCGGCGGCGGCGAGCATGCGGCTGGTGGCGGCGCCGATCGCGCCGGCGCCGCCGACGACGAGGGCGACCTTGCCAGCAAGGGAACGCGGATAGCGGCTGCGGGGCGAGGCGGCGGTGGCCGGCTGGGCGAAAGAAGACATGGCTGTCCCTGTCTTTGAAAGGGGCGAAGTAGGCGGCGGATCGAAAGGGGTCAGCGGATCGGGGGCACCGGCAGCTTGGCTTCGCCGGGCTCCATCACGAAGACGTAGTCGAACAGGTACCAGGGCCCCTCGACATCGGGCTCGGGCGCGGGGCCTTCGCCCAGCCGGAAATCGCCGATGAGATGGCGGGTCACGCCGAAGACGACGTCGCTTTCCAGATGCTGGTCGTCATCGACGAAGACCTGGGTGATCAGGGTCTTGTAGCCGGGCTTGTAGCCGAGGAAGTGCAGATGCGCCGGCCGGTAGGGATGGCGCTGCTGGGCGCGCAGCAACTCGCCCGCGGGGCCGTCGGTCGGCACCGGATAGCCGGCCGGCTTCACTGAGCGGAAGGCGATGCAGCCGGTGGCGTCGGTGGTGAACTTGCCGCGCAGGTTCATCTCAGCCTGGCTCGGATCCTGGTTCTCGTAGAGCCCGACGGGAGAAGCCTGCCAGATATCGACCTCGACGCCGGCGAGCGGGCGCCCCTGGGGATCGGTGAATTGGCAATTGGCGAAGAGAGCGGGGCCCGGTGTCTGCGAGCGGATGATCGAGCCGCCATTGGCGGTCGCCGGCGAATGCATCCGCCAGAATGGGCCGAGCAGGGCCGCGGCGGTCTCGGTCGCGCCGTTCTGGCCGTTGTTCAACAGGCAGACCAGCGTCGAGAAGCCGATCACGTCGGAGAACAGCACGGCCTCGTTGTGGCTGTCATTGGTTGCCTGGCCGATGCGGTTGAGAGCGTCGAGGCCGAACTCGAACTCCTCCTCCGTCAGCCGAACCTCTCGGGCAAAGGCATGCATATGCCGGACGAAGGAGGCCATCACCTCCCTGAGCCGTGCATTCGGCGCCCGCGACATCGCGTCGAGCACCACCGGCGTCACGTCGTCCTGATCCTCGATGATGTGGGAGCGGAGCTTCGGCTCCGCTCCCAGGGCTGCGGCCTGTGCTGCCATGGTCGTTTCCTCCGTCGCTATAATTGTGCGATCGATTGCACAAAGAGTTATGCGATCGATTGCACGTTGTCAAGCGAGCTGAAACATGATTTGTTGCGGCTCGTGGTTCGGATCTTGGAATCTCAATGAAATCAGCAGCATCAGCCGCTGCGCGCAGCGCGACCCTACAGTCGATCGCCGAGGCGGCGGGCGTGCATCGGTCAACGGCGGCGCGCGCCCTCGACCCGACGCAGGCGCACCGGATTTCGCAGGAGGTCGTCGAGAAGGTGCGGGCGGAGGCAATGCGGCAGGGCTACCGGCGCGATGCGATCGCCGCCTCCCTGCGCACCGGGCGCTCGCGCCTGGTCGGCGTCGTGCTGCCCGATCTCGCCAATCCGGTCTTCGCGCCCATCCTCGACGGCGTCGGCGCTGCGCTGGCGCGCGAGGGCTATTCGATGCTGGTCGCCGAGGGGGGCGCCGACGAGGCGCGCGAGATCGCCATCGTCGAGGAATTGATCGCGCGGCGCGTCGACGGGCTGGTGCTCGCCACCGCCCGGCGCAGCGATCCGGTCCTCACCGTTTGCCTCGAAGCGAGCGTGCCGACCGTGCTGGTCAACCGCGCCGAGGACCATCCCCGGGCTGCGACCGTCGTCTCCGACGATATCTGCGGCATGCGGGTCGCGGTCGAGCACCTCGCCAGCCTCGGCCACCGCCGGATCGGACATCTGGCCGGCCCCGAAGGGCTCTCGACCGGTATCCTGCGCCGTGAGGGCTTCGAGCAGGCGATGCGCGCGGCCGGGCTCGATTCGTCCGCGATCACCGTCGCCAAGGCCTATAGCCGCGCGGAGGGACAGGCGGCGACGGCTGCGCTGCTCGATGCCGAGGCCGGCCTGACCGCGATCGCGGCCAGCAACGACCTGCTCGCGCTCGGCGCTTATCTGGAACTGAAGCGGCGCGGGCTGTCCTGCCCGCGGGACATCTCGATCGTCGGCCACAACGACATGCCGTTGATCGACATGGTCGATCCGCCGCTGACGACGGTGCGGATCGCCCATGCCGAGATGGGGCAGGCGGCGGCGCGGCGGCTGTTGGAGCGGCTTGCCGATCCGGATGCCGAAGCGTCGGTGACGCTGATGCCGGCCGAGCTGATCGTGCGGGGGTCGACGCGGGAGGCGTACTGAGGCGGGAAGGGTCTGCCGCGAGGCTCCTGGGTTCACCTCCGCGAATTTCGGCAAAGGATCGGCAAATCGGACAAGACATCCACCGGCCCGGCGGCCAGCTTGCCGCGGCATGCTGGTCCTCCGGGCCAGGGGAGGTGTGTTCGACAATGAAGCTCTACCTCCTGTCGCTCGGCGCCGGCCTGCTGGTCGGGGTGATCTACAGCCTGATCAATGTGCGCTCGCCGGCGCCGCCGATCGTGGCGCTGGTCGGGCTGCTTGGCATCCTGGTCGGCGAGCAATTGCCGCCGCTCCTGCGCGCCATCTGGGCGAAGGAGCCGGCGGCGCAGTCCTGGCAGCACCACGTCAAGCCGCATGTCTTCGGCCATCTGCCCCGCGGCGGCAAACCCTCGGTCGAAGCGGTCGCGGACACGGAAAGGGAGCGCACCTGATGCCGACCCGGCGTACCATCCTCGGCGGCCTGGCCTTGCCCGGCCTTGCCTCCTCAGCCCTGGCCCAGCGCCAGCCCCAGCCGTCCGGAGCCCAGCCGATGATTGCCGATCTCATCTTCAGCAATGGCCGGTTCACGACGCTGGACCGCAGCAAGCCGACCGCGAGCGCCGTCGCGGTCAAGGACGGCAGCTTCATTGCCGTCGGCACTGAGGCCGAGGTCATGGCCCATGCCGGGCCGAACACCAGGATCATCGACCTCAAGGGCCGTAGCGCGCTGCCTGGCCTGATCGACAATCACCTGCACATCATTCGCGGTGGCCTCAACTTCAACATGGAGCTGCGCTGGGACGGGGTGCGCTCGCTGGCCGATGCGATGAACATGCTCAAGCGCCAGGTCGCGGTGACGCCGCCGCCGCAATGGGTGCGCGTCGTCGGCGGCTTCACCGAGCATCAATTCGCCGAGAAGCGTCTGCCGACGATCGAGGAGCTCAACGCCGTCGCCCCCGACACGCCGGTCTTCATCCTGCATCTCTACGACCGGGCGCTGCTGAACGGCGCGGCCTTGCGCGCGGTAGGCTATGGCAGGGACACGCCGCAGCCGCCCGGCGGCGAGATCACCCGCGACGCCAACGGCAACCCGACCGGGCTGCTGCTGGCCAGGCCCAACGCCAACATCCTCTATGCGACCCTGGCGAAGGGGCCGAAGCTCCCGCTCGACTACCAGATCAACTCGACCCGGCATTTCATGCGCGAGCTCAACCGGCTCGGCGTCACCGGCGCGATCGATGCCGGCGGCGGTTACCAGAACTACCCTGATGATTACGCCGTCATCCAGAAGCTCGCCGATGACGGGCAAATGACCATCCGGCTCGCCTATAACCTGTTCACGCAGAAGCCGAAGCAGGAGAAGGACGACTTCCTCAACTGGACGAAGACCTCGAAGTACAAGCAGGGCAGCGACTATTTCCGGCATAACGGCGCTGGCGAGATGCTGGTCTTCTCCGCCGCCGATTTCGAGGATTTCCGCGAGCCGCGCCCCGACATGCCGCCCGAGATGGAGGGCGATCTCGAAGGCGTCGTGCGCATCCTTGCCGAGAACCGCTGGCCCTGGCGGATGCACGCGACCTATGACGAGACGATCTCGCGCGCCCTCGACGTCTTCGAGAAGGTCGACAAGGACGTGCCCCTGAAGGGGCTGAACTGGTTCTTCGACCACGCCGAGACCATCTCGGAGCGCTCGATCGACCGCATCGCGGCGCTCGGCGGCGGGGTCGCAGTGCAGCACCGCATGGCCTATCAGGGCGAGTATTTCGTCGAGCGCTATGGCGCGGCCGCCGCCGAGGCGACGCCGCCGGTGGCGCGGATGCTCGAGAAGGGCGTCAAGACCTCGGCCGGCACCGATGCGACCCGCGTCGCCTCCTACAACCCCTGGGTCTCGCTCGCCTGGATGGTCACCGGCAAGACCGTCGGTGGCCTGCGCATCACGCCGCAGCGCAACTGTCTCGACCGCGAGACGGCGCTGCGGATGCTGACCGAGAAGGTGACCTGGTTCTCGAACGAGGAGGGCAAGAAGGGCCAGATCGCCGTCGGCCAGTTCGCCGATCTGATCGTGCCCGATCGCGACTTCTTCGCCTGTCCCGAGGACGAGATCTCGTTCATCACCGCTGACCTCACCGTGGTCGGCGGCAAGATTGTCTACGGTGCACGCGACTTCGCCAGCGCTGACCAGAGCGCCCCGCCGCCAGCCATGCCCGACTGGTCGCCAGTCCGGACGTTTAAGGGCTATGGCGCCTGGGGCGAGCCCGATGGCGCCGGCAAGAACTCGCTGAGGCGCGCGGCGCTCAATAACTGCGGCTGCGCCAGTTCCTGCGGCGTCCATGGCCACGATCATGCGGGCGCGTGGTCGAGCAAGCTGCCGGTCGCCGATCTCAGAAGCTTCTGGGGCGCGCTCGGCTGCGCCTGCTGGGCGGTCTGATATGGCCGGGGCCAATTCATCCGGGCCGATCGCCGGTGCCTTGCGTTGGTTCGCGCTGCTCCTGCTCTGCGCCGCCTATATCCAGGGGCCGATCACCAAGATCCTCGATTTTCCCGGCGCGCTCGCCGAGATGACGCATTTCGGCCTGACGCCGGCGCCGCTCTTCGCGGTCGGCGTGATCGTCTTCGAGTTGGTCGCGACCGCGATGATCCTGACCGGGCGTTGGCGCTGGCTCGCCGCGCTGGCGCTCGCCGGCTTCACTTTGGTCGCGACCTTCATCGCCATCCGCTTCTGGGAGCTGCCGGAGGGCCAAGGGCGGATGATGGCGACGAACAGCTTCTTCGAGCATCTCGGCCTGATCGGCGGCTTCCTGCTGGTGGCGCTGGACGATCTCACCCGGAAGAAGGCGTGAGCCGATGAGCGAAGCCCCGCCGCAACCTCCGAATTCGAGTTTCGCGCCGCTGCGCCAGAAGGTCTTCGCCGTGCTCTGGGCGGCGACGATCATCGGCAATATCGGCTCGTTCATGCGCGACGTCGCCAGCGCCTGGCTGGTGACCGACCTCTCCGGCGCGCCCGCCGCGGTGGCGCTGGTCCAGGCGGCGGCGACGTTGCCGATCTTCCTGCTGGCGATCCCCGCCGGCGTGCTCTCCGACATCCTCGACCGGCGCAAGTTCCTGATCGCCATCCAGATCCTGCTCGGCTGCGTCAGCCTCTGCCTGATGGCGCTGGCGAGCCTCGGCCAGCTCAGCGTGCCGGCGCTGGTCGGGCTGACCTTTCTCGGCGGCGTCGGCGCGGCGCTGATGGCGCCGACCTGGCAGGCGATCGTGCCCGAGCTGGTCGGCAAGGCGGAGCTGAAGAGCGCGGTCGCCCTCAACTCGCTCGGCATCAACATCTCGCGCGCCATCGGCCCGGCTCTGGGGGGCCTGATCCTCGCCGCCTTCGGCGCCGGGTTCACCTATGGCGCCGACGTGTTGAGCTATGTCATCGTCATCGGCGCGCTGCTCTGGTGGCGGCGCCCGCAAGGCGCGGACGATGCACTGAGCGAGCGCTTCTCCGGCGCTTTCCGGGCCGGGCTGCGCTATGCTAGGGCCAGCCGTGAGCTGCATGTTGTACTGTTGCGCGCGGCGATCTTCTTCGCCTGCGCCAGCGCCGTCTGGGCGCTGCTGCCGCTGGTGGCGCGCAACCTGCTCGGCGGCGGCGCCGGTTTCTATGGCATCCTGCTCGGGGCGGTCGGGGCCGGGGCGATCGGCGGCGCCGTGCTGCTGCCGCGCCTGCGCGCCCATCTCGATGCCGATGGGCTGCTGCTGCTCTCGGCCGTCGTCACTGCCGCGGTGATGGCGGCGCTGACGCTCCGCCCGCCGCAATGGCTCGCCCTCGTCATCCTGCTGCTGCTCGGCGCTGCCTGGATCGTGGCGCTGACCACGCTGAACGGCGTCGCCCAGGCGATTCTGCCGAACTGGGTGCGCGGGCGGGCGCTTGCCGTCTACCTCACCGTGTTCAACGGCGCGATGACCGCCGGCAGCCTCGGCTGGGGCGCGGTGGCGGAAGCCGCCGGCATTAGCGGGACGTTGCTGATCGGTGCCGGCGCGCTCTTGGTCGCCGGCCTTGTGATGCACCGGATCAAGCTGCCGGCGGGGGAGGCGGACCTTGCTCCCTCCAATCACTGGCCGGAGCCGCTCGCGGCCGCCGCCATCGAGAACGACCGCGGACCGGTGCTGATCCTGATCGAATACCGTGTGCCGGCCCCCGATCGCGAGGCCTTCTTGCGTGCGATTAACGCGCTCTCGGTTGAGCGGCGCCGCGACGGCGCCTATGGCTGGGGCATCACCGAGGACACCGCCGATCCGGACAAGCTGGTCGAGTGGTTCATGGTCTCGTCCTGGGCCGAGCACCTGCGCCAGCATCGCCGGGTCTCGAAGGCCGATGCCGACCTGCAGGGCGAGGTCAGGCGCTTCCATGTCGGCGAGGAAGGACCGGTCGTTCGACACTTCCTCCATGTCGAGCCGCCACATGCGCCAGCCGCGCCTGGGACCGGGGCGACGTCATGAGGCGCTTGCGCGCCATCGCGTTGGCGGGGGCGTGCTCGCTGGGGTTTGCAGGCGTTGCCATGGCGCAGGCCGACAAGCCCGATGGCGCGTCGGAGAAAGACCCGTTCGACCGCTTCAAGAACATTCCGCTGACGGCGGACGGCGCGGTCACGCTCAGCCTCGGCGGACAAGTGCGAATCCGGCCGGAATTCTCACGCCACCCCGTCTTCGGCTTGGCGGCGCCCGACCATAATAATGGCCTGCTGATCCGCTCCTTCCTCTCGGCCGATCTGCGGCTCGGCCCGTATCTGCGTACTTTCGTCGAGGTCGTCAGCGGGCAAGCGCCGGTCTGGGCGGGCACGCCGCCGGGAACGCAGCTTGACCGGCTCGACCTGCGGCAGGGCTATGGCGAGCTCAACTTGCCCGTCGCGGCCGGCAGCCTGATGGTCCGAGGCGGGCGCCAGGAGCTGGGCTTCGGCTCCTCGCGCCTGATCGGGGTGCGCGACAGCCCGAATATCCGGCGTGCCTTCGACGGCGTCCGCGCGGCCTGGATCGCCTCGCCGGATACCCGCATCGACACCTTTCTGGTGCGGCCGGTCGCGCCGCAAGCGGGGCTGTTCGACGACAGATCAGACCCTGCCCAGGTTTTCTGGGGCGTCTATGGCACGAGCCCAGTTGCCGGCATAACCGGCCTCAAGGCCGACCTCTATTATCTCGGCCTGAACCGCGAGAGCGCGCGCTTCGCCCAGGGCACGGCTGACGAGCATCGCCACACCGTTGGCGCAAGGCTGTTCGGCAAGGCCGGCGCCTTCGACTGGAATGTCGAGGGCGCCTACCAGTTCGGCCGGTTCGGGCGCGCCGACATCCAGGCCTGGATGGTCTCGGCGGTGGTCGGCTACAGCTTCGCGGACTTGCCGTTCTCGCCGCGCCTCGGGCTCAACGCCGACGCGATCAGCGGCGACGGCAATCTGCGCGACGGCAGGCTCGGCACCTTCAACCCGCTCTACCCGCGGCTGCCCTATTTCTCCGAGGCCAACCTCGTCGGTCCGGCCAACCTGATCGACATCCAGCCGAACCTGACGTTGACGCTGCTGCCGACGCTCAAGCTGACCGTCGGCTGGAATCCGCTCTGGAAGCAGGACACGGCCGACGCGTTCTATGGCCCGACGATCGCGCCGGTCGCGCGCACCGCGGGCGGTGCTGGCCGCTATCTCGGCCACCAGGTCTCGACCACGCTGGAATGGAGCCCGAGCGAGCATCTGACGCTGGGCGGAACCTATGTCGCCTATGAGCCCGGCGACCGCATCCGGCGGGCTGGCGGCGTTTCCGGCTCCTTCGCGGCCGGCTGGGCGACGGTCGCATTCTAAGGGGAGGGGAATGATCGCGAAAATCGCAAACCCGCGCAGCAGACCGACAATCCGAGAAATATCCAGCCCGCGATAATGCGGCTCGATGCTTGGCGCCGGCCCGGCGCCGTCGACCAACGGAAGATCCATCCGGAGACCACCATGTCCAAGTACCAGGAAGTCCTAACCCCCAAGAATTGCCAGATGATCTTCATCGACCAGCAGCCGCAGATGGCGTTCGGCGTGCAGTCGATCGATCGCCAGGTGCTGAAGAACAACGTCGTCGGCCTGGCCAAGGCGGCGAAGGCCTTCAACATCCCGACCACGATCACCACGGTCGAGACCACGAGCTTCTCCGGCCATACCTATCCGGAGCTGCTGGCGGTCTTTCCTGAGAACAAGATCCTCGAGCGGAGCTCGATGAATTCCTGGGACGACCAGAACGTCCGCGACGCGCTCGCCGCCAACGGCCGCAAGAAGGTCGTGGTCTCCGGGCTCTGGACCGAGGTCTGCAACACCACCTTCGCGCTCTGCGCCATGCTGGAGGGCGGCTACGAGATCTACATGGTGGCAGACGCCTCGGGCGGCACCTCCAGCGACGCGCATAAATACGCCATGGACCGCATGGTGCAGGCCGGCTGCGTGCCGGTGACCTGGCAGCAGGTCCTGCTCGAATGGCAGCGCGACTGGGCCCATCGCGACACCTACGACGCCGTGATGGCGATCGTGAAAGAGCATTCCGGTGCCTATGGCATGGGCGTCGACTACGCCTACACCATGGTCCACAACGCGCCCGAGCGCGTCACCCATGGCGAGACTATCGGCCCGAACGCCGCCAAGGTCGTCAACTGAGCTGTGCCGCTGCCGCGGGCGCAAATGCGCTCGCGGCTTTGCGCGTTAAAGCCTCTTTCCAGCGCTCATGAGGACGGGGCGGCAGTGTGCCGCGAGGCCGGCGTGGACGCCGCCGCAATTGCAGTTGGCCGCAGCGCCGCATCGTCGCAATAGCGTTGCCAGGATATCGTCAAGTGGCGCGTCACGGCAGCCTCTGCCGCGTCCTCATCGCCCTGAATGATCGCCTCCAGGATCGCGCGATGCTCGTCGAGCACTGGCTTGATGCCGTGCGGGCGGCTGTTGAACAGCCGGGCATGGTGCAGATGAGGGTGCAGGCCGCGCACGGCCTGGGCCAGGATCTCGTTGCCGCAGGCCGACAGCATCGCGCCGTGGAAGGCCTCGTCCAGCCGGCTGGCGCCGACATAGTCGCAGTCCTTCGCCGCGATGCGTGACAACTCCTGCTCCATCGCCTCGATGCTGGCGCGCATGGTGGCGATCGGCTCGGCCTGCCGGATATGCGCGAGCTGCCTGGCGGCCCAGCCCTCGTTGAGGATGCGGAAGTCGCGGAGCTGCTCGAACCATTCGCGGGGCGGTTCGGGCGCCACGGAAAAACCGGAGAACGAGGTCGAGGCGACGAGGCCGAGCGCGGCCAGCCGCGTGAGCGCCTCGCGGATCGGCGAGGAGCTGACCTCGAACTCGCGCGTCAGGGCATCGATGTTGAGCCTTTCGCCGGGGGCATAGGCGCGGTCGAGGATGCGTTGGGTCAGCAGCGCCGTCACCTGATCGACGAGCGCCACCCGGGCAAGCAGCGGTTTGGCAGCCATGCGTCCTTCTCTCGGCGCCGCGCTATCGACTATGGTCGCCTAGCAATCATCGGTCGTGCACGATTATTATATGCAGGTGGTCACGGCGCAAGCAGTCGCTGGTCGCAGCGAAGCGGATTGAAGTTCAGGAGCAATGGCTGTTAAGCCCGCCAGCACTGGCAGGCGCTCGTTTTGTCTGGAGTGGCGCTATGGGATTGCCGACGGCGTGCGATTCAAACGGTTTCTACGGCCAGCGCATTGCCGATCATTTCGGGATGCAGGGGCAGATCGTCGCTGAGTTCCATCTCGACGGGCAGCTCGGGCTGGCCGCGACACGGCTCTCCTGCGGGCGTCGCTTCAGGGAGCGCACCAGCCGGCCTCCTGACGAGGGCGCCTTCTCGATTCTCTACCAGATCGACGATCTCGAAGGCCATGCGTGCTGGAGGGGAGGCCGCAGGCAGCGCTTTGGCGAGTTCCTCGCCAAATCGGTGAATGTCGTCGACCTCCGCGAAGACCCGCAATGGCAGTTCAAGGGGCGGTTCGACGCGCTGCAATTCTATGTCCCGTCGAACGCCGTCGCGACGATCGCCGCACAGCATGGCGGACGGGTGGCGTCGAGCCTGCGCTGGGAGGGGGACGCACGCGACGAGATCCTGTGGGGCCTCTCGCAGGCCCTGCTTCACGCCTCGGTCGCCACCGGCGCGAACCAGTTGCTGGTCGACCAGTTCGCACTCAGTCTGCTGACCTATTTCGCGCAGGCCTATGGCGGGCTCGAGACCGAGCCGTCCGCCCGGTTCGGACAACTCGCCGCCTGGCAGCTGCGCCGCGCCAGGGAGATCATGACGGCTCGCCTGGCGTCCAATCTGACCATCGCGCAGGTGGCGAGCGAGTGCCGGCTGACGCCCAGTCACTTTGCCCGTGCCTTCCGCCATAGTACGGGGGTCGCGCCGCACCGCTATCTGATGCAGCTGCGAGTGTCCGAGGCGAAAAAGCATTTGTCTCAGCAGCACCTGCCGTTGTCCGACATCGCCTTGATGTGCGGCTTCGGCGACCAGAGTCATTTCACGCGGGTCTTCCGGCAACTCGCCGGCACGAGCCCGGGCGCCTGGCGTCGCGGCAGGTCTGGCGGCGAGATGGTCGAGGGGCAATCGCTGCCCTAGCTTGCTGCGCCGTCGCCTAGATCACCGCGCGTCCTAGTGGACGCGGAAACGGTGATCCAGGCGATGCCGCGAGCTTTCGACATTTCATCAGTAACAAATCCAGACGAAATCGCGCTGTCGATAAAGCTCTGTACGATCGGAAGAGTGCCGGCCTTGGCGATGGGAGCCGCCATCGCTTGCCTGATCTCCATGAATGGCCCCTCGGACAGTGTCCGCAGGCGCGTGATGCTTTCCGAAAGTCGGTTGATTTCAAAGTCTTGAACGGGATCGGAAGTTCAAGAAAAGAATGGTAGCGGGAGAGGGACTCGAACCCCCGACACGCGGATTATGATTCCGCTGCTCTAACCAGCTGAGCTACCCCGCCCCGATGGCGACGCGCCGAAGGACGGCGGTCAATCGCGACGGCGCGGATATAGGGGGCGGCAGGTGCCGGCGTCAAGCCTTGATGGTGCTGTTCAGCTCAGCTTCCTCAGCCTGACCACCTTGAAATAGCCCTGGCCGACATGGAGGGTCTCGTAGCGGCCGGTTTTCGCAGCCCAGTCGGTCAGGCGCGAGACCTTGAAATCGCTGCTCCAGCCGATCGCCTTCGCCAGTGGCGCAACCGCCTTCCAGAACGGCGCGGCGAAGCCGCCATCATCGACGAGGCGGCTGGAGATCACGATCTCGCCGCCCGGACGCAGCACCCGGTCCATCTCGGCCAATGCCTGCTCCGGATCGGGGACGAGGGTGATGACGAACTGGGCGGTGACCGCGTCGAAGGACTTGTCGGCGAAGCCGAGCCGGCATGCGTCCATCACCATCAGCCCGCGGACATGGTCGAGCCCCTGGCTCAGCACCTTGCCGCGGGCGACGCGCAGCATGTCGAGCGACAGATCGGCGCCGACGACCTGCCTGTCACGCTCGAAATAGGGCAGGGTCAGGCCGGTGCCTACGCCGATCTCGAGGATGTCGCGGCCGCTGGCGCAGGCCGCCGCCACCGCCTCGCGCTGGGCGCGGGCGAGCAGGCCCTGATAGATCCGGTCGTAGAATTTCGCCCAGACCGCGTAGACGCGCTTTTGCGCGTCGAGACCGTTCGTCGTCGTCATGTGGTGGCGTAGGCGGGCTCGGGCTGGGGCGCCGGACGGGGCGTCCGGTTGGCCATGATGACGCCGCCGCCGAGCACGCGGGCTCCGCTGTCGGCATGGTCGTAAATCACGCAGGCCTGGCCGGGCGAGACGCCCTCCTCGCCCTGCGCCAGGAGGACATGGACGCCCTTGTCGTCGGCGAGCAGGCGCGCCTCGCGCGGGGCGCGGGTCGAGCGGACGCGGACGGCGACCTCGATTCCCTCGGGCGGCAAATCGGTGAGGGCGATGTCGCCGATCCAGTTGAGGTCACGCAGGTCGACGCAGGCAACGCTCAGCGCCTCGCGTGGGCCGACGATGACGCGGGCGTTCTCGGCATCGAGCGCGACGACATAGAGCGGCTCGGCGCTGCTGATGCCGAGGCCCTTGCGCTGGCCGACCGTGTAGCGCAGCACGCCCTCGTGCTCGCCGAGGACGCGGCCGTCGAGATGGACGATGGCGCCGGGGCGGGCGGCGCCGGGCTTCAAACGCTCGATCACCTCGGCATAGCGGCCGTTCGGAACAAAGCAGATGTCCTGGCTGTCCGGCTTGTCGGCGATGGCGAGGCCGAATTCGGCAGCGAGCGCGCGGGTCTGGGCCTTGTCGAGGCCGCCGAGCGGGAAGCGCAGCAAATCGAGCTGCTCCTGCGTCGTCGCATAAAGGAAATAGCTCTGGTCGCGGCTCTCATCGGCGGCGCGGAACAGGCCGCGATGGCCAGTGCCGAGGTCGCGGCTCGCGACGTAGTGGCCGGTCGCGAGGGCATCGGCGCCGAGCTCGCGGGCAAGGCCAAGCAGGTCGCGGAACTTCACGGTACGATTGCACTCGACGCAAGGGATCGGCGTCTCGCCGGCGAGATAGCTCTCGGCGAAGCGTTCGATCACCGCATCGCGAAAGCGGCTTTCGTAATCGAGGACATAGTGGGGGATGCCGATCGCCTCGGCGACGCGGCGGGCATCATGGATGTCCTGCCCGGCGCAGCAGGCCCCGGCGCGATGCACGGCGGCGCCATGATCGTAGAGCTGGAGCGTGACGCCGACGACGTCATAGCCCTGGCGCTTCAGCAGCGCCGCCACAACCGAGGAATCGACACCGCCCGACATGGCCGCGACGACGCGCGTCGCCGATGGCGGCTTGGCGATGTCGAGCGAGTTGAGGGAAACGGTCATCAGGGTTCCGGGCGGGTTCGGGCTGGAGAGCCCGAGCATTTGGGCGCTCTATAGCGGTTTTGATAGGTGCGGGCCAGCATCCGGCCGGCAAATCCTGCCGGGTCAAGCGGCCGATGCAGCGATTCCTGCCGGGTCAGGAGTGAGTGCGAATTATCCAAATCGCTGAATCAAAACGGTTTTCTTGTTGGCTCGCCGCTTGCTCGCACTGTGGCGGCCACATCGTCACGGTTCTGTTCCGGAGAGTATCCCATGTCCGCCGCGCCGGTCTCGCGTTCGTCCGCGCTGCCCGAGATCACGTTTCCGAGCCGCAGGAGCCCCGAGCGGAACGAGCCGGAGCAGGTTTTCGCCCTGCCGCAGGAGCCGGTGGAGCGCGCGCGTCCGCGCCTCGACGACGATCGCAATGCGTCGCGCGATAGCGCGGAAGCCCGCGATGAGCCCAAATCGGATGACGGTGCCCGTCGCACGGCAGCGGCTGACGCCAAGTCGCCCGGCCGCGCCGATGAGGTCGGCAAGGACCGCAAGGCCGCCGGCGCTGCCGAGCCTTCCGACAAGGCGAAGACCGGGCCGGCGACCGACGAAGCGGCTGCGAAGGATGCTACGCCTGCCGACGGCAAGACCGTCGAGACGGCCGCTGGCGACAAGCCCGCGAAGGGCAAGTCCACAGAGGAGCGCAAGGCTGCAGCGGCTCCCGCGCTCGATGGAGCGCCGGTGGTCGCTGCCGAGGGCAAGCCGGAGATGCCCGCCGTTCCGGTCGCCACGCCACAACCCGTGCCGGTTCCTGCCGTCGCGGCCGAGTTCCTGGCATTGGCGGCGTTGACGGTGCAGGGCAGCGAGCAGGCCAAGCCGGACGGTGCTACCACGCCCGAGGGCAAGCCTGAAGGACAGGTGACGGCGGCGAGCACTATTGCGAACACGGCTGCGCAGACGGCGGTGAATGGCCTCGCCCTTCCCGCTCCGACGACGCCGGTCAAGGCCGATGGCCAGCCCAGCGCGGCTGGCGAGGTCGCTGCCGTCGGGATCAGTGCCGGTTCGGTGCCGCAACTCGCTGCGGCGCCCGGCAAGGCCAAGCCCGAGGCGACATCAGGCGAAGCCCAGCAAGGCGACGCCAAGGCGGCCGATGGCCAGGCGGTGCCGAAGGAGGCGGGCGAGGCCGGCAAGGCGATGCCGGCTGCCGCCGGCGGCGAGATCAAGGCGACAGAGGCGGCAACCGCGGGCCAGCCTGCGCAGGCAAGCGCCAAGGACGAGGCCGCTCCGGTGGCCACCGCGCCGCAGGCGAACGCCCCCGTAAGCCCGCAGGCGATCCTGGCGGCTGGGCCGCAGAGCCTGACCACGCCGCAAGCGCCTTTGACCGAGCTCGATGCGGCCGCCCAGGCCACGGCCCATGCCCAGGCGGAAGCTGCCCACAGGACGCTGTCCGGCGAAACAGGCCGGGCGACGCCGCTGCATGTCGTCCCGGTCGAGATCGGCGCCAGGGCGCTCGCTGGCAACAAGCGCTTCGACATCAGGCTGGATCCGGCCGAGCTCGGCCGCATCGATGTCAGCCTGGAGATTTCCGACAAGGGCGAGGTCAGCGCCAAGCTGACGGTCGACCGGGTCGAGACGCTGCATATGCTTCAGCGCGATGCGCGCACGCTCGAACGCGCCTTCGAGCAGGCGGGGCTGAAGCCGTCCGAAGGCGGCATCGACATGAGCCTGCGCGATTCCAATGACCAGCAGGCCGGTGCACGCCAGCAGCGCCAGGACGATGAGAGGCCGCGCGGCCGCCGCGCCTGGGTCCAGGCGACCGATGACAGCGCGCTCGTCACCGAGGTGGCGAGCCTGCCCCGCAATGCCAGCCGCCTCGGCGGCGTCGATCTCAGTATCTGAAGGAGGGACGCGCTATGGCCGTTTCCAACACCGGCACCTGGAGCCCCCAGCAGATCGCGGCCGCGCAGAACAACACTGCGACCGGCGGCACCTCGATCGCCAATAATTTCGACCAGTTCCTCACCCTGCTGACGACGCAGCTTCGGAACCAGAATCCGCTCGATCCGCTCGACACAAACCAGTTCACCCAGCAGCTGGTGCAGTTCGCCGGCGTCGAGCAGCAGCTCAAGCAGAACGAGACGCTTACGGCGCTGCTCGCCGTCAGCAAGGCGACCACGGGCGCGAGCGCGATCGGCTTCGTCGGCCAGACCGTTACGGCCGATGGCGCGGCGACGCAGCTCAAGGACGGCAAGGCCGAATGGAAGCTCAACGCCTCCAAGGGCGGCACCGGCACGATCACGATCAAGGACACGAAGGGGAACGTGGTCTACAGCGGCACGAAGACGCTGACCGCCGGCGACCAGACCTATAGCTGGGACGGCAAGACCTCGACCGGTTCGGTGGCGCCAGAAGGCGAATACGTCATTACCGTCGACGGCACCGACGTCTCCGGCGCGGCGATCACCGTCAAGACCGAGATCACCGGCAAGGTCGACGGCATCGACTTCTCGTCCGCCGTGCCGACGCTGCTGATCGGCGCGCTCAGGGTCCCGCTGGACCGGGTCAAATCGGTGAAGAACACTGCCTGACGGGACGCGCCATGAGCCATGCCGAAAGCCTGTGTGATTGCTTTAGGCAAAATTTAAGCCCGCTGGGGCTAGGCTCTTCGGCAGTAGGTCTGTTGAGTTGTGTGAGTGTACCATGACCGAGCCGCTGCGACCGCGCGTCAAGTATGTCATCGGGCCCGATGGCAGCCCGTTGACGATCGCCGATCTGCCGCCGATGAATACGCGCCGCTGGGTGATCCGGCGCAAGGCCGAGGTCGTCGCCGCCGTGCGCGGTGGCCTGCTCAGCCTGGAGGAGGCTTGCCAGCGCTACACGCTGACGGTCGACGAGTTCCTGAGCTGGCAATCCTCGATCGATCAGCACGGCCTCGCCGGCCTGCGCACCACCCGCATCCAGCATTATCGCCAGTAAACTCTTCTGGCACCTGAGGAAATCATCGGGGCGTCGGTCCATGGGCCGGCGCCTTTCGCGTTTTTCCGGCATGCTGAATCTGTCGAACTGTCCCGTTTCCTAACCGTCGTTAACCGGGCGCTAACCATGCACCGGGAAAAACTTGCCTAGTGGTGCGTCTGCGCGTTGGTCTCGCAGGCACCGGGCGACGGAAGAACGGCGTGAACGGGCTAGTCGAACAGTTCCGGAGATTCGGCGCGGCGCGGCTGGCGGCAATGCTGGCGGTGACGCTCGCCCTGATCGGCTTCTTCGCATTCGTCATGCTGCGCATGTCGCAGCCGGCGATGGGCGTGCTCTTCGCCGACCTGTCGAGCCAGGATGTCAGCGCCATCGTCAAGGACCTCGACACGCGCGGGATCAAATACGAGCTGCGCGGCGACGGCCAGACCATCCTGGCGCCGCGCGCCGACGTGCCGAAGCTGCGGCTCGAACTCGCCGGCAAGGGCATCCCGTCTGGCGGCGGCGTCGGCTACGAGATCTTCGACAAGGGCGACGCCTTCTCTTCGACCAGCTTCGTCCAGAACATCAACCATCTGCGCGCGCTCGAAGGCGAGCTGTCGCGCACCATCCGTTCGATCGGCCGCGTCCAGGCGGCGCGCGTGCATCTCGTCATCCCCGAGCGGCGCCTGTTCGAACGTGACCGCGAGCCGCCGCGCGCCTCGATCGCGCTCAAGCTCGCCGGCGATCTCGACAATGCCCAGGTCCGGGCGATCCGCCATCTCGTCTCCTCGGCCGTCGATGGCCTGAAGCCCGAGCGGGTCTCGATCGTCGACGAGCGCGGCCGGCTCCTCGCCGACGGCGCGCAGGGCGAGCAGGGCATGGTCGGCGTTGCTCTCGACGAGCGCCAGGGCGCGATCGAGCGGCGGATCAAGGCGCAGGTCGACGACATCGTCGCCAGCATCGTCGGCCCGGGCCGCGCCCGCGTGCAGGTTTCGGCGCTGCTCGATTCGAACCGGATCGAGAGTCGCTCCGAAACCTTCGATCCCGAGAGCAAGGTCATCCGCTCGAGCCAGAACCGCACGGAAGCCTCCGCCTCGAACGAGCAGCGCGAGGGCGTCACTGTCGGCAACGAATTGCCGGGCGCGCAGCAGAACCAGGGCCAGCAGCAGGGCCAGCAGCGCGACACCAGCTCGAAGAACGAGGAAGTCGTCAATTACGAGATCTCGCGCACGACCCGCACCGAGGTGCAGGAGGGCGGGCGTGTCCGCAAGCTCTCGGTCGCCGTGCTCGTCGACGGCGTCTACAGTCGGCAGGGCAACGAGACGAATTACCAGCCGCGCTCGCAGGAAGAGCTGGAACGCATCGGACAACTGGTGCGCACCGCGATCGGCTTCGACCGCCAGCGCGGCGACCAGGTCGAGGTCGTCAATCTGCGCTTCGCCGAGGCGCCGCAGGCACCGACGGACCTGGCCGAGCAGACGCTGATGCAGCAGCTGCTCTCTTTCACCAGGGAGGACGTCGTCCGCTTCGCCGAAATGGGCGTGATTGCGCTGCTCATCCTGATCGTGCTGATGGTCGTGGTCCGGCCGCTGCTCAAGCAGGTTCTGGCACCCGATCGCGAGCTCCGGGCCATCCCGAGCTTCATGCGCAACGGCATGGTCGTCGTCGACCAGGGCACGGGCGATCCTTCGACCTTCTCGTCCGCGTCAGGCGGAGCCGGAGCAGGCGCCGGTGGCGAACCGGGACAGATCGACGTCGATGCGCCGTCGGAGCGCATGCTCGCGATCGCGCAGATCAAGGGCCAGCTCAAGGCGCAGTCGGTCGAGAAGATCGGCGCCATGGTCGCGCAGAATCCAGCGGACTCCGTCGCGGTGCTGCGCGGCTGGATCCACGAAAAAGCACCGGCGTGAGGGGAGCCTGAACCATGGCCTCGACACGCGCCATCGCCAGCCGCAGCGGAAGCGACGACTCGGACGAGCCGTCGAGCTATTCGGGCGGCCCGGCGACGCTCGAGAGCATGACCGGGCCGCAGCGCGCCGCGGTGATCCTGCTCATCCTCGGCGAAGAGCACGGCCGGGTGATCTGGCAGGAATTCGACGACGAGGAAATCCGCATCATCACCCGCGCGATGGCGGAGCTCGGCACGGTCGATTCCGACCAGGTCGAGAAGCTGATGCTCGATTTCGTCGGCAGGCTGTCGAGCGCCGGCGCGATCACCGGCTCCTTCGACCGGACGATCTCGCTTCTCGAGAAGATCCTGCCGACCGACCAAGTCGCGCTGATCATGGAAGAGATTCGCGGCCCGGCCGGCCGCAACATGTGGCAGAAGCTCGGCAATATCGACGCGGTCGTGCTCGCCAACTTCCTGAAGAACGAATACCCCCAGACGATCGCCGTCATCCTGTCGCGCATCCGCCCCGATCACTCGGCCAGCGTGCTGCGCAACCTGCCGAACGAGCTTTCGATCGAGGTCGTCGGCCGGATGCTGCGCATGGAATCGGTGCAGAAAGAGGCTCTCGACCACATCGAGAACACGCTGCGCACCGAGTTCGTCTCGACGCTGACACAGACGCGCCGGCGCGATCCGCACGAGATGATGGCCGAGATCTTCAACGGCTTCGACCGCCAGACCGAGATGCGCTTCCTCGCCGCGCTCGACGCCACCAACCAGGAATCGGCCGAGCGCATCCGCGCGCTGATGTTCACCTTCGAGGACCTCGGCAAACTCGATTCCGCTGGCCTGCAGACGCTGATGCGCCAGGTCGACAAGGATGCGTTGGCGCGGGCGCTGAAGGGCGCGAACGAGGAGATGCGCGCCTTCTTCCTCGGGGCGATGTCGCAGCGCGCCGCCAAGGTCCTGCAGGACGACATACAGGGCCTTGGCCCGCTGCGTCTCAAGGAGGTCGACGAAGCGCAGATGAAGATGGTGGCCCTGGCCAAAGACCTCGCCGAAAAGGGCGAGATCATCATCTCCAAGGGCAATGCCGAAGACGAGTTGGTGTACTAGAGGCTTTCATGGACCATGGATGAGACTTGGGTGAGGTCAAACCGTCCGAATGCCGGGAGCATTGCGCAGCCGATACCGCAGTATTGGCAAGCGATGCGACGCCGCAGTCGGCCGGTTTCACCTCATTGCGCAGCAGCGTGGCGCTTTTGCACGATTGCGGCGTCGCTCGTCACGGCCAAGCCGGAAGGCTTGGCCGCACCAAGCTCCTGGCATTCGGACAAAATCGTCGACGCCCAAGCCTCATCCATGGTCCATGAAAGCCTCTAACATGGCAGCAGCCAAGAAATTCATGTTCGCTGCCGACTTCAGCGGCAACAGCCGCAAGGCGGTCGACGAAGCGGCGGTCGAAAGCGCCCGGGCGGAAGGCTACCATAGCGGCCTCGACCAGGCGCGACGCGAGGCCGATCACCAGCTCGGCGCGCTGCTCTCGCAGCTGGTGCGCCAAAGCGAGCGGTTGCTGGCCCAGCAGGACGAGCGCCTGGTCCAGATCGAGGCGCAGGCGGCGCAGCTTGCGGTCGCCACGGCGCGCAGCCTCGCCGGAGCGGCCCTGGCGGACAAGCCGCTGGCGCAATTGCTTGCCGCGGCGCGCGAATGCCTGGCCCATGCCCGGCACGCGCCGCATCTGGCGATCCGGGTGCATGAGAGCCTGGTCGAGACCGTCGAAGGCAAGCTCTCCGGGCTGGCGCGGGAAACCGGCTTCGCCGGCCGCATCGTCGTGCTCGGTGAGCCGGACATCGCCCTCGGCGACGGCCGGCTCGAATGGGCCGATGGCGGCATCGCGATCGAAAGTGCAGCGCTCGACGAGGCGGTCGACAGGGCCGTCAAGGCCGTGTTCGGGCCGCTAGCGGGGTAAAGTCAGATGCCAAACGAAAACGACCTCAACCTGCCGCCGCTCAATCCGGCCGATCTCTCCTTCGACCACAATGCCGTAGGCGACTCCGTCGCGCGCTCGGGTCCGGTCCCCGTCAAGACGGCGGAGGACCTCGAACAGGTCTTCGACGTACCGGTCACGGTCTCTGCGGTGCTCGGCTCGTCGCGGATCGCGGTCGGCGATCTCCTGCGCGTCACGCCCGGTACGGTGCTGGAGCTCGACCGGCGTGTCGGCGAGGCGATCGACATCTTCGTCAACGAGCGCCTGGTGGCGCGCGGCGAGGTCGTGGTGGTCGAGGAGCGCCTCGGCGTGACCATGACGGAAATCATCAAGACCGACCGGTGACGCACCGGTCGGAGCGACTGCATTTTTCAAGGAAGGCCTGAGCCATGCGCCTCATCATCGTCGGCAGCCTCAAGGGCCAGCTCATCACCGCCGCCAAGATCGCGGTGTCGCAGGGCGCCGCCGTCACCCATGCCGAGAGCGTCGAGCAGGCGCTGGCGGTGCTGCGCGCCAAGGGCGGCGACCTCCTGATGGTCGATGTCGAGCAGCCGATCGCCAAGCTGGTCACGGCGCTCGATGCCGAGCGCATCCGCACCCCGCTCGTCGCCTGCGGCACCTCGACGGATGCCCGCGCTGCCGTCGCGGCGATCCAGGCCGGCGCGCGCGAATATGTGCCCCTGCCGCCTGATCCGGAACTGATTGCCGCCGTGCTCGCCGCCGTCGCCGGCGACAAGGCCAGCCTGATCTGGCGTGATCCGGCGATGGAGCGCGTCGTCCAGCTCGCCAACCAGATCGCGCGCTCGGACGCGCCGGTGCTGGTCACCGGCGAGAGCGGCACCGGCAAGGAGATGATCGCGCAGCATCTGCACCAGAAGTCGCTGCGCAAGGACAGGCCCTTCGTCGCGGTGAACTGCGCCGCCATCCCCGACAACCTGCTGGAGTCGGAGCTGTTCGGCCATGAGAAGGGCGCCTTCACCGGTGCGATCGCGCGGCGGATCGGCAAGTTCGAGGAGGCGAATGGCGGCACGCTGCTGCTCGACGAAATCTCGGAGATGGATGTGCGCCTGCAGGCCAAGCTGCTGCGGGCGCTGCAGGAGCGCATGATCGACCGGGTCGGCGGTACGCAGCCGGTCAAGGTCGACCTGCGTATCATCGCGACCTCGAACCGCAATCTCGGCGATGCGGTGCGCGAGGGCTCCTTCCGCGAGGACCTGTTCTACCGGCTGAACGTCGTACACTTGCGCCTGCCGGCGCTGCGCGAGCGGCCGGGTGACATCCTGGCGCTGGCCGACCACTTCGCCAAGAAATACGCTGAGTTGAACGGCATGCCGCTGCGCCCTATCGCGGCCGAGGCGCGCAAGCTCCTGCTCGGCAACAGCTGGCGCGGCAATGTCCGCGAGCTGGAGAATACCGTGCACCGCGCCGTGCTGCTGGCGCAGGGCGTCGAGATCGGCATTGAGGCGATGCTGACGCCGGAGGGCGAGACGCTTGGCCCGGCAAGCGGGCGCGACGTGGCCTCACGCGCGGCGCAGACGGCGGAAGCGGTCACGCGCGGCCTCGTCGGGCGGACCGTCGCCGATGTCGAGCGCGACCTCATCCTCGACACGCTCGACCATTGCTTGGGCAACCGGACCCATGCGGCCAAGATCTTGGGCATCTCGATCCGGACGCTGCGCAACAAGCTCAGCGAATATGTCGCAGCTGGCGTGCCCGTGGCCGAGCCGGGGCAGGCGCGGACGACATCGCTCTGACTGTCGCTGAAAAAGAAGAGGGCCGGAGCATGTGCCCCGGCCCGTCGACAGCCGCTCAGTAGTAGTAGCGGCGGCGGTAATAATAGCGCCGCGGACGGTAATAATAGCGCGGGCGATAATAATAGCGCCGAACGTAGCGCGGCCGGCGATAATAATAGTACTGGCTGAAGTCGGCGTCGGCCTTGTCGAGGCCGTCCTTCAGCTCCTCAGGCAGCTCTTCCGGCTTCTTGGCCGGCAGCGGGGCGAGCTTGGGCTGCGCCGCTTCCGAAGCGGCGATGCCGCCGACGCTGGCCACGGCGAGACCGCCGAACAGCGCCATCACGAATGAACGTCGATCCATGTTCATGCCTCCAGTTGGTTCGATCCAGGCGCCGCGTTCCCACGAGGCCACTCTATTCCCCCTGCTGACCTTTCGTCACGTTCGCATTGCGACGATGGTTCACAAGGGGCCGACGGCGCGGGACACCGGCCGTTAGCTTGTTGCGACGGTTTGAGGCGTAATCGCCTTGCCGACATGCGCTGCATCCTCACACCGCTCCCAGCGGCTTGCTGATGTCTTCGAGCGAGCGGCGTTCCGCCTTCACCGCGAAGCGCCAGGCGATCAGGCCGGCGGCGATCATCAGCACGGCGCCGAACAGGTAGCCGCCGAACACGCTCATGCGCGAGCCGGTGTCGATCAGCGCGCCGAAGAGCCAGGGGCCGGCGACGCCGCCTAGGCCGGTGCCGAGGGAATAGAACACCGCGATCGCCAGCGCCCTGATCTCCAGCGGATAGGTCTCGCTCACAGTGAGATACGCGGAACTTGCCGCGGCGGATGCGAAGAAGAAGACGATGCTCCAGCAGATGGTGAGCTGGCTGGCGCTGACCATCTCGCGCGCGAACAGGAAGCCGGTGCCGGCGAGCAGCACGCCGGAGAGTATATAGGTCCCGGCGATCATCGGCCGCCGGCCGAGCGTGTCGAAGAGCCGCCCGATCAGCAGCGGGCCGAGGAAGTTCCCGGCGGCGAAGGGCAGAATGAACCAGCCGATCATGCTGGAGGGAACGGCGTAGAAATCGGTCAGGATCAGCGCATAGGTGAAGAAGATCGCGTTGTAGAAGAAGGCCTGCGACGACATCAGCGCCAGCGCCACCAGCGTGCGTGGCCGGTAGGTGACGAAGAGCGTCTGGACGACCTCGCTCATCGGCGTGTGCGAGCGCGGACGCATGGTGATCGTCGGCAGCGTCGCGGCCGGCTGCGGCGGCGAGAAGGATTCGATGTGGGCGACGATGCGCTCGGCCTCGGCGACGCGGCCATGGCTCATCAGCCAGCGTGGGCTTTCCGGAATCCACTGGCGCAGGATCATGATGATCAGGCCGAGCACGGCCCCGATGAAGAAGGCGAGGCGCCAGCCCATATCCGGCGATACGAAGGCCGGATCAAGCACGACGATGGCGGCGACGCCGCCGATCGCGGCGCCGACCCAGAACGAGCCGTTGATGACCAGGTCGGTCCAGCCGCGCACGCGCGCCGGCACCAGCTCCTGGATGGTCGAGTTGATCGCGGTGTATTCGCCGCCGATGCCCATGCCGGTCAGGAAGCGGAAGAGCAGGAAGCTCCAGAGGTTCCAGGAGAAGGCGGTGGCGGCGGTCGCCGTGAGATAGACCAGGACGGTGATGGTGAAGAGCTTCTTGCGGCCGAGCCGGTCGGTGAGCCAGCCGAAAAAGATGGCGCCAATGACCGCGCCGGCGAGATAGGCAGCGCCCGCCATGCCGACCTCGGTATTGGTGAACCGCAAGGTCGGGCTCTCCTTGAGAGCGCCGGAGACGGCGCCGGCGAGCGTCACTTCGAGCCCGTCGAGAATCCAGGTGATGCCGAGCGCGACGACGACCAGTGTGTGGAAGCGCGACCAGGGCAGGCGATCGAGCCTGGCCGGGATATCGGTGACGATATCGCCTGAGTTCTCGCGTCCCTCGTTCAAAAGGCTCGTCCCTTCGACAGACGGTCTTGGCGCCGCTTCAAAGGCGACGGGCGGCGGAGGGCCGCCCGTCCATGGGTTCGCATTCTCAGCGGTAAATCACGCGGCGGCGGACCACGACCGGGCGGCGGTAAGGCACCGGCCGCCGCACCACCGTGGTGCGCC
>DASYHC010000022.1:0-44676 GCA_035998995.1 Allobosea sp.
TTCCCTGAGATGATGGACGGCCGCGTCAAGACCCTGCATCCCAAGGTTCATGGCGGCCTGCTCGCCATCCGCTCGCATCCCGAGCATCAGGCCTCGATGATCGGCCATGGCATCGCGCCGATCGACCTGCTCGTCGTCAACCTCTACCCGTTCGAGGCGACGGTCGCCGCCGGCAAGCCTTATGACGACTGCATCGAGAACATCGACATCGGCGGTCCCGCGATGATCCGCGCCGCCGCCAAGAACCACAACGACGTCACTGTCGTCGTCGAGGCCTCCGACTACGCCGCGGTGCTGGCCGATCTGGAGACGCATAAGGGCGCCACCACGCTTACGCTGCGCCGCAAGCTCGCCCAGAAGGCCTATTCGCGCACCGCCGCTTATGACGCCGCGATCTCGAACTGGTTCGCTGGCGAGCTCGGCGATACCTCGCCGGCCTTCCGCGCGCTCGGCGGCAGCCTCGCCGAGACGATGCGCTATGGCGAGAACCCGCATCAATGGGCTGCCTTCTACCGCACGCCGGAGCAGCGCCCGGGCGTCGCCACCGCCCGCCAGGTGCAGGGCAAGCAGCTCTCCTACAACAACATCAACGACACCGACGCCGCCTTCGAATGCGTCGCCGAGTTCGACCCGGCCCGCACCGCCGCCTGCGTCATCGTCAAGCACGCCAATCCCTGCGGCGTCGCCGAGGGCGCTTCGCTGCTCGAAGCCTATGAGCGCGCCCTCGCCTGTGACCCCGTCTCGGCCTTTGGCGGCATCGTCGCGCTGAACCGCAAGCTCGACGCGGAAGCCGCGAAGAAGATCGTCGAGATCTTCACCGAGGTGATCATCGCCCCCGACGCCGACGAGGAAGCGATCGCGCTGGTCGCCGCCAAGAAGAATCTGCGCCTGCTCCTGACCGGCGGTCTGCCGGATGTGCGCAAGGCGGGCCTCAGCTTGCGCACCGTCGCCGGCGGCTTCCTTGCCCAGGCGCGCGACAATGCCGTCGTCGACGACATGGAGCTCAAGGTTGTGACCAAGCGCCAGCCGAGCGAAGCCGAGCTCGCCGATCTGCGCTTCGCCTTCCGCGTCGCCAAGCACGTCAAGTCGAACGCCATCGTCTACGCCAAGGGCCTCGCCACGGTCGGCGTCGGCGCCGGCCAGATGAGCCGCGTCGATTCCTCGCGCATCGCCGCCTGGAAGGCCGGTGAAGCGGCCAAGGCCGCCGGTGTCGCAGAAAGCCTGGCCAAGGGCGCGGTCGTCGCCTCCGACGCCTTCTTCCCCTTCGCTGATGGCCTGCTCGCCGCCGCCGAGGCCGGCGCCACCGCGGTGATCCAGCCCGGCGGCTCGATGCGCGACGACGAGGTGATCAAGGCGGCGGATGAGGCCGGCCTCGCCATGGTCTTCACCGGCCATCGCCACTTCCGGCACTGAGGCGAGACAGCGGGGAGAGGCCGGATGCACACCGTCAAGGTCATCGCCGCCGGCTTCGCTTTGCTCGGCGTGCTGCTCCTGATCGCGCCGCGGCTGAACACGGGCGGGCGGCATCCGATCGTCTTCGCGATGAAGCTGTTCATCCCACTCTGGTTCGTGGTCTCGGTGATCAACCTGATCGTCGGCATCACCCGGGCCGGCTACAGTTTCCTGCAGGAGGCCCCGATCCTGCTCGTCGTCTTCGGCGTGCCGGCACTGGTGGCATCCCTGATCTGGTGGCGATTTGGAAGGAATGTCGCGTGAGCCTTGAATCCGTCCGCGCCTTCTTTGCCGAGCACGCCCCCGACATCGCGATCCTCGAAACCGACGGCAGCAGCGCCACGGTAGCGCTGGCAGCCGAGGCCTTCGGCGTCGAGCCGGCGCGCATCGCCAAGACCCTGTCCTTCCGCCTCGGCGAGCGCGTCGTCCTTCTGGTGACGCGCGGGGATGCCCGCCTCGACAACAAGAAGACCAAGGCCGCCTTCGGCGCCAAGCCGCGGATGCTCGACCTCGACGAGGTCGTCGCCATCACCGGCCATCCGGTCGGCGGCGTCTGCCCGTTCGGATTGCCGACGCCGCTGCCGATCTATTGCGACGTCTCGCTGAAAGTCTTCGACGAGGTCGTGCCGGCCGCCGGCTCGACGCAGACGGCGGTGCGCATCAGCCCGGAGCGGATGGCGGCGCTGACCGGTGCGCAATGGGTCGATGTCTGCCAGGAGCCCGCGGCGCTGGCCGCGCAGTAAGTTTCAGACCCCCACCCGCTCGATCAGCGCCATCGCCGCGGCGGGATTGCGGACCTTGTCGCCGCTGATGACATAAAGGAAGACGTCGCGCGGCGCCTTCTCCGCAGCCGGCGCGACCAACTCTAAATCCTCGGGCGCGCTGCCCTTGGCCCAGTCCTTGGCCCGGCCGGCCCAGGCATCGAGCTCTCCGGCTGGATAGCCCTGCTCCTCCGCCTCCTTGGTGCCCATGATCCGCGCATAGACGAAGGGCGCCGTCACGTCGGCAATCTGCGGGAAGTCGGAATCGCCCGAGGTGATTGCGGCGACGCCGTATTCGCGCAGCAAGGCGACGAAATCGGGCGAGCGGAAGCTCGGATGGCGCACCTCGACGGCATGGCGCAGCGTGATGCCGTCGACCTCCTTCGGCAGCAGCTTCAGGAAGGCCTCGAAATCGGCCGGGTCGAAGGCCTTGGTCGCCATGAACTGCCAGTTGATCGGGCCGAGCTTTTCCTTGAGCTCGCTGAGGCCCGAGGTGACGAACTTCTCAACGGAGGGGCCGGCCTCCGCCAAGACGCGGCGATTGGTGCAGAAACGTGAGCCCTTCAGCGCGAAGACGAAGCCGTCGGGCGTCTCAGCCCGCCATTTGGCGAAGCTCTCCGGCTTCTGCGAGCCGTAATAGGTGCCGTTGATCTCGATCGAAGTCAGCTTGCTCGCGGCATATTCTAGCTCACGCTTCTGCGAGAGCTTGTCCGGATAGAACACGCCGCGCCAGGGCTCGAACACCCAGCCGCCGATGCCGATATGGATTTTCCCGGCTGCTTTGGTGGCCATGGTTCGCATCCTCAACCGTGTCGCCCGAATTCGTCTGGAGAGTAGTATGCCGCGGCCACTGTCGATAGGCGGCAGCAGGGCGCCAGCTCTCGCTTCAAAGTGGGGCTTTAGGATTGAGCAGCGACGCCGGAGCTCTTGGCCTGCCCTTCGATGCAGTCATGACGGTAGCGCAGCTCAAAGCTTTCGCTGCAATTCTCACCAGCGCGGGCAAACGTCCCAGAAGCCACGGGTTCGAGCCGAGTTGGTGTAGAACCAGCAGTAGCCGGCGCGCGGCGGCGGGCCAGCCCAGGAAGCGGCCGCCGCTCCGGCGACGAAGCCGATGGCTGCTCCGGCCGCGATAGCGCCGCCTGGACGCCAGGTGCGGCGCGGGTGCACGATGACGACGTTGCTCGGGCGGCGATGATGGACTGTGTGGCGCGAGCGGTGATGCACGTTGGACCGCGGCCGATGCGCGGGGCGATTGGCATGCTGCGCGCGCCCCGTCTGGACGCGACTGCGGGCAGCGTCACGCTGAGCTTGTGACACCCGCTGAGCTTGCGCGGTCTCGGCGACCACGAGGGGCGGCATCAAGCCGGCACCGATCGCAAACAGCAAGACGATGGATTTCAGCTTCAGCTGCGTACGCATCGCTTCTCTTTCCCGACATCAGTCGCCCTATGCACTCTCAGCTGTATCAACCGCGGACCCAAGCGCCGTTCGGCAGTTTGCCGACGGCCCCGCGGACTCAGACGTAACGGCATCCGGAAAACCCGGCGCGGTCCACCAGGCAGGAGGGCAAAGCCTGAACATTGCCAGTCTCGTCGCCGAGCAGGGACATTCGAGGGTTCAAGGGCAGCGGGCTTCGAATGTGCGGCCGTTGCGATCCCGATAGATGCAATTGTTCGGCGTGGTCGCACGCCCGATGACCGCCCCAGAGACACCGCCGACGACGGCACCGATCGCAGCGCCGCGGCCGCCTCCGGCGATGCCACCGATCGCCGCCCCAGCTCCTGCCCCGATGAGGCCTCCGCCAAGCGTTCTCTGATCCGCGGAGTCGGGATTGCAGCCTGCGAGAACGAGGCCCACGCCCAGTAGAGCAAATTTCCAACGCATCGTTTGCCTCCTTCAAAAGCGCCAGATCAGCGGTACGATGAAGACCGCGACGACGAAGAACCAGATCAGCAGCGGCAGGCCGAGCTTCCAGTAGTCGCTGAAGACATAGCCGCCCGGGCCCATCACCATCAGATTGGTCGGTGTCGCGATCGGCGTCAGGAAGGCGCCGGCGGCTGCGACGGCCGTGCTCATCAGCACCGGGCGTGGCGAGATGCCCATGGCAGTGGCTGCAGCGACGCCGATCGGGATGATGATCAGCGCGGTCGCGGTGTTGCTGATGAGCTGGCCCAGGATCGCGGTCAACACGAACAGCCCGGCGAGGAGCGCCGTCGGCCCGGCGTCGCCAACCATGGCGACGAGGCGATCGGCCAGCATCTTCGCAGCGCCGGTCTCGATCATCGCGGTGGAGAGCGGCATCATCGCGCCGACCAGGATCACGGTGGTCCAGCTGATCGCGCGATAGGACTGCTCGACGTTCATGATGCCGCAGAGGATGATCGCGCCGGCCGCCAACAGGCCGGCCACGGCGGAGGGGACGACGCCGGTCGCCAGCATCACCACCATCGCCAGCAGGATGACGAGCGCCTGCTTGGCACCGGGACCCATCGGCACGGCCTGGCGCCGAACCAGCTCGGGTGAGCTGACGACGAGGACGTCGGGATCATCGAGATGGGTGTCGAGCGCCTTCCAGGTGCCTTGCAGCAGCATGGTGTCGCCGGCCTGCAACGCGACACCGGCCGACTTCGCTCCTTCGGGGCTCTGGACCTCGCCCGCGCCGCGCTGGACGGCGAGGACGATCAGGTCGCCGCTCTGCGTGACCATGCCCGGAAACACGGTCTGGCCGATCAGGCCGGAGCGCGGCGGGATCACCACCTCGGCCAGGCCCGAGCGGCGGTTGAACAAGGTTTCTTCGCTGTCGCCGGGTCCTTCTTCTCGGAAGGCGAGATGCATCTGCGCGGCGAAACTGGCGGCGGCTTCCGCATCGCCGCGCAGCAGCAGATGGTCGCCCTCGGCGATGGTCGTGCGACGCAGCGGCCCTGCGGTGTCGCCTTCCTGGATCGCGACGAGCTGGAGCCCGGACCATGAGCCGAGATCGATCCCGCTGGAAGGCTGCCCGATGTAAGGGCAGGTCGCGCGGATGCGCAGCTGGTGAATGCCGGTCGCAAGTCCATATTGCTCGACCAGCGTCCTGGCGTGACGGCTGAAGTCGGCCGGCATGGTCGCGCCATTGCGCTGGGGCAGCAGCTTCTCGCCGAACAGGATGATGATCGCCATGGTGCCGGCGAGCAGCGGAATGCCGGCGAGCGCGAACTCGAAGAAGCTGAAGCCGCGGACGCCGGCGTCGACCGCGGCCTCGGAGACCAGCACGTTCACCGGGGACCCGGTCAAGGCGAGCATCGAGCCGGCATGGCCGGCGAAGACGAGTGGCATCAGAAGCTGCGAGGAGTTGCACTTGAGCCGGACCGCGATGACGACGACGACCGGCAGCAATGCGGCGACCGCGCCGTTGAGGCTGATCAGCGCGACCAGCAGCGAGACCAGCCCCATCATCATGAGCAGCAGGCGCGTCCGGCTTTCCTCACCTGCACCTTTTATCAGGAGCTGGCCAGCCCAGGCGGTGACGCCGGTGACCTCGAGTCCGGAACTGACCACGAAGAGCGAGGCGATGAAGATGACGGCCGGATCACCGAGGCCGGCGAGCGCCTGGGGAAGCGTGAGCACGCCGGTCGCCCAGAGGCCGAGCGCCGTGCCCATGGCGACGAGCACGACCGGCACCTTGTTCGTGATGAACAGGACGACGGCAATGGCGATGATGATGCCGGTATAAGCGATCGGGCTCACGCAGCGGTTCCTTGTGGGGCTTGCTCGGTCGCGGTCACGTTTCGACGAGGCTCAATCTGCCATGGTCGCCATCAGAATGCCGAGGCGGCAGCCCTTTTCGTATTCGGTCAGGTTCACATATTCCTTGATCGTGTGGATCTCGGCCTGGCCGGCGCCGATCGTGATCGTCGGCACGCCGTGCTTGTCGAGCCAGTTGGCGTCGAGCCCGCCATTCGAGAACAAGTAGACCGGCTCGATGCCCAGCAAGCCCAGCGCTTTCGTGGCGCGTGCCACTACCGGTGAATCCTTGGCGAGCTCGAAGGGCGGATAGGCCGGTTTGTGGGAGAATGTCACCTGCGCCGTCTCGCCGGCATCGTCCTTGACCTCGCCCTGTGCCTTGGCAAAGGCAGCCTTGAAGGCCTCGGCGATCCTGGTGGCGAAAGCCGCCTCGGGACTGCGGGCCTCACCGCGGATATAGGCGTAGTCGGTGACGACATTGGTCGCGTCGCCGGCGGCAACCGTGCCGCCCTTGCCGCCGAAGATGCCGACATTGCTGGTGCCGCGGCCATCGGGCTTGACGATCTTGCCGAACCAGCCCTCGCGGCGGGCTTCCGCGATCGCGATCGCGCCAACCAGCGTCGCCGAAATGCCCTTCTCCGGCGCGACGCCGGCATGGGAGGCCTTGCCGGTGATCTCGACCTCCCAGTTCTCCTGGCCGACTGCGCCGATCAGCAGCTCGGAGGCGAGCTGGCCGTCGACATTGACGCACATGACGGCGCCGCCGAGGTCCTTCGGGTTCAGCTCGCGCGCGCCATGCAGGCCGCTCTCCTCGCGCACGGTGAAGAGCAGCGTGATCGGCGGATGCGGCAGCTTGTGCTTGATCAGCGTCTCGGCCAGCACCACCAGCAGCGCGACGCCTGTACGGGCGTCGCCGCCCAGCGCCGTAGTACCGTCGGAGACGATACGGTCACCTTCGCGCTTGGGCTTGGCCCCGGCGCAGAGCGGCACGGTGTCGAGATGGGTCGAGAACAGCAGCCTTGGCCCGGCCTTGGTACCGGGCAGGTCGACGATGAGATTGCCGGTCTCGGTCGGCAGTGGGATTCGCGTGTTGGCGTCGTCGAACCGGATGGCGGCGGCCGGAACGCCGGCGGTCTTGAGAGCTTCGACGACCGCCTTGCCGATGTTCGCCTCCTTGCCGGTCACGCCCTCGACCGAGAGGAAGCGCATCAGATGCGCAATGGCGGCTTCAACGTCGAGCGGGATGGCGGGGGTCGTCATGATCTGCCTCCGAAGGCTGGATTGGCAAAAAAGCTGGTGAGTGGGTTCAGAGGCCCCAGGGCAGGCCGAGCATCTTCCAGACGGCGAAGAGCGCGGTCCAGAGCACGAACATCCAGACGACATAGGGCAGCATCAGCGAGACGACCGTGCCGACGCCGGCATTGCGGTCGTATCTCTGGATGAAGCCGACCACGAGGGCGAAATAGGCGTTGAGCGGCGTGATCGCGTTCATCGGCGAATCGCCGATGCGATAGGCAGCGAGCACGGCTTCCGGCTCGACGCCGAGTTTCATCAGCAGCGGCACGAAGACGGGCGCGAAGATCGCCCATTTCGCGATCGCGCCGGTCAGCAGCAGGTCAATGAGCGCGACCACGACGATGAAGCCGAGCAGCAGCGGCAGGGCGCCGATATTGGCGGCTTGCAGCGCGCCCGACAGGCTCAGCGCCATCACCGTGCCGATATTGGTGTAGGTGAAGTAGGCGACGAACTGGCTCAGCACGAAGAACAGGAAGATCGTGCCGCCCATGTTCTTGATCGATTTCTCGATCGCGGCGATCACCTCGGGCAGCGTCTTCAGGGTGCCGGCACCGATGCCATAGGCCCAGCCGGTGACCAGGAAGAGCAGCATGATCAGCGCGATCAAGCCGTTCATGAAGGGCGAATTGCCGATCAGCTCGCCGGTCGTCGGGTTGCGCAAGGGGGCGCCTGACGGCAGCGTCAGCAGACAGAACACCGCGACCAGCGCCAGCAGGCCGAGCCCTGCGAAGCGAAGCCCGCGCGATTCCGTTTCGGAGAGCAGGGCGCCCTGCTCGGTGACGGTGCCTTCGGCCGCCAGCTTCGGATCGTAGGGGCCCAGGCGCGGGGCGATCATCTTGTCGGTGATGAAGGCGATGATGACGGTCAGGAACAGCACCGAGGCGATCGAGAACCAGAGATTGGAGGCAAGGCCGATCGTGCGATTGGGGTCGACGAGGCGCGCGGCATCGTTGGTGAACTCGACCAGGACCGCGTCGAGCGGCTTGATCAGCATATTGACGGTGAAGGCGCCGGCGACCGCCGCAAAACCCAGCGCCAGGCCCGCCACTGGATGTCGGCCGACAGCGAGATAGGCGATGCCAGCGAGCGGGATCAGGACGAGGTAGCCGGCATCGGCGGCGATGCTGGCGATGATGCCGACGAAGGCGAGGATATAGGTCAGCGCCGAACTCGGCGAGACGATCACCAGCTTGCGGATCAGCGCGGTGACGAGGCCGGATTCCTCGGCGACGCCGGCGCCGATCATCGCCACGATCATCAGGCCCACCGCCGTGAAGCTCATGAAGTTCGGGATCAGCGACGAATACATGAAGCGGATGCCGTCGATGGTCAGCAGGCTTCGGATCGCGGTGCTCGCGGTCTCGATCTTGTGCGTTTCGGGGTTGATCCGCTCGAAGGTGACGGCGGCGCCGAACAGCCCCAGCACGGCCGACAGCGCGATGACGATGCCGATCAGGATCAGGAAGATGACGACGGGGTGCGGAACCATGTTTCCGACCCGCTCGACCGTGTCGAGGAACCTCTGCATGACCGTCTTCGGTGCAGCGCTGGCGGTCGTCATGGCATTTCCCCCTGGAACCGGAGCCTTCAGCGACAGGATTGCGGTCGGCAGGTGAGAATGTGATGCGCGGTGCAGGCGCCGACTGGACTCCGAACCTCGACTATTGGCTTCGGCCGGCGAGAATGCATCGGCACAGAATCCCCGAATTTGGATTTCTGTCCCAAAATTTGCTTGGCCCGACCTGTCGGAGAGGCCCCGGCTCTTCGCCTGACGGATCGCTGTCGCCGCGGTAGGGCGAGCCATCCTGCCAACAAATGAGATGAGCAGCCCAGAAGTGGGATTCTGAACTGATCCGTGTTGTCGGCGCTGTTGCTAGCGTCCCTGTGGCTGTGCGGCCACAAAGCGCTCGTGGGTAGGCGATGTCGTGACCATCGGAGGAAGCTCGATGCAAAAGCAAGGTTCTCGGCATCCGGCCCCGCTCCGCCACCACCTGTCCGCGATCCCCGGAACCGCGCCCACCCGCCGGCCGCAGGTTCAGGGCGACGAGGCGGTCAGCCCCTGCTTGCCCAACATGGCAGAACCCTTGCTGCGCAAGATGCACCCGGCCGTGGCGAGCGGCCGGCTGGCGCAGCCGTGACCCTGGACTGGAGCCTGGGTGCCGAGGCCGCCGCCTGGACGGTATCGGCCGCGCGTCTCGATGATTTCCGGCCGTTGCTTCCGGCGGAGGAGGAGATCGTCGCCAAGCTCCAATCCGGCGAATTCGACGGGCTGGGAGACGGCGCCCGGCCCACGCAGCCGGATCCGGCGCGCGTCGTGCGTGCCGGCTTCCTGCGCTTCCTGATGCTGGGCGGCGAGTCAGGGTGTCGGCCGCATGAGAAGGGCGTCCTCATTCGCGGCGCCTGGATCTCGGGCGCTCTCGACCTCGAGGCCTGCCGCGTCTTCCGGGACATCGGCCTGAACGACTGCCATTTCGAGGCGCCACCGATCCTGCGCGCCGCCATCATCAACCGTCTCTTTTTGGACGGCTCGCGGCTGCCCGGCCTGCAGGCGGAGCGGCTCGAGGCGCGTGGCGGTGTCTATCTACGGGCCGCCGAGATCGATGGCGTGGTCAACCTCGACCAGGCGCGCCTGGGCGGCAATCTCGAATGCGCCGGGGCGACGCTGCGCGGCCGCAACGGCTATGTCCTGCTGGGCCGGAGCCTGGAGGCGCGCAACGTGCTGCTCCACGGCGCGACGCTGCGCGGCGGCATCAACCTGTCGGGCGCCGTGCTTGCCGCTGATCTCGATGCAGCGGGAGTCACCGTCACGGCCTTCGAGCGGGTGGCGTTGGAGGCGAGCGAGCTTTCCTGCCAGGGCAGCATCGTCCTGCGCAGCGCCCGGACCGTCGGCGAAGTGCGCCTGACCGGCTCGGTCGTCGGCGGTGATCTCGATTGCTCCGGTACCGTCGTCGAGAATCCCGGCGCAGCCGCGATCGAGGCGAGCCGGGCGGTCGTCAAGGGTGCCTTCTTCCTGCGTCGCGAGGCCCGATTGGACGGCACGCTCGCGCTCACCGGCGCCTCGATCGGCACGATCCATGACGAGGCGGCCTGCTGGCCGAAGCGGGGCGACCTCCTGCTCAACCGCTGCCGCTATGGTGCCTTCATCGACGGACCGGTCGATTCCGAGAGCCGTCTGGACTGGCTGGCGCGCCAGACGCCCGAACGCTGGGGCGAGGATTTCTGGCCGCAACCTTATGAGCAACTCGCCGCGGTCTTTCGCGAGATGGGGCATGGCGAAGAGGCCAGCTCCGTTCTCGTCATCAAGGAGAGGCTGCAACGCCGGGCGCGCCGGGCGCGGACGGAGAATCCGGTCTGGCGAGCGCTCCTTTTCGTGTCCGACGGCATTCTCGGCATCACGCTCGGCTATGGACGCAGACCCCTGTTCGCCCTCGTCTGGCTCGTCTTCTTCTGGCTTCTGGGCGTGGCCACCTTCGCCTATGCCGAGCGCCAGGGCGCGCTGATGCCCAACAGCGCCGTCGTCCTGCGCGCGCCGGAATGGACCTTGTGCGGCATCGAGCGCAGCGAGCAGAGGCAGCTTGTCGCCACTGGAGAATCGCAAGGGCTGGCGGCGCCGGGCCAGACGCAACTCGCCTGCTTCCGGCAGCGTTGGGAGGCCTCGAGCTATCCGGCCTTCAGCCCCTGGATGTATTCGCTCGATACGCTCTTGCCCGTGCTGGACATGGGCCAGCGCACATTCTGGCGGCCGAATCCGACAAAACCCGGCGGACGGGTCGCCATCAGCTATTTCTACTTCCAGTCCGTCGTGGGATGGGCGCTGAGCCTGCTCGCGGTCGCAGGTTTCTCGGGGCTGGTAAAATCGTCATGACGCTGGAAGCGGTCATGAATCGTGGACAAGGCCTGCATGGAGCGGCCGTGACCGTTCATCTTTAGTGCCGGCGGCGCGAGATCAGCGCTTCAGAGATCGCGGTCCAGCGGCGACGGCATGCGCCCGTTCTGTTCTCGCCGAGCCAAGGGGCTCGCATGCCGCAGACCCGGCCATCTGGACTCTCTCTCTCGACGCCCGGCCCAATTGTGTCTAATAATAGAATGATAGAATGTTTTTGACCGGAACGATAGAGATGCACACCGCTCTGCTCCCATCCGGCGGTTCGTTTGCAGCCCCAGCCTGTCCGGTCAACACATTCCGGCGACCTGAAACCACGGAGGCGCCGGATGCTTCATGAGCGCGATTTCGAGGACCATCGGACAAAGAGAGACGTCTCGTTGAGCTGGCTTACTGTCGCGACACCATCCAATCTGCCGCCGCCCTGCCCCCTCACGATCCAAACCCTGTCGCTAGCTCCGCGTCACCGTTTTCCTGAGCACTCGTGTAGATGGCATCAGGTCGTCTGCGCGCTCGAGGGAACCCTGACGGTCAACACGAGCACACGATCCTTCGTGGTCTCGCCCGGTCAGGCAGCGTGGCTGCCGGCCGGCCTATCGCACCAGATCGGATCGCTGCTCGGCGCCGAATTGTGCAGTATATGGATCGAAGACGTGGCCAGCGTCGATCTGCCAGCGGCTCACGCGGTTCTGCCGGTTTCTCCATTGCTCAAGGCTCTCATTCTCGAAGCGACGGCGATCGAAGGCAGCGCTGACAGCGACGACTACGCCCCGCGCGTCCGTAGGCTGATCCTCGATCAGTTGCGTCGGACACGAACCCTTTCGAGTCCACTGCCTTGGCCGCGCAGTGGGCTACTGCTGAGTTTGTGCGAGGCGCTCTATACCGACCCCGCCGACCCCCGCAGTTTTGCGGAGTGGAGCAAGTCGTTCGGCATGTCCTCGCAAACCCTGGCACGTCGCTTCGAGGCGGAGATGGGCCTAAGCCTGCGCTCGTGGCGCCATCGTCTCAGGTTGTTCAGAGCGATCGAAATGCTCGCCGGCGGCCTGAGCGTAACGCAGACCGCTGCGGACCTGGGATATGGCTCGGCTTCTGCCTTCGTTTATGCCTTCCGCGCCGCTCAAGGCTCAAGCCCGCATGCCTACATGCGCCAGCGCAGCAGTTCCTGAGTGCGACATGCTGGCGCAAGAAGTCAGAGATGAAAGCACGATGCCGATGGCTTCAAAGAGCCCCCTGGCTCGACGGCCACTGCAAGGCGACGTCTCAACAACAACCGGCCAGGACCCTATTCGGATTGCAGCGTGCTTGCGCTGCACGGTCATTGCGCACCGTTTAAGCACCTTCATCGGGCCGATCGCTACGTAGTGATGTTCGGCGAGGCCATGTGACGCATCGGCCCGTAGCGCGAAGCGCGCGATCTATCCTTGCGTGGAGATGCGCATGGCGTCGGGCATGCCCCCCTTCCGAGCGACGCTCACAACTGCCAGATCTTTTTGGGCTTGCAGTTATCAAAAGATACCGTCATACTAAAGATAGAATGAATTGCCGAGCTGCATAAGCCGCTTCGGGTTGGAGGCCGACCGAGCAGTTCGTAGGGAGGAATTTGCTTGGGCATGTCCCGACATCTGCCGGTCACATGACTGGCAGGTGTGGACCTATTGAAGCGACGGTGCACAAGCGCGCCGCCGCCGTCCACGGCTGTCTCCTCAAGGCAATACAACGTGGTTGCGACAAGGCCGATTAGAGCCACACAGCGCCAAAAGGTGAGGAGTAGTCTTGGATCAGCTCTTACAACATCTAGCTAATGCGGTCATCGTCGGCGGCACTTATGCCCTGCTTGGGATCGGCCTGACCTTGATCTTCGGCATCATGCGGATCGTCAATTTCACGCACGGAGAGCTCTACGCTTTCGGCGCGTACATGATGTACTTCTTCGCCATGGTGCTGGGCATGAATTTCTTCATGTCGATCGCGTTCGCGATCTGCGCCGGCATGGTCCTCGGCGCCGCGGTCGAGTTTCTGCTGCTGCGCTCCAAACGGGGAGCCGATATCGACACGACCATGCTGATCATGATCGGCGCATGGATCGTGCTCCAGAACACCGAAGTGCTGACATGGGGCAGCGTCGCGAAGTCCATCAACTCGCCGTTCGCGATCGAGCCGGTAACGATGGGACCGGTCTCGCTGTCCAGGATCCGCATTTTCGTCCTCTTCGTCGCTCTTGCCTTGATCGTGGCAACCTATGTCCTGATCAATCGTACGAAGCTCGGCAAGGCGATGCGAGCGACCTTCCAGGATAGCTCGACAGCTGCCCTGATGGGGATCAACACAAGCGCCATCTACACCATCACCTTCGGCTTGGGCTCCGCACTCGCCGCGGCGGCCGGCGCCCTCCTGGGTCCTGTCTTCGTGGTGGCGCCGACGATGGGCGATCTTGCGTCGCTGAAGGCGTTCGCGATCGTCATTCTGGGCGGGCTCGGAAACATCACCGGAGCGGTTTTCGGCGGGTTCATCCTGGCATTCGTCGAGGAAATGGGGGCCAGCTACATCTCGTCCGGATACCGCGACGCCATGGGCTTCCTCATCATCATCGTTGTCCTGCTGTTCAGACCAACGGGCCTGTTCGCCAGATCGGAGCGCGTCGGATGAACCGCTTTCTCCCTCTCATTGTTCTCGCGTTCTTCCTCAGCGTTCCGCTCTGGTTGACCGATCAATATTATCTTCACACGCTCGTCGTTTGCGGCATCTTCATGCTCGCTGCCATGAGCCTCAACCTGCTGCTCGGCTACACCGGGCAGCTCAGCCTGGGACATGTGGCGTTCTTCGGGATCGGCGCCTATGTGAGCGCGCTGACATCGCTGGGCTTCAGCGTCTCGATCTTCGGCTACCAGATCACCCATGACCCCTGGCCTCCGGTGGTCGGCGTCGTCCTGGGCGGGGCGGTAGCGGGGCTATGCGGTTACCTGATCGGCAAACTCGCCTTCCGGGTGCGCGGCGCCTATTTCGTCATCGTGACCGTCAGCTTCGCCGAAGTCATCCGTCTCATCTCGCTGAATTGGATCGAGTTGACGAACGGCCCCCTGGCGCTGCCCGGCATCCCGCCATTGACGCTCGGTTTCGAACCGATCGGGTATCTTACGCTCTGGGACAAGGCCGCGAACTTCTACGTCGTCCTGACCTTCATCGTTGTCACCTACATCATCATCAAGCGGCTGATCGACTCTCCCTATGGCAGGGCGATGATCGCGCTGCGCGAGAACGAGACATTGGCGACCTCGGTGGGGATCAGCGTGACGCGCTACCTCGTGCTGGCGGCAGTGTTCGCCGGTACGATCGCCGGCGTGTCGGGGACGCTTTATGCGCACTACATCCAGATCATCGACCCGGCGATCTTCATGTTCCTGAACACCGTGACCATGGTGATCATGGTCATCACCGGCGGCAAAGGTACGCTCGCCGGGCCCGTCGTCGGCGGTCTCATCTTCGGCATCGCGCCGGTCATCCTGCGCAAATATGTCGGCCCCGAGGTCCAGTGGATCCTCTACGGCTCGCTGATGATCCTGATCGTCTTCGTCCTGCCCGAGGGCATCGTCCCGGCGATCGAGCGCTGGTTCGGCCGCGCATCCACAAAGAGCTCCGAGCTCGCCATGGAGCCTGGCAAAGGAGCACGTTCGTGACCGCAGCGCAGAATCCCAACGCCATTCTGGCGGTTGAAAACGTCGCGATGCATTTTGGCGGGCTGATCGCGATCTCGGACATGAATTTCCATGTCAACGAGGGCGAACTCGTCAGCCTGATCGGGCCGAACGGCGCCGGCAAGACCACGGCGTTCAACATCATCACCGGCTTCCAGAGGCCGACCAAAGGACGTGTGACGTTCCGCGGCACATCGCTCGGTGGTCTCAAGCCGCACCAGGTTACTGCTCTGGGGCTGGTGCGGACCTTTCAACGCACCAATCTGTTCGACAAGATCTCGGTGTTCGAGAACGTGCTCATCGGCTTGCATCGCAAGACGTCTGCCCGGCTGCTCGGCACCCTCCTGAACCTGCCGCGCGAACGCAAAGCGGAAGCGGAATTGCGCGACCAGGCGTGGGAGATTCTCCGCCTCGTCGGCATCGAGCATCAAGCCAAAGAGCGGGCGGCGAGCCTCCCCTATGGGGATCAACGCCTCCTCGGCGTTGCGCTTGCCCTTGCTGCGCAACCCTCGGCGCTCCTTCTCGACGAACCGGTGTCGGGCATGAACGCCACCGAAACGGGCCGGTTCATCGAGCTCGTCAACAAGCTCCGCGCGCGCGGCACCACAATCCTCCTGGTCGAGCACGACATGCCCATGGTCATGAAAATCTCCGACCGGATCGTCGTCCTCAACTACGGCCGCATCATCGCAAACGGCACCCCCAAGGAGATCCAGAACGACCCGGACGTGATCCAGGCCTATCTCGGTCAAGGAGTGAAACATGCCTGACACGAAGGGCCCGGCGGCCAACCGCTCCTCATCGTGGCCGTGGCTGATGGCGACGACGAACGCGTGCGTCGCGCTTCTGGCGACGAACCCGACCGGATCATGGTCCTCAACAACTGACCTGGCCGCCAACGGAGCGTCCGGAACGGCCGATCCGGCCGTCATTGCTGGATGCTTCGGACAAGGAATGAACGATGCTTGAGATACAGAACCTCGTCTGCCGATACGGCAAGGTCACGGCCCTGAAGGGTATCTCACTGAAGGTTCCCGCGAACTCGCTCGTGGTCCTGGTCGGCGCGAACGGTGCCGGCAAGAGCACCACTCTCAGGGCAATCTCGGGACTGGTTCCTGCCGCCAGCGGCAGCATCCGATTCAATGGCGAGGAAATCACGGGTCGCACTGCGAGCCGAATTCTGTCGCTCGGCATCGCTCACTGTCCGGAAGGGCGGCGGGTCTTCGGTCAAATGACGGTCCTCGAAAACCTTGAGGTCGGTTGCTATCTCCGCAAGGATACTGCCCTGATCAGGCAGGACATCGACTACATCTTCGGGCTGTTTCCGCGGTTGGCGGAACGGCGCAAGCAGGTCGCGGGCACCCTTTCTGGCGGTGAGCAGCAGATGCTCGCGATCGGGCGTGCAATGATGTCCAGGCCCAAGCTCATCATGTTCGACGAACCGTCGCTGGGGCTGGCCCCCAATATCGTTTCCCAGACCTTCGACATCATCAGGGGAATTCGCGACTCTGGAACGACCGTCCTGATGGTCGAGCAAAACGCCTTCGCCGCGCTCGATATGTGCAACTACGCCTATCTGCTGGAGGCGGGGTCGATGGCCCTCGAAGGCCCGGGCGAGAGGTTGATCAATGACCCCCACGTTCGCGAGGCCTATCTGGGCGCCGGCATGGCCCACACTTGAGCTTGCGGGTGAGCTCGTGAGGCGGCCGACGGGCAGGCGACCGACGTCGAGCGTCTCCATCGCGTAGGAGGCGCCACCTTGCGAGGCAGCGAAGCGCGGTCCCGGCAAACTGCGCTGCGCCTTCGCCGCATGCAGTCATTTCATGGCGTCATGGCGGCATCGACCGCGCGCCGGCCGCGCGCTTCAACGCCCAAAACACGGTTCAGCGAAGCGATCCACGCGTAGAAGGCCTTGCCTGCGAATGCTGCTGGAAGGTTTCGACGGACGTCATCCGAGGCCGAACACATCGGCGGGATGACGAAGCCGGCCCGGCGACGCCGACCTGGTCATTAAGCTCGCCCTCCGGCGCCCACTGCGCTGCTGGCCAGAGCGCGCCAGAGTTCCGCAGATCAACGGCGCTCGCCTCCGACGGCTTCGGCTCGCGCCGGGCCGCCCGCCGCGGGCCACACCTTGCTGCATCGCAGATCTCGCAAACCGGTCGCGAATCCAACTTGTCTTATGGTTCTAAAGATAGTATCAATACTGCCCAACCCTGCTGCAATCCGCGACCGGCCCGGGCGCGCAACCCCGTCTCCACCAGCTAAGATGTGAGGAACAAATGTCCAACGTTTCCAAGCCTGTAATCGGCATCATCGGTGGAACCGGGGACCTTGGTTCTGGTCTGGCAAAAGCCTGGGCGATGGCGGGCTACAAGGTCGTCATCGGCTCGCGCAACCGCGACAAGGCAGCGTCGCTCGCAGCGGAACTCGGGGCTGGCGTCGTCGGCGAGGACAATCTCGCTGCGGCCCGGCTGGCCGATATCGTGGTTCTGGCCGTCCCCTTTGCCAGCCACGACGCGACGATTGGCGAGATCAAGGAAGCTGTCCAGGGCAAGATCGTCGTCGATGCCGCGGTTCCGCTGGTGCCGCCGAAGGTCTCCACGGTTCAGCTCCCGAGCGCGGGCTCTGCGGCGCAGATCGCCCAAAGGCTGCTGGGAGAAGGGGTGCGGGTTGTATCCGCGTTCCACAATGTCGGTGCTGCCAAGCTGCACAAGGGCGGGCGCGCCGAGTGCGACGTTCTGGTGTTCAGCGATGACAAGGAAGCCCGCAATCAGGTCATCGAGCTTGCGGGCGCGGTCGCGACCCGAGGTGTCGGCGGAGGTGCGCTCGCCAATTCAGCGGCAGCCGAAGCGCTCACATCCGTTCTGATCTGGATCAATCGTCAGTACAAGGTACTCGGCGCCGGCATCGCGATTACCGGGCTCGAGGACGCCAGCGCAGCGTAGATGCCATGGCACCCGCCTCGCTCTCGCTTCACGCAATCTCGGGGCTGCCCCTGATTGCTCCCGGAGACGACCTGGCCCGGCTGATCGCGGACGCACTGCGCGAATCTGGGCTGGGATTGCTCGATGGCGACATCGTCGTGGTCGCGCAGAAAGTCGTCTCCAAGGCGGACGGGCTCTATGTCGAGCTCGACAGCGTCGAACCGTCACAGCGCGCCCGCGATATCGCTGCGCAGGTCGGCAAGGATCCTCGTCATGTCGAGGTCGTGCTGCGGGAAGCGGAGGAGGTCGTCAAGGTCGGCCCCCATGTGATCGTTGTCGCGCACAAGCTCGGCTTCGTCATGGCGAATGCCGGCATCGACGAGTCCAACATAGATCATGGCGAGGGCGGTCGCGTTCTTCTGCTTCCACGCGACCCCGACGGTTCCGCGCTCGCGCTCAAGCATCGCCTCGACCAGATCTTCGGCGCAGCTTGCGGAGTGGTGATAAACGACAGCTTCGGCCGCCCCTGGCGCAATGGGGTGGTGGGTGTCGCGATCGGGGCCGCGGGTGTGCCCGCCCTGGTCGATAGAGTTGGCGCCGAAGACCTTTTCGGTCGGAAACTGAAGGTGACGGAGATCGCCGTCGCCGACGAGATCGCCTCCGCGGCGTCGCTGCTGATGGGCCAGGCGGACGAAGGTCTGCCCGTCGTTCTGGTTCGTGGCTACCGGTCGAGCGCCGCCATTCGCCCTGCCGCGTCTTTGATCCGCCCGCGTGAAAGGGACATGTTCCGATGAACGCCTCCAGATCGAGTGGCCGGATCGTCGCCCTTTGCGGTGGAGTCGGCGGAGCCAAGCTCGCATACGGGCTTCAGCGCATTCTCGGCAATGATCTCACCTTGATCGTCAACACCGGCGACGACTTCGAGCACCTCGGCCTGAAGATCTCGCCCGACATTGACACCGTACTCTACACCTTGTCGGGGCTGGCCAATCGGGAACTCGGCTGGGGGCGCCAGGACGAGAGCTGGAACTTCATGGAGACGCTGTCGGCGCTGGGGGGCGAGACCTGGTTTCGGCTCGGCGATCGGGATCTTGCCCTTCACGCGGAACGGACGCGGCGCCTGAGGGCCGGCGAGACACTCTCCTCCATCACGAGCAGCTTCGCGGCAAATTTTGGACTTGCTGCCCAGGTGCTGCCGATGAGCGACGATCAGATCAGCACAGTGGTCGCGTGTTCAGAGGGTGCGCTGCCGTTCCAACGCTATTTCGTCGAGCGGCGCTGCGCCCCCCACGTCGAGAGCATTCATTTCGAACGTACGGCGAGCGCGCGCGCCTCGTCCGAAGTGCTCTCGGCATTGGGCGATCCGGACCTTCAGGCCATCATCGTCTGCCCCTCAAACCCCTTTCTCAGTATCGATCCGATCCTGTCTGTTCCGGGGATCGGTTCGGCGATAAGGGCGGCGTCGGTGCCGGTGGTCGCAGTCTCGCCGATCATCGGCGGCAAGGCCGTGAAGGGGCCGACCGACAAGATCATGGACGAGCTCGGCGTGCCCAGGACGTCGAAAGCGATCGCCGAGCACTACCGCGATCTGATCGATGGACTTGTCGTCGATGTTTCGGACGCGGGCGAACGCGACATTGCCGGATGCGCGGTGCGCCTGGCCGCGTCGTTGATGAAAACCGACGATGATCGCATTCGGCTCGCAGGCGAAACGCTCGAGTTTGCGCGGCAGCTCGCGTCATCGCCGCAGTGGGCAGCCCCGAGGCAGAAGCCGTGATGGCCATTGCCGCTGCCGCCTCGAAGATATGCGCGCTCGTCCCGGTGAAGCGGCTGGGTTGGGCGAAGTCGCGCCTGGCCCCGCATCTGACCGCGCGAGAGCGGAACGTCCTCGCGGAGGCCATGCTGCGCGATGTGCTCGATGTTCTTTCCAGAACGCCAGAACTGACCGCAATCGCGATCGTCACGTCAGATCCAACCGTCGCCACCATCGCAGATTCCTGCGGCGCCAGGGTTATCCTCGACGTCGACGACACCGGTATCAATGACGCCGTGCGGCGTGGGCAAGTCGCGCTTGCCACCGAGGGCTATACCGGCGTCGTGGTCGTGCCCGGCGACATCCCGTTTCTCGGCGTCGAGGAAGTCGAACGGGCCCTCTCGGCACTCGCCAGCTGCAACGTCGTGATTACGCCGGCGAACCGTGATGGCGGAACGAACCTGCTCGGACTCGCCCCGCCCTCCGTCATGGAGCCCTCCTTCGGACAGGACAGTTTCAGGCGTCACCTGTCCATTGCGATGGCGATGGACCTGGAGGTGCTCGTCCTTCCCCTCGAGGGAGCCGGACATGACATCGACGTGCCCGCCGATCTCCAGCTCGTATCGCATGGACGGGCAGTCCGGACACGCCGGCTACTCGCCCATTTTGGCGGGAATGCCGATCCGGCTCCCTCCGACCTCACTCAGGAGACTTCGTCGCCATGGACCACACCGAGCTGCTGAACGGTTTTGCGCACGGGCGCAGGCTGAGCCGCGACGAGGCGCTCTCCCTGGCCGAGATCGATGATCTCAAGCCGCTTTTGTCTGCGGCTCGGCACAGAAGGGACTGGGCGCATGGCGACCAGATCTCATATTCGCGGAAAGTGTTCATCCCGCTGACACAGCTCTGCCGTGACGTCTGCCACTATTGCACCTTTGCCCATGCGCCTCGCACAGGACAGCGGGCGTTCCTGACGCGTGACGAAGTTCTGGCGATCGCCGAAGCTGGCAAGAAGGCCGGCTGCAAGGAGGCGCTCTTCACCCTCGGCGACAAGCCCGAGCTGCGGTATCGGGTAGCGCGCGAGGAATTGAAAGCGCTCGGACACGAGACGACGATTTCATATCTCGCCGAAATGGCCGCGCTCGTGCTCAACGAGACCGGGCTTCTGCCGCACGTGAATCCGGGCTTGCTGACAGACGAGGACATCGCCGCCTTGCGCTCAGTCTCGATCTCGCAAGGGATCATGCTGGAAAGCGCATCGGAGCGATTGTGCCAGAAGGGCGGCGCCCATCATGGTTCTCCGGACAAGGTGCCGGCGGCCCGTTTGGATACGATCCGCCGAGCCGGCGAAAAGAAGGTTCCGTTCACCACCGGGATCTTGATCGGCATCGGCGAGACACGGGCCGAGCGGATCGACTCGTTGCTCGCGCTGCGTGATCTCAACGATCGATACGGGCATCTCCAGGAAATCATCATTCAGAATTTCCGGCCCAAGGCCGGAACCCGGATGGCGGATGTCGAAGCGCCCGAGCTCGACGACCATCTCTGGACGATCGCTGTCGCACGGCTGCTCTTCGAGCCATCGATGAACATCCAGGCGCCGCCCAATCTGAGCCCGGGCGCGCTCGAACAGATCGTCCATGCCGGCATCAACGACTGGGGCGGGGTCTCGCCCGTGACCCCGGACCACGTCAATCCGGAAGCGCCCTGGCCGCATCTCGTCGAGCTGGCCGAGGCGAGCGCAGCCGCCGGCAAGGATCTGGTCGAGAGGCTGGCGATCTACCCCTCGTATGCGCGCAAGCCGCTGCAATGGGTCGATAGCGAGCTACGCTTCCCCCTCTACAATCGCGTCGATACCGATGGCTGGCCCCGTGGCGACGACTGGTGCCCGGGCCGTGCCGATCCCTTGCCGGCGGCTGACGTGTTCCTGCTCAGCGCGGCGCCGAGCCGCGTGAGCGAGAGGGTACGGACCGTGCTCGACAAGGCAGTGTCCGGCGCCCTGCTGGATGAGGCGGATCTCGTCACGCTCTTCCGGGCTCGGGGTGGCGATTTCGCCGCGGTCTGCCGCGCAGCCGACGCGCTGAGGCGGCGCATCAATGGCGACACGGTCAGCTATGTCGTCTGTCGCAACATCAACTACACCAATATCTGCTACTTCAAATGCCAGTTCTGCGCCTTCTCGAAGGGCAAGCTCAGCGAGAACTTGCGCGGGCGGCCCTATGACCTCGAGATGAGCGAGGTGGCGGGCCGGGTCCGCGTCGCCTGGGAGCGCGGCGCCACCGAAGTCTGCATGCAAGGCGGCATCCATCCGTCCTATACGGGCGCGAAATATCTGGAGATCTGCAAAGCGGTGAAAGAGGCGGTGCCGGCCATGCACATCCATGCCTTTTCGCCGCTCGAGGTCTGGCAAGGTGCGAAGACGCTCGGCATCCCGGTTTCCGACTTCCTCGCGACCCTCAAGGCAGCCGGACTCAGCACCCTGCCCGGAACGGCGGCCGAGATCCTCGATGACGAGGTCCGGGCAACCCTGTGCGCCGACAAGATCAACACCCAGGAATGGCTCGATGTCATGCGAGCAGCCCATAAGCTCGGATTCCGCTCGACGGCGACGATCATGTTCGGCCACATCGAGGCCTATGAACATTGGGCGCGCCATCTGATCAGGGTCCGAGACCTGCAGATGGAGACGGGAGGCTTCACGGAATTCGTTCCGTTGCCATTCGTGCATATGGAAGCGCCGATCTATCTCAAGCGCCGGTCGCGTCCGGGCCCGACCTTTCGAGAAGCGATCCTGATGCACGCCGTTGCGCGCCTGGCGTTGCATCCGCACATCACCAATATCCAGGCTTCCTGGGTCAAGCTCGGGCCCGATGGGGTGCGATACTGCCTGAACGCCGGCGTGAACGATCTCGGCGGCACCTTGATGGATGAGAGCATCTCGAGGTCAGCCGGCGCCAGCCACGGCCAGGAGATGACGCCCCAGCGGATGGAGCACATCATCCGCGGAGCGGGCCGCGAGCCGAGGATGCGAAACACCCTCTACGGTGACGCGCCGCAGGCGACGCGGGAACGCGCTTTCGCGGCAGCGGCCCGGCCCGACAGCGAGAGCATCTCCGAACGCGCGCCGGCCTGCGCGGGCTAACTCCTTTCGAGATCGATTCCGGGGAAATATTTTGCTGTAGACTAGTCATTCTAACATTAGGATGATAATACAACTTCGAAGATTGGCGCTGCCAATCTCCCCAAGGAGGCGATGGAAATGCCGGCAGCTGGAGGCGGGCTTCTCGATACGGTCGAAGTGGTTGACGCAGATGTGCGCCGTATCGCTGTCGAACGTGCGCGCAGCCGTGGCATCGCGTTGCCGACCTTCGCCCAGCTCGCCGGGTCGGCGCCAATTCCGCAAAGTATCCTTGAACGCTTGCAGTCGACCGACCCCGATGCCGCAGACCCTTTGAATCTGTGGCGCATCAACTGGTTCAATGCGGACGACCGGCGGGGACGCCAGGACGTGCCTGCTCATGTCGTGTTGCCGAGAAGCCTGACCGGTGTCGAGGCGCCGATCGTCGTCCTCCTCGGCTCCCGCTTTCCGATGATCGGCGCGCACAAGGTGCTGCCCGCCTACGCAGGACTTGTGACCTATCTTGTCTCCGGACGGTTCGATCCGCAGCGGCATCGGGCGATTTGGCCCTCAACCGGGAATTACTGCCGAGGCGGCCTGGCCGTATCGCGCATTCTGGGTTGCGACGGTGTTGCGGTGCTTCCGGAGGGAATGAGCCGGGAACGCTTCGACTGGCTGGAGCGGTGGGCTTCCGATCCGTCTCACATCATTCGAACCGTCGGCACTGAAAGCAACGTCAAGGAAATCTACGACAAGTGCCACGAGCTGGCGCAGAGCGCCGACAATGTCATCCTGAATCAGTTCTCCGCCTTCCCGAACTACATGGCTCACTACAGCTGCACAGGTGCGGCCTGCGAGCGCGTTTTCGAGGACCTCCGGCGCCGAAACGGTCATTTCCGGCTGGCTGCTTTTGTGTCTGCGACAGGGTCGGCGGGAACGATTGCCGCAGGCGACAAGCTCAAGCAATTGCAGGGGACGAGGATCGCCGCCGTCGAGGCCCTGGAATGCCCGACGCTCCTTGAGAGCGGATATGGCGAACATAATATCCAGGGTATCGGCGACAAGCATGTGCCGTTGATCCACAACGTCCTGAACCTCGATTTCGTGATCGGGGTCTCGGATCAGTCGACCGACAGGTTGAACGTCCTCTTCAACACGCGCGAAGGCAGGACTCTGCTCGCACATCGGCTCGGCTTGAAAAGCGAGGCTCTCTCCTTCCTGGACGATGTCGGCATATCGGGCATCGCCAACATCATCGCTGCGATCAAGCTGGCTAAATACATGCGCTATGGGCCGGACGACGTCATCATGACGATCGCGACCGACAGTGCCGGCCTCTACGCAAGCGAGATGGAGGCGACCGAACGCGACCAGTTCGCCGGCGGGTTTTCCGAGGCGGATGTCGAACACCTGATGATGAGCTGCCTGCATGAAAGCTTGGCCGACAGTCTCATCGAGATGACGGCGCGCGAGCGGCGCCGGATCTTCAACCTCGGATACTACACCTGGGTCGAGCAGCAGGGCGTCGCGCTGAGCGACTTCGATGCGCGGCGCGAGCAGGCGTTCTGGCGCGCGGCCGCCGATGCGACATCCGCCTGGGACCAGCTCATCACCGAATTCAATGCCGAAGTCGGCCTGAACTAGCCGCGACCCCGGTTCGCGGCGAGACATGGGAGAGGAATGTGCTTGAAGCTCAACTTGAGCCTTACACGCAGCTGAGGGCGGACCTCGCGGCGCGTGACCGGAGCTTGCGCGAAAAGGTCATGTCGCTCGAAGAGGCGGCGGGCTTCGTACAGGACGGGATGAAGGTTGGCATTGGCGGCTCGACCATGTCGCGCACGCCGATGGCGATGATCTGGGAGATCATCCGCCAGCGCCGGCAAAACCTTTCCTGCTCGCGCTGCATCGTCTCGACAGATGGCGACCTGCTCTTCGGATCAGGGACGGCCGATCACATCATCACGAGCTGGTTTGCCCAGGGGATCCTGTGGGGCCTGTCCAAGGTGATGCGGCACCACGTCGAGACCCAAGGCAAGCGCTACGAGGAATGGAGCCATATGGGCGTGGGCATGCGCTTCCGCGCCGGCGGCATGGGCGTGCCCTTCCTGCCGATGCGCGCGATGCTCGGTTCCGACGTGATGCAGCAGCGGCCGGAAGCCAAGCCGATCGACTGCCCGTTCACCGGCGAAAAGCTCCTGCTGGTGCCCGCGCTCAATCCCGATGTGGCGCTCATCCACGTTCAACGCTGCGACGCCTATGGCAACGCGCAGATCGATGGCCTCCAGTTCATGGACATCGACCTGGCGCTGGCAGCCAACCGCGTCATCCTGACCACCGAGCGGATCGTCTCCAACGACCAGATCCGCCGCCGCCCTGATCACACGAAGATTCCATTCTTCTGCGTCGATGCGGTAGTCGAGGTCCCCTACGGAGCCGCACCCCATGAATGCTTCGGCATCTACGAGCCGATGATGAAGCACATGGATGCCTATGTGAAGCAGGTCAACGCCGATCCTGTGAAGGGCATGCAGCAATATCTCGAGAAGTACTTCTACGAACCCAATAGCTGGAACGATTATCTGGCTCTGATCGGCATGGATGAGCTCCTCGAAGCAAGTCAGCTCGGCAGGAGCATCTACAATGACTGAAGCGTCGCACCATACAGCATCGGAAATTCTCGCAATCCTGGCCTCGCGCCAGCTCAAGGACGGCCAGGTGGTGTTTGCCGGCGTCGGCACCCCCTTGCTCGCGGCAACACTCGCCCAGCAATTGCGCTGCCCCGGCCTGACCATCCTGTTCGAGGGCGGCGTGGTCGGCGCCTTCGTGGAGGCAGGCAAGCTACCGCCGTCGACCAATGATCAGCGCTGCACCAAGCGCGCCAACATGGTGCTCGGCAGCGCCGACGTGCTGCTTCTCCTGCAGCGTGGCTATGTCGATATCGGCTTCATGGGCGGCGCACAGATCGACCAGTTCGGCAACCTCAACTCGTCCTTCATCGGCGATCCGGCGGCACCGAAGACACGCCTGCCCGGCACGGGCGGCGGCAACGACATTTCGAGCCTGACCAACATGATCGTGGCCATGAAGCACGAGAAGCGTCGCTTCGTGGAGAATGTCGACTTCATCACCAGTCCCGGCTTCATCCGCGGCGGAGACAGTCGTCGCGAGAGCGGCCTGCCCGCGGGAGGCATGTTCCGCGTCATCACCGAACTCGCGGTCTTCGGCTTCGACGAAAGAAGCCGGCGAATGAAGGTCCTGGCTCTCAATCCCGGCGTCTCCCGTGAGGAGGTGCAGGACAATACGGGCTTCAGGCTCGATTTCGACGAGAACCTGACATTCACCGAGCCGCCGACCAGCCACGAGCTCCAGATCCTGCGGCAACTCGATCCCGACCGGCTTTTCACTGCCTGACTTTCCCCGGAGGAAGACCAATGACGATGATTACCAAGACTTTCGGCATCGCCGCGCGTAATTTCGTGGCCTATCCCGACATGCCCGATGCCCGCCAGCTCGTCGAATACGGCGTCCGAGTCGAGCAGCTCGGCTACGACTCGGTCTGGGTCTGGGATCACATGCTGCTCGGCGTCGAGCCCAACTTCCCGATCATCGACTCGCTGACGACGCTGACCGGCATTGCCGCCAGGACCACCAAGATCCGCATGGGCACCGGCATCCTCGTCTTGCCGCTGCGCAATCCCGTCGCGTTGGCCAAGCAGCTTTCATCGATGGATCAGATGTCGAACGGCCGCATGCTCATGGGCATGGCGGCCGGCTGGTACAAGCGCGAGTTCGACGCCATGGGCCTGCCGTTCAGCAAGCGCGGCAAGATCATGGACCAGAATCTCGAGATCATGCGCAGGCTCTGGACCGAGGATCGCGTGACCGGGAAATACAACATCGCCGATCCGGATACCGGTATCCAGCTCGAGTACAACCTGTCGAAAGCCGTGATGTATCCCAAGCCGGCGCAATCGCACCTTCCGATCCTCATCGGTGGGTATGCGGACGCCGCGCTCAAGCGCGCCGGCGCCGCAGGCGACGGCTGGCTGACCTATTTCTACCGCGCCGAGGACTTCAAGAAGTCGTGGGACAAGGTCCTGGGTGCCGCGAAGGAGGTCGGGAAGGATCCGAGCACCGTGATGAACGCCTCCCAGCTGCCGATCATGGTCGGCGCCTCCAAGGAGGCGGTTCGTGAAGACATGATGGATTGGCTCAACAAGGAGTGGGATTTCCCCGAGCACAGCGACTGCACCCGCGAGAGCGCGATCATGGGGTCGGTCGACGACTGCGTCGAGCAGCTCAAGGCTCACATCGATGCCGGCGTCCAGAAGATCATCTTCGTCCCCTACAAGTACGAGATGTCGCAGATCGAAACCATCGCACGCGAGATCATCCCCCGACTGAAGGCCCTCTGACCCCGACCCCGCCCTGCCCGCACGAACGTGGGCAGGGCGGGTTTCTTCGAGTCGAGAAAACCGACGCAGTCTTATTGGGAGATTGAAAAAATGACTGACGCTAACCGCCAGCGAATACTGGACAAGATCGATGCTTCGAAAGACGAGGCCGTTCGCTTCCTGCAGAAGATGGTCTCGATCCCAAGCGTCACCGGCGACGAGGCGGCGATCCAGGCGTTCCTTCAGGAGTACCTGAACAAGATCGGCCTCGAGGTCGATATGTGGGATACCGACTGGGAAGAACTCAAGAAGCATCCCGGTTATCGGCCGGTGGCGCGCGGCTACGAAGGGCGGCCCAACATCGTCGCGACCGCCAAGGGGTCCGGCGGCGGGCGCTCCCTGCTCCTCAACGGCCATACAGACGTCATTCCCGTCGGCAATGGCGAGGGCTGGAGCGACAATCCATGGTCGGCGAAGATCGAGAACGGCCGCATCTATGGCCGCGGCTCATGCGATATGAAGAGCGGCGTCGCCAGCCACATCCTGGCAGTGCAATATCTCCAGGAGCTCGGCGTCGACCTCAAGGGTGATGTTCTGATCAATATCGTCATCGACGAGGAGGTCAGCGGCCACGGCACCCTCGACACGGTGATCCGCGGCTATTCGGCTGATGCCGGCATCTCGGGCGAGACCAGCGACCTGCATGTCCAGCCCGCCTGCATCGGGCGGATCTGGTTCGAGATCGAAATCCAGGGCAAGCCGGCTGGCATCCAGCAGCGTTATCTCGGCATCAGCGGCATCGCGCTCGGTCAGCAGATCGTCGCCGCCGTGCAGGAGCTGGAGGACGAACGCGTCGCCACGGTCAAGCACCCGCTCTATCCCAGCGCGATCGACTCGCTGCCTTGCATCATCGGTTCGTTCCAGGCGGGCAATTACCCGAGCGCCTTTCCGGCAACCGCCCTTCTCAAGGGCTCGATCGGAACGGTGCCGGGCGAGGACCATGAGGGGGTCAAGCGGAGTCTGGTGAAGAAGATCGCCGAGGCGGCGGCCAAGGATGCCTGGATGAAGGATCACCCGCCGGTCGTGCGCTTCGTCGGCTATGACGCCGAGGCCTCCGAAATCCCGCGCGGCCACGCCATCGTCGAAACCGTCTCCCGCAACTATACCGAGATCACTGGCAAGGAGCCGGTCATCAGCGGTCGCCAGGGCGCGGCCGACACCCGTTTCCTCAACAGCTACGGCCACACGCCCACGGTGATCTTCGGCCCGGGGTCGACGGCGGTGATGCATGCCAATGACGAGTATGTTTCGATCGACGATTACATCACCTCGATCAAGGTGATGGCGCTTTCGATCTACGATTGGTGCAACGCCGAGCCCTTGGCGAAATCCTGATCGCGAAGCCATCCTGCGTTTCGAAAGGGGCCTCGCGGCCCCTTTTTTTGGGAGACCAAATTGTGCCTATCTTACTAATAATAGATTGACTCAGAGAGTGAGTTGCCGCAGGGTCCGCCCGAAGCTCGGCCCGGGTGCTCGCCAACTCTGAGCAACGGAAGCGCCAGGTCTGAAACGCGCGATGACCGGCCAGGCTGCCCAGACTCAGATCGCCAGCACCAGGGACATAGGCCAATGGGCTTGGAAGGAATTCACCAGTCACGCGCTGAGAAGGGCGCCGGGGGAGGAAGGGCACAATGAAGGTCGGCGCGTTGGAAGAGGCGTTTCCCGGAGAGACGCGGGTCGCGGTGACGCCCGCTTCGGCGGCACATATTGTGAAACTCGGCCATCAGGTCGTCGTACAGGCCGGAGCAGGCAGTGCGTCCGGCTTCAGTGACGCCGACTATCTCAAGGCCGGCGCGACCATCAAAGGGTCGGCGGCAGATCTCGTCAGCGCCGTCGATGTCGTGGTCAAGGTCCGGCAGCCGACTGAGGCCGAGATCGCGTGTCTGAAGGCGGACCAGACACTGATCAGCTTCTTCTATCCGGGTCAGAATGCGGACCTGCTCCAGAAGGCGAAGGAAAAAGGCGTCACGGCGGTCGCAATGGACATGGTGCCACGCATCTCGCGCGCCCAGAAGATGGACGCCTTGTCCTCGATGGCAAACATCGCCGGCTATCGAGCGGTGATCGAGGCGGCCAACAATTTCGGACGTTTCTTCACCGGCCAGGTCACCGCCGCCGGCAAGGTGGCGCCGGCCAAGGTGCTGGTGATCGGCGCCGGTGTCGCCGGTCTGGCCGCGATCGGCGCGGCCCGCGGACTGGGCGCGATCGTGCGCGCCTTCGACGTGCGGCCGGAGGTGGCCGAGCAGATCGAGTCGATGGGCGGAGAGTTCCTCTTCCTCGACTTTTCCGACAGCCAGGACGGCGCTGCGACGGGCGGCTATGCCGCGCCCTCGTCGCCGGAGTTCCGTGCCAAGCAGCTCGAGCTGTTCCGCGCGCAGGCCCCCGAGGTCGACATCGTCATCACCACGGCACTGATCCCCGGACGCGACGCCCCCAAGCTGTGGACCGCCGACATGGTGGCCGCAATGAAGAGCGGCTCGGTCATCGTGGATCTTGCCGCCGAACGTGGTGGCAATTGCGATCTGACCGTGCCCGATGAGAAGATCGTCACGGAGAACGGCGTGACCATCGTCGGCTATACCGACTTCCCCAGCCGCATGGGCGCGCAGGCCTCCGAGCTCTATGCCAACAACATCCGCCATTTCATCGCCGACCTGACGCCGGGCAAGGACGGCGTCATCAATCACAATATGGAGGATGACGTCATCCGCGGCGCCACCGTGACACGGGACGGCGCCATCACCTTTCCGCCGCCGTCGCCCAAGATCGCCGCGATAGCCGCCCAGAAGCCGAAGGAAAAACCCAAGGAGCTGAGCCTGGCGGAGAAGCGAGCCAAGGAAAGCGCCGACTTTCGAGCGCAGACCCGCTCGCAATTCACCCTGCTCGGCATCGGCGCCTTACTGGTGCTGGTCGTCGGCCTCTACGCGCCGCCCAGCTTCCTCGGCCACTTCATCGTTTTCGTGCTCGCCTGCTTCGTCGGCTTCCAGGTGATCTGGAATGTCAGCCACTCGCTGCACACTCCGCTGATGGCGGTCACCAACGCGATTTCCGGCATCGTCATCCTCGGCGCGCTGCTGCAGATCGGACTGGGATCCAGCTGGGTCGTCGCCCTGTCGGCCGCCTCTGTGCTGATCGCCACGATCAACATCGTCGGCGGCTTCCTCGTCACCCGGCGAATGCTCGCCATGTTCCAGAAGTCGTAAGGGGGACACGACATGGGAATCGGAATCACCACTGCGACTTACGTCCTCGCCGCCGTCCTGTTCATCCTTTCGCTCGGCGGCCTGTCGGGGCAGGAGAGCGCCAAGCGTGCCGTGTGGTACGGCATCCTGGGCATGGCGCTTGCCGTCATAGCGACCCTGTTCGCCGCGGGGCCGGTCAACTGGCATCTGACCGCTGCCATGATCGCGGCCGGGGCGCTCGCCGGCTGGTATGTCGCCAATCGTGTGCAGATGACAGAAATGCCGCAGCTGGTCGCGGCGCTGCATTCCTTCGTCGGCCTCGCCGCCGTCTTCATCGGCATCAATGCTGAAATTTCGCTGCTGGATGTCCTGGCCGCTCGCGCCGCGAGCACCGGTGAAGGCCTCACAGGTTTCGCCGCCGTGCTGGCGCACAAGACGCCAGCGGAAATCGCTGTGCTGAAGGTCGAGGTCTTCCTCGGCATCTTCATCGGCGCGGTGACGTTTACAGGCTCGATCGTCGCCTTCGGCAAGCTGGCCGGCAAGATCGACGGCAAGGCCAAGAAATACCCAGGTGGACACGCATTGAACGCCCTGGCCGCGCTGATCTGCCTGGCCGTCGGCGTCGCCTATTGCGTGGGAGCCGGCCTACTGGGGTCCAGTCTGGCCCAGCTGATTGTGATCGCGCTGTTTGCCGGCTTCATCGGCTGGCATCTGATCATGGGGATCGGTGGCGCCGACATGCCGGTCGTCGTGTCGATGCTGAACAGCTATTCGGGATGGGCCGCAGCCGCGATCGGCTTCACGCTGGGCAACGATCTGCTGATCGTCACCGGCGCGCTGGTCGGCTCCTCCGGCGCGATCCTCTCCTACATCATGTGCAAGGCGATGAACCGTAGCTTCGTTTCCGTCATCCTCGGCGGCTTCGGCGCCACACAGCAGTCGACCATGCAGATCGAGGGCGAGCAGATCGCTATCGACAGCGACGGCGTCGCAGCCGCCCTCAACGATGCCGAAAGCATCATCATCGTGCCGGGTTACGGCATGGCCGTCAGCCAGGCGCAGCAGTCGGTCAGCGAACTGACCCGCAAGCTGCGCGCCGCCGGCAAGGAGGTGCGTTTCGCCATCCATCCCGTCGCCGGCCGCCTTCCCGGCCATATGAACGTGCTCCTCGCCGAGGCGAAGGTACCGTACGACATCGTTCTGGAGATGGACGAGATCAACGAGGACTTCCCGAGCACCGACGTGGTCATCGTCATCGGCTCCAACGATATCGTGAATCCGGCAGCCCAGGACGATCCAGCGAGCCCCATCGCCGGCATGCCGGTGCTCGAAGTCTGGAAGGCCAAAACCGTCTTCGTCTCGAAGCGAGGGCAAGGTACGGGCTATTCGGGCATCGAGAATCCGTTGTTCTTCAAGGACAACACACGGATGTTCTACGGCGACGCCAAGAAGTCCCTCGATCAGCTTCTGCCCATGGTCGGCTAGGTCCACATCGCCGCCGGCTCCGTCGACGGAATCGGCGCGACCGTTGCCGGCTTCGTCGAAGCCTAGGCGATAATCATGCTATCATCATAACCATAGCATGATACGGTGATGTCGAAATGGACGGAGGCGGGTTCGGATCGAGCTGCCTTCCGGCCAGACAACAGGGAGAGAAACATCATGACCGAACAAGGCGTCGGCGCGTCATTGCTTCGAAAAGAAGATGATCGCTTCTTGCGCGGGCGCGGTCAGTATGTCGCAGACATCCGCCTGGCCGGCATGAAGGACGTGGCGTTTGTTCGCTCTCCTCTGGCGCACGCCAAGGTGCGCGCTATCACCGCATCGAAGGCGATCCGGGATCAGGTCGTTCTTCCGATCGACCTGAAAGATGTGAAGCCGATCGTCGCTGTGTCCGGGCTGCAGGGGTTCAAAGCCTCGGAACAGCCAATTCTGGCTCATGAGAAGGTTCGACAGGTCGGCGAACTGCTCGCCATGTGCGTCGCCGACACCCGTGCAGCAGCCGAAGACATCGCTGCACAGGTCGATGTCGATCTCGAGGAATTGCCTGCCGTCCACGACATGTTGAAGGCCAGGCAGCCCGGTTCGGCACTCCTGCACGAGCATTGGGGCGACAATGTCTTTCTGGAAACCTTCGTCGACGTCAATTTCGCAGCCGCGCTCGACGCTCCCATCAAGGTCACGCGCGAAATCTCCACCGCCAGGCAAAGCATGGCGCCGATGGAGGGCCGCGGCACGGTGGCCTACTGGGACAACCGCATGGAGCATCTCGTGCTCTACACCGGCAGCCAGATGCCGCACATCGTGCGCAACGGCCTTGCCGAATGTCTCGGGCTGGACCAGCTGCAGATTCGCATCGTCTCCCCCGATGTGGGCGGCGGCTTCGGCTACAAGGGCATCCTGCTCCCCGAGGATGTATGCCTCGGCTGGTATGCGATGCGCTGTGGCCATCCCGTTCGGTGGATGGAGGACAGGCGCGAACATCTGACCGCCGGCGCCAATTGCCGGGAGCATCATTATCGCATCACCGGCTACGCCGACCGGGACGGCCGGCTGCGCGGTATCGATTGCGAGGCGACGGTCGATTCCGGGGCCTATTCGTCTTACCCGTTCTCGGCGTGCCTAGAGGCCGCGCAGGTCGCCTCGATCCTGCCGGGTCCCTACGACTTTCCCTCCTATCGCTGCCGCACCTGGTCGGTTGCGACCAACAAGTGTCCGATCCTGCCTTATCGCGGCGTCGCGCGCACCGGCGTCTGCACCGCCATGGAATGGATCGTCGATGCCATCGCGCGCGAATGCAGTCTCGAACCGCACGAAGTGCGTCGCCGCAATCTGGTGCGTCCGGAGCAGATGCCTTTCGACAACATCACCAAGAAGCATTTCGACAGCGGAGACTATCCCGAAGCCCTCGACCGGGCGATCAAGGCCATCGATCTGCCGGCTCTACGGGCGCGACAGAACAAGGGTGAACCGGACGGCCGGCTGATCGGCGTCGGGCATTCGATCTATTGCGAACAGGGCGCCCATGGCACGTCCGTCTATGCCGGCTGGGGCATTCCGATGGTGCCGGGCCACGAACAGGCGACCGCGCGGATGACACCCGACGGCGGCCTCGAATTGCGCATCGGGGCGCACTCGCACGGCCAGAGCATGGAAACCACGATGCCGCAGATCGCGCATGAGATCCTCGGCATCGAGACCTCGAAGATCAAACTGGTTCATGGCGATACCGAATACACGCCCTATTCGACAGGTAGCTGGGGCTCTCGCTGCGCGGTCATGTCGGGCGGCGCCGTCGCAACGGCGTCGCGGGAACTGGCCGGGCTGATCAAACAGATCGGCGCTCATCTGCTGCAGACCGACATCGGCAAGGTCGAATTGTCGCGAGGTCGCGTCCATGGTCCAACCGGTGCCGTTACGATCGAAGAAGTAGCGCGCACCTGGTATCGCCGGCCGCAAGACCTGCCCGCTGGCGTCGACCCGCGCGGGCTGGAAGTGACGATCGGCTATAAGCCGCAGCGCGATTCCGGCACCTTCAGCTACGCGGCCCATGCGGTCGTCGTCGCCGTCGATCCTGAGATGGGCGACATCGAGATTCTCGACTACGTCATCGTCGAGGATGGCGGCAAGCTCATCAATCCGATGGTCGTCGACGGCCAGATCTATGGCGGGCTCGCCCAGGGGATCGGCACGGCGCTCTATGAAGAAATGAACTTCGACTCGTCGGGGCAGCCACTGGCGTCGACCTTCGCCGATTATCTCCTGCCCGGACCGACCGAAGTGCCGACGCCGCGTCTCGACCACATGGAGACCCTGGCGCCCTATACCGAATTCGGCGTCAAGGGGATCGGCGAAGGCGGCGCGATCGCACCACCGGCAGCCATCGGCAACGCGGTCAATGACGCGCTGCGCCGGTTTGGTGTCGAGCTCCTCCGCTCGCCGATCACGCCGCGGCGGGTCCTCGAGGCGATCCATGGTGCCAGGCACCGTCAACCGTCCGAGGCGCTGCAGGGAGAAGTGGCGTGAAACCGGTCAATTTCGATTACGCGCGTCCAAAGGACATCCCTGGAGTGATCGCGCTCATCAGCGATGAGGCGCGCTCCGTCAAAATGATGGCCGGCGGCCAGTCGCTCGGGCCGATGCTCAACATGCGCCTGGTGCAGCCGGATCTTGTCGTCGACATTACCGGAATCCCCGAACTGAAGACCGTCGATGATCAGCCCGACCGGATCGTCGTCGGAGCCTGTGTTACCCATGCCGATTTCGAGGACTTGCGTGTCCCCGACGTGACCTGCGGCGCCCTGCCCTCGGTCGCCAACGGCATCGCCTATCGTGCCGTACGCAACCGTGGCACTGTCGGAGGCAGCCTGACGCACGCCGATCCATCGGCCGACTGGATCTCCATCCTCTCGACCATCGGAGCATCGGTAACGGTGGCCGGCCCCTCGGGCACCCGCACGATTTCTGTCGAAGACTATATGCTTGGTGCGCTCGAGGCCGATTTGCGACCGGGGGAGATCCTGGTCTCGGTCAGCATCCCCAAACTCGGCCGCAATGCCCGGTGGGGCTATTACAAGAGCTGCCGGAAGACCGGCGAGTTCGCCCATGCGATCGGAGCGTTTCTGCACGATCCCGAGCGCGGCGTCAGCCGAGCTGTCATCGGCGCCACTGAAAGCAAGCCGGTCGTGGTGCCGGCGGCACAGGCAATCATAGGCGACGGACGCGGCAGCAACCCGGCCAAGGCTTTCGACGCCAGTGCTGTCGACAGAATATTGAGCGCGTCTGGCATGCACGATCAGATCGATCGCCAGACCCATGTCGTCGCGCTGCGACGTGCGTTTCAGCGAGCCTATTCAGCATGACCACGATCAATCTCACCATCAACGGCAAACACCTTTCGGCGGCTGCCGAACCGCGGACGCATCTCGCCGATTTCGTGCGCGAATGCCACAATCTGACAGGCACCCATATCGGTTGCGAGCATGGCGTCTGCGGCGCTTGCACGCTGCTCGTGGATGGTGTCCCGACCCGATCCTGCATCACCTTCGCCGTGGCATGCGACCACGCTGAAGTCACCACCATCGAAGGGCTGGATGACGATGAGATCGCCACGGAACTGCGTACTGCCTTCAAGCGTGAGCATGCCCTTCAGTGCGGCTATTGCACGCCTGGAATGATGGTCTCGGCGCGAGATGTCGTGCTCAGGATGGAAAACCCGAGCGAGCACGACATTCGCGTCGCGATGAGCGGCAATCTGTGTCGTTGCACCGGCTATGTCGGCATCGTCAAAGCGGTGCAGAGCGTTGTCGAGGCACGCCGCAACCGTGGTTCGAGCGCCGTGCCGGGCGGGAATCGCAAAGTCCTCGGGCCGGCAGGAGCGGGCCATTCCGGCGCGGTCGGAGCCGCCGGCTTCGCATCCCAGCGCGGCGGTGCAGCCCCCAAGGCCGCAGCGGCCGCGTCATCCGCGCCGGCGAGCCGCCTTGATCCGAACTGGACGCCGCAAACGACGTTCTCCCAGAGCTTTACCGTCGAGCACCCGGTGGCCCAGGTCTGGGACTTCTTCGGACGCATCGGCGATGTCGCGACCTGCCTGCCGGGCGCGTCCCTCAATGGCGAGCCTGTCGATGGACATGTCGAAGGCCGCATCAAGGTCAAGGTTGGCCCGATCAGCGCGGAGTTCCAGGGCGTTGCCGATGTCAGTCGGGATGATGCGACACGCACCGGTACGATCAGCGGGACCGGCAAGGACCAGCGCAGCAATTCCGCCACGCGGGGTCTGATCGGATACGCGGTGAAACAGGGCGACGGCCCAAATCAGACCCGCGTCGACGTCACCGTCGGGTTCACTCTGACGGGAGTGCTCGCACAATTCAGCCGGTCGGGTCTCGTTCAGGATATCGCAAATCGTCTGATCACGGCCTTCGTCCAGAACCTCGAGGCGAAGCTGTCGGCCGGAGACGATGCAGCCCCTGTCTTGGCCGCTGAATTCGATGCCGGCTCCTTGTTCACCTCGGTGGTGGTCGGCCGGATCAAGGCGCTCTTCGCCAGCTTGTTCGGGCGCCGATGAGAGGGAGCCGAGGCCTCCTCTGGTAGAAGATCGAGTTAGATTGCGCCGAGGGGGCTTGTCCCTGCCGGCTTAGCCGCCGGGGGAGTTGGCGAGATGATACCATTTATAGTATATTAGACTCATGAGCATGCCCCCGAAAATCTATGATCGAAGCCCCGCGCCGCTCTACATCCAGGTCGCTTCCATCATGCGACAACGGATCGATCGCGGCATCTGGCTCCCAGGTGACAAGATATCCACCCTCGAGGAGCTCGAGGTGGAATTCTCCGTCGCGCGCGTCACCGTCCGGCAGGCGATCGACCTGCTGCGACAGGATGGACTCCTGGACGCCCAGCAAGGCCGCGGCACCTTCGTCTCCCATAAGATCAAGAAGAACCGCTGGCTGAACCTGGCCACCGACCTCGATGCGATGGTCGCCAACATCAAAGACAACGTCATCAAGCGGGTTCACGTCAAAGAGGGCGCCGCTGCGCCGGAACTGAAACCGGGCGAGGGTGAGCTGGCGGAGGGGTATACGTTTCTCCGAAGCGTGCAGTACAACAACGGCGAACCATTCTCGGTGGTGAACCTCCATATCGCGAAGCATATCTTCGACAAGGACAGCAAGCGTTTCACGCACTCTGCTGCGCTGCCGCAGATCATGGAAATGGACGATGTCACCATCTCGCGGGCGCCGCAGACGCTCTCGATCGGAGTGGCGGACCCGGAGACCGCCAATCTGCTTGAAATCGGCCTTGGGGAACCGACCGCCGATTGCCGGCTGATCCTGATCGACGACAAAGGTGTGGCTATCTACGTCGCCGACATCCACTACCAGAAGGATTGCTTCGCCTTGCGCGTCGACTTGCTGGACGACAGCAAACGCAGGAAGCAACCCTCGAAATGACCATCGCTGATGCCGCTTGCTGACTCATTCGCAACGAGCGGCATCGCCAAGAGCGGGGACCATTTGCGCCTAGAGCGGCGCAAGGACCTCCGCGGGCGAGCGGCCGACAATGGCTTCGTATCGCGCCCGATCGGTTGCGCCCTCGGTGTTGATCACGAAGATGCGCGAGGAGACATCGAGGCCGAGAGCCTGCCGCGTGCTTTCGGATTCGAGCGCCTGCAGCAAGCCGGCCAGCCCTGCACCGCCGCTCTCGCCGGCCACGATCGCGGGATCGCCTTCGCCGGGCGTTGCCAGGACGCGCATCGTGTCGGCGGCAGCGTCCTCGCTGACGGTCATGAAAGCGTCTGCCTTCCTGCTGAGGATCCGCCAGGCCACCAAGGATGGCTCATAGCATTCGAGCATCGCCATGATCGTCGGCTTGCCGTGGTCGATCTTGACCGCCTTGCCAGCAACAGCGCTTTCGTAGAGGCATGCCGCAAGATCGGGCTCGACAACAATGAACTTGGGACGCTTGCTGCCGAAAACGATGTCGAAATGGCCAGCGACCGCGGCGGCGAGACCTCCGACCCCAGCTTGCATGAAGACATGGGTCGGGCGATCCGGGAATTCCCGCAGGGCTTCCTGGAGCATTGCCGTATAGCCCTGCATGACCAAGCCAGGGATGCGCTCGTAGCCTGGCCAGGAGGTGTCCGAAACCACGGTCCATCCATTCTTCGCGCAAACGCGTTCGGCTTCCGCGACAGAGTCGTCATAGGTGCCCGGAACCCGGATCATCTCCGCTCCGAATTGCGCGATCGCAGCGACCCGCTCGTCCGTCACGCCCGAATGCACGAAAATCGCAGCGCGAGCGCCAACAAGCGTCGCCCCCGCGGCAACCGATTTGCCATGGTTGCCGTCGGTTGCGCAGCCAACGGTAATGCCCTTCGCGATTTCGCGAACCGCCGGCGTCTGCAGCTCGCTGACGTCGATCGGCCGGCCAAGCTTCTGACTCGCTTCTTCAAGCACGAGCCGAATGACGGCGTAGGATCCGCCGAGCGCCTTGAAACTGCCGAGCTGCAAGCGCTGGGACTCGTCCTTGACGTGGATCGAGGCGACGCCGACTTCGCTTGCCAGCCGCCGCAAGGCATGAAGCGGTGTGGGGACATGGTTCGGGCGAAAGGTCAGGAACCTCTCGACCGTCCGCGCAGCGTCCAGCCCGAGAACCTCTGCATCGGCCGGATCCAGCGGCTGATTGAGGTCGGCGAGGTTATTCATCAAGAACATGGAGCTCTCCTCCGTCGATCGTTGAGGAATAATAATCGGCGCACGACTCAATATTTTCGCGATTTGACCAGCCAGCGCGGAACAGTCTTGCAATTTGGGAAGCAGTAATGCGTGACATCGACACGGAGAACCTGGACAGCTTCGACATAGCGATTCTCGATATCCTTCAGCGGGATAATTCGACGTCCCAGCGGATCGTTGCCGAGCGCGTCCATCTCTCCGCCGCGGCAGTCAACCGAAGAATAAAGCGCATGCGCGAGACCGGTGTCATCATCGGCAATTACGCGATCGTCGACCCCGCCAGGTTGGGCAGACCGATCACCATCGTCGTAGAGGTCAGTATCGAGAGCGAGCGGCTCGACCTGCTCGATGCCGCCAAAAGAAGCTTTCAGGCCGAACCCGAGGTTCAGCAATGCTACTATGTCACAGGCGACGCGGATTTCGTCCTCATCCTCACCGTACCGTCGATGGGTGACTACGACGCGCTGACGCGGCGGCTCTTCTTCGAAAACCACAACGTCAAGAAATTCCGCACCCTCGTCGTCATGGAGCGGCTGAAAGCGGACCTCGCAATCCCGCTCCCACAGCTCTGAAACATGAAAAGGCCCGGCGCTTGCTCGCCGGGCCTCGCAACATGGATCCTGGCGACCCCGGATCAGGACGACGGAAGAATGACCTTGCCATCCTTGATGGTGACCAGAACGCCCTTGGCGAGATATTGCCCGCTTTCCTTGCCGTCCGGGCCGTCCTTCGTGAAGGTGACGGTGCCGTTGAGCGTGGGCACGTTCAGCTGCCAGAAGGCGTTGCGGATAGCCTCGGGGTCGGCCTTGCCGGCTTTCTCGATAGCCGCCTTGATGACGAAGATGCCGTCATAGCCGCGATAGCTCTCGGTGACCCCGGCCACGTTGTGTCCGGCCTTGGCCCATGCATCGAGGAAGGCCTTCGACAGATCCGGATGTGGTGTCTTCGCCGGCTCCCATGGCGCGAAGAACACCATATGCATGCTGTTGTTCGCAGCCGCCCCAGCCTGCTGGATGAGCTGGTCCGGGTTCTGTGACCCACCCGTCGTGATGACCTTCTTGGTGATGCCGAGAGCCGCGATCTGCTTCAACACCAAGGTCAGCTGTTCGACGCCGGTGGTGACGATGATCGTGTCGGAGTTTGATGCCTTGATCTTCGACAACTGCGCGCCCATGTCCTCGGCGCCTTGATCCATGATCTCAGTAAGGCCGACCTGAACGCCGGCTTCCTTGAACATCGTGGTGAAGTCGGCGATCGTGCCGCGGCCCCAGTCATTGTTGATGCCGAGGAAGTCGACCTTCTTGATGCCCAGGGAGGGCACCAACGGCTGGAAGATCTTTGCCTCGACCCACGAAGGCGGCGAGATGCGGAAGACGTAGGGATTGCCCAGCTTGGTGATCTTGCTCGACGATGAGGTCTCGACCAGCAACGGAACCTTGTACTGCATGAGCTTGGGCATCACGGCCAGCGTAAGGCTGGATCCCCACGCCCCCATCATGACCGGCACCTTGTCGCTGGTGATGAGCTTCTCCGCAACGGCGGCAGCCTCGGTGGGGTTGCTCTTGTTGTCTTCGACAACGAGTTCGATCTGCTTGCCGAGGACTCCGCCGGCGGCGTTGATCTTCGCGGCGGCGAGCTTCGCACCGTTGACGATATAGGTGCCCGAAGCGGCAAATGCGCCGGTCAGCGGCTCGTTGATCCCGATCTTGATGGTGTCGGCGGCAGCGCTTCCAAATGCCACGCTGGCCACTGCTAGCGCGAGGTTTACCTTGCACAAGATGCTCGTGAGCCTACTCATTCGTATTCTCCCCTTTGTTGAACGAGTTTTTTGCGCGCTCTCACCACAAAGCCGCCTCGTTGTGCGGCGGCGGACGGGTCCAGGATTTGACGATGGGCTGAAGGTGCTGTGGTCTTTCCCATACAAGCGAGCAATGATCCTATCATCCCATTAATAGGAAGATAGCGCAAGCGTGATTCTTGCCGCCGCAGCATGCTGCGCAGAGAGCAGCGCGCCATTGTCAATACATACTAACATCCCTATGATAGTAACAATATGATAGCACCCACCCCCGAAAGAGGAGCCCCGTCATCCGCGCCCAGGCGCGATGCCGTGCTTCCGTTCGCAAATTCCCGTTGCGCAGGTGTCATGCAGGCTTCAATCCGGAAAATCCTCGTCGCCAATCGCTCCGAGATCGCTATCCGTGTGTTCCGAGCGGCAAACGAACTCGGATTGAAGACCGTCGCCGTCTGGGCGGAAGAGGACAAGCTGTCCCTGCATCGCTTCAAGGCCGATGAAAGCTATCGCATCGGAAGCGGACCGCATTTGCCCCGGCAGCTGGGCCCGATCGAAAGCTACCTGGCGATCGACGAGATCATGCGCGTCGCCAAGCTCTCGGGCGCGGACGCCATCCATCCCGGCTACGGCCTGTTGTCAGAGAGCCCGGAGTTCGCCGAGGCATGTTTGGAGAACGGCATCACCTTCATCGGCCCGAGGCCGCAGACGATGCGTCGCCTCGGCAACAAGGTGGCCGCACGCAACCTCGCCATCGAGGTCGGCGTGCCGGTGGTGCCCGCCACCGACCCGCTGCCCGACGACATCGAGGAGGTGAAGAAGCTCGCGAGACAGATCGGCTATCCGGTCATGCTCAAGGCGTCATGGGGCGGCGGCGGCCGCGGTATGCGCGCCATCCGCAGCGAGGCCGACCTCGCCCGCGAGGTGATGGAGGGCAAGCGCGAAGCCAAGGCCGCCTTCGGCAAGGACGAGGTCTATCTTGAGAAGATGATCGAGCGCGCCCGCCACGTCGAGGTGCAGATCCTCGGCGACACGCATGGCAACACCGTCCATCTCTTCGAACGCGACTGCTCGATCCAGCGCCGCAATCAGAAGGTCATCGAGCGCGCGCCCGCTCCTTATCTGTCGAATGCGCTGAGGCACGAGCTCTGCGGCTATGCGCTCAGGATCGCCAACGAGACCAGCTATGTCGGCGCCGGCACGGTGGAGTTCCTGCAGGATGCCGACACCGGCCAGTTCTACTTCATCGAAGTCAATCCGCGCATCCAGGTCGAGCACACCGTCACCGAGCAGGTGACCGGCATCGACATCGTCAAAGCGCAGATCCACATCCTCGATGGCTTCGCCATCGGCAAGCCGGGGTCCGGCGTGCCGGCACAGGCCGATATCACGCTGAACGGTCATGCGCTCCAGTGCCGCATCACGACCGAGGATCCCGAGCAGAACTTCATCCCTGATTACGGCCGGATCAGTGGCTACCGCATCGCGGCCGGCTTCGGCATCCGCCTGGACGGTGGCACCGTCTATCCCGGGGCGGTGATCACCCGATATTACGATCCCCTCCTGCAGAAAGTGACCGCTTGGGCACCGACACCGCAGGATGCACGGACGCGCATGATCCGCGCCCTGAGCGAGTTCCGGATCCGCGGCGTGGCGACGAACCTGACGTTCCTTGAAGCGATCCTCCGCCATCCGTCCTTTTCGGACAACAGCTACACCACGCGCTTCATCGACACGACGCCCGAGCTCTTCCGCCAGGTGAAACGTCGAGACCGGGCAACAAAACTGCTCACATACCTCGCCGACGTCACCGTCAACGGCCACCCCGAGACCCGGGGTCGACCTCGGCCGGCGGCCGGCGCAGCGGCCCCCATTCCACCAATCAGTCATGCCCAGAGACTTCCCGGCACGAAACAGTTGCTGGAGCAACTCGGTCCGGAAGGGTTTGCCCGTCGCGTGCGGGAACAACGGCAGGTCTTCGTTACCGACACCACCATGAGAGATGCGCATCAGTCCTTGTTGGCGACCCGGATGCGCACCAACGACATCGTGGCTGTTTCGGAGAGCTATTCGCGCGGCTTGCCGCAGCTTTTCTCGCTCGAATGCTGGGGCGGCGCGACGTTCGACGTCGCCATGCGCTTCTTGATGGAGGATCCCTGGGAGCGCCTCGCCAGGATTCGCGAACACGTCCCGAACATCCTTCTCCAGATGCTGCTGCGTGGCTCAAACGGCGTCGGCTACACGAATTATCCCGACAATGTCGTGCGCTACTTCGTTGGTCAGGCCGCCCGCTCTGGCGTGGATGTCTTCCGCGTCTTCGATTGCCTGAACTGGGTCGAGAACATGCGCGTCGCGATGGACGCGATCGCCTCGGAGAACAAGCTTTGCGAGGCAGCGATCTGCTACACCGGCGACGTTCTGGACAAGACCAGGTCGAAATACGACCTCAAATACTATGTGTCTTTGGTTGCGGAGCTCGAAAAGGCCGGCGCGCATATCATCGCACTCAAGGACATGGCCGGCCTGCTGAAGCCGACCGCTGCTCGCGTCCTGTTCAAGGCAATGCGCGAGGCGACTGATCTACCGATCCACTTCCATACCCACGACACGTCCGGGATCGCCGCGGCGACCGTGCTGGCAGCGGTCGACGCCGGCGTCGATATCGTCGATGCAGCGATGGACGCCTTGTCGGGCGCCACCTCCCAACCCTGCCTGGGTTCTATCGTGGAAGAGCTTGCAGGCTCGCCGCGCGATCCAGGTCTCGATCGAGACGCGATACGTCGAATTTCATTCTACTGGGAGACGGTTCGCGCCCAGTACACCGCCTTCGAAAGCGATCTCAAGGGCCCGGCCTCCGAGGTCTATCTCCACGAGATGCCCGGCGGCCAGTTCACCAATCTGAAGGAGCAGGCCCGCTCGCTCGGTCTCGAGACGCGTTGGCATGACGTCGCGCAGGCCTATGCCGACGCCAACGACATGTTCGGTGACATCGTCAAGGTCACCCCCTCGTCCAAGGTGGTCGGGGATATGGCGCTGATGATGGTGAGCCAGAATTTGACTGTCGCCGACGTCGAGAATCCCGACAGGGATCTCGCCTTTCCGGAATCGGTCGTGTCGATGCTGAAAGGCGACCTCGGTCAACCTGTTGATGGCTGGCCGAAAGCCCTGCAGGCAAAGGCCCTGAAGGGGCAGGCCCCTTATGTCGTCCGGCCCGGTTCGTTGTTGGCGGATGCCGACATCGACAAGGAGCGGCTCGATATCGAGACGAGCCTCGGTCGGACCGTAAGCGATACCGAGCTTGCATCCTATCTCATGTACCCCAAGGTCTTCTCCGATTTTGCAAACGTTGCCGCGAAGTTCGGCCCGGTCAGCGCATTGCCGACACCGGCCTATTTTTATGGATTGAAGCCTGGGGAGGAGGTCACTGCGGAAATCGAGCCCGGCAAAGGTCTCGTCATCCAGCACATCGCGACCTCCGAGCCGGATGCACACGCCCTGATGAAGGTCTTCTTCGAGCTCAACGGGCAATCCCGCATGATCAAGGTGCCCGATCGAGGCCGCGTCGCCACCCATACTGCGCGGCGAAAGATCGAGCCCAATCAGCCCGGGCACATTGGCGCTCCCATGCCCGGAATCGTTTCGACCGTCGTCGTCGCTCCGGGTCAAAGGACGAAGGCAGGGGACCTCCTGCTCTCGATCGAAGCCATGAAAATGGAAACCGCCATTCGCGCCGAACGGGACGGGCTGGTCCTGGACGTCCTGGTGGGGGTCGGTGACCAGATCGACGCCAAGGACCTGCTCGTCGTCATGGAGTGAAACGGCCACCGACAGGGGGAAATCAATGTGGTTGTGGCTGTCACATATGCTCCACGACGCCGCGCTTGCTGCACAGACGGATTTTACAGCTTCGGACACGCTGGCAGGCATCAAGGCACGCAAGCAGCTCGTCGTCGGAATTGAAACCGACTGCGGCCCCTTCGGCTCTCTTCGATCAGGGGCGGAGGCTGGATTTTCCGTCGACATCGCAAAGGAAATCGCCGCATCACTCGACGTCGAGATGAATATTGTCCCCGCGCAGAGGGGCACACTTCTACCTGCCTTGCTCTCCTGGAAATTCGATATCGCTCTGTCCGGCATAAGCTTCACGAAGAGCAGCCTGGACAAAATCTGTTTCTCAAATCCGATTGCGGTCGGCACCCTGGCTTTTCTGGTGCGGGCCAGCGACGAGAACATCACGAAACCCGAAGACATGTGCGGCAAGATCGTTGCGACCCAGTCGGGAAGTTTCGGCGATCACGGCGCCAGGCTCTTCGATGAACGACTCCGATCTGGCGGCAGGGGGGGCTTCAAGGGCGACAAGCTCTTCGACAGCTGGCCCGATGCGATCGCGGACCTCAAAGGCCAACGAA
>DASYHC010000087.1:0-17412 GCA_035998995.1 Allobosea sp.
CGCCGCGAGCGCGGATCGGCGTCGGTGCCATCGCGCCATAGGCTACCCGCGCCTGCGTGACGCGGCCGCCCGAGAGCGGCAGATGCGCCGCGATCGACAGCACCGAGATGCCCTTCGGCTTGACCCGGCTGATCTTGCGGAAGTGGAATTCGGCCGGGTTCTGCGGCCGGGCGAACTGCACCGCCGTCACCAGTCCCTGGCCGCCGCGCTCGCGGGCGCTGAGGAAATCCTCCAGCGGCACCGCCCGGCCCGAGCCATAGCCGGATTGCAGCACCACCTGGGCATCGAGCGCGAGCAGCGCCACGGTGAAGTCGCCATAGGGCGTCCCGGCGAAGAGATTGCCGCCGATCGTCGCCATCGTCCGGACCGCCGGCCCGCCGATGCCGCGCGCCGCGGCGTGCAGGAATGCGAGGTCGCGATTGGCCAACAGCATCGCCATGGTCACGCCGGCGCCGAGCTCGATGCGGGCGCCGCCGGTGTTCATCTGGCGGAAGGCCGGATCGGTGACGCGCACCAGCGTGCCCTCGGTCAGCCGGCCTTCGTTGACGTCGCGCATCACCAGCGTGCCGCCGCCGATCAGCAGCGCCTGGCGGTCGCCGGAGAGGATGCCGGCGGCTTCCGACAGGCTGGCGCAGGTTCGCAGGTCGAGCATGTCAGGCCTCCTCGCCGACGATCGCGGGCAGGCGGCGCACCGCCTCGATGCCGTTGGTGTAGACCTCGTCGCCGACGAGCCTAGCGAGCTCGGCTTCGCGTCCGGGCGGCGTGGTGAAGCGGCTTTCCCAATGCCAGAAGCTGCGATTGCCGTCGGTCACCGGCAGCAAACGGACATGGGCGACATAGTTGAACAGCGGAATCGGCGTATCGAGCAGGCAGTAGCTGAAGGTCATTTCGAGGTCGGAGAGCGTCAGCAATTGCTCGCGGAGTTCGCTGCCGTCGCGCAGCAGGAAGCGCCGGATGCAGCCTACTCGGTCGGACGGGTAGGCGCGCTCGATCTCGCTCCTCGCCACGATCGGGTGCCAGCGGTCATGCCCGTTGAAGTCGCGCAGGACCGACCAGAGCCGGTCCACCGGCGCATCGATGATCGTGCTGCGGACCACATGGGGCATGGCTATCCCCCGAAGGCGCGCTTGAGGGCGTCGAAGCCGCCCTGGAAGACATTGGTGCCGATGCCGGCGACGAGCTCTGCCTCCTTGTCGGGCGCGCAGTCGAAATCGGCCGACCATTCGATGAAGGTGCGCTCCTGGTCGGTGATCGGCGTCAGCCGGAGCGTCGCGACGTAGTTCGTCAGCGGCATCGGCGAGTCCAGGATCGAATAGGTGCAGAACATGTCGTAGTCGGAGAGGCCGAGCAGCTGCTCGCGCAAACGGTCGCCGCTGCGCAGCGAGAAGGCGCGGATGCAGCCGACCTTGTCGGCGGGCTCGCCGTTCTCGATCCGGCTCTCGGCGATGCGGGGATGCCAGTTCGGCAGGCCGTTGAAGTCGCGCACCCGGGCCCAGACCTTGGCGGCCGGGGCGGCAATGACGCTGGAGACGTAGACGCGGGCCATCGTTCAGCGCCTCACGACTTCTTGCCGGAGCCGGAGCGGCCGCCGCCTTCAGGAGCGGGTGCGGTATCGCCGCCATCCTTCGGCTTGGCCGGCTGCGCCTCCTTGGCAACGCGCTGCATGTCGGAGGCCTCGCGCATCAAACCGCCCATTTTGGCGAGGTTGCCGCCCTCGATGCCGATCTCCTTCAGCACCTGGTCGATCATCGGCGCCTGGACGCGGTAGCGCAGCGCCGACTCGATGACCTCGTCGGTGGGCGAGCGTGCCGCCCCGCCGGCGCCGCTCGCTCCCGCCCCGCCGGCGAGCCCGTCGACATGGAGGATGCGGATGCCCTCGATCTTCTCCATCGGCTTGACGCTCTCGCGCACGATACCCTCGATCTTGTCGAGCAGGCGGCGACGGAACAGCCCGTAGCGGGCGCCGTCGCTGAGCACGTTCTCGGCCTCGTAGAGCAGCTTCTGCGCCTCGGCCTCGACGGCGCGGCGCACCTTCTCGGCTTCGGCCGCGATGCGGGCTTCCTCGGCGGCCTTCTCGGCGAGCAGGATCTCGACAGTCTTGCGCCGCTGGGCGCTCTCGCTCTCGCGGACGGTCTTGACCTTCTCCTCGGCCTCGACGGCCTTGGCGCGCGCGATCTCGGCATTGGCCTGCGCCGCCGATTCCTCCAGCGACTTGGCGTAGAGCGCGATCGCCTTGTCCATGGCAGCGGACTCGACCTCGCGCTCGCGCTCGATCTCGAGCTTGCGCAATTCGCGCTGACGGCCGACGCGGGCCTCGTCGAGGCCGCGATCGGAGGAGATGCGGGCCCGCTCCACCTCCTCGTTCGAAGCGATCTGGGCCTCCTGCAGCGCCTGGTTGCGCGCGATCTCCAATTGCTCCAGCGCGCGGCGGCGCTCGATCCTGACCGCTTCCAGTGCCTGCTCGCGGGCGATGTCGACGGTCTCGACCTGCTGGCGCGCCGTGATCTCGGCCTGGCGCAGCGCCTTGTCGGCGTCGGTGCGCTCGACCTTCTTGGCGGCAAGCACGATGGCGCGCTCTTCCTCGGCGACCTCGACCGCCTTCTTCTGGGCGATCTGCAGCATCTCGCGGGTCTTGCTGGAGTCGATCCGCTCCTTCTCCAGCCCGAGCTCGGTGGCGATGCGCTGGCGCTCGACGGCGTCGCGGCGCTTCAGCTCGGCGGCGTCGAGATCGGCATTGCGCTTGATCTCCAGTTCCTTGGTCGAAAGCTCGGCGGCGATGCGCTCGGCGGCGACGACCTTCTCCTGCGCGATCCGGGCGGCTTCCGTCGCCTCGCGCGCCGAGATCTCGGCGGTGTCGATCGCCTGGTTGCGGGCGATCTCGAGATTGCGGACCTCCTCGTCGCGGCGGATGCGCTCGGCCGAGACGATCCGCTCCTGGCTGATCCGGGCCTTCTCGACCGTCTCCCGAGCAGCGATCTCGGCAGCGTCCACGGTCTCGGTGCGTCCAATCTCCAGCAGCCGCTTGCGCTGTTCCAGCGCGATCCGGTCGGCGGTGATCACGTCCTCGTGGGCGATGCGGGCCTTCTCGACCGCTTCGCGCGCCGCGATCTCGGCCTCGTCCAGGGCTCTGTTGCGGGCGATCTGGAGGGCGCGCACGCGCTCTTCCTGCACGATGCGCGCGGACTCGACCGCCTCGCGCGCCGCGATATCCTCCTGGTCGAGCGTACGGGTTCGTTCGATCTCGCGGTTGCGGACCTCCTGCTCGCGGGCGATGCGCTCGGCGTTGACCGCGGTCTCCTGCAGGATGCGGGCCTTCTCGGTCGCCTCTCTGGCCTCGATCTCGGCCGCTTCCAGCACCCTGGTGCGCTCGATTTCCTTCTGCCGGATCTCGCGCTCGGAGGCGATGCGGGCGGCATTGATCGCCTGCTCATTGGCGATGCGCGCCTTCTCGACCTGCTCGCGCGCCGCGATCTCGGCCTCCTCGACGGCCTGCGTCCGGGCGATCTCCTGCTGGCGGATGTCGCGCTCCGAGGCGATGCGGGCCTCGCTGATCGCGCGCTCATTGGCGATGCGCGACTTCTCGATCTCCTCGCGCGAGGTGATCTGCGCCTGCTCGGCCTCGGTATCGCGGACTGCGCGCTCGCGGGCGACCTCGGCACGCTGCATGGCGCGCTTGATCTCGATCTCGCGCTGCTGCTCCAGCCGCGCGGCCTCGCTCTCGCGCTCGATGTCGAGCGCCTGGCGCTCGGCTTCGAGATTGCGGGTGCGGATGCGGATCATCGAGTCCTGCTCGATGTCGTTGCGCAGCTTCCGCTTGTCCTCGATCTCCTCGATGATCCGCGTCAGGCCGGCTGCGTCGAAGCGGTTGGACGGGTTGAAATATTGCAGGTCGGTCTGGTCGAGATCGGTCAGCGCGACCGATTCCAGCACGAGCCCGTTCTGGTCGAGCGCCTCGGCGGCGGCGTCCTTGACGCGCTGGACGTAAGAACCGCGCTGCTCGTGCATCTCCTCCATGGTCATCTCGGAGGCGACGGTGCGCAGCGCCGAGATGAACTTGCCGGAGAGCAACGCATTGAGCTGGTCCGGCTGCAAGGTGCGCCGGCCGAGCGTCGCAGCTGCGACCGAGACCGATTGCCGCTCCGGCTTCACCCGGACATAGAACTCGGCGTCGATGTCGACGCGCATCCGGTCGCGGGTGATCAGCGCGTCATTGTTCGCCCGCGTCACTGCGAGCTGCAGCACGTTCATGTTGACCGGCGTGACGTCGTGGATGATCGGCAGCACGAAGGCGCCGCCATTGATCACCACCTTTTCGCCAAACAGGCCGGTGCGGACGAAGGAGACCTCCTTCGACGAGCGCCGATAGAGCCAGTTCACCAGATAGACGACGATGGCGATGACGATCACCGCCACGATCAGCCAGAGGATCAGCGATCCGATCAGTTGCCCGGTCATCGTGACGTTCTCCCCGCCAGCGTCGCGTTTTCTTCTTTCTCAGCCCTCATCCTGAGGAGCGCCGCAGGCGCGTCTCGAAGGATGCTCCAGTAGGCTCCAGAGACATCCGGACCATCCTTCGAGACGCCGCTTCGCGACTCCTCAGGATGAGGGCTGAGGGAGAGCCGGATGCTCATGGCTTTTTGCTCCCGCCGGCCTTGCGCGCCGGCTTTCCCGTCGCCGCCGAGCGGCTGATCTGTTTGAAGGCGCGGGTCTGGTCGCGGATCGCGACCTCGACCGGCAGGCGCTCCATCGAGGACGCGCCGTAGAAACCGTGGCAGTTGACCGTGTTCTTCATGATGAAGTCGGCATCGCTGGGCTCGGCGACCGGCCCGCCATGGACGAGGATGATCGCGTCCTTCTTCACGGCGAGCGCGGCTTTGGCCCAGCTCTCGACCAGGGCCGGGCAATCCTTCAACTTGAGCGCCGTCTCGGCCCCGATCGAGCCGCCGGTGGTGAGGCCGAGATGGCAGACGATGATGTCGGCGCCGGCCTTCGCCATGGCTCGCGCGTCGTCCTCGCAGAAGACGTAAGGTGTGGTCAGCAGGCCCTTGGCGTTGGCCAGCGCGATCATCTCGACCTCGAGGCCGTAGCCCATACCGGTCTCTTCGAGATTGGCGCGGAAGGTGCCGTCGATCAGCCCGACGGTCGGGAAGTTCTGCACGCCGGAAAAGCCGAGGCGCTGGACCTCATCAAGGAAGACGTCCATGCGCCGGAACGGATCGGTGCCGCAGACGCCGGCGATCACCGGGGTGTTCTTCACCACCGGCAGCACCTCGGCCGCCATCTCCATGACGATCGCGTTGGCGTCGCCATAGGGCATCAGGCCGGAGAGCGAACCGCGGCCGGCCATGCGATAGCGGCCGGAATTGTAGATCACGATCAGGTCGATGCCGCCGGCCTCCTCGCATTTGGCCGAGAGGCCGGTGCCGGCGCCGCCGCCGACGATCGGCTCGCCCTTGGCGATCATCGCCCGGAAGCGCTTCAGCAGGGTCTTCTTGTCGAAGCTCGTCATGATCTGCCTCCGCCGGCCCGCTCGCGGCGCCGGCCGGCATGCAGTGTGCGGAACTGCTGCACCAGAGCGGCGGCGAAGGCGGGGTCGTTGATGTGGAGCGGCAGGCGGATGAGCTGCCGGTTCGGACCGGTGCGCACCGTCTGCTCCAACGCCTGGAACAAGGCCGCGTCGGCAGCCAGGTCGTGGAAGGCCTGGCCAGGCGCATCCAGCGCGGAGACGCCGAGTTCGGGGATCAGGAAGCGGACCGGCCCTTCCATCTGGTTCAGCCGCTCGCCGATCCAGCGGCCCATGCGCGCGTTCTCCTCCGCCGTGGTCCGCATCAGCGTGATCTGCGGGTTGTGCGGATAGAGCTGCCGGGTGCGATAACGTTCCGGCACCGTCTCGGGCGCGAAGAAGTTGACCATGTCGAGCGCGCCGACCGAGCCGACATAGGGAATGCGCGTGCGGATGATCGCGCCAAAACGGTCCTCGGTCGCCGGCAGGAGGCCGCCCATCAGCAGGTCGCAGATTTCGGTGGTCGTGACGTCGATCACCGCGCCGACGAGGCCGGACTCGACAAGCTTCTCCATTGAGCGTCCACCGGTGCCGGTGGCGTGGAAGACGAGCGGCTCCCAGTCGTCGGCGAGGAGTCTGGAGACCTGCTGCACGCAAGGCGTGGTCACGCCGAACATGGTGAGCCCGACAAGCGGCTTCTCCGGCTCGCGGCGGCGCGAGGGCTCGGGTTTGAGCTCAACGAGACGAGCCTTGGCCATGGCGGCGATGGCGTGCGCACCATTGCCGAGCACGAGGCGCGAGACGCGGTTGACGCCCTGCACATCGGTGACGGCATGCAGCATCGCGATGTCGGTGGCGCCTACATAGGCGCGGACATCGCCGGAGGCCATGGTCGAGATCATCAGCTTGGGCAGGCCGACCGGCAGCGCCTGCATCGCCGGCGTCACCATGGCGGTCGCGCCCGAGCCACCGGCCGAGATGATGCCGAGCAGGCCCTGCTGGCGCGGCAGCCAGGCCTTGAAGGCCTCGGTCATCGCCGCGACCGCCGTGCCGCGATCGCCCGAAGCGATGCCGGCCGATGCCTTCGAAGAGGCGAGTGCGATCTCCTGCGGGGTGACGTCGCCGCCAGCGCTGCGGCCCGAGGTCGAGATATCGACGAGGCGGGTGCGCAAGCCCTCGGCCCGGATCAGGTCGCGGATGAAGCGCAGCTCCTCGCCCTTGGTGTCGAGCGTGCCGGCGATGACGACATAGGGTTCGCTGCTCGCCGCGGCTGCGAGCGGCCGGATCGCGCCGACCGGCTGGCCATCGCGCGTCGCCAATGTCGGGCGCGAGATGGTGCGGGCCTGGGCCTCGATCCGCGCCGCCGGCACGGCCTGAGACCAGCGGTTCGGGGTGACGGGGTTGGAGATGTAGACGCGCGTCGGTCCGGCCGGCACCGGAGCGGCAGGCCGGGAGGTTCCGGCTGCCGGGGCCGCGTCCGCCGCCGCATCGGTCTCGTCATGGCCATGGCGGCCGACGCCGAGCAGGCGCTGCTGCAGGTCGCGGTCGCCGGCCAGGGTCGCCGAGGCGATGATCCGGTTGATCCGGCCATTGACCATGATCGCGACGGGATCGGACATCTGCGTGGCGACGCCGATGTTCTGCTCGATCACCAGGATCGCGACATCGCCCTGCTCGGCGAGGCGGACCAGCATCTCCTCGACATGGGCGACGATGACTGGCGCGAGCCCCTCGGTCGGCTCGTCCATGATGAGGAGGCGCGGATTGAGCAGCAGCGCCCGGCTGATCGCCAGCATCTGCTGCTCGCCGCCGGAGAGCTGGCCGCCGCCATTGTTGCGGCGCTCGGCCAGGCGCGGGAAGACCTCGTAGATGCGCTCGGGCGTCCAGGGCCCGCGCTTGCCGCGCTGCATCAGCCGCAGATGCTCGTCGACCGTCAGCGAGCGCCAGAGCCGGCGGCCCTGCGGCACATAGCCGATGCCGAGCCGCGCCACCTCGGCCGGCGAGTGGCCGGCGATCTCCTCGCCGAAGAAGCGGATCGAGCCCGAGGCGATCGGCACCAGCCCCATGATCGCCTTGCACATGGTGGTCTTGCCCATGCCGTTGCGACCGACGACCGAGAGGACGCCCTGCTGCAGTGTGAGATCGACGCCCTGGACGGCGTGCGAGCGACCATAGAAGACGTTGAGTCCTGCGATCTGCAGGATCGGGATGCCGGCCGGGGGCGGGGCTTTCAGGCGCTCAGCCATGGCCGCCCCCGAGATAGAGTTCCTGCACCTCGGGATCGGACTCGATCTCGTCCGGCCGCCCCTCTTTGAAGATGCGGCCATTGTGCATCATCGTCACGCTCTCGACGACGCGCAGCGCCACGTCCATGTCGTGCTCGATGATGATGTAGCCGATATGGCCCGGCAGCGAGGTCAGGATCTGGACGAGGTCGGCCCGCTCGGTCGGCGACAGGCCCGCCGCCGGCTCGTCGAACAGGATGAAGCGCGGCGCGCCCGACAGAGCGAGCGCGATCTCGAGTTGGCGCTGCTGGCCATAGGCGAGCTCACCGACCAGCCGGTCCTTCACCGCCGTGAGATGAACGGCATCGACTAGGCTCTCGGCGGCATGCTGGAGCGTGTCGTCGCGGCGCGGCCGCCGCAGCGAGAAGCGGTTCCGCGAGACCCCGCGGCAGGCGAGGTAGACATTGTCGATCACCGTCAGCCCGGTGAAGAGCGAGGAGATCTGATAGGTGCGCCTGAGGCCGCGCCGGATGCGCTCATGCGGCGGAAAGGCCGTCACATCCTCGCCGAAGAAGCGGATGACGCCGGAGCTCGGCGAAAAATCGCCGGTGACGCAGTTGAACAGCGTGGTCTTGCCGGCACCGTTCGAGCCGAGCACGGCGCGCCGCTCGCCGGGGCGGACCGAGAGCGTGACGTCGGACAGGGCCGCCAGCGCCCCGAACAGTCGCGAGACGCCGCGCAGCTCGAGCGCATTGCCCGAGCTGGCCGTGCTCAGACGTTCCAGGCTCGGCACGGCGCTCATGGCGCGCCTCCACCGGTGCGCATCTGCGCATCCTGTGCCTCGCGGCTCCTACGATAGCGTTCGCGCAGGCGCTGCCAGATGCCGATCAGCCCGTCCGGCGAGAACAGCACGATGACGAGGAAGCCGAAGCCGATCAGCAATTGATAGCGCTTGCCTTCGAGCCCGACCCAGTCGAGCAGGTCGAGCGCAAAGGTGCGCAGCAGCACATAGACCAGCGCGCCGATGAAGGGGCCGATCGGGCGGCTTAGGCCCCCGACCACGGCGATGATTAGCATGTCGACGACAGGGCCGACGCCGCCCGTCCCCGGCGAGACCTGGCGCTGGTACCAAACCAGCAGCACCCCGGCGAAGGCGGCGATCACCGCGGCGAAGGCATAGGCGGCGATGCGATGGGCGACGACGTCGAAGCCGAGCGCCGCCATGCGCCTTGGATTGTCGCGCGTGCCCTGCAAGGCGAGGCCGAAGGGCGCGCGCGAGACATAGACGACGACCGCATAAGCAAGGGCGGCGCAGCCGAGGGTCAGATAGTAGAACGGGACCGTCCCGCCCCAGTCGATGCCGAGGAAGACCGGCGGCATCACGCCGTTGAAGCCGCTGAAGCCGTTGAAGATCGTGTAGTTCTGCAGTGTCAGGTAGTAGAAGGCCGAGCCGATCGCGAGGGTGATCATGATCGTGTAGATGCCCTCGGTCCTGACCGAGAGGGCACCGCCCAGCGTACCGAACAATGTGGCGAGCAGGATTGCGACCGGCACCGCCGTCCACCAGGGCCATTTCAGGCTGATCTGGGTGATGGCGCTCTCGCCGAAGATCGCGACGAGATAGGCGGCGAAGGCGGCGACGGTCATCTGGATCAGGCTGACGATGCCGCCATAGCCGGCGAGGAACATCAGGCTGAGCGCGATCATGCCGAGGATCATCGCATAGGCGAGGATCTGGACGAGCCAGAACGGGCTTGCGATCAGCGGCATCACCAGGAGCAGCGCCGCGACGATCCAGAAGCCCGTGCCCTGCCGGGCGATCACCTCGGCGAGCCCTTCGCGGGGGCGCGGCGTCGCGATCGCGAGGCGTGGTTCGGCCAGCGCCATCTCAGCGCCTCACCGCGGCCAAGCCTTGCGGCCGGATCGCCAGCACCACGACCATGATGACGAAGGTCAGCATCACCGCATAGGTCGGCATGTAGACCGAGCCGAACTGCTCGGCGAGGCCGACGATGAGCGCCCCCATCGCCGCGCCCGGAATCGAGCCCATGCCGCCGACGATGACGACGACCAGCGACGACAGCAGGATCTTGGTGTCCTCGCCTGGCTGAAGCGACTGGAAGGTGCCGCCGACGACGCCGGCGAGCCCCGCGAGCCCGGCGCCGAAGGCGAAGACCATGATGAAGACGAGCTGCACGCGCACGCCGGTGGCGGAGAGCATGTCGCGATCGTCGACGCCGGCGCGCACCAGCATGCCGATGCGGGTGCGGTTGAGCGCCAGCCACATCGCGACACCCAGGATGATCGCGCCGATCAGGATGGCGATGCGGACCAGCGGGTACATCATCATCACCGCCTCGCCATTGCTGCGCAGTGCGACGATGAAGGGCAGCTGCACTGGCCCGGAGAGCCAGTCCGGCGTCGTCACCTGGAAGGTATCGCCGCCATAGCCCCAGAGCAGCAGGTCGGCGACGATGATCGAGAGCCCGATTGTGACCAGCGTCTGCCGCAGGTCCTGGCCCTCCATCCAGCGGAAGAGCAGCACCTGCATCAGGATACCGGCCAGGGCGACGACCACGAAGGCGCCGATCAGCGCGGCGAACCAGGAGCCCGTCAGGTTGCCGATGCTGTAGCCGACATAGCCGCCAAACAGATAGAGCGAACCGTGCGCCAGGTTGACGTTGCGCATCAGGCCGAAGATCAGCGTGAAGCCGCTGGCGACCAGGAAATAGAGCCCGCCGAGCGTGATGCCATTGAACAGCGCGCTCAGGAAGACGCGCTTGCGGCCGAAGGTCAGCTCCATCCACGGCGTCCAGACCGCAAAGATCAGGAAGAGGAGCAGGGCGACCGCGATCAGGATCACCAGCGACCAGATCGGGCGGCGGCCGATGAAATCAGACATGGCTCGCCTGCGATGGCGGGAGGCCGACGGTGCGGAGCACCCGCCGATAGTCGCGCGGCGCCATGCCGACATGGGCGCTGAAAAAGCGGGTGAACACGCTCTGGCCGGAGAAGCCGAGGCGGTGGCTGATGCTGGTCACCGGGTCGCTCGACAGCACGATCCTCTCGAGCGCCGCGTCGATCCGGGCGGTATTGGCGAAGATGTTTGGCGTGACGCCGACCTGTTGCCGGAAGAGCTTGAAGAAATGGGCGCGCGACAGGCCTGCCTCGCGCGCGATCCGGGCGAGTGCGCCTTCGGACGAGGTATGCTGTTCCAGCAATCGGCAGGCCCGCAGCACCCGCCGATCAAGGGCGCCTGCCGAGGTGTCGTGTAGCAGCGAAGAGACGAGCTCGGGTCCGATCGGCTCGCTGGAAGCCTGCGCCAGCGCCATCAGCACCGGGGCGAGATTGAGCTCGCGGTGCTGCGACAGCAGCATCTCGACCGCCTGGTCGCGCCAGGCGGCGAGCTCGCGGGTTATGACCAGTTCGGATGACGGGAAGACCAGCGAACCGGCCGACGGCATGGCCTGCGCCGCCAGCCATTCCGGCTTGAGATAGATGACGAGGAAGAGCCCGAAGGCGCCCGGCTGTTCCGGCTGGAAATTATGCGGTTCCCAGGGGTTGATCGCCACACCCATGAACGGATCGACCCGGACCATGTGGTCATTGACGGTCACGAGGCCCCGCGAGCCCTCGAGAAAGAAGATCAGATGCGCTTCGCGATGCGCATGCACCACCATCGGGCGATCGAGATTGTAGATCGACACCCGTCCGAAGGGACCGTGGCAGACCGCGACTGCGCGACTCATGGCTCCTCGCGTAGCAATGCCCGGTGGACCTAAGGCTGCCTCATCAGGTGAGCCTTGCCCGACGGCGCAGGCTGATCGCGCGCGACGTCGTTGACCGGAGCGGGACGGCTGACCGGAGGGGACACGATCCTTGTCGCGTCCCGTCCGGGGAGTCAGTCAGTGGAAGTCAGGGCTTGCATTCCGGATTGGTCCGGGAGGGCAATCCCACCGCCTTGAAGGCTTCCGCCGACAGACCCATCGTCTTCGAGACATTGGGGACGGTCCGGACGAACTTGTTGGTGAGTTCGCCGCTCGGCGTCTCGACCACCTCGGTGATGAAGGTCGTCGCGATCGCCTGCCGGTCGTCGTCGAGCTTGATCGGCCCGTTCGGGGCATCAAGCTCGACTTTGGCGAGCTCCGCCCGGAACTTGGCGCCGCCGTCAGAGAGGTCGGCGTTGACCTTCTCCAGACCCGTCGCCATGCCGTTGAAGGCGTTGTAGTAATTGGTCGCGAACAGCGAGGGGCTGGCGAAGCGCTTGTCCGCCGGGAAGGCGTCCTGATAGGCCTTCACCCAGGCCTTCCATTTCGGGTCGTCCCAGGCATCGGCGACGCCGCCCGAAGAGGGCGTGCCGACGAGCAGGCGCTTGGCGGCGCCGCGCGAGGACAGCACGGTCTGGTCGACCATGATCGAACCGCCGACGAACTTCGCCTTGCCGCCGGTCTGGCCGTACTGGTTGAGGAAGTTGACGGAGTCGCCGCCGCCAAGGCCGAGGAAGACCGCATCGACGTCATCGGGGATGTTGGCGATGACCGAGCCGAAATCCTTGGTTCCGAGCGGCACCCATTGACGCTGCACGATCTGGCCGCCGGCCTTGCAGTAGCCGAGGGCGAAGCCGAAGACCTGCGTATAAGGGAAGGAGTAGTCCTCGCCGATCACGGCGAGCTTCTTGTAGCCCTTGTCCTTGAAGACGTACTCGCCGAGCCCGGCCATCCACATCGCGCCGTTGCTGTTGAAGCGGAAATAGTTCGGCGACGGATTGACATAGGTGGTTTCGAGCGCGCCCGACGACGCATCGACCACGGTGACGTTCGGCACCGTCTTCGAGTAGTCGCGCATCGCGATGCCCTCGGAGCCCGAGAGCGGGCCGAGGATGAGCTGGACCTTGTCCTGCTCGACCAACTTGCGCGCCGCCCGCAGCGCCGAGTCCGGGCTGGCGTCGGTCGCCGCGATGATGAACTCGACCTCGCGCCCGGCGATCTTGCCGCCGCGCTGCTTCAGAGCGATCTGCGCGCCGCGGACACCGTCCTCGCCGCCCGAGGTCAGCGCGCCCGAGAGCGTCGCCAGCACGCCGATCCTGAGTTTTTCCTGCGCCTGGCCGGTGCCCCCGGCCGCAATCAAAGCGCACGCCGCTACGGCGGCCATTAATGCCTTCCGCATTGCATTTACCTCCCTGCGTGGCCGGCCGCGCCGAAGGTTTCCAACGGCGGAGCCGATGGCGGATTTTTTATCCCGCTCTAGATCTAGGCTAGCACAGGAGGTCGTACTGCCAAGGTCGTAGATATTGCCGAGGGTCTGCTTTTCGTCGCCAGGCGAGCTCGGTAGCTCGCAATGACGGTGTGCTTCCCGGCTGCTGGCGCGCATTAGGGCGATCGGCTGAGATTGATCCGCTTTGCATCGGCAAGTATTGCATTTAGAGAACAATATATGCAAAATAGGTCATGCTTCAGTTCACAACGATCGTTTCAGTCGAGGGTGCCGTCCGGGTGGACGCCATGGGCCTGTTCGGAGCGGACTATGGACGCCTGCCGCACATCCTCCGCATCCTTGTGGAGAATGTCGCGCGAACCGCGTCCTCTTCGGCCGAGCGCGACTCGGCCATCGCAGCGATCCGCGATTGGCTGAAGGCTGGCACGAGCAACGCCGAGATCGCCTTTCAGCCCTCCCGCGTGCTGATGCACGACACCACCTGCACGCCGGCTCTGGTCGATATCGCCGGGATGCGCGACGCGCTCGCCGAAGCCGGCGGCGACCCGCAGGTCCTCAGCCCTGTCCTGCCGGTCGACGTCTCCGTCGATCATTCGCTGGGTGTCGACGTCTCGGCCGTGCCGGGGGCGGCCGACCTCAACAAGGAGCGCGAATACCGCCGCAACGGCGAGCGCTACCGCTTCCTCAAATGGGCGACGCAGGCGATGCGCGGCGTGCGGGTCAATCCCCCCGGCACTGGCATCATGCACACGATCAATCTCGAGCAGCTTGCGACGGTCGTCGGTACGACCGTCATCGAGGGACGCATGGTCGCCGTGCCCGATACCCTGATCGGGACCGACAGCCACACGCCGATGATCAACGGGATCGGCGTGCTGGCCTGGGGCGTTGGCGGGCTCGAAGCCGAGAGCGTCATGTTCGGCATGCCGGTGATGATGCGGCTGCCCGAGGTGATCGGTGTGCGTCTCGACGGCCGGCTGCGCGAAGGCGTGCTCGCGACTGATCTGGCGCTCACCGTCACGCAGCTTCTGCGCGCGCGCGGAGTGACCGGCGCTTTCGTCGAGTTCTTCGGGCCCGGCGTCTCGACCCTGTCGGCCGGCGAACGCGCGGTCGTTGCGAACATGACGCCCGAATTCGGAGCGTCCACAGCCTTCTTCCCGATCGACGAACGCACACTCGCCTATCTCACACAGACCGGTCGCGACGCGCGCGCGGTTGCGCTGGTCGAGGCCTATGCCAAGGCGCAGGGGCTGTGGCTCGACCCGGCCGCCGAGCCGCGCTTCACTGACACCGTCGCGCTGGATCTGGGGACGGTCGAGACCAGCCTCGCCGGCCCCTTCCGTCCGCAGGACCGATTGCCACTGTCCGGCGTGCCGGCGGCGCTGGCCGCGCTCCCGCAGCCCACGACGCTGGCGGAAGGCCTGCCGCGCCACCCGATCGCGATCGCCGCGATCACGAGCTGCACCAACACCAGCGATCCGCGCCTGCTCGTCGCGGCCGGGCTCGTGGCGCGCAAGGCCAGCACGCTCGGCCTTGTTCCACCACCCTGGGTCAAGACCTCGCTCGCGCCGGGTTCACCGGCGGCCGAGCATTTCCTGCGCCGCTCCGGCCTCCTCGACGATCTCGACGCTCTGGGCTTCGGGATTGTCGGCTATGGCTGCACCACCTGCATCGGCAATTCGGGGCCGCTGCTGCCGCTGATGGAGCAGGCGGTCGCGGCAAGCGAGACGCTGCCGGTCGCAATGCTGTCGGGCAATCGCAACTTTCCCGGCCGCGTCCACGGCCAGGTCGAGGCCGGCTTCCTCGCATCGCCGCCGCTCGTCGTCGCCTATGCCCTCGCCGGCGATGCGACGCGCGACCTCTCACATGAGCCGGTCGGCTGGGTTGGCGATCAAGCGATCCATCTGTCCGAACTTTGGCCATCGGGCGAGGAAATCGATGCTGCCCTGGCTGCCGGCCTCGACCACCGCGACTTCCCGGCTGCCTTCGCGCGCGCTTCGGCCGATGCGAGCTGGGCCGAGCTCGAAGCGCCGTCGACGCCGCGCTTCCCTTGGGACCCGTCATCGACCTATTTGCGCCGGCCTCCCTTCGCCCGCGCCGATGCGCCCAGCTCACTTGGCCGGTTCAGCGCCCACCCGATCCTGGTCCTCGGCGACGACATCACGACCGATCACATCTCGCCCGCCGGGCAGACTCCCGCTGCGAGCGAGGCGGGTCGGTGGTTGACCCTGCATGGCGAGAACCCACGCGACCTCAATGTCTACGCGTCCAGGCGCGGCAATTGGGAGGTCATGCTGCGGGGCCTGTTCACCAATCGCACTGTGGTCAACCGGCTGGAGCCCGACCTGCCGCCGGGATCGACCCGGCACGTGGCCAGCGGCGAAGTCTTGCCGCTCTGGGCTGCTGCAGAGCGTTATCGAGCCGCGGGCGAAGCCATCGTGGTCGTCGCCGGCGAGCGCTATGGCACGGGCTCCTCGCGCGACTGGGCGGCGAAGGGGCTCGCCCTGCTCGGCGTTCGCGCCGTACTCGCGGCGAGCTTCGAGCGCATCCACCGCTCGAACCTGATCGGCATGGGCATCCTGCCGCTCACCTTCGACGAGGCTGCACAGGGGGGCGGTTTGTCGCTCCGGCCCGGCGACCAGATCGAGATCGCGGTGCCCGAGAACCTGCTCGCGCCGCGTCTCGCCACGCAGGTCACGCTCCTGCGCGCGGGCGGCGGGCCCCTGTCGATCCCGATGCATCTCGCGGTCGAGACGGAGCTCGAATGCGAGACGCTGCGTGCCGGCGGCATGCTGCCGCTGATCCTGCGGCGCTTCCTGCCCGATCACCGAGATCACCCACCGGGTGACGACGAAGCGGCGGAACGTCGCCGCGCCTGAGTTGCATCGCTCCACAACCAAAATCGACCACACAAGGAGGAAACCCCATGATCGACCGTCGACTTCTCCTCGCCTGCGCCGCCGCCTTCATCGCAGCTCCGGCCATGGCCCAGGCCCCTGCCGAGCTCAAGATCATCGCCCCCGCCGGACCGGGCGGCGGCTGGGACACCGCTGCGCGCTCGATCCAGCAGGTCCTGACCGGCACCGGGCTCGCCAAGAGCGTCCAGGTCCAGAACGTCACCGGTGCCGGCGGCACCGTCGGCCTGGCCCAGTTCATCAACGGGTCGAAGGGCGACCCCTCCCAGCTGATGGTCAACGGCATCACCATGGTCGGGGCGATCCTGACCAACAAGGCGCCGGTCAGTCTCGACCAGGTCACGCCGCTCGCGCGCCTCACGGGTGACCCGCTCGTCATCGTCGTGCCGGAGAGTTCGCCGCACAAGACGATCAAGGACGTGGCCGCGGCGATCAAGGCCGATCCCTCGCGCTTCATCTGGGCCGGCGGATCGGCCGGCGGGGCCGACCACATCCTCGCCGCGCTCGTGACGAAAGCGGCCGGCAGCGACCCCGGCAAGCTCAACTATGTCGCCTTCTCGGGCGGCGGCGAGGCGCTCGCCGCCATGCTCGGCGGCCGGGTGACGGCCGGCGTGTCGGGCTATGGCGAGTTCGAGAGCCAGATCAAGGCGGGCAAGCTGCGGGCAATCGCCCTGTCCTCGGGCAAGCGCCTCGAGGGCGCGGATGTCCCGACGCTGAAGGAACTCGGCATGGACGTCGAGGTCGTCAACTGGCGCGCCGTGATGGCGGCGCCCGGCCTCTCGGCCCAGCAACGGCAGGAGCTCACCGCCGTCTTCGACAAGATGGTCAAGTCGAAGGAATGGGCCGAGCAGCTGAAGGTCCGCGGTTGGGACGATTACTACCTTGCCGGCGAGCCCTTCACCGCCTTCCTCAAGGAGGAGCAGGTCCGTGTCGCCGATGTTCTGCGCTCGATCGGTCTCGTCAAATAGGCTTCGAATCCTGGCCCGGCTCGGGTAGATGCTCTCGTCGGCAGGCCGCGCAGGCCGATGGGAGCGCGTCGTGGCACGGGCGAGCAGGCAGGACCTCGGAGAGACGCTGGCGGCGAAGCTGCTCGGAGAGATCCGGGAGTTGCGGCTCGCTGCCGGAACGCATCTGCGCGCTCAGGACCTTGCAACCCGCCTCGGCGTCTCGCGTTTCCCGGTCGGGCAGGCCCTCCAGCTGCTCGCCGGCAAGGGCGTGCTGCGCCATGAGCCCAACCGCGGCTATTTCGTCGCTCAGGGCGAGCCGGCCAGCGCCGAAGAGCTGGGTCTCGCCAGCACCGATGGCCGCGACGCGATCTATTTCCGGATCGCCGAGGATCGTCTCGGCGGGACGCTTCCCGACCAGGTCACGGAAGCCGAGCTGCGCGAGCGCTACGGGCTGACGCGGGCCGAACTCACGGCGGTGCTGACCCGCATCAGCTCCGAGGGCTGGGCCGAGCGCCGCGCCGGCTATGGCTGGACCTTTCTCCCGGTCCTGAACACGCCGGAAAGCCTGGAGCAGAGCTACCGGCTCCGTCTCGTCCTCGAGCCCGCGG
>DASYHC010000040.1:0-45586 GCA_035998995.1 Allobosea sp.
ACCGCCGCCGCCGCTGATGACGTTGCCGACCGTGACGGCGGTCGGCTGGTTGAAGGTCAGCGTGCCGCTGTCGACGACGATGCCGCCGGTCAGCCCGGAGGTGGCATTGCTGAAGCTCAGCGTGTTGGCGCCGCCGGTGAAATGGATCGCCGCCGCTTGGGTCCCGCTACCGGACACGCCGCCCGCGATCGTGCCGCTATTGGTGATCGTCAGGTTCGCGCCGACGATGCCGGCGCCGCCGGCACCGGCAGTGGGCGCTGCTGCACCGCCGGCGGTCCCGCTCGCACCGGCTGCCCCGCCGTCGCCACCCCGGATCGTACCGGTGACCGTCAGCGTCGCGCCGCCAGCCGTAAGGACGAGCCCGGAGCCTCCGGAGCCACCGGAGCCGCCGCGGCCGAAGCCCATGCTTCCTCCGACATTGGCGCCGGCGCTGCCGCCATCACCACCTTTACCGCCGGTGATGGAACCCGATACCGTTCCGGACGGGCCGGGCCCCGTGACAACGGCGCCGTAGCCGCCCGCGCCACCGCCGCCACCGCCGACAATCGGCGCACCGTTGTTATAAGCACCGTTCCCACCGTCTCCACCGGCCTGGCCGGGCGTCGCGGTGGCCGGCAGCGTCGCGCCGACATAGCCATGGGCGCCGCCATCGCCGCCTCTTCCGGAGGTTCCATCGAGGGTGGTGATACCTGCACCGCCTGCTCCACCCGTTCCAGCGCCGGCGCCACCGCCGCCACCGCCGCTGGCGCCAGGGGTGGTATTGCTGCCGGCAATGCCGGGATCGCCGGCACCGGTCAGATTGTCGACGCCGCCATTGCCGCCCACTCCGAAGGCTGTCCCGCCGCCAGCGCCGCCATTGGCCAGCACCGGGCCGGCCAGCACGGAGCACAACAGCGCGAGCGCCGTGTCCGCACGCAGACGCGCGGCAAGCCGCACAACAGCCGGCCTCTCAATCCCGGCAATGAGCGCCGACGCCACGAAAGCCCCCCGGCCTACCTCTCAGGCTGCAGGTGAATCTGCAGCGATCACTTTGTCGTGCTGGCGTTCGCCCGGAAAGTAAAGCTCACGGCCGGGCGATCGTCACACGAACGAGCCGAATGTTGCCAGCCAGTCATATCTGGCCCTGCCATGCTCCATTTGAGCCGCAGCGCAGTGTCCTTACCCTCTCAGATTCGGAGCTCCTACCGCGCGTCCTCGCCCACCATCTGCGCACCCTTCTCGCCGATCATCATCGCCGGCGCGGCGGTGTTGCCGGAGGTGATCGCCGGCATCACCGAGGCGTCGATGACGCGCAGGCCCGCAATGCCCCGGACGCGCAGGCGCTCGTCGAGCACGGCCATGGTGTCGTCGTCGCGGCCCATCTTCACCGTGCCGACCGGATGGAAGATCGTGGTGCCGATCCGCCCGGCGACCTCGGCCAGCGCCTCGTCGCTCTCAAAGCCGGGGCCCGGCAGATATTCCTGCGGCTTGAAGCGGGCGAGCGGCTTCTGCGCGACGATGCGGCGAGCGAGCTTCAGCGCGTCGACCGCGACCTGCCGGTCCTCGTCGGTCGCGAGGTAGTTCGGCGCGATCGCCGGCGCCGCGGCCGGGTCGGCGGATTTGAGGTGGACGCTACCACGGCTCGACGGGCGCAGGTTGCAGACGCTGGCGGTGAAAGCGCCGAACGGGTGCAAGCCATCGCCCCATTTGTCGAGCGAAAGCGGCTGGAAATGGAATTCGAGATTGGCGGTGGCGTAGTGCGGCGCAGATCTGGCGAAGGCGCCCATCTGCGAGGGCGCCATGGTCAAGGGGCCAGTGCGGCGCGCCGCATATTCCAGCGCCATCAAGGGCCGGCGCCAGAGCTTGGCATAGTCGGTATTGAGCGTGCGCACGCCCTCGACCTTGTAGATCGGCCGCAGCTGCAGATGGTCCTGCAGATTCTCGCCGACGCCGGGCGCATGCCGGACGGTCTCGATGCCGAGCCCGCTGAGGCGCTCGCCGTCGCCGATGCCGGAGCGCTCGAGAATGGCAGGCGAGCCGACGGAGCCGGCGCTGAGCAGCACTTCTCCCGAGACTTCGGCCAGATAGCGCTCGCCGTCACGCGTCAGCACGACGCCGGTCGCGCGGCCGTCCTCGACGACGATGCGCTCGACCATGCAGCCGAGCTCGACCCGGAGGTTGTCGCGGTCGAGCGCCGGCTCCAGGAAGGCGCGCGCCGCGCTGAAGCGGCGGCCGCGCTTCTGGGTGACCTGAAAATAGGATGAGCCCTCGTTGTCGCCGGTGTTGAAGTCGTCGATCTTGCGGATGCCGGCCGCCTCGGCCGCATCGCGCAACGCATCGAGAATGTCCCATCGCACGCGCGGATGCTCGACGCGCATCTCGCCGCCGGCGCGATGGAACGGGCCCTGCGGAGCGATATGGTCCTCATGCTTGAGGAAGTGCGGCAGGACATCGTCCCAGCCCCAGCCGGTCAAGCCCTGCTGGCGCCAGCCGTCATAATCGGCCGCCTGGCCGCGCATATAGATCATCGCGTTGATCGCCGAACTGCCGCCGACGACTTTGCCGCGCGGATAGGCGAGGACACGGCCGCCAAGCCCAGCCTCGATCTCGGTCTGGAACAGCCAGTCGGCCCGTGGATTGCCGATGGCGTAGAGATAGCCGACCGGGATGTGGAGCCAGATCCAGTCATCCTTGCCGCCGGCCTCGACGATCAGCACCTTGCGCCGGCGATTGGCCGAGAGCCGGTTGGCCAGCACGCAACCGGCCGAGCCGGCGCCGATGATGACGTAGTCGAAGCTGCCGATGCTGGTCTCGCCGGCCATGGTCGCCCTATCCTTCGTGTCTCTTCCCTCGGCCAGGGATAGAGGGCCGCCGCGATGCCGGCAACGCATGCCGCGCCACAAGGCGCATGGGCGGCTGCGCGGATTTGAGCGTGATGTGGCTGCCGACCAGCGCCGTCCCGGCAACATGGCACGATCCGAACACGAAAAAGGGCGCCATTCGCGCCCTGCCCTCAACCGATGTTCGCTGAGTATCTGATGTCCGTGGTGGGTGATGTAGGGCTCGAACCTACGACCCGCTGATTAAGAGTCAGCTGCTCTACCAACTGAGCTAATCACCCATACGCCACGAAGACGTCGTCGGCGAGGCGTGGACCGCGTCCCGACGGCCGGCGATGTAGCAAACACCCCCGGCCCTGTCCACCCGTTTGCGACAGAAATATGCAAACTCGTTTTGGATGGTTTCCCCTCGCCTCACGATGAGACGCCGGAAAGCCTGCCGAGCCGGAGGCACAGCGGGCCATTTCTGAAAGATTCAGGCCGCCTGGCGGCGGTTGAGCAGATGGTAGAGAGCTATCGCGGCGAAGGTCGCCGTGCCGATGCCGCCGAGCTCATAGCCGAAGATCGGCAGCTTGAGATCACCCGCACCGAGAATCAGCGCGGTCGCCACCGTCAGCAGATTCTTCGGCTGCGAGAAGTCGACCTTGTTCTCGACCCATATCCGGCCTGCGGTCGCGGCGATCAGGCCGAAGACGACGACGGCGAGCCCGCCCAGCACCGCGACCGGGATCGTGCCGATCACCGCGCCGAATTTCGGCGAGAAGCCGAGCAGCAGCGCGATCACGCCGGCGGCGACAAAGACCAGCGTCGAATAGACCCGCGTCACCGCCATCACGCCCATGTTCTCGGCATAGGTGGTGACGCCAGTGCCGCCGCCGGAGCCGGCGATCATGGTGCCGACGCCGTCGGCGAAGAAGCCGCGCCCGATCAGCCCGTCGAGATTGCGCCCGGTCATCACCGAGATGCCCTTGATGTGCCCGAGATTCTCCGCGACCAGGATGATCGCGACCGGGACGATCAACGCGATCGCCTTGGCGTCGAACACCGGCGCGACGAAGTTCGGCAGGCCGAACCATGCGGCGGCCGCGACTTTGCCGAAATCGACCGGCGGTGCGCCGAAGCTCGTCGCGGTCGCCGCGTAGAGGATATAGGCCGCAAGCCCGCCGATCAGCACCGGCAGGCGCTGGACCAGGCCGCGGCCATAGACGGCGATCAGCGCCACGGCGACGACCGTGAACAGCGCGATCCATTTGGTGTAGGCGCTGGCCGAGATCATGTTCATCGCGACCGCGGTCAGGTTGAGGCCGATCGCGGCGACGACCGCGCCGGTCACCACTGGCGGCAGCAAGGTCTCGATCCAGCGCGTGCCGACGCCCTGCACGATGAGGCCGATCAGGGCGTAGACCGCGCCGCAGGCGATGATACCGCCGAGCGCGACCGGCAGATTGGCGTTGGGGCCGGTGCCGGCATAGCCGGTCGCGGCGATGACGACGCCGATGAAGGCGAAGGAGGAGCCGAGATAACTCGGCAAACGCCCGCCGGTGATGACGAAGAACAAGAGCGTCGCGATGCCGGAAAAGAAGATCGCGACGTTGGGGTCGAAGCCCATCAGGATCGGCGCCAGCACGGTCGCGCCGAACATGGCGACGACATGCTGCAGGCCGGCGATGATCGTCTGCCCGGTCGGCAGGCGCTCATCCGGCATGACGTCGCCGGAGGTCTTCAAGGTCCAGTTCGGAAAATAGCCAGCCATCTAGCCCGCTCCCAGCCATCGCGCCTGCGCGCACCGGGATTTAATAGTGGCAAGAATCGGGCCTGCGCCAAGCGAGCGGCAGGCGCCGTCCACCGCAAAACGGTGAATCAGGCCGTCAGCCGGTCGGAAACCGATTTGACGAAGCGGTTGAGGTTCTCGGCGAGACCCGCGGCGACGGTGCCGACGGCGGCCGAGCGCGTGTTCATCTCGTCGACCGAGGCCCCGACCTGCTCCATGGCGCTGAGCGCCTCGGCTGCAAGCGTTAATGCCGCCTCGATCTCGTCGGTGGTCGCCTGCGCGTCGCGGGCGATGCCTTCGCTGACCGCGAATTGCTGCGTGACCGCGCCGGCGACCGCCGAGGTGTTCCCCGCCATACCGGAGACCGACTGATCGATCCGCGCCATCGCGTCGACGCAACGCGAAGTGGCCTGCCTGATCGCCTCGATCCGGCTGCCGATCGCTTCCGTCGCCCCGCTGGTCTGAGCCGACAGCGACTTCACCTCGCTCGCCACCACGGCAAAGCCCCGCCCGGCCTCCCCGGCGCGCGCCGCCTCGATGGTGGCGTTGAGGGCGAGCAGATTGGTCTGCGCGGCGATCTCCGAGATCAGGCCGACAACCGAGCCGACCTCGGAGACGAGCGCGGCCAGGCTCTCGATGGTCCGGCGCGCTTCCCCCGCCGCCGTCACCGTCTCGGCCGCGATCCCGGCGCTCTCCTGCGTCCGCCGGTCGATTTCGCCGATCGACAGCCGCAACTGGCCGATCGAATCGACGGTCTGCGCCGCGCGTTCGCGCACCTTGTCCCAGCTCTGCCGGCTGGCGTCGGATGTCTCGCCGGCGCGTCGGGACGCCGAAGCCGAGCTTTCCGCGACCCGGCTCAGCGTCGCCGCGGCCTCCTCCGTCTCGCTCGAGACCTGCTCGACCTGCCCGCGGAAATCGTCGGCGAGTGCGGCGATGTCAGTGACGTAACGCGTCGTCTGCTCGGCCCGCATCGCATGGATATCGCCGAGCGCATTGACGAGGTCGACGATCAGGAACTCCGCCAGCTTGACGCAGTCCCGCGCCGTCCGCTCGGGAGAAAAACGGTGCCGCCGCGCAATCTCGGGAAACACGGAGCGCATCGCCGTCATCGCCAGCACCGCATGCGTGCGTGGGCCGAAGGGCGATGCTGTCTCAGCCTGCACGGCCCGTCGCAGCGACGCCGCATAGGCGTCGTCGAACCTGGCTTCGAACAGCGTGCGGGCATGCTGCGCCATCTCGGCTCGCAGCTCCGCACCATGGGCGCGCGAGGCGGGCCCCATGGTCGGATGCCCATCGAGCCGCTCGAAGTGCAGGGCCATTGCCGCATCGATCGCGGCGTCCAGAGTCGGCGCAAGAACCTGGGCGAGCTTCAGCGTCGCATCGTCGACACCGAAGATGGCGAGGCGTGAATTCGGCGCTGCGGGCGCGAACAGGGAATCTCTTTGCGTCTCGTCGGCCATTGCCCGGGCTCGTTTCCAAGGCCCAAGCTGCCCGCAAAATGGTTAAGGAACGGCCTAAGCTCGGCTCCCACGAGGGCGCTGCCTCGTGTTGGCGACGATCAAGCCGGGTCGCGGCCGGCCGGTCCGAGCACGTGCCGTCAGGGCGCCATGCTGATGGCGCGGTAGCGCTCCTCAGCCTTGGCATCGAGCGCCTGCGCCTTGGCGAAGTCGGCCGCCGCTTCGGCCGCGTCGCCGCGGCGCTGATGCGCGAGGGCGCGGCCATACCAGGCCTGGCCAAGCCGAGCATCGAGCGACAGCGCCCGGTCGAAATCGGCGATCGCCGCATCGGTCTGCCCGAGCGCGATGCGCAAGGCGGCGCGCGCCACCCAGCCATCGGGATCGGCCCGGTTGGCCGCGACCGCGGCGTCGAGATCGGCCAGCGCGCGTTCATACTCGCGCGCATGCTGCAACAGCAGGGCCCGGTTGAGCAGGGCCGCGGCATTGGCAGGCGCGACCGCGACGACGTCGTCATAGGCCTTGAGCGCTGCGCTCAATTGGCCGCGCGCCGTCAGCGCCCGCGCCCGCTGGAACAGCGCTTCGATCGAGCGCGGCTCGTTACGCAGCGCCGCCTCCGCATCGGCCTGGGCGGCGGCGAAGGCGCCGTCGCGGAAGCTCAGCCGGGCGCGCTGCACCAGCGCCGCCGGGTTTTCCGGCTCGAGCAGCAAGGCGACGGCGAGATCGCTCCGCGCCTGCGCCTCGCGCTGCGGCTGGCCGATGCTGAACTGCGCCCGGCGGATCAGGCGAGGCACGTCGAAGGCGTCGAGCGCAAGGGCGGCATCGAGCGCCGCGAGCGGATTGGGCGGGGTCGGCAAGGCCAGGATCGGCTGCTGCGGCTGCGTGCGCAGCGCGCGGTAGAAGCCCTGCAAAGCATCCCGCTCGCGCTCGTAAGCGGCGCCCGCATCGCGCCACAGTCCCGCAAGGCGGGCCGGCCAGACCTCGATCGAGCGGCCGAGCGCCGGCAGCAACTCCTCGCGGCGTTCGAGCGCTCCCTCATGCTCCGGATCGACCGCGAGCAGCGCGCCATAGGCGGCAGCCGCGGCGCTGCGATCGCCGCGGATTTCCTGTGCCAGGCCGAAGCCGAACAGCGTCGGGCGGTCCTGCGGCTTCAAGGCGAGCGCAGCGCGATAAGCCTCCAGCGCCGGAACCGGGCGACCGAGCGCCAGCAGCGCATCGCCGCGCATGCCGTGCCAGGCTCCGGCGTCATGGCCGGGTCCGGCCCGGTCGAGATCGCGCAGCGCCTTGTCGTTGCGGCCGAGCCCCAGCAGCATCTGGGCGCGGTTGCGCAGCGCGTTGCCGTCGCCGGGCACCAGCGCGATGGCGCGGTCGAGATCACCGAGCGCCTCTTCGCGCCGGCCGAGCCCTGCGAGCAGGCCGGCCCGGTTGTTCAGGCCGAAAGCAGCGCGCGGCTGAACCGCTAGCAGCCGGTCATAGGCGGCGACCGCCTCGTCGACGCGGCCGGTGCGCTGCAGCAGGAAGGCACGCCGCGACAGAGCGGCCTCGTGCCTGGCATCGAGACGCAAGGCCCGCTCATAGCTGGCCAGCGCCGGGCCCCCATGGCCCAGCGCCTCGAAGGCCCGCCCGCGCTCCAGCCAGACCTGGGCGACGTTCGGCTCCAGCCGCAGGGCGCCGTTAAAAGCGCCGATCGCCTCGCGCGGCCGGCCAAGCGCAGCGAGCGAAAGGCCGCGGCGGTAATGATAGGACGTGACCTCGGGCTCGAGCGCCAGCGCGGCATCGAAATCGACCAGGGCCGCCTCGTGCTCGCTCTCGTCCTGCAGGAACCGTCCGCGCGTCCCGCGCGCCCAGCTATTGGACGGATCGAGCGCAATGGCGCCGTCGAGATCGGCGCGGGCTCCGGCGATGTTGCCGGCGCGCTCACGCAGCAGGGCGCGGTCGGCCAGGAGCGTCGCGCGCCCGCCGATGGCCATCGCCCGCTCGATCAGCGCCGCAGCTTCGACATGCCGGCCGAGCTCGGACAGCGTATGGGCCCGGCCGCGCAGGGCAGCCAGGTGATTCGGCACCGCCTTGAGCGCGGCGTCGAAATCGCGCAGCGCCTCATCGAGGGCGTTCGCAGCTTCGGAGATCCAGCCGCGGCTGGCGAGCAGGTCGGCCCGGACAGCGCGATTGAGTTCGCTGCCAAGGCTCTCGTCGCAAGCTGCGCGCCGCTCGGCGCTGCCGGCCTCGATCGCGCCCATGCACAGGCGCACGCGCTCCTGTGCCTGTTCGGCACGCTCTTGCACCGAGGCGGGTGAATAAGCCACAGCGGGGTAGGCAGCCAGCATGGCAAAGGCGCCGACCGACATGAGACGCAGCAACTTCATCGAAAACGTCTCGCAGTGATCCCCCGCGCACATCAGAGCGACACCTGTTTTGCGAATCCAGACTTTGTTCCTGTGGAAAGCAAAAATTGAGCCGGTGTGCCACGCTGGTCACAGCATGACACACCGGCTCGTCGATCGGCTAATTCCGAACGTTACTCGGCAGCCTGCGCATGCATGCGGCTGCCGCGGGCAACCAGCTTGTTGAGCGCCGCCAGATAGGCCTTGCAGGAGGAAACCAGCGTGTCCGGATCGGCGCCGCGCCCGGTCACGCCTGCGCCGTTCTGGCCAAGACGCACGGTGACCTCGGCCTGCGCGTCGGTGCCTTCGGTGACGGCATGGACATCGTAGAGCTCCAGCACCGCCTCATGCGGGACCAGCGCCTTGACCGCGTTGAACACGGCGTCGATCGGCCCATTGCCCTCTGCTTCCTCGGCCGCGACCCGGCCGTCGATGTCGAGCTTCAGCATGGCGCGCTGCGGGCCGCGCGTGCCGGCGATCACCGTCAGCGAGACCAGCTTCACCCGGTCATGGGCAGTGGCGAGATTGTCGTCGACCAGCGCCTCGATATCCTCGTCGTAGACGTGCTTCTTGCGGTCGGCGAGCGCCTTGAAGCGGGTGAAGGCATCCTCCAGCTGGTTGTCGCCGAGTTCGTAGCCCATCTCCTTCAGCTTCGAGCGGAAGGCGGCGCGGCCAGAATGCTTGCCCATCACCAGCGAAGTCTTGGTCACGCCGACCGAGGCCGGGGTCATGATCTCATAGGTCTGCTGGTGCTTCAGCATCCCGTCCTGGTGGATGCCGCTCTCATGGGCGAAGGCGTTCCGGCCGACGATCGCCTTGTTGTACTGGACCGGGAAGGAGCAGGCGCTCGAGACCGCCTTGGAGGTGCGCATCAGATAGGTCGCGTCGATGCCGGTATCGTAGGGCATGACATCGCCGCGCACCCGCAGCGCCATCACGATCTCCTCCAGCGCCGCATTGCCGGCGCGCTCGCCGATGCCGTTGATCGTGCACTCGACCTGGCGCGCGCCGCCCTCGATCGCCGCCAGCGAATTGGCGACGGCGAGGCCGAGATCATTGTGGCAATGCGCCGAGAAGATCGCCTTGTCGGCATTCGGCACGCGCTCGCGCACGGCCCTGAACATGGCGCGATATTCGTCCGGGGTGGCATAGCCGACCGTGTCGGGCAGGTTGATCGTGGTCGCACCGGCCCGGATCGCAGTCTCGACCGCCCGGCAGAGATAGTCGATCGGCGTGCGGGTCGCATCCATCCCCGACCATTCGATATCCTCGACCAGGTTGCGCGCCTGCGTCACGGTCCTGGTGATGATCTCCAGCACCTCCTCCTCGCTCTTGCGCATCTGGTACTGCAGATGGATCGGCGAGGTCGAAACGAAGGTGTGGATGCGGGGCTTCGCAGCATGGCGCACCGCCTCGCCGGCGCGGGCGATGTCGGCAGGGATCGCCCGCGCCAAACCCGCGACGGTTGCACGCTTGATCCGGGAGGCGATGGCCGAGACCGCCTCGAAATCACCGTCCGAGGCGATCGGGAAGCCGGCTTCGATGATGTCGACACCCATCGCGTCCAGCATGTCGGCGACCTCGAGCTTCTCCTCGAAGGTCATGGTCGCGCCGGGGCATTGCTCGCCATCACGCAAGGTGGTGTCGAAGATCAGAACCCGGTCCTTGGCGGACACGGCGTTACCTGCATTGCTCATGGGTCTTGTCCCTGGTCGGCGCGCCGCATCTCGGTTCGGGCTGGCGCGCGAGGTCTGAAGCTTATGTTCTCGTCATCCCCTGAGCGCCCAGGCACACGTGCCCGGCCGGCCCTCAGGGGCAGGTAAGAAGAAGCAGCTGACCAAGGAGCGAGGGAGCGCGCGACGGAGCGCACATGCCGGCAGTCCGCGCAGCAGCGCGGTTCTGGCTCTCGGCATGGGTGGCGAATGCGGCCACGAACGATCCTCGTCTCGACGAAAGCTGTCTACCGGATCGGAGGATAGGAAGGCAAGGCGGAAAGGTCTTGAACGTTCGTGCGTGGTCAGCCTGCGGCGCCCGCCCGTTCCTTCAGCGTCCTGGTCCCGGCGCGCGGCCCCGGCCAGATCTGCAAGCGATAGAAATCGTCTCCCTCCAGCCCGTCATCGCTCAGCGTGTCGAGGCCGACATAGGAGACCCGCAGACGATAGCTCCCCGGCGTGAGCGAGAAGCGCGCCCGCTCCTGCGGCGAGCCTTCGGTGCAGCCGATCACCATCATCTGGCCGGAGCGCACGCGGAAGGAGCACTCATTGACCAGCTCCCACTCGCCGAAATCGGCCTCCGGCGCCGCGTCATGCACCGAGAGCACGACCGGGACGTTCATATTCCGCGCCGTAGCGATACCGACCGAGCATTCGCCGACGGCGAGCATCCGCTCGACCGTCTCGTCGGTCCAGAACGTCCCCCAATCCTCGTCGACCGCCTCGTCCTGGAGATAGAACTGGAAGTAGTCGGCGAAGATTTCGAGCTCGGTGGTGTGCAGCACGGTCATGGCGGCCAGCGTTCAGTCGAATTGTGACGGGAGTAAGTGCGCACAGATGGCGGTCAATGGCTAACCTGATCGCGCGTGATTCGGCCGGCTGTCGCGCGCATCGCAGACCGGCCCGCCTGACCGGAGTGCCGCGACGATGCAGCGCTATGACCGTCCCGCCATCGGGCTCGCCATGGGCCTTTCCGCGCTTGCCGGCTTCGTCGACGCCCTCGGCTTCCTCAGCCTCGGTGGCTTCTTCGTCTCGTTCATGACCGGCAACACCACCCGCCTCGGCATCGAGCTGGCGCAAGGCCGCCTGGACGGCATCCTGCTGGCCGGCATGATCATCGTCCTCTTCGTGTTCGGCGTGGTCTGCGGCTCGCTCGCCGGCCATGCCGGCGGGCGACGGCGCCAGGCGGCGGTGCTCGCCTTCGTCACCCTCACGCTCGCCCTCTCGGCCGGGCTCGACACCATCGGGCTCGGCATTGCCGCCGCCGGCTTTCTCGCACTCGCCATGGGCGCCGAGAACGCCGTCTTCCAGCGCGACGGCGAGGTCACGATCGGCCTGACCTATATGACCGGTACCTTGGTCAAGATGGGACAGCGGCTCGCCGGCGCCCTGCTCGGTGGGCCGAAGCTCGCCTTCCTGCGCCATCTCACTTTGTGGCTCAGCCTCCTCGTCGGCGCGATCCTCGGAGGTTTCGCCTACGGCCAGATCGGCTTGTACGCGATCTGGCTGGCGGTCGCGGCGGCGGCTTGCTTCACCGTCATCGCCCTCTTCCTGCCCGATCAGGGCTGAGCGGGGTTTCTCACCGCGGAGACCTTTGCCTCGCAGACGGAATCACCCATGGTTCGGTCTCGACCAGCCGGAGCTCCGTCCATGCGCGCCGCCTTCCTCGCCGCCGCCCTCGGCCTTTCCCTCGCGGCCTGCCAGAGTGCTGGCCCGCCGCCGGCGCCCTCGCCCGCCCAGGCACCGACCGGCGTGACACCCAACACCTTCCGGATGCCGAGCGGCTCGGGCTGCGCCGGCGAGGTCGATCGCTTCCAGGCGGTGATGGACAACGACCTCTCGACTGGCCACACCACCAAGGGCGTCCATACCCGCGTCAGCGCCGAGATCGACAACGCCCGCAAGAGCTGCGCCGCCGGCAACGATGCCGGCGCGATCTCCCAGATTCGCGCGACGCGGAGCAAGTTCGGCTATCCGTGAGCCCGGCCTCGCTTCGGTCACAGGCAAGGCGCACCTGATTGCGGCGCTCCCTTGGGGGTGGCAGGTATTCGCAGGGCGAATGCCGACAGGACCCGAGGGAAAGCCGGACCATGATCACCCGTCGCATCTTCGCCGCCATGCCGCTCGCGCTGGCGGCGCTGCCGCTGCCCGCGCTCGCCACACCGCGCACGCTCTCGGGCACGGTCACCTATCGTGAGCGGATCGCGCTGCCGCCGGGCGCCGTGGTCGAGGTCAGCCTGCTCGACGTCTCGCTGGCCGACGCGCCGTCCCGCACCATCGCCCGCACGCGCATCGTCACGCGCCGGCAGGTGCCGATCCCCTATCGCTTACGCTTCAACGACGCCGTGATCCGGCCCGGCCACCGCTACGCATTGCGTGCCGAGATCAGGGTCCGCGGCCAGCTCTGGTTCACCACGACGGAGCACCATGCCGCACTCGTGCCGGGCGCGAGCGGCGAGATCGTCGTCCAACGCATCGCGCCGCCGGCCGATATCGGTGGCCCGACCGGCTCCTGGCGAGTTGAGAGCCTGCGCGGCAGGCCTCTCCCCGAAGGCGTACGCCCCACGCTGAAGATCGAGTCGGATGGGCGCGTCTCGGCCCATAGCGGCTGCAACGGCATGGGTGGGCAGGCCACGATCCGCGACAGGTCGATCCGCTTCGGGCCGCTGGTCGGCACGATGATGGCCTGTCCGGAGCCACGCATGCAGGTCGAGAACCAGTTCCGCGCAGCGCTGGAAGCGACGCGGAGCTGGCGGTTCGAGCGCGGCGCGCTCATCCTGCTGAGCGGGCGCGGCGCGCGCCTGGTCGTGCTGGCGCGGGAGTAAAGGCGGCGGCTCAGGCCGCCAGCCCCCGCTTCTCCAAGAGCGCATCCGGCGTCGGCAGGCGGCCGCGGAACAGCGTATAGGCCTCGGCCGGATCGCGCGTATCGCCGGCCGAATAGATGTAGCGCTTGAGCTTGCCGGCGACTTCGGGTGCGAAGACGTTGCCCGCCTCGATGAAGGCGTTGAAGGCGTCGGCGTCCATCACCTCCGACCAGAGATAGCTGTAATAGCCGGCCGAATAGCCGTCGCCCGAGAACACATGCGAGAAATGCGGCGTGCGGTGCCGCATGGTGATCTCGGCGGGCATGCCGATCCGCGCCAGCTCCTTCGCCTCGAAGGCGAGCGGATCGACCTCCGCCGGCGCTTCCAGCGAGTGGAAGGCCAGATCGACCAGCGCCGATGAGGTGTACTCCACCGTGGCGAAGCCCTGGTTGAAGGTCTGCGCCCGCTTGATCTTCTCGATCAGCTCGTCCGGGATCGGCTCTCCGGTCTCGGCATGCAGGCAGAAGCGCTGCATGACCTCCCTGGTCAGGAACCAGTGCTCGTAGAGCTGCGAGGGCAGTTCGACGAAGTCGCGCGAGACCGAGGTGCCGGCGAGCGAGCCGTAGTGCACGTCCGAGAGCAGGCCGTGCAGGGCATGGCCGAACTCGTGGAACAGCGTGCGGGCATCGTCGATCGAGAGCAGCGCCGGCTTGCCCTCGGCGGGCTTGGCGAAATTGCAGACGTTGACGATGATCGGCCGGACCTCGCCGTCGAAATTGCGCTGGCCGCGATAGGCGCTCATCCAGGCGCCCGAGCGCTTCGAGGCGCGGGCGAAATAATCGCCGAGGAAGAGGCCGATATGCCGGCCGCTGGCGGTCTCCGTCACCTCGAAGACGCGGACATCAGGATGATAGCCCTTGAGGTCCGGGCGCTCGGCAAAGGAGAGCCCGAACAGCTTGCCCGCCGTGTCGAAGGAAGCGGCGATGATCTTGTCGAGCTGGAGATAGGGCTTCAGCACGGCTTCATCGAGCGCATAGGTCTTCTGCCTGACCTTCTCGGCATAGAAGCGCCAGTCGGACGGGCGGATCGGCGCGTTCTCGCCCTCGCTCTGGGCGAGCGCGGCGAGGTCCGCGGCCTCCTGCCCGGCGCGGGCGCGGGCCGGCTTCCAGACCAGCTCGAGCAGGTTGCGCACATTCTCCGGCGTCTTCGCCATGGAATCGTCGAGCTTGAAATGGGCGAAGGTCGCAAAGCCGAGGAGCTTGGCCTTCTCGGCCCGGAGATTCACCATCTCGGCGACGATGGCGCGGTTGTCGGTCTCGCCGCCATTCTCGCCGCGCTTGCTCCAGGCGGCGAAGGCCTGCTCGCGCAGCTCGCGCTTTGTCGAGAAGGTCAGGAAGGGCTCGATGATCGAGCGCGCCAGCGTCACCGCATGCTTGCCGTCCTGGCCGCGATCGGCGGCAGCGCGCGCCATCGCCGCGACGACGAAGGGCGGCAGGCCGTCGAGATCGGCCTCGTCCTCGATGATCAGCGCATAGCTCGCCTCGTCCTTCAGGAGGTTCTGGCCGAAGCTGGTACCGAGGCCGGCCAGCCGCTCGTTGATCGCAGCGAGCCTCGCCTTGGCCTCACCTTCGAGCCTGGCGCCCGAGCGGATGAAGCCGCGATGCGTCCGCTCCAGCAGGCGCAACTGCTCTTCGCTGAGCTCGAGGCCCTCGCGCGCCTCGAACACCGCATCGACGCGGGCGAAGAGATCGTGATCCATCATGATCGCCGACCAGTGCCGCGACATCACCGGCGACATCTCGCGCTCGATCGCTTGCAGCGCCTCGTTGGTGTCGGCCCCGGCGAGATTGTAGAATACGCCGCCGAGCCGGCTCATGCCGCGGGCCGAGCGCTCCAGCGCCTCGATCGTGTTGGCGAAGCTCGGAGCCGCCTTCTCGGCCTTGATCGCCTCGACCTCGGCCCGGTGCTGTTCCAGCGCCGCCGGATAGGCTTCCTTGATGTGTTCCGGTGTGATCTGCGCGAAGGGCGGCAGGCCGAATGGCGTCTCCCAGGCGCGCCCGAACGGGTTGCCTTCAGGCAGGACAAGGACTTCGGACGCATCGGCCATCGGCAACCTCGATCGGTAAAGGGTCAATCCCGCCCGAACATATGAACGAGATAGGACGTCATGAAGGGCGGCATGTCGTAACCCGCACAATCGGCGAGATTGCGGACGATCACGATGTCGGAGAGTTCCGGCTCGTCCTGCTGCGCGATCCGCTCCAGCATCAGCTCGCGTGCAGCTTCTGCCGGGAGGTCGATCCCGACCGGCCGCATGAAGGCCACCCGCCCCGGCACGATCACCGCCGTCCAGCGCTCCTCGACGGAAATCTCGTCGAGCGTCAGCCCGGTCTCCTCGCAGAGCTCGCGGGTCACGCTTCCGGCGAGATCAAGCGTGCCGTCGGGGCGGACATCCTCCTCATCCGGTGTGCCAGCGGCGAAATAGACCTTGCCGGGGTTGGCGGTGTGGTCGCCCATCCGGCCGAGCAGGAAGGCGCCGTCAGCAGCCCGCAGCGCCGCCATGGCGAAGCCGTTGCGGATCGTCGGCTTCGGCAGGCCGAAATCGCGCCAGGCCAGGAAGGCGGCGTAATCGGCACCGAAATAGCCGGCATGGAACACGCCGTCCTCGATCGCAGCGCGGTGCTGCAGCATGACGCGGCCGTTGAACATCGCCGGCTTGCCGGCGCTGACCGCAGCCCAATGCGCCGCGATCTCGTCAGCGCGCTCGCGGGCAAAGCCCCAATCGAAAGTCTCGACCTGCGCCTCGACGCGATCGAGCGCGACGATCGTTCCGTCGACGACGCCAGTCACAGCAGCACGCCCTCGCTCATGACGACTGCGGCGCCGCCGATCGTCGCCAAGACGAGCGCGCCGCCCGCGACCGTCAGCGTCAACTCGATCTGCGAGGGTCGGCCCATCTCGTAGCCCTGCTCGATGACGAGGCGGTGCGTGCCATCGCCCGGCCGGTCGAACGCCATGATCGCGCCGGCGAAGGCGGCGACAGCCGAGCCGGTCGCCGGGTCCTCGGTCACGCCGGCCTCCGGCCAGAACATGCGGGCGTGATAGTGATGACCGGCCTCTTCTGTCTGGCGGCAATAGACGAAGGCGTTGCCGTTCGGTGCAGCCGCCATGACCTGCGCAAAGGTCCCGGCGACGCGCGCCTTTGCGATCGCCTCGCGGCCGGAAACCGGCACCATCGTATAGGCGACACCGGCCGAAAAGGCGCTGGGGCGATGATCCTCGAAACCGAGATCGGCCACATCCAGCCCCAACGCCTGCGCCAACGCCGCCTCGGCGATAGGCTGCGCGATTTGCTCCGGCAGCTTCGGCAGGGTGAAGGTGGCGCGGGCCGAACGCGCATTGCCGAGTGTGATAGCACAGGGCACAAGCCCGACCTTCTCCTCCAGAACGAGCCGGTCCGCCGCCTGTCCCTCGGCGGCATCACGCAGCGCCAGCAACGCGGCGGTGCCCACTGTCGGATGGCCGGCGAAGGGCAGTTCCTGTCCCGGCGTGAAGATGCGGATCGCGGCGCGATGGGCCGGATTGGCCGGCGGCGCGACGAAGACGGTCTCGGACAGGTTGAACTCGCGGGCGATCGCCTGCATCGCGGTGGTATCCAACCCTTCGCTGTCGAGCACAACGGCGAGCGGATTGCCGGCATGCGGCTTGGTCGTGAACACGTCGAGCGTGACGAAGCGGCGGCTCATGCGGTCTCCTTCGGGATCGTCAGCTCGATCGTCAGCGGGCAATGGTCGGAGGCTTTCGGCCGGTCCCAGCCGACGCGCGGATAGCGATCGCAGGTCAAAGCGAGCTTGGCCATCGAGCGGTCGGCCTCGCGCGGGTCGAGCGGCACGCGATAGGGCAGCCCGCGCCGGATCATCTGCATCGCCGGGTTCGGATTGGCCGCGGCCAGCGTCGGCGAGAGCAGGATATGGTCGAGCGGCATATGGCTATCGATCAGACTCTGGCGCTCCTCCGACCAGTAGCGCCGGAAATGCGTCCAGCGCTCATGCGGCGGCAGGCTCTCCATCGGATCGACGGCGAAATCCTCCAGCAACGGCTCGATGCCGCTGTCGCCCTCGTCGACCGGCGCCGCCAGCGGCCCGAGCCCGATCCGGTAGCCGTTGAGATCGCCGAGGATCGCCCAGTTCGCCTCGCGCCAGCCCGGGCCGAACCAATCCTTGATGATCGTCTTCACCGCCAGCGCCTCGGCCCGGCGGATCGGCAGGGTGGCCTGCCTGCCATCATCGCGGCCATTGTTCATCGATTTGAAATGGCAGCCGAACAGGGCAAGCCGCCGGTCGCCGAAATCGAGTTCGACCGCCAGGCAATCGCGGGCGAAGACCTTGTCGCGCGGATTGATGCCGAAGGCGGCGATCCCGGGCGAGAACGCCTGCGCATCGGCAAAACTCATGCCCTTATGGGAGCGCACCGTGACCTGCGGCGGCTTCACCAGATCGCGCCGCGCGGCGAAGCCGATGTCGATATTGCGCCGGTCATTGCCGTCGAGCAGCGTGAAATGGCCGTAGCGATGGTCGGCGATGCGGTGGACGTAGTTGGCGAAGAAGGCCTGTAGGCTCGCCAGCGAGTCGACCTCCTGCAGCATCCAGAGATCGGCATTGGCCTCGGCGATGGCGAGCGCCGTCATCTGGCGCTTGTCGTCCTCGAGTGCCACCGCAAGCGAGCGCTCGACCGCATCGCGCTCGTCGGCGCGTGGGAAATGGAACAGCGACATCGCCGCTGCCGTCTCGGTCCGCCCGCCGGGCTCGAAGCGATGGCGCGTCAGCAGGTTCTCTACGTTGAAGGTGCCGAGGCGCAGCTTCATGGCACGCCCATGATATTCCGCGGCATCCAACGCGAGCCCTCATCCTGAGGAGCAGCCGAAGGCTGCGTCTCGAAGGATGCTTCAGCTGGTTCCAGAGCCTCCTGGAGCATCCTTCGAGACGCCGCTGCGCGGCTCCTCAGGATGAGGGCTGAGGAAAGCACCAGCACCAGTCAGACCGCTTCGGCTGCGAAGAGCTGCGAGGGCGTGACGAACTCGTCCTGCGCCGCCACGGTCAGGATCTCGCGCGAGCCGGCTTCCTTGGTCCGTTTCAGCAGCCCATAGATCGAGGACGCCGCCTTGCCGAGCGCGCTCGCAGCCGAGCCGTCGCGCAGGTAATGCACGAAGAACAATGCCGCAATCGCGTCGCCGGCGCCGTTGATGTTGATGTCGATCTTCGGCGTGCGGACGCGATAGGTGCCCTGCCCGTCCGCCGCCATCAGGTCGATCGAATCGTCGGGTGTCTCGTTGGTGATGAGCGAGGTCACGAGCACGACCTTCGGCCCGGCATCGCGCAGCGCCTCGACGGCGCGGTGCGCATCGGCCAGCGTCCTGACCTCGACATCGGTGAGCAATTCCAGCTCGAACTGGTTCGGCGTGACGATGTCGGCCGCCGGCACCGCCTGCTCGCGCATGAACTCCGGGATGCCCGGCCTCACGAAGACGCCGCGGCCGACATCGCCGATCACCGGATCGCAGCAATACATCGTTTTGGGATTGGCCTCGCGCACTTTGGCCACCGCCGAGAGGATGGCGTGGCCGATATCGGCCGAGCCCATATAGCCGGAGAGCACGCCGTCGCATTTTCCAAGCACGCCGCGCTCGCCGATGCCCGCCATCAGCTCGTCGATGGTGGCACCGTCGAAGACCTGCCCCTTCCAGGCACCGTAGCCGGTATGGTTCGAGAACTGCACCGTGTGGATCGGCCAGACCTCGACGCCGAGCCGCTGCATCGGGAACACGGCCGAGGCATTGCCGACATGGCCATAGGCGACATGGGACTGGATCGAGAGGATGTTCATGAACGGTAGGCCAGCCTTCGACGATATGAGGCGGCGAACCTAGCGGCTACGGCGTCGCTGGCAAATCGAAAGCGGTGATGACTGCGATGAGAAAAATACTCAGCCGGCCACCGCGGCCGTGATACGCGCTACGCCGGCCGTATCGGTGAACTGTGCGAGGCTTCGCACCTTGCCATCCTCGAAACTCAGCAGGTCGAGCGTCTGGAAGGTTTCGGTGCGGCCGGTCGGCACGAAGGTCACATCGGCGCGCCAGTGATAGGCGGCCCGATCGCCCTCGACCACGATATCGAGCGTCTCGAAATTCGAGAAGGTGAAGGCGCCGATGAACTCGGCCATCTGACCGCGCACCGCCACACAACCTTCCAGCGGCCGGCAAATCGCCTCGCGCTCCGCGGCTCCCATCAGCTGGAACCGGCAATCGGGATGGAAATAGTCCATCAACGCGTCGAGATCGCCTTTGACGCGCGCTGCATAGGCCTTCTCGATCAAGTCCTTGATGTCGGAGCGCTCAGCCATCTGACCTCTCCTAGCGTCAACCGGCGCAGCTTCGCGCCATAGCGGCTGCGAGTCCAGCAGGCAGTTCGGTTACGCTCGCATGGCAAGGGCGCCACTTTGCAGCGGCGCCCTTCTCCTTCGCAGCCTCCAGCCGGAGCCGGATTACGACCCCGCCGCCGCCTTCTTCGCAAACGAGTCGATGAAGGTCTTGCTCAGGTCGACATTCGAATTGGTCAGCTCGGGGTCGAGCAGCTTGAGCGAGTCGTACATGCTCTTCATCGCGTCGGCGGTCGGGATGCCGGTGCGCGAATAGCTCTCCTGCGAGTTCTTCACCGCGGTCAGGTAGAGCGGCTTGTCGCCGAGATGGTATTCCGGCGGCACGAGGTCGGCGACATCCTGCGGCTTGGCCGTCTCAAGCCATTTCAGCGACTTCATCAGCGCGTTGACGAGCTTCTGCGTCGTCACCGGATTCTTCTCGGCGAAGTCGTTCTTGAGATAGAGCACCGCCGCCGGGTTCGAGCCGCCGAACAGCGCCTTGGTACCGGCCTCCGTGCGGGTGTCGATCAGCGAGACGATGTCGCCGTCCGATTCCAGCTTCGAGGTGACGGGGTCGAGATGCGAGATCACGTCGACCTGCTTCTGCTTGATCGCCGCGACGGCGCTCGCGCCGGCGCCGACGCCGATGATCGCGGCGTCGCTCGCCTTCAGGCCCGCCTTGACCATGGCGTATTGCGCGGTCAGCGCCGTCGAGGAGCCGGGCGCGGTGACGCCGATCTTCAGGCCCTTGAAATCGGCCGCCGACTTCACCTTGTCGGCGAGATCCTTGCGCACCGCGATCGTGATCGCCGGGAAGCGCCCGAGCTCGATCACGGCGCGGATGTCCTGGCCCTTGGCCTGCATGCGGATGGTGTGCTCATAGGCGCCGGTGACGACATCGACCGAGCCGCCGACGAGCGCCTGCAGCGATTTGGCGCCGCCGCCGAAATCGTTGATCTCGACGTCGAGCCCCTGATCCTTGAAGAAGCCCTTCTTCTCCGCGACGGTCAGCGGGAGATAGTAGAGCAGCTGCTTGCCGCCGACGCCCAGCGTCAGCTTCGGCTTCTCGGCATTCTGGGCGAAGGCCGGCGAGACACCGAGCGCAGTCGTGAAGGCGAGCGCAGCGAGCGCCGCGCGGCGAGTGAAAAACATGGGTTTCCTCCGGTTGACCGACGATGCGCTTCGGAAAAGGCGCGATTTCGCGACGAAGATAGGCGCATTGCTGCGGACTGCGCAACGCATCAATCCCAGGCCGATCGCCGCGGAAGCGACGCGAAAGATTAAAGGCTTGTTAAAGACCGCGTTTCACATTGGCCGGATGCCTTGGCTACCGGCGATGCCTTGACGACGACTTTCGACCAGAACGGGCGAAACAGGAGAGGGTCATGGTGGACGCGGTGACGGCCCGGACTACGCCTTCCCGACATGAATTCCCGCAAAGCGCATCAGCAACGGCTGTGTCGGCTTCCGAGCGCACTGGCCCTTCGCCTGCGGCCATACAGGCAGCGGCGCTCGATCTAAACGACGCAGTCATCGTCGATCTGTCGGAGCAGGCTCGCAGCGCCCTCGCCGAGGGCAGCGCTGCTGCGCAGGCAGCGGGGGCCAGCGCGGACGATCCGGCCGAGCCGAGCTGGGTCGAAAAGCGCCTGAAGCTGATGACCGAGTACACGGCGCTTCAGCAGGAACTCGTCTGGCTCAGCGACCGAACCATGGCTCATGCGCTCGACGCGATGTTCCAGGGAGCTACCGCACCGCAGGACGAGAGCGGCGACGGCGACAAGCGCGCGCAGTTCGATCGCGACATGCAGCGACGCGAGGAGCTGATGCCACGTTATGCCGAGCTGGTGCGGATGCTCTCAGCCTCGCCGGGCCAGGAGAGCGCGGACAAATCGAGCTAGCGGAAGATGCGGCTCGCATAGAGCGCGACCGCGAAGCAGGCGAGCGCGACGCCGAGCAGGATCCAGTTCGTTTCCGTCGGGTTTTCCAGCGCCGCATTCGACGGGTCCTGCGGGTCATAATGCACCTCGACTGCAGCACCTGCCGGATAACGCGCGACGATCCCCTGCGCGAAACTCTCCGATCCCGAGACCTCGAGGCCGAGCTTCACCTGCCGGCTGTGCAGGCGATTGCCGTCGGCCGTGTAGGCGAACTCGACGACGGGGAGATAGGTCGTGCGTGTCTTGCCGTTCTCCGTCGCGCTACGCTGCTCGACGACACTGGAGACGATCTCGCCCTGTACCACCGGCCAAGTGTTGGCGCGCGCCTGATAGCGCCGCTGCCCGACGAAGAACAGGAGCGCTGCGCAGCCGAACAGTCCGGCGAAGAGCATCACCGGGACATCGGCCTCCGGCATCCGCGCCTCGAGAACCTCGGCGCCTTGCGTGGCCACCCAGTGGAGTCCGTAGCCGAGCAGCGCCAGGACCAGCAGCGCGAGCCCGCAGCCCTTGACCGCGCCCTTCGGCGCCTCGCGCTCCAGCACGCAATCGCCGGGATCGGCCGGATCGTAGAAGACGGTCACGTTCGCGCCGGCCGGATAGCGCGCCAACGCCTCCTGCGCATATTTGCCGCTGATCTCGCCGAGGCTGACCCGCGTGCCCTGATAAGTCACACCCTCGACCGAGAACGAATAGGTCACGGCGGGGATGTTGGCGACGGTCCCGATCTCGTTGCCCTCCGGCGGCCGGCGCACCGCCATATGCGACCGGATCACGCGTCCCGGCGCCTGCGCCCAGCCCTTGGCGCGCCGCACCTTCAGCACCGCGTTGACCACCATTGCAGCGACCATCACCACCATTGGCAGCGCGATCAACGCGATATTGCCCATCGTCGTCCCGGCGAAAGGCAGCCGCTCCACCCAGCTCTCCGGCAGCACCTCGGCGATCACGAAGATCAGCGCGATCGAGGCGACCACTGCGACAACCGCCCAGACCGGCGGCTCGCCCGAGGCCTCAGCCGTCTTGGCCGGCGAGGCCTTGCGGAGCCATTTCCTATTCTTGCGCCAGCCATCCTCACCGCGCAGATACGCCAGGAAGATCGCCTTCAGCGCCGCTGCATCGACCGTTTCCGCGGCGTAGAACCGGGCCTTACCGGAATGGTAGGCCAGCCGGAACCTGCCCTTTCTCTCCAGCTCGGCTTCGACATAGCCGTCTTCGTCGGAAAGGATGATGAACCAGTCGGGATCGTCTTCGCGCTGATCTATGGCGCGGACGATGTCCTCGGCCGTCGGAGCGGCCATGATGCGATCGCAGACCTCAAGCTCCATGATCGCCCCCGATGACGGAAGGCAAGGATGGCGCTCGTTCTCGCCGGGAATCAAGCAGAGCTTACGTTAGGTCGCCGGCAGCCCTCCCGTGCCGGCAGATTGCGGCATCGCCTGGTCCAGAAACGAGGCGATGCCCTGGCGCTGTCGATCAACGACGAGACGGGTGACATCCGGGCGCGCATAATGTCCAGCTTGGTCGAAGTTCTGACGTTCGCGCAGGACCTCGCGATAATCGAGGGTTGCGACCAGGAGTTCCTCACGTCCTGAAATCGGCTCTACCATCCATTCGCCATTCGGGCCGACGATACAGGAACCGCCATTGGCCAAGACATCCGGACAACTGGCGAGCATCGCGGCCGCCGGATGACCGGCCGGGATATCCGATCGGCACAGCAGCCCCGATACCGCCAGCACATAGCTGCGCCCCTCACGCGCCAGGAAGCGGGTCGTACCTTCCGTGTTGCGGAGGTTCCCCGGCCAGAGCGCGACGTGCAGGTTCTCCCCTTGCGCATAGAGAGCGGCCCGCGACAACGGCATCCAGTTCTCGAAGCAGTTCAGCCCACCGACCGTGAAGGGGCCGACTGGGTGCACCTGCAAACCGTGCCCGTCTCCGGGCGCCCAGCTCAGCCGTTCCTCATAGGTCGGCATCAGCTTGCGGTGGACCGAGGCGATCTTGCCATCCGCGCCGATGTGCACCCGCGAGCAATAGACGCTGTGCCCACCGCGATCGAGCGGGCGCTCGATGATGCCGAGCATGACCGCGATGCCGCCTCGTGCCGCCGCCATGCAAACGGGATCGAGATGGCCAGCCTCCACTTGCACGGCCTGATCAAGATAATGCGCGTGAATCTCCTTTTGCAGCGATGATTCGAAGCGCGCTCCGTCGGTGTGCTCGATCCAGAAGGGATAGCCCGGCACCAGCGCCTCGCCGAAGGCGACGAAACCGCAGCCCGCCTGCGCGGCGCGCTCGACCCAGGCGACCACCTTGTCGAGCGTCCGCGCCCGGTCGAGCCAGACGGGTGCTATCTGGGCGAGGCCCACGGTCAGCTTATCGGCTTGGCTAGCGGTCATCTCGGTCCGGCTCCTGGCTTGAGCGACATGTGCCCGCCGGGTTAGGGACTTGCCGAAGATCAATCCAATTAATCGAATGGATAAACCGCCATCATGTTTCCTAATGTCAGCCTGATCCAGCTTCGCTGCTTCATCGGTGTGGTGGAGCATGGCGGCTTCACGGTGGCTGCGGACAGGCTGTGCCTCTCGCAATCCGCCGTCAGCCAGGCGGTCGCCGCTCTGGAGCGAGCACTCGGCACGAAGCTACTGCTGCGCGGCCGCGACGGCCTTACCTTGACTTTGGCCGGCAACAAGGCACTCGCCGAAGCCCGAGCCGCGCTCGCCGCCGTGTCGCGGCTGGCCAATTGTGCCGAACGCGCCGAAGAGCTGAGCGGCACAGTGCGGATCGGCGTCGTGCAAAGCGCTGCCATCAGGCTGCTGCCCGGCTGGCTGCGGCGCCTGCGCGCCGAGCATCCACGCATCGCCGTAACGCTCTATGAGGGAACCGACCCCGAGGTGACCGGCTGGGTCCAGGCCGGCATCGTCGAGATCGGGATCACCAGCCGTACACATCCGAAACTCACGGCCCGACCGGTCTCCTCGGACGACTATCTCGCGGTGCTGCCGGTGGACCACCCGCTGGCATCGCACCGCACCGTGCCGCTGAAGGCGCTCGATGGACAGCGTATGCTGCTCTCCGGCGGTGGCTGCGAGACGCTGATCGAGGAGTTGCTGGCGGCCGCGGCGAGCCATCCGGAGATCATCTGCCTGGTTCGCGACAATGCCACCCTGCTCGGCATGGTACGGGAGGGGCTTGGGCTGACGATCATGCCCGAACTTGCCATCGATGACAGCAGCGGGATCGCGACCTTGCCGCTGGAACCGGCGCTTCGCCGTACCCTGCATGCGGTGACCTTGCCGGCAGAGGCTCTCGCCCCCGCCGCGCTCGCCTTGCTACGGCTGATCGAAAGCGCGCCACGTCAACCGAGCCAACCTGCTGGCCGCCGCCTCCGCGGCGGCAGGCGCGCCGACCCGTTTTAGGTCGTCGTGGTCGAGCTCTGCCCCGGCCGCCAGACGAGCAGCCGGTTCTCGACGAATGTCACGATCGAATCGATCACGATCACGAAGATCGCCAGGATCAGCATGCCGGAGAACACGCCGGTGACGTCGAAGACGCTCTCGGCCTCGTGGATCTTGTAGCCCAAGCCTGCCGACGAGCCGAGATACTCGCCGACCACGGCGCCAACCAGCGCAAAGCCGACAGAGGTGTGCAGCGAGGAGAACATCCAGGTCAGCGCCGACGGCCAGTAGACATGGCGGAAGAGCTGGCGCTCGTTCATGCCGAGCATGCGGGCGTTCGCCAGCACGGTCGGCGAGACCTCGCGCACGCCCTGGTAGACGTTGAAGAAGACGATGAAGAACACCAGCGTGAAGCCGAGTGCCACTTTCGACCAGATGCCGAGGCCGAACCAGAGCGCGAAGATCGGCGCCAGCACCACGCGCGGCAGCGCGTTCGCCGCCTTGATATAGGGGTCGAACACCGCCGCCAGCAGCGCGTTCCGGGCGAAGGCGAAGCCAAAGAAGATGCCGGCGGCCGAGCCGATGACGAAGGCGAGCACCGTCTCGGTCAGGGTGATGCCGAGATGCCAATAGATGTCGGCGCCGGTGAGCTGCTTCCAGGTCCGCGCCAGCACATCGCCCGGCGTCGAGAAGAAGAACTGGATCGTCTTGACCTCGCCGAACAGGCTGGTGGTGCTGACGACATGCCAGATGCCCAGGAAGACGATCATGACCAGGATCTGCAGGGCGAGAAGCTTGACGCGGTTCATGCACCGATCCTCGAACGGAAGCGCGCGAAAACCGCGCCACAAGCCCTCCCCCCGCTTGCGGTGGGGAGGTTTGGGTGGGGGGCAGCACCGCTCGGCGCTAAGCCAAACGAAGGGGTGTGTCCGGCTTTCCGCCCCCCCATCCCTAACCCTTCCCCACCGCAAGCGGGGGGAAGGGAATCATGGCGCGCCACGCCCTGAACCGTCTTCACTTAGCGGCTCCCTCGACGAGTTCCTTGCCCTCGCCCATCGCATAGGCCTTCTGGACCTCGACCCTGAGCGAGGCCCAGATGTCGCGATGGATCTCGTGGAAGGCCTTCTCCAGCCTGATCTCGGCGATGTCGCGCGGCCGCGCCAGCGGCACATGATAGTCGGCGACGATGCCGGCGGCCGGCCCCGCGGTCATCACCACCACCCGGTCGGACAGCGCGATCGCCTCTTCGAGGTCGTGCGTCACAAAGATCAGCGCCTTTCGATCCCTGCTCCAGAGGTCGAGCAGGAGATTGCCCATGATCTGCCGGGTCTGCGCATCGAGCGGCCCAAAAGGCTCGTCCATCAGGAGGATCTCGGGATCGCGGATCAGCATCTGGGCGAGGGCCACGCGCTTGCGCTGGCCGCCGGACAGCATATGCGGATAGCGCTCGACGAAGGCGCGCAGGCCGACACGGCCGAGCCAGTCGCGCGCCCGCTTGTCGGCTTCGGCATCGGAGACGCCCATCGGCTCGAGCGCGACCTTGACGTTGTCGAGCGCCGTCTTCCACGGCATCAGCGCATCCTGCTGGAAGAGATAGCCAGCGCGGCGGTTGAGGCCGGAGAGCGGCTGGCCGAAGATCGCGACCTTGCCGGCCGACGGCGTCAGCAAACCGGCAGCGGCGTTGAGCAGGGTCGACTTGCCGCAGCCGGTCGGCCCGACCACCGAGACGAACTCGCCGGGCGCGACGGCAAGGTCGATGCCCTTCACCGCCTGGTAGCGGCTGCCGCCCTGGAGATGGAAGGTGATGTCGATGCCAGCGAGCCTGACCGCCGGCTGTTCCGCTGCCGCGCCCGTATCGCCGGGCGGGCTGACCTTGGACTCCATGGATATCCCGTCCCCTGCCGTCGGCGCCGTCCCGGCGCGCGCGGCTTATTTCCGTTCGCCGCGAACACTAGGCGATCAGATCGCGAAGGCAACCCGCCCTGCGACACCGCGCCCGCCCCAAGGAGCGATGCCGGTAGCGAAAAGTCGACGCTTCTGCTCTATCGCTGGCGCGCCCAAAGGAGGAATCGCCCGCCCATGCCCCAGCTCGAGCAATTGATGCAGGAGCTTGTCGCGTTCATGCGCGTCAACCAGTACTGGGCGGCGCCGATCGTCTTCTTCATTGCCTTCGCCGAATGCGTCGCGATCCTGTCCTGGCTGGTGCCGGCGACGGTGTTCTTCACCGCCTTCGGCGCGATCGCCGGCGCCTCCGGCCTCAATCTCGTGCCGCTCTCGCTCGCCGCGGCGCTCGGCGCCGCCTCCGGCTTCTGGCTTTCATACTGGGTCGGCCTCGTCCTCGGCCCACGCGTCGGCGATCATTGGCCGATCCGCAACAATCCGGCCTTGCTCCAGCGCGGCCACGACTTCTTCGAGAAATGGGGTGTGCTCGGCATCGCCATCGGCCATTTCTTCGGACCGATCCGGGCGGTGATCGCGCTCGTCGCCGGCATCGTGAAGATGCCGTTCTGGCCCTTCCAGATCGCGAACTTCGCGGCGTCCTTCGCCTGGGGCTTCGGTCTGATCTACGGCGCCGGGCGCTTCTCCGAATACATGATGCAGTTCACCGGCAAGTAACGCCCATCAATCACGGCGAAAACCCGGCGGAAAGCACAACGACAGCTGAACGCTCGACTCAGATCGCGTTCAGCCGCGCCGGCCGAAAGTCCAGCCATCGCGCCTTAACCGGATCCTCCGGTTCGCAACCGGCGCGGCGGCGCGGACGGCCCGGCATCCGCGCAGCTCAGCTTCCCCCCGGGCAGGACTTAAACAGGAGTCCACGCCATGACGATGTCTCGTTTCGCTATTGGCCTCGCCGCGCTCGCTCTCGCCGCCGGTCCGGCCCTCGCACAGACCGCGACCCAACCCACGACCCCCGCCAAGCCGGCTGCGCCCGTGACCACGCCCGCCGCCCCGGCCGCTCCCGCCGCGAAGCCCGCTGCGCCGACCACCCAGGCCCAGGCCAAGAAGGTCAACATCAATACCGCCAGCGCCGCCGAGCTCGAGCAGCTCAAGGGCATCGGCGAAGCCCGCTCCAAGAAGATCCTCGAAGAGCGCGCCAAGGCCAAGTTCAAGAACTTCGACGATCTGGTGAAGCGCAGCGTGCTGCCCTCCAATGTCGAAGCCGAGATCAAGGACAGCATCACCTTCTGATCCCTGCCAAAACAGACGAGCCGGCCGCTCCCCCGCGGCCGGCTCTTTCTTGTTTCAGCTGATCGCTCTGCTCGGGGCTGCTCACTCGGCCGCCCGGAGGAAGACCACCCGGCTGCTTGTGATGCTGTCGGCGCCTTGAACGCTCCGCTCCGGCGAGGACGATGCCCCGACGCTCAAGCCATCTAGGGCTTCGCCAGCACTTTCCCCACCAGCAAGGCCCCGCCGCTCCTCGACGCGCAACGAGATGATCGCGGTCGGGTCGCCGAAGAACGGCGCGGCCCTGCTATCGCGCAGATCGCTGTCGCGCAGGCCGAGATCGCGCAGATCGCGCTCGGTCATCTCAGAGAGAGTGCGATAATCGCGCCGCGACTGCAGCCAGCGGCCGACTGTGCCGATAATCCGGCCGAGCGCCTCGACCACTGCGAGCACAGGCTTGGCCGATCCGATGATGAAGCTGATCATGACCTGTCTCCGTCGTTGTGAGACGGCACAGGACACCCTTTGCCTGACAGGAGCTGTCAGAAGCTCCGGGGGGCGATGACAGCTTCTGTCAGTGGTGTACGCGCGAGCCCGATGGAGGGCATGATCCCAAACGAAAGCCGGCCCGGTCAGGGTTCTGACCGGGCCGGCTTTCTTGGCCTTGGGGCGCTACAACAGGCCAAAGACGACCATGATCACCAGGGCGAACGAGGCGCCCAGCGCCACATGCGCAATCTTGAACTGAGAACCTTGGGACGCAGGCATCGATCGGATCGGTGTCATCATCGCCTCCATCTGTTCAGCTTCAATATGTCTCGTCAGGAACTGTCTTTCGTGGGTTGTGTCAGGGTGTCGTGGCCCTGGCTAAAAGGCCCACATATCGGCGAGCGCCCAGCCAACGATCGCCAATGCAAGCCCGGCGACGAGAACAACCAAAACCGGCCTGTCGAGAAAGCCTTGCCGGGCTTCTACCGGCGTCTCGACCGCCGGATCGGTATCGGAATGGACATCCGCCCGCATCGGCGGGATCGGTTCGCCACCCTTCTCCGGAATGCGCGCCTCGCGCTCCTTCACATCGTCTTGCATCATGACTGCCTCCGCTTGGCCTGAAGCCCTCAGCCACCGACGGCGCGCATCAGCACGCTCGCCAGCAGCGTGACAGCGAGAAAACCAGCCAGCAGCAGGACGGGGAGTTGATCGTCCCAGGATGCCGGCCTGGCGACATCTGCGAGCCCGTGACGGGCATGGCGCTGATGCAGCCGTTCGATCGCCCTCTCTCGCTGTTCGCCCTGGCCGGTCATCGCACGCTCCTGGATGTATTGACTGGAGCATCAACGCCTGCCGCGAGGCGCGGTTCCCGAGACAGGCGCCCTCAACGCAAAACGGGCGCCCTTTCAGGCGCCCGTTCCCTTGATTTTCAAAGCGTTGCAGGCGGCTCCGGAGTTACCCTCGCACAGCACTGAATCCGCGTACGAAGTCCGGCACCGGCCTCAGTTCTTGCTCTTGTCGACCAGGGCCTTCGCCTTGATCCACGGCATCATGTCGCGCAGCTTGGCGCCGACTTCCTCGATCGGATGGGCGGCGTAGCGGGCGCGGGTCGCCTTGAACGAGGTCTGGTTGACCTTGTTCTCCAGCATCCAGTCGCGGGTGAACTTGCCCGATTGGATGTCGGTCAGCACGCGCTTCATCTCGGCCTTGGTCTCGGCGGTGATGATGCGCGGGCCGGTGACGTACTCGCCATACTCGGCCGTGTTCGAGATCGAGTAGTTCATGTTGGCGATGCCGCCCTCATAGATGAGGTCGACGATCAGCTTCACCTCGTGGAGGCACTCGAAATAGGCCATCTCGGGGGCGTAGCCGGCCTCGGTCAGCGTCTCGTAGCCGGCCTTGATCAGCTCGACCAGGCCGCCGCAGAGCACGACCTGCTCGCCGAACAGGTCGGTCTCGCACTCTTCCTTGAAGGTGGTCTCGATGATGCCGGCACGGCCGCCGCCATTGGCCGAGGCATAGGACAGGCCGAGGTCATGGGCGTTGCCGGTCGCGTCCTGGTGGATCGCGATCAGGGTCGGCACGCCGCCGCCGCGCTGATACTCGGAGCGGACGGTGTGGCCCGGGCCCTTCGGCGCGACCATCAGCACGTCGAGGTCCTTGCGCGGCTCGATCAGGTTGAAATGGACGTTGAGGCCGTGCGCGAACAGGAGGGCGGCGCCCTCCTTCATGTTGGCATGCAGCTCGTCGCGATAGATGTCGCCCTGCAGCTCGTCCGGCGTCAGCATCATCATGATGTCGGAGACCTTGGCGGCCTCGGACGGGGTCATGACCTTGAAGCCGGCCTCTTCAGCCTTCTTGCGGGTGGCCGAGCCGGCCTTCAGGGCGATGATGACGTCCTTGACGCCGGAATCGCGCAGGTTGAGCGCATGAGCGTGGCCCTGCGAGCCGTAGCCGACGATGCAGACCTTCTTGCCCTTGATCAGGTTGATGTCGGCGTCGCGATCGTAATAAACGCGCATTGGATGCGTCCTTCCTTGGGTTGATCTCTAGGCTTCAGGCTTTCGGTGCGGTCTTCGGCCGCCCGTGAAGTGCGAGGAACTGGTCGGTGGCCCGGGCCGCGTCGCGCTGAATCTCGGCTTTGCCGGAGGCGAGCGCATCGCCGAGCAGCAGCCTGATCTGGACGTCGCGGCCGACGAGGCCGAAGAAGGTGCGGAACGCCGTCTCGGCATCGTCGAAATCGAGCAGGCCGGCGGCGCGACCAGCTTCTAGAACCGGCTTCAAGCGCTCGCCGATAGCGACACGCCCATTTGCCAGCACGATCCCGCCGAGATTGCTCTTGCCCGAGGCGGCGTGGCCGATAGCGGCGCGATTGAGCGCGATAGAGGTCTGGCTCGTGATCACGGTGAGCCAGTTCTCGGCGAAATCGCGCAAGCTCTTGCGCAGCGTCGCCGCATCGAGCGCCTGACGGTCGTAATTGTCAGCCCGGACCTTGGAGGCCTGCCACTGCACCGTCGCGGTCAGCAGACCGTCGCGGTCGCCGAACCATTTGTACAGCGTCTCCTTCGAGCAGCTGGCGCGCCGCGCAACCGCCGTCATGGTGAGCTGGTCGCCCTGCTCCACCATCAGCGCCAGCACGGCGTCGAGCACGGCCTGCTGCCGCTCGCTCAGCGCTTCGCCTTGGCTATGGGTCGCGGTGTCGTTCATCAGCTAAGAGAGTACCGTACGTTACGGTTCTGGCATCTACCGCACGGCTTGCCGGGGCGCAAGGGCGCACTGGAGAAATTTCATCGCTCGCGCGCCGCGAGGGCAACTATATCTTCTGCGAAGAGCGCGCCTGATCCGGAGCCGACCATGACACAGCCTACCCCGCCCGCAGCCACTGAGGTCCTCGTCTTCTGGCGCGAGGCCGGCCCGGACAAATGGTTCGCCAAGGACGACGCCTTCGACGCCGAGATCGCGAGGCGCTTCAGGCCCCTGATCGATGCGGCCGCGCGCGGCGAGCTTTCGGCTTGGGAGGAGACGCCGGAGGGCGTTTATGCACTGCTCGTCCTGCTCGACCAGTTTCCGCGCAATCTAAATCGCGGCTCGGCCCATGCCTTCGCGGCCGATCCGCTGGCGCGCGAGGTCGCCGGACGCGCGATCGCGCGCGGTTTCGACGAGGCCTTCGAGAATCCGGAGAAACGTTTCCTCTACATGCCGTTCATGCACTCCGAGGATCTCGCCGACCAGGAGCGCTGCGTCGCGCTGAGCGAGGCCTCCGGCGACGACGACTCGGTCAAATACGCCGTCATCCATCGCGACATCATCCGCGATTTCGGCCGTTTCCCGCACCGCAACGCCGTTCTCGGCCGGCAGAGCTCGGCCGAGGAGAAGCAGTTCCTCGAAGACGGCGGTTTCTGCGGCTGATCAACCGCCGATGGCCTTCCGGTGAGCTTGCGCCAATTCGGCCATGCTCTTGAAATGGAAGTCGACCTTCGGCTGGTTCGCGGGCACCTGCGTCGCTCCGCCGCCGGCCATGCCGAAGCGCCGGTCGATCCAGGCGCGCGCCAGCCCGGCCTTTTCCGCCGGGACATGATCATGGAACAGGCTCTGCGCCGTGTGCAGCACCTCTCCCGCCTTGAGACCGAGATCGGCCTCAAGATGCGCCAGCAGATAGGCGAAGTTGCGCGGATCTGGCTTGTAGGAGCCGATATCCTCTGCGGTGTAGATCGCGTCGAAGCTGACGCCGAGCTTGCGGTTGCTGGCGGCAAAGCTCGTGCGATCGACATTGGAGAGGATCACCAGCCTGTAGTGCCGCTTGAGATAGGCGAGCGCCTCGGCTGAATCCGGGAAGGCCGGCCAGTCCGGCACCGAGCCGCCGAAGCGCTCGTTCAGGTCGGCATGGATGGCAACGCCCCAGTCCTTGGCGAGGCGGGCATGGACGGCAGCGAGCAGCGTCGAATAGCGCAGCGACGGCCCCGCCTCTTCCAGCTCGCTCTCGATCTTGCCGAAGCGCGCCAACGCCTCCTCCCGCTCGAGCTGGAGCCGGCCGGCGCTGATCAGCGGCTGCAGCGCGTTCCAGATCCCGCTCTCCCAGTCAATCAGCGTGCCGTAGCAGTCGAAGGTCAGAACCTTGAAATCGGTGAGTTTCATCGCAGATGGTCCTCGTGGATGCGGAGCTGCATCGACCTTAGCGACCGCACCCACCGCCGTGATGAGGCGAAACTCCGAACCACTTGACCGAAGCTGCGCTTCTTTACTTGCCCCCTGAGCCCTCATCCTGAGGAAGCCGCATCAGCGGCCGTCTCGAAGGGTGCTCCAGGAGGCTCCTGAAACAGCTGGAGCATCCTTCGAGACGCAGCCTGACAGCTGCTCCTCGGGATGAGGGCTGAGAGAAATCAGCCGCCGCTCCGGCTCGCGGCGCGGAACTCCGATGGCGTCAGGCCGAAGCGCCGCTTGAACTGCCGGTTGAAGGACGAGGCGTTCTGATAGCCGAGACCATAGGCGATCTCGGAGACCGGCAGCGCTGTCGCGACCAGTTGCTCGGCGGCGGCGTCGAACAGCCGGGTCAACTGCGATTGCTTCGGCGACTGGCCTGTCGCCGCCCGGAACAGCGCATGGAACCGGCTCTGGCCGAGGCCGGCCGTCCGCGCCATCTCGGCGACGCTCGCCATTCCACCGTCATGCGCGACGTCGATGACCCGGCCCTCGGCCCGCGACAGCGGCCGCAGCATCGCGCTCGGTGCGATCAGTTGCAGTCCCGCCATCGCCATCTGCGCGGCATCGCTCGGCCGGCAGGCGCCGGTTTCGACCTCCGCGCCGAGTTGGCGGAACATCCGCCACAGCCAGGGCTCGACCCGCGTCAGCGACGGCACGAGGTCGCGCAGCAGCGCCGGCTCGGCCTCGCCGGCGAAAGCTCCGGCCTCGACATCGAGGATGAGCATGCTGCAATCGCTCGTCGGCTCGAAATCATGCTCGTGCTCGCGCGGAATGATCGCGACGCAGTTGCTGGACACGACGCTGCGATGCCCCTCGACATCGAGCCGCATCGCACCCTGCATCGGCAGCAGGACCTGGCTGTAGTCGTGGCGGTGGCGGTCGCCGCCGCGATAGCTGCGGAGTTCGAGATGGATCGACATCATCCACTCATGCGCAAGAGGTCATGCCGCGCATTTGCTGCCGATCGGCGGTGGCGATCAAGAGCCCTCAGCCACCGGCCGCCTGCTGCGCCACGATCCGCTGCAGGAAAATCGCCGCCACCGTCAGCACGAAGCCGGCCCACCACAGCGGCGAGCGCAGGCTCTTGCCCGAGCCCAGCGGTTCGGCCTCGGCCTTGCCCGACAGGCGCTGATAGATCGGCCAGGCGAAGCAGGCGAAGCCGATGGCGCCGAGGCCGAGCGAGATTTCATTCAGTCCGATCGTCACCGCTCAGCCCCCTCCCCGGCGAGCGCCGGTCGATCGCTTTCACCAGCAATCGCGGGCTCCTTCAACCCCAGCCGCCGCAGGGGACCGCCGATCAGCCCAGAGACCAGCAGCGCCAGCATCCGGTCGATGCCCGGCAGCCGCGCCAAAGGCGGCACCACCCGGTCACGGATCAATGGCAACACGGCGCTGTCCGACTGGTAGAACGGCGTGAACATCCGGCTCGCCGCCTGGTAGAGCCGGACATGCCAGCGCCGAAGCTGCGCATAGCGGCGCAACGCAACTTCCAGATCGCCAGCCTGATCGAGCGCTACCGCCAGCGCATAGGCGTCGAGCAGGGCCATGTTCGCCCCCTGTCCCAATTGCGGACTGGTCGAATGGGCGGCGTCGCCGATGAAGGCGATCCTTCGGCCGAAAGGGAGCGGCAGCGTCTGGTGGCGATAGCTCGCGAAGGTCATCTGCTCGGGCTCGGTGATATGCGCGAGCAATGGCGCAGTCGCTGGCCAGACGCGCTCGGCCTCGGCCTTCCACGCGACCAGTCCGGTGCTTCGCCAGGCGTCGAGCGCATCGGCCTTCAGGCTCCAGAACAATGCCGCCTGCGGTTCCGGCTCGCCGTCATGGCAGCCTATCGGCAGCACGCCGACCATCACGCTGGCACGGCGATAGCGCTGTTCGAGTGCATGACGGTCAAAGCTCGTGCCACCGAGCGGGACATTGGCCCAGAGCGCACCATAGCGCAGCGGCACACGCACCGCGGGTGCAGCAGCGTGACTGAGCAGCGGCGAGCGTGTCCCCGATGCATCAACAACGAGATCGAACGGACCGATCCGGTGCCCGCTTGCCGCAAGCAGAGAGACCTTGCCGTCCGCAGCAGGATCGATGTCGCCGACCTCGACTCCGGTCGCGATCGCGACCGGACGCTTCTGCACGGAAGCGAAAAGCGTCTCGAACAACGCCGCGCGATGGATGCCGACGCCGAAGCGCTCGCGCTTCAACGCCGCATAGCGCACGTCGAGCACGACCGAGCCGGTGACGGCATTGAGGCCGTATAGCCGGTCGATCCGGCTGCCTGTGGCGATCAGCGGCGCAGCAAGGCCGAGCGCATCGAGGACCGCAAGCCCGCTCGGCTGCAGGATCAGGCCCGAGCCGAGCGGCTGGGGCTCGCTGAAGCGCTCGACCAGCGTGACTTTGTGGCCGGCGCGTTCGAGAAGCAGCGCAGCCGCCAAACCGGCGGTTCCGCACCCGATGATCGCGATCGTAAGGCTGCGACTCATGCCGCAGTGAGCTTACCGGCTCACATCGCCTCCGCGCCGCGGCTCATCGCCGCGATGCCGGTGCGGGAGACCTCGGTCAGGCCGACCACGGTCATCAGCTTGATGAAGCGCTCGATCTCCTCGGTCGCGCCGGTCAGCTCGAAGACGAAGGAGGTCAACGTCGCGTCGAGCGTGCGCGCGCCGAAGGAGGCGGCGAGCCGCATCGCCTCGACGCGGTAGTCGCCCTTGCCGACAACCTTGACCAGGCAGAGCTCGCGCTCGATTGCCTCGCCCTGCAGCGTCAGGTCGACGACGCGATGCACCGGCACCAGCCGGTCGAGATGCGCCTTGATCTGGTCGATCACATTCGCCGTGCCGGAGGTGACGACGGTGATGCGCGAAAGGTGCTTCTCGTGCTCGGTCTCCGAGACGGTGAGGCTCTCGATGTTGTAGCCGCGGCCGGAAAACAGGCCGGCGATGCGGGCGAGAACGCCCGGCTCGTTATCGACGATCACCGCCAGGGTGTGGCGGGCGATCGGCTGGGCGGTCGGGGCGCTGGGATAATGCGTCGTGTTCATGTCTGGGCTCGGCTTCGGCTGAGATTAGGGCGAAAATCGGTGAGGATCGGCTCGTCGAGTTCGTCGACGGATACGATCCAGGGCTCGGCCAGTGCCGCATCGCGCCAGGCCTTGAAGCCAGCGGTGCCCTGTACCGCCTCGACATAGGCGGCGCTGACCGGATCGAGCGCGATCGAATAAGTGGTGAAGCGGGTCGCCACCGGCGCGAACATCGCATCGGCAGCGCTGAATTCCCCGAACAGGAAGTCCCCGCCCGCACCGAAGCGCTGCCGGGCATCGCGCCAGATCTCGGTGATGCGGGCGATGTCGGCCGCGACCGCCTCACCGCGATCGCGCGCCGGATGCACCCAGGCGAGGTTCATCGGGCAGGCGCCGCGCAGCGCGCCGAAGCTGGAGTGCATCTCGGCGCAGATCGAGCGCGCCAACGCACGCGCCGACCTGTCGCGCGGCCAGATCGGCAATTCCGGATGCGTCTCGGCAACGTATTCGATGATGGCGAGCGAATCCCAGACCGCGATCGCCCCATCGACCAGCGAAGGCACCTTGCGGGCGGGGGTGTACTCGGCGACGGCGCGCTTCCAGCCGGGATCGTCCATGGTCGGCCCGAACGGGATCAGCACCTCTTCGAAGGGAATGCCGAACTGCTTGAGGACGAGCCAGGGCCGCAGCGACCAGGAGGAATGGGTCTTGTTGGCGATGATCAGCTTCATGGCGCGCTCCATCCGGCGAAGGGAGCGCGGACGCTAGCGGCGCGCGGGATGGCGATCCCGCGCCTTTTCGTGATCTGATCCATGATGTCAGGCGATCGGCTGGTCACGCCGCCTGCTCCATCGCCAGCGTGAAGTCGAGCGCCGCCTCGACATGCAGCGCCGTGGTGTCGAAGGTCGGGATATCGAAATCCGCCTGCGAAACCAGGAGCCCGATCTCGGTGCAGCCGAGGACGACGCCGTCGGCGCCCTGCTCCCGCACCGCCCTGGCGACGATCTCGCGATAGCGCGCCTTCGAGGCCGGCTCGACGATCCCGCGGCAGAGCTCCTCATAGATGATGCGGTGGACATCGGCCCGCTCCGCCTCGTCCGGGACCAGCGCCTCGACGCCGAAGGCGCCGAGACGGTCGCGATAGAAGCGCTGTTCCATGGTGAAGCGCGTCGCCAGCAGCAGCGGCCGGCGCGCGGCAGTCTTGCGGATCGCCTTGGCGGTGACATCCGCGAGATGCAGGAAGGGCAGGTTCGTCGCCTGGGTGATGTGATCGGCGAGCTTGTGCATGGTGTTGGTGGCGAGAACGATGCAGACCGCCCCGCCCTGCTCGAGCCGGCGCGCGCTCGCCGCCATTACCGCTCCGGCCCGGTCCCAGTCGCCCTTCGCCTGCATTTCGGCGATCGGCGAGAAGTCGACAGAATGCAGCAGGACATCGGCCGAGTGCAGCCCGCCCTGGCGCGCCCGCACGCCCTCGTTCAGCAGCCGGTAATAGACCGCCGTCGATTCCCAGCTCATCCCGCCGATCAGGCCGATGGTCGCCATGTGGTCCCCCATTCTGTGCCGATGCCGTCATTCTCGGGCAGCGCGAAGCGCAGACCCGAGAATCTCCTGACGAGAAGGCGCCGGCCGGCGCTTCACTCCGCGTGAGATGCTCGGGTCAAGCCCGAGCATGACGTTGCCCGATCAAACGAGCTGCTTGCCCTTGGCGTCGATGATCTCGCCGGTGTCGCCCTCGAAATCGGGCAGGATCATCTCGTTATGCGCCTTGCCCGACGGGATCATCGGGAAGCAGTTCTCTTCCTTCGCCACCAGGCAGTCGAAGATCACCGGCCCCGGCGTCTCGATCATCTGCATGATCGCGGCATCGAGATCGGCCGGGTCGGAGCAGCGGATGCCATGGCCGCCATAGGCCTCCGCCAGTTTGACGAAGTCCGGCAGCGAGGCCGAGTAGCTCTCCGAATAGCGCCCGCCATGCAGCAATTCCTGCCACTGGCGCACCATGCCCATGTACTCGTTGTTGAGAATGAAGATCTTGACCGGCAGCCGGTACTGCACCGCCGTCGACATCTCCTGCATGTTCATCAGGATCGAGGCCTCGCCGGCGACGTCGATGACGAGCGCGTCGCGATGCTTCATCTGCACGCCGATCGCAGCAGGCAGACCGTAGCCCATGGTGCCGAGCCCGCCGGAGGTCATCCAGCGGTTCGGCTCCTGGAAGCGCAGATACTGCGCCGCCCACATCTGATGCTGGCCGACCTCGGTGGTGAAGTAGGTGTTGCGGTCCTTGGTCAACTCATACAGCCGCTCGAGCGCGTATTGCGGCTTGATCACCGAGCCGGACTGCTTGTAGCCGAGGCTGTTCCGGGCCCGCCAGCCGTCGATCTGCGTCCACCAGGCGGTGAGCGCGGTCTTGTCGATCTGCGGCGAGGTCTCGCGCCAGACCCGGACCATGTCTTCGAGCACATGGGCGCAGTCGCCGATGATGCCGATATCGACCTTGACGTTCTTGTTGATCGAGGACGGGTCGATGTCGATGTGGATCTTCTTCGAGTGCGGCGAGAAGGCATCGAGCCGGCCGGTGATGCGGTCGTCGAACCGCGCGCCGATATTGATCATGACGTCGCAGTCATGCATGGCGAGGTTGGCCTCGTAGGTGCCGTGCATGCCGAGCATGCCGAGCCATTGCCGGTCGGCAGCCGGGAAGGCGCCCAGCCCCATCAGCGTCGAGGTCACCGGATAGCCTGTCAGGCGCGCGAGCTCGCGCAGCAGCGCCGAGGCGTGCGGGCCGGCATTGATGACGCCGCCGCCGGTGTAGAACACCGGCTTCTTGGCCTTGGCGATCAGCTCGACCGCAGCCTTGATCTTGTTCAGGTCGCCCTTGACCGTGGGGCGGTAGGTCTTGTGCTGGTTGTCGCGCGGGCGGCTATAGGCGCCGGTCGCGAACTGGATGTCCTTGGGGATGTCGATGACGACCGGGCCAGGCCGGCCATTGGCCGCGACGAAGAAGGCCTCGTGCAGGACGCGCGGCAGGTCGGCGATGCTCTTCACCAGGTAGTTGTGCTTGGTGCAGGAGCGGGTGATGCCGACCGTGTCGCATTCCTGGAAGGCGTCCGAGCCGATCAGATGGGTCGGGACCTGGCCGGTGATGACGACGAGCGGGATCGAGTCGAGCAGCGCGTCGGTCAGGCCGGTGACAGCATTGGTCGCGCCGGGGCCGGAGGTGACGAGGACGCAGCCGACCTTGCCCGGCGCCGAACGGGCATAGCCCTCGGCGGCATGGACAGCGCCCTGCTCGTGGCGGACGAGCACGTGCTTGACCTTGTCCTGCTGGAAGATCGCGTCGTAGATCGGCAGCACAGCGCCGCCGGGATAGCCGAAGAGATGCTCCACGCCCTGGTCCTGGAGGGCGCGAACGACCATCTCGGCGCCGGTCATCATCTCGCTCATAACGGTCTCCTGCGGAGGTCTGTCTGTCGGTGTCGGTCGGAAAAAGGCAATAAAAAAGGCCCTCGAGGGGCCTGGGCGTGCGCTGGCGTCGGGGACGCCCGGTTGTTGAACCGGCCCCTACCAGCGCACCTGTACGATAATAAGCTTGCGCATGTCGCAGCCCTGTCGAAACGAAAGTTGCCGGACGCTAAACGAGCAGCGCCGCATGGTCAAGCGCCGATTCTTTGCTGGCTGTGACGACGATCGCAGATTGCCGACCATTCATGCCGCAACGGAACACTTTCTCAAGACCCGCTTGCTAGAGCCCGCGGATGGGGCTGGATCGGATGTATCAAGAAGTCCATTTCGACAACATCGCCGAGCGCGCCCATGCGCCCGAGATCGCCGACCTGCTGCAACGTTTCGAGCGCCAGGCTGCTGGCTCCGGCGGCGCTTCGTTCAATGATCTCAGCGCGGAGCTCGCGCCGCTCTATGACGACAACCTGATGGTCATCCAGCCGACCGGCGATGGCGACTATCTCTATCGTTCCTGCGGGACCGGGATCGCTCGCAATGTCGGCCGCAATCTCGCCGGCGGGCGCGTCTCGTCTATGACGCCGCAGGTCGCACGGTTCACCATTGAATGTTACGACCGCGCGCTTGCTGCCGGCCAGCTGATCCACACCATACATCGCTCCGTCAAGACCACCCGCGTCATGCTCTGGGAGCGGCTGATCATGCCGACAGTCGCAGCGAACGGCGAGCGCCTCCTGGTCGTCTTCAGCAAGCCGCTGCACTTCAGCGAGGAACTTCTGATGACAGTGCTCGACACCTCGCCCACCGGCATCATCGCACTACGCGCGATGCGCGACGAGGACGGGAATATCGTCCGCACTGTGATCATCACCGCAAATCGCCGCGCCGCGCAGATCGCCGGCGACTCGGAATGTTCGCTCCTTGATGGCGAAGCGCGCGATGTCCTGCCTTTCCTCGCCGAAGACACGATCTGGCGCCGCTGCCTCTACGCGATCGAACTACGCCGCAGCGATGTCTTCGAGACCTGTTTCACCGTGAACGGCCGCGAGGTCTGGCTCCAGGTCTCGCTCGCACCCTTGCGCGACGGGTTGGTGATGACGCTGAATGACATCTCGCAACTGATGAGGGCTAATCTGACGCTGCAAGACCGGGCTGCGACCCTCGCCTTTGAGATCGGCCGCGAGCGAGCGACGAGCCGCGCGCTCACCCGGGAACTGGGCCGGCGCGAGGAGCGCGAACAGGAACTGCGCCGTCTGGCCGAGACAGACCCGCTGACCACCCTGCTTAATCGGCGTTCCCTGGTCGACAAAGCCCAGGTGGCGATCGAGGCGAGCGTCGTCGCAGGCGAGGCGACCTCGCTTTTCGTGATCGACCTCGACCACTTCAAGCAGATCAACGACGGCCACGGCCATGCTGCCAGCGACGCCGTGATCCGCGCGTTCGCCGACCTGCTGCTTGGCCATATGCGGCCAAGCCATCTGGTTGGTCGTCTCGGCGGTGAGGAGTTCGCCGTCGTCCTGCCCGGGACAGGCGCGGCAGAGGCCCGCCGGATCGCCGAGCGTTTCCAGGCCCTGTTGCGGGCGACCCACCTGCCAATCACGGAGGAGCTCGACTTGCAGGTCAGCGCCAGCATCGGCATTGCCACGCACCTGCAGAACGAGAGCTTCGCTGCTTTCCTCGCCCGTGCGGACAAACAGCTCTATCGTGCCAAGAGCGAAGGCCGCGACTGCATCCGTAGCGCCGGCGACCCGGTCTCCGTTGCGGCCTGATCGTCCCCCCGCGGCAGTTGATCAGGTAAGCTCCGCAAAAGCCGCGAGCGCCACATCCAGCGCCGTCTCCGGCGCCGCCGCTGTCCAGCCTTCCATCTGGTGGCGGAACCAGGTCACCTGCCGCTTGGCATAGGCGCGGGTGTCGGCCTTGCCGCGAACCACGGCTTCATCCAGCGACAGCCGGCCATCGAGATAGGCAATCAGCCCCGGTACACCATGGGCCCGCATCACCGGCAGCAGCTGGTCGAGCCGGCGCTCGCGCAGGGCCGCGACCTCGTCGAGCGCGCCTTGACTCATCATCACGTCGAAGCGGTGGTCGATCCGGGCCCGCACCAATTCCCGCTCCGGTGCGAGGAAGAGCTTGAGCAGGTTCTGTCCCACCAGCGGCCCCGGCCGCCTGGAACCCTGGAACGTCGCGAGCGAGCACCCGGTCGCCTCGAGCACTTCCAGCGCCCGCATCACCCGCAGGCGGTCGCTCGGTCGCAGCCGCGCCGCCATCTCCGGATCCTTGCCGGCGAGCTCGGCGTGCAATTCGCCAGTCTCGTAGCCTTCGACGCGGGCCCGGAAGGCGATGCGAACGTCGTCCGGCACCGGCGGTATCTCCGAAAGCCCCTCGGTCAGCGCCTTGAAATAGAGCCCGGTGCCCCCGACCAGCACCGGCAAGGCGCCCTGCCCGCCCAGTTCCTTGAGCAGCGCCGTGACCTCGGCCGCATAGGCCGCAGCGGAATGGTTCACGGCGCCGTCGATATGGCCATAGAGACGGTGCGGAACCTCGCCCATCTCCTCCGGCGTCGGCCGGGCCGTGATGACATGGAGATCGCGATAGACCTGCATCGAGTCGGCATTGACCACGACGCCGCCGAAACGCCTGGCAAGCTCGACAGCCAGCGCCGACTTGCCGCTCGCGGTCGGACCTGCGATGAGCACCGCGCTGTATTTCACTTCGTTTCCGGCTCCGTCATGACGCTCGTCGCCACCCTCGTCTCCGCCCATGGTCAGGCCCTGCTCGACGATGGCCTGCTCGCTCGCCTGCGCGCCGCCACGCCGACTCCGACGACGATCGAGCGCCTCGATTGCGAGATCGCGGCCGACCTCTTCGCGGAAGCCGGCGATGCGCGCAAGCTCGAAGCGACACTGCGCGAGGCACTGGGCGGCGTTCCCGTCGACATCATCGTCCAGCCGGCCGCGACCCGCCGCAAGCGCCTGTTCCTCGCCGACATGGATTCCACCATGATCGGCCAGGAGTGTATCGACGAGCTCGCCGCCTATGTCGGCCTGAAGGAGAAGGTCTCAGACATCACCGAGCGCGCCATGCGCGGCGAGCTCGAATTCGAGCCGGCTTTGCGCGAGCGCGTCGCCCTGCTGAAGGGGATCGCGCTGAGCGTGGTCGACGAGATCATCGCGAAAAGCATTACCCTGACGCCAGGCGGCAGCGCCTTGGTGCGCACCATGCGCGCCCATGGCGGCTATACGGCGCTGGTCTCGGGCGGCTTCACCGTCTTCACCGGCCCGATCAGCCGCACCATCGGCTTCGACGAGCACCGCTCCAATATCCTGCTCAGTGAAGGCGCCCAACTCTCAGGCCTCGTCGCCGAGCCGATCCTCGGCAAGCAGGCCAAGCTCGACGCGCTGGTCGAATTGCGCGCCCGTTTCGGCCTGCCGGATGAGGCGACGCTCGCGGTTGGCGACGGCGCAAACGATCTGGCCATGCTGAGCGAGGCCGGACTCGGCGTCGCCTATCGCGCCAAGCCGGCGGTCGCGGCCGCGGCCGATGCCCGCCTCGACCATGCCGATCTCACTGCCCTGCTCTATGCCCAGGGCTATCGTGGCGACGAGATCGTCAGGAACTGAGCCTCAATCGACGATGAACAGCCGCGCGCCCTGCGGGGAGCGCGAGCGATGCGGCTCGGCCTTGTCGGCAACCTGGTAGCTCATCCCGGCTCGCAGCCACATCACCCGGCCATCCGCCAAGGTGGTCTCCAGCTCGCCCTCCAGGCAGAGCAGGATATGCCCCTTCTCGCACCAATGGTCCGAGACATAGCCGGGCGAGTAGTCGACCATCCTGACCCGGATCGGGTTGTCCGGCGGCCCGAAGCGGCGCGTGCGCCAGATCGCTTGCCCCTGCTCTCCGGCGAAATGTTCGGGCTCGACGGTCGACCAGTCGGTCGTGCCGAAGGGAATCTCGCTCATGCGCATGGGAAGCCTCTCTGATCTCGGCTGCGGAACCTGCCGGAGACGCGATCCAGCTTCCAACGCAAAAAGCTGATCGTTGCCATCGCCCGGGGCAATCGCCAAAGAAAAAGGGCGGCCCGCAGGCCGCCCTTGATCGTCTTTGGATCAGGCTGACGAGGTCAGTTCATCGTCACCGCGACGAAGCGGACCTCGCCCTGGGCATTCGAGACCAGCAGCAGGGCCGACTTCTTGCCCTCCTTCTTCAGGGCGTCGAGCCGCTTGGTCACGTCATCAGGGGAGTTCACCGGCTCCTGGCCAACCTCGACCACCAACTCACCGACGAGGATGCGCTTGTCTGCGGCGTTGGAGTTGGCGTCGACCTTGGTGATGACCACGCCCTTCAACCCGTCCTTGATCGAGTAGCGCTTGCGCAGATCATCGTTCTGGGCGGAGAACTCGAGGCCGAGCGCCGACGCGGTCGCCGGCTTGGCGGGCTCGCCCGCAGGCTTGTTCGCCGAGGCCTGCTGGACCTTCTCGCCATCCTCGAGCCGGGCGAGCTTGACCGTCTTGGCGAGCTCCTTGCCCTTGCGCATGACCTGGATCGGCACGTCCTTGCCGACCTGAGTGCCGGCGACGATGCGCGGCAGCTCGCGCGAATCCTTCACATCCTTGCCGTCGAACTTGACGATCACGTCGCCGACTTCGAGGCCGGCCGGCTTGGCCGGACCCTTCTCGTCGATGCCGGCGATCAGCGCGCCACGCGCCGTGCCGAGGCCGAGCGCCTCCGCGGCGGCGTCATCGACATTCTGGATGCGCACGCCGAGCCAACCGCGGCGGGTCTCGCCGAACTCCTTGAGCTGATCGACGATATTGGTCGCCAGCGAGGACGGCACGGCGAAGCCGATGCCGACCGAGCCACCAGTCGGCGACAGGATCGCGGTGTTGATGCCGATCACCTCGCCCGCCATGTTGAACAGCGGACCGCCCGAATTGCCCTTGTTGATGGCCGCGTCGGTCTGGATGTAGGTGTCGTAGGGACCCTGGTTGATGTCGCGATTACGGGCCGAGACGATGCCCGACGAGACCGAGCCGCCGAGACCGAACGGGTTGCCGATCGCCATGACGGGATCGCCGATCCGGGCCTTGTCCGAGTCGCCGAACTTGACGAAGGGCAGCGGCTTGTCGTGCTTCACGCGCAGCAGCGCGAGGTCGACCTTGGTGTCCTTGCCGACGACCTCGGCCTTGAGGCGCAGGCCGTCGCTGAACACAACGGTGATCTCGTTGGCATCGCCGATGACGTGGTTGTTGGTCACCACCAGGCCCGACGGATCGACCACGAAGCCCGAGCCCGCCGATTGCGAGCGGCGCTGCTGCGGCGGCTGGTTCTGGCCCTGCTCGCCGCCACGGCCGCGGCGGTTGAAGAACTCCTCGAACAGGTCGCCGAACGGGGTGTCGGGGCCGAGCTGCGGCAGCTGCGGCAGGTTGCGACCGCGCGTCTCGCTCGTCGTCACCGCCGCGATGTTGACCACCGCCGGCATTACCCGCTCGGCGAGATCGGCCAGCGAGATCGTGGCGCCATGGGCCTGCGGCGCGGCCTGGACGTTGCCGGGCGCCGGCGTCGCCTGGGCGAAGGCGGGCACCGTCGCGAACGCCATGCCGGCGACAGTCGCGATCCGCGCCAGACGGTAGGCGTGGGAATGTGTGAGTGCCATCGATGTCCTCATGATCATGATGATGTCGCGCCAAGAGATCGACGTTGACGTTATCGGCCTTGACGGCATTGCAGCGCAGCCGGAATCCGAACGCAACTTAAGAACGTCAAAATGAGGCGTAAGGGCGACGCAAGATTGCGTCATAATGCCGTGATCGCTTGAAAAGTTCAGGTCAGCTCCTGGCCAGCCAGACCAGGCCGACGCCGACGACCGCCGAGACGATGCCGATCAGGCGCATCCGCTCCGCGGGCGTCTCGGAGGCGCTTCGCAGCGCCTCCTTGGCGATCTCGGGAATAGACGCGAAAAGCAGTCCCTCGATGGCGAAGACCAGGCCGAGCGCCGCGAGGAAATCTGTCATGCGCAGCGCTCGGTCATAGGTCAGGGCTTGGGGGCTGCCGGCGTCGCCGGGGCCGCATCGCTTGCCGCGCCGGCACGTTTGCCGGACGGGTCGTTGAAGAAGCGGAAAAACGGCGAGTCTGGCGTCAGCAGCATGCGCGTATCGCCGGACTTCAGGCTTGCTTCATAAGCCTGCATCGAGCGGTAGAAGGCGAAGAACTCCGGATCCTTGCCGAAGCCCTCGGCGAAGATGCGGTTGCGCTCGCCCTCGCCCTGGCCGCGGATCTCGTCCGACTTCCGCTGCGCTTCGGCGACGATGACGATCGCCTCGCGCTCGGCCCGCGCCCTGATCTCCTGCGACTGCTGACCTCCCAGGGCGCGCGCTTCGGCTGCCTCGCGCTGGCGTTCGGTCTGCATGCGCTGGAACACCGCCTGCGAGTTCGCCGCCGGCAGGTCGACCCGGCGCAGGCGGACGTCGACCACGGTCATGCCGAACCGGCCTGCTTCGCGGTTCACCTCGTCGCGGATGCGGTTCATCAGCCGCGAGCGGTCGTTGCGCACCATCGCCGTGAAGG
>DASYHC010000121.1:0-54318 GCA_035998995.1 Allobosea sp.
CCCAGCGCCAGCCCTTCCAGATCACGATGAAGGCGAGCAGCGAGTCGACCATCATCGCGCCGAACACCGAGATGCCATAGGCATGCGACAGGTTGGACGAGGTCTTGAAGGTCCAGACCAGCAGCAGCACCGTGAACAGCAACAGGATGTTGATGCGCGGAATATAGATCTGCCCTGAAGTATGCTCGGAGGTGTGGCGGATCTCGAGACGCGGCAGCAGGCCGAGCTGGATCGCCTGCCGCGTCAGCGAGTAGGCGCCGGTGATCACCGCCTGGCTGGCGATGATGGTGGCGAGCGTCGCCATGATCACCAGCGGCAGGATCAGCGCCGGCGGTGCGAGCTTGTAGAACGGATTGTCGATCGCGGTCGGATCGGACAGGATCAGCGCGCCCTGGCCGAGATAGTTGAGCCAGAGCGCCGGAAAGACCAGGAAAATCCAGGCGCTACGGATCGGCCCGCGGCCGAAATGGCCCATATCGGCATAGAGCGCCTCGGCGCCGGTCACGGCGAGACAGACGCTGCCGAGCACCGCCAGCGACAGCCCGGGATGGTCGAAGAAGAAGCGCACGCCCCAATAGGGATTGATCGAGGCGAAGACGCCGAGATCGTCGGCGATGTGGTAGATGCCGAGGCCCGCCAGCGTCAGGAACCAGAGCGTCATGATCGGGCCGAAGAAATTGGCGACCTTGCCGGTGCCGCGGCTCTGGACCAGGAACAGCGCGATCAGGATCACCGAGGCGATGGTGATGACGTAGTCCTCGAGCACCGGCGTCACCAGCTTCAGGCCTTCGACCGCCGAGAGCACCGAGATCGCCGGGGTGATCACCGCGTCGCCATAGAACAGCGCCGCGCCGGCCATGCCGAGGAAAAGCACGATGCCGCCGCGGGTGCGCCCGAGCGCGCGCTGCGCCAGCGCGACCAGCGTCAGCGTGCCGCCCTCGCCGTTGTTGTCGGCCCGCAGCAGCAGCACGACGTATTTCAGCGTCACCACGACGACGAGCGACCACAGGATCAGCGAGAGCACGCCGATTACCGCCTCGCGCGGCAGCGGGCCGCTCAGCGTGACGACCGCGCCGCCGCCATGTCCGCCCGACGCCGCACCGGTCGCGGCCAGGATGGTCTCGCGCAGCGCATAGAGCGGGCTGGTGCCGATATCGCCATAGACGACGCCGAGCGCCCCCAGAGCGAGCGCGGCATAGCTCTGAGTGGAATGGCCGTTGCCGGCCGGCTCTTCGAGCCCGAAGCGATCCCCATCCGGCTTGGAGGCCGACGGGTGCTGCTGGTCATGACCCATCAGGGCGCTCCGCGGGTGCTGCAATGCAGCGAAAGGCCGGGGCCTCTAGCACGGCATGTCTTTCTGGCAAAGACGCTAGAGCATGTTCCACGCAGACGGGAGCCACTTTCCATGCGCGAGCGCGCGAAATCGCTTCAATCGATTGAATTGCCGCTGGCGCTATTCAGCCGCAGCGGCCCGGGCGCCATAGCGCCGCTCAACATAATCCTCGACCATCGTCTTGAACTCGGCTGCAATGGTCGGCCCGCGCAAGGTCGCAACCTTCTTGCCGTCGACGAAGACCGGCGCGGTCGGCACTTCACCGGTGCCCGGCAGCGAGATGCCGATATCGGCGTGCTTGGATTCGCCCGGGCCGTTGACGATGCAGCCCATCACCGCGACGTTCAGCGCCTCGATGCCGGGATAGCGCGTCTTCCACTCCGGCATGGAGGTGGAGATCCAGCTCTGGATGTCCATCGCCAGTTCCTGGAACACCGTCGAGGTCGTCCGCCCGCAGCCCGGGCAGGCCGCGACCAGCGGCACGAAGGCGCGAAAGCCCATGGTCTGCAGCAGTTCCTGCGAGGCCTTCACCTCCAGCGTGCGGTCGCCGCCCGGTTCCGGTGTCAGCGAGAAGCGGATCGTGTCGCCGATCCCGTCCTGCAGCAGCACTCCAAGCGCCGCCGAGGAAGCGACGAGGCCCTTCGAGCCCATCCCGGCCTCGGTCAGGCCAAGATGGATGGCATAGTCGCCGCGCTCCGCCAGCATGCGGTAGACCGCGATCAGGTCCTGCACGCCCGAGACCTTGGCCGAGAGGATGATCTTGTCCTTGGCCAGGCCGATCTCCTCGGCGCGTTCGGCCGAGAGCAGGGCCGACTGCACCATCGCCTCGCGCATCACCGCCCGTGCATCGAGCGGCTTAGGCGCGGCGGCGTTGATGTCCATCAGCGAGGTCAGCAATTCCTGGTCGAGCGAGCCCCAATTGGCGCCGATCCGCACGCTCTTGCCGTGCCTGATCGCAAGCTCGACGATCTGGCTGAACTGCTTGTCCTTCTTATCCTTGAAGCCGACATTGCCGGGGTTGATCCGATACTTCGCCAGCGCCTCTGCGCAAGCCGGGTGGTCGGCCAGAAGCTTGTGGCCGATATAGTGGAAGTCGCCGACCAGCGGCACGTCGATGCCGAGGATGTCGAGCCGCTCGCGGATATGCGGCACGGCCGCCGCCGCCTCGTCACGATCGACGGTGATCCGCACCAGCTCCGAGCCGGCTCGTGCCAGCGCCGCGACCTGGCCGACCGTCGCCGGGATATCGGCGGTGTCGGTATTCGTCATCGACTGCACGACGATCGGCGCGCCGCCACCGACCTGAACATGGCCGACCATCACCGGGACGGTGCGCTTGCGCGGCGCCGGCGCGGCGTCAGGCCCTTCGGGCAGGCAGGTCAGCGGCTGGTCGCTCATGGAATGGTCCGGATCCTTTGCCGGCAGCGGCTCGTCGCGGCTGCACTGCGCCGTTGCAGGATAATCGTCAAGCTGCGGCAGCGTCGCGACAATGCTCGCAGCGACCGACGATCTCGACGACCTGATAGGAGGTCTGGAAACGCCGGCCCTCCGCCATCCCCATGATCGCCTGGCGCATCGCCGGCGAGGCATCCTCGTCGACGCCGCCGCAGATTTCGCAGATCAGGAAGGCGACCGCCTCGTTGGCGCCATGGCCATGCGGGCAGGCGATGAAAGCGTTGCGCGAGCTGAGTCGGTGCACGAACCCCTGCTCGACCAGGAAATCGAGCGCGCGGTAGATCGAGATCGGCGCGAGGCGCCGCCCGCCCGGCGGCGAAATCCGGTCGGCGAGGTCATAGGCGCCGACGGGCTTGTGGTCGGCATAGAGCGCCTCCAGCGCCTTGCGCCGGATCGGCGTCAGGCGCAGGCCGCGCTCGCGGCAGACCTTCTCGGCCCGCGCCAGCCCGGCGGCGGCATGGCGCGAATGGTCGTGGGCGTGCTGGCAGGAGCCATGCTCGTGATCATGGCCGTGGGCGTCGCTTGCAGGCTGCATTTTCGTCATGTTGCGTTGCAATAGCACATCGGGCACCGTCCTGGTGACCGACGCTCCCTCGCTGGCGCAATGCCAGCCTTCGCCGGTAAGTTAAGCGTTCTCAGGCCAAATGTCAGGAGCCGCCCCATGTTCCTCAAAGATCGCACCGCCCTCGTCACCGGCTCCACCTCCGGCATCGGCCTCGCCTATGCCCGCGCGCTCGCCGCCGAAGGCGCCAATGTCGTGATCAACGGCTTTGGCGAGGCCGACGCGATCGAGAAGGAGCGCGCCGGCATCGAGGCCGACTTCAAGGTCAAGGCGCGCTACTCGGCCGCCAACATGATGAAGCCAGACGAGATCGCCGCCATGATCGCCGAGGCCGAGAAGGAATTCGGCGCGATCGACATCCTCGTCAACAATGCCGGCATCCAGCATGTCGCCCCGGTCGACGAGTTCCCGATCGAGAAATGGGACCAGATCATCGCGATCAACCTGACCTCGGCCTTCCACACCACGCGCGCCGCCCTGCCGAAGATGAAGGCGAAGGGCTGGGGCCGGATCATCAACACCGCATCCGCCCACGCCTTCGTCGCCTCGCCGTTCAAATCGGCCTATGTCTCGGCCAAGCACGGCATCGCCGGCTTCACCAAGACCGTGGCGCTGGAAGTGGCGACCCATGGCATCACCGTCAATGCGATCGCGCCTGGCTATGTCTGGACGCCTCTGGTCGAAAAGCAGATCCCCGACACGATGAAGGCCCGAGGCATGACCAAGGAGCAGGTCATCAACGACGTGCTGCTGCTGGCGCAGCCGACCAAGGAATTCGTCACCGTCGAGCAGGTCGCGGCGCTCGCCGTCTTCCTCTGCACCGACGCGGCCAAGTCGATCACCGGCACGACCCTGCCGATGGATGGCGGCTGGACCGCCGCGTGACCGGCCGCAAGCAGCGCAAGGTCCCGCTGGTCAAAGGCCTGGCGGGGCCGAAGGCCGAGAAATCGGTCAACCTCGCGCTCCAGGGCGGCGGCGCGCACGGCGCCTTCACCTGGGGCGTGCTCGACGCGATCCTCGCCGACGGCCGTATCGCCATCGAGGCGATCACCGGCGCCAGCGCCGGCGCGATGAATGCAGTGGTCTTGACCGAGGGCTGGCTCGACGGCGGCATCGACGGCGCCCGCACGGCGCTGGAGAATTTCTGGCGCCGGATCAGCGTCGACGGCAAATATGGCGGCTCGGAGCGCTCGCTGCTCGACACCATGCTCGGCGCCTGGACGGATGGCCGCCCGCCGGGGCTGATCTGGTTCGAGCTGCTCTCGAAGGTGGCGAGCCCCTATGACGTTAACCCGCTCAACATCAATCCGCTGCGCGGCGTGATCGCCGACCTGATCGATTTCGGCAAGGTCCAGGGCTGCGCCGACGTCAACCTGTTCATCTCGGCGACCAATGTCCGTACCGGCAAGATCAAGATCTTCACCCGGCAGGAGCTGACCGCCGACCATCTGATGGCCTCGGCCTGCCTGCCGATGCTGTTCCAGGCGGTCGAGATCGACGGCGAGCCCTATTGGGACGGCGGCTATATGGGCAACCCGCCGCTCTTTCCGCTGTTCTACGAAGCGGCCGGCGACGACATCCTGCTGGTCCAGATCAACCCGCTCGAACGCCGCGAACTGCCGACCAATGCCCGCGCCATCCAGGACCGGCTCAACGAGATCACCTTCAACGCCTCGCTCCTGCGCGAACTGCGCGCCATCGACTTCGTCAACCGCCTGCTCGACGACGGCAAGCTCTCGACTGGCGACTACAAGCGCGTGCTGATGCACCGCATCGATGGCGGCCTGCCGCTGGCGCAGCTGACCTCCTCCTCGCGCCTCAACTCCGAATGGAATTTCCTGCTCAGCCTGCGCGACCTCGGCCGCACCGCCGCCAAGCGCTGGCTGAAGCGGAATTACGAGGCGATCGGTACGGAGGGGACGTTGGATCTGAAGGAGGCGATTTCTTAGGGGAGCGAGCAGAGAGAGGCTGCTTTCCACCCATTTCAGACATGCCAAGCGGCGAGCCAGCGGTCGATGGATAGACCGAATAGTCGCATATGTCGTCGTCCTCAGGCCGCATATCGCCTTCGCGGCAGTCGCGCCCGGGCGTATCGTGAGCCAGGCAGCCCTTCGACCTGAAGGGAGCCAGATCTTCCAGTCAGGGAGGATGCCATGGGACGCAAATTCATCGACTGCCGTGAATTTCCCAGCGAGATGAACTGCTCGGTCGCGATCGGCGCCGATAGCGAGGGCGAACTGCTGGAAGCCGCCGTCCAGCATGCCGTTAAGGTTCACGGGCATCAGGATACGCCTGAATTGCGGGATATGCTCAAGAGCGTCATCAAGGACGGCATGCCTCCGGAGAAGGCGCCGAGCCGGGCCGCTTGAGCAAGAGTTCCGCGACCTACCGCCCCTCGCCTGCCAGCCGCCACACCGAGCTCTTCTTGATCTCGGCATCTTCCAGCGCCCGCGTCACCGGCACCTGATAGGTCGCGACCTCGGCGAGCCTGTCCTTGGGCAGATAGCTGCGGCCGGGATCGCCGATCAGCACGATCGCGCCGCGCCGGGACAGGCCTGAGAGCCAGTCGATCACCTGCGCCGCCAGTTCGCGCTCATAGCAGATGTCGCCGGCGAGGATGACGTCCCAGCCCTGGTCGAGGCCAAGGAGATCATCGAGCCGGGCCGCGATCGAGACGCCGTTCGCCTCGGCGTTTAGCCCGATCGCGGCGGCGGCGAAGGCGTCGATATCGGCTGCGATCACCTCTGCCGCGCCCGCCTTGGCCGCAGCGATGGCGACGAGGCCGGAGCCGCTGGCGAAATCGAGCACGCGCCGGCCGCGGACGGTCTCGGGATGATCGAGGATGTAGCGCGCCAGCGCCTGCCCGCCGGCCCAGGCGAAGGCCCAGAACGGCGGCGGCAGACCGATCGTCGCCAGCTCGTCCTCGGTCTTCTGCCAGAGCTCGGTCGCCTCCTCGGCGACATGCAGCGAGATCTCAGGCGCATGCGGCACCGGCAGCAGCCGAGTATGGGCGCGGATGAAGGCGAGCCGGTCCAGCGTGGCGCTGACCTCACTCACGCGACCAGATCCGCCTGGCGCTGCCCGAGCAGAGAGCGATAGAGCGCCTTGACCCCATCCATCACGTCGCGCTCGGTATAGCCGGCGAGCAGGCGCTCGCGCGCGCTTACCCCCATGCGCTCGACCTGGCCGGGCGAGGCGGCCAGCGTCACCAGTGCCTGCGCCAATGCTGCGATATCGTTGGCCGGCACGACGAAGCCGTCCTGGCCGGTGCGGACGAAGGAGCGGCAGCCCGGCACATCGGTCGTCAGCAGCGCCCGCCCGCAGGCAGCGCCTTCCAGCAAGGTCCGCGGCAGGCCCTCGCCGCCGCGCGAGGGCAGGCAGCAGACATGGTGCCCCCGCCAAACGCTCTCGATGTCGCGCGTCGGCCCGGCCCAGGTAATGCCCGGCCGCGCCGACCATTCGCGCAGGGTCGCCTCCGGCACCGCCTTGGGATTGGAGGGGTCAGGCGCGCCATGCAGCGTCAGCTCGACGCGCGCGCCCTGCTTGCGCGCCAAAGTCACCGCCTCGACCGCGAGATCGACGCCCTTCGACCAGAGCATGCGGGCAACGAGCGCGACCTTGAGCGGCGGCTGCGGCAGCATCGGCTCGGGCATCAGGATCAGCGGGTCGACGCCGGCGCCGCCGACGATCGCGACCTTCGCCCCATTGGCCGGATCGAGCCCCAGCGTGAGAGGATCGTCGGGGTTTTCGAACAGGAAGCGCACCTGTGGCCCATCGACCGCCTCGCGCAGCCAGAGCTTCGTCGCCAGCCGCGCCGCATCGGCAAGTCCGCCCTCGCGCGCTCCGAGGAAGCCGAGCCCGGTCAGCGCATAGACCCGGCGCTCGACCCCGGCGAGCCGCCCGGCGAGGCCGGCGAGCGCGATCGGCTTCAGCGCGATGCAATGCAGGATGTCGGGCTTCTCGCGCTCGATCAGGCGCTTCAGCGCCATGATCTGCTTGATGAGTGCCACCGGCGAGAGCGAGCGCCGCTCGGCTTCGAGCGCGATCAGCCTTGCGCCGGTCGCCTCGATCGCCTTGCGGTGATTGCGTTCCCTGGCGATCACGGCGACGTCGAGCCCCATTTCGCCGGCGGCCCGCGCCATCGGCAGGAAATGCGAGGCGAAGAACCAGTCTTCGGTGGCGACGAACAACAGCTTCTGGCGGGCCATGGCGCGCATCAGGCCGATGCCGCGCCGAAAAGCAAGCGCAGAAGAAAGCCATGAGGCAGAGCCGCCATGCCCCACGGTTGCTGGACGCACGACCCCGCGCTTGCGACAAGGGCCGCGAGAGGTTCCCTCCAGCGAGAAGAAACATGGACAATCGCAACGACCTCTGGCGTCACGTCGACGCCAGCAAAGAGCGCTTCATCGAACTCAGCGACCGGGTCTGGGCCATTCCCGAGGTCTGCTACACCGAGAAGCGCTCGGTCGCCGAGCATGTCGCCGAACTCAAGCATCAGGGCTTCCGGATCACCGAAAACGTCGCCGACATCCCGACCGCGGTGATCGGCGAGGCCGGCGAAGGCGGCCCGGTCATCGCCTTCCTCGGCGAGTATGACGCACTGCCGGGGCTCAGCCAGGAATCCGGCGTCGCCAAGCATAGCGAGATCGAGACCGGCGGCCACGGCCATGGCTGCGGCCACAACCTGCTCGGCTCGGCTGCCCTGCTGGCCGCGACGGCGATGAAGAACTGGCTCGCCGAGAACAAGCTGCCCGGCCGCGTCCGCTATTATGGCTGCCCGGCCGAAGAGGGCGGCGCCGCCAAGGCCTTCATGGTCCGCGCCGGCGCCTTCAAGGATGCCGATATCGCCATCTCCTGGCACCCGAGCAGCTTCTGGGAGGTCACCCCGCCGCTCTCGCTCGCCAACACCCGCGCCGATTTCATCTTCACCGGCCGCGCCTCGCATGCCGCCGCCTCGCCCGAGCTCGGCCGCAGCGCGCTCGACGCGGTCGAATTGATGAGCGTCGGCGTCAACTACATGCGCGAGCACATGCCGAGCGACGCGCGCGTCCACTACGCACTGCTCGACACCGGCGGCATCGCGCCCAACGTCGTCCAGGCCCATGCCCGCGTGCGCTATTCGATCCGCGCCCGTGACCTGCCGGGGATGCTGGAGCTGGTCGGCCGGGTCAAGAAGATCGCCGAGGGCGCGGCGCTGATGACCGAGACGACGATGGAGATGAAGATCGTCTCCGCCGTTTCCAACGTCGTCGGCAACGGCCCGCTGGAGCAGGCGCTGCAGGGCATCATGGAAGATCTCGGCCCACCACATTTCGACGATGCCGACAAGGAGTTCGCCCGCCAGATCCGCGCGACCCTGTCGCAGAAGGACATCGACGCCGTCTGGCGCGCGATCGGCGTGTCGAAGACCGATGCCGAGCTCGCCGACTTCACCGTGCCGCTCGACTCCCCGCGCAATCCGGCGATCGGCTCGACCGATGTCGGCGACGTCAGCTGGGTCGTCCCGACCGTGCAGGCCCATGCGCCGACGGTCGCGATCGGCACGCCCTTCCACACCTGGCAGGTGGTGGCGCAGGGCAAGATGCCGGCGGCGCACAAGGCGATGGTCCAGGTCGCCAAGGCGATGGCGGCGACCGGCGCGGCGGTCCTGACCGATCCCGCGCTGATGGCGGCTGCGAAGGCCGACTTCCAGAAACGCGTCGCCGCCGATGGCGGCTATACCTCGCCGGTCCCGGCCGAGGTGAAGCCGCCGCTGACCATGTCGACCGGCGGCTGAGCCCCACCATGAAAAAGCCCGCCGGGCGAACCGGCGGGCAAGGATTTCGGGCCGGGGAGGAAGGCCCTTTGGGGAACTCGAGACTCAGTAATAGGTGCGGCAGACGCGGCGGGTGCCGACATATTCGCCGTAATAGTTGACGTTGTCGACGAGGTGGCAGCGGCGAACCGGGCCGGGGCCGTAGGCATAGGCCGGGGCGTAGCCGCCATCATAGTAGCCATAGGCCGGGCCGCTGGCCGCGCCGGCGGCGAGAGCGCCGAGGGCGAGCGCACCGACGATGCCGGCGCCGATCGCAGCGCCGCGATAGCGCGGGCGGGCCTCGGCATCAGAGGTGGCGAAAACGGAAGCGCCGATCGCGAGGGCGGCAAGGGCGGCGGCGAAGCTCTTCTTGGTACGGGTCATGTTCGTTCTCCGATCTGGTAGCCGGGTGGCGAACTGTTCGCCATGCAGCAGGCTTGTCGGTCGCTGGACCGGAATCGCGCGGGTCACATAAAAAATTTCCAAAATGTCGCGAGGTTCCCATTCGAGCCGACAACGGTTGCTTGCCGGCGGGCGCCGGATGTCGTCGAATCGGCATCTCTGGACGGAGAAACCACGCCATGACGATCGCCCAGCTCGCTCTCGCCATCGCTATCGCCACCCTGCCGGCTGCGCCGCTCCGGGCCGAGCAATGGGTCAGCGGCTACACCAGCCACGAGTACGCGAAATGCCGCAAGGACCAGGGCAATGGCGATCCGGTCTCGGTGCATCGCTGCCCCGGCAAGGCCGGCATCACGGTGATCTGGACCGCTGGCGACGATTCATCGGCGGTCGAGTTCGGCACCAAGGCGCTGCAGGAGACGATCTCCGACAAGGCCGCTTTCTTCGAGGCGGGCAAGACGATCGAATGGCGCGGGCCGAAGGGCGGCAAGCCGCAGGCGGCGATCCTGCGCTACGCCACCGGGCAGAATGTCGGCAAGCTCGACGGCAGCCGGCTCGTCGTCCACCGGCTCGCGCCGGACGGCACCTCCTGCATCGTCGGCAGCGTCGACGCCCGCAAGCCAGACGCCAATGCCGCGGCCCGCCGCCTCGCCGACGAGAAGGCGCCGGGCTTCCGCTGCGGCCAGGATGCGCGCTCCGAAGACTGAGGCTCAGGCCTCAGCCGTAGAGATATTTCGGCAGCCAGAGCGCGATGCCGGGGAAGACATAGACCACCACCATCGCGACCAGCACGATCCAGAGGAAGGGCATCACGCCGGAGAAGATCTGGTTGATGGTCACGTGCGGCGGCGCGATGCCCTTCAGATAGAACGGCGCCATCGCCACCGGTGGCGACAGGAAGGAGGTCTGAATGTTCAAGGCGATCAGGATGCCGAAGAACAGCGGGTCGATCTTGAAGAACTCCAGCAGCGGCAGGAAGATCGGCACGAAGATCACGATGATCTCGGTCCATTCCAGCGGCCAGCCGAGGACGAAGATGATCAATTGCGCCACGATCAGGAACATGGTCGGCGACAGGTTGAGCGCCGTGACCAGGTTCTTGATCGGCTCGTGACCGCCGAGGATGGCGAAGATCGACGAGAAGATGAACGACCCGACGAAGAGCCAGCAGACCATGGCCGAGGTCCGCGCCGTCAGGATCACCGATTCCTTGACCTTGGTGAAAGAGAGCGAGCGGTAGGCGGCCGCCAGGATCAGGCTTCCGAGCGAGCCGATCGCAGCCGCTTCCGTCGGCGTCGCCAAGCCAAAGAAGATCGCACCCAGCACCGACATGATCAGGATGGTGAGCGGGAAAAAGCTGGTCAGCAGCGCCCAGATCACCGTTGTCCACGGCACCTCGGTCTGCTCCTTTGGCAGCTTGGGAGCGAGCGCCGGATTGAGCCAGCAGCGGATCAGCACATAGAGCATGTAGAGGGTCGCGAGCAGCAGGCCCGGGAAGAGTGCGCCGGCATAGAGCTTCGGCACCGAGACGCCAGCGGTCGCGCCATAGAGGATCAGCATCACCGAAGGCGGGATCAGGATGCCGAGGCAGCCGCCGGCGCAGACGACGCCGGCCGAGAGCCTGACGTCGTAGCCTGCGCGCAGCATCGCCGGGAAGGCGAGCAGGCCCATCAAGGTCACCACCGCGCCGACGATGCCGGTCGCGGTGGCGAAAATGGCGCAGGTCGCGAGCGTGGCGATCGCGAGCGCGCCCGGCACGCCGCCAAGCGCCAGCTGGATCGAATGGAACAGCCGGTCGAGGATGTTCGCCCGCTCGATGATGTAGCCCATGAAGATGAAGAGCGGAATCGAGACCAGGACGTCGTTGGCCATCACCGAATAGGTGCGCTGGACCACGAGGTTGAACACTGTGTCGCCCATCGCCCAGTAGCCGAAGCCGACGCCGAGCGCCATCAGCGTGAAGGCGATCGGGAAGCCGAGCATGATGAAGAAGATGAACAGGACGAGCATCACCACGCCCAGTTCCGGATTGCCCAAGCCGAACATCAGACCGTCTTCCCTGCGTCGGGCGCGCTTTGGGCGGCCTGTTCGAGAATCAGCTTCTCGGTTTCCTCAACATCGTGCAGGCGCGGCGGCCACTCGCCGGTGCGCAGGCAGATGATGCAGCGCGCCACCTCGGCCAGGCCCTGTACCGTCATCAGCATGCCGGCGATCGGGATCAGCGATTTGAAGTGGTAGAGCGGCGGCCCGTTCGGCGAGTTCGAGGAATGCTCGCCGATCATCCAGGAGAAGGCTGCGAATTTGTAGCCGGCCCAGGCCAGCGCGATGATGCCGGGAAAGAAGAACAGGATGTAGAGCGCAAGATCGAGCCTGGCCTGCGTGCGCGGGCTCCAGGAGCGATAGAGGAAGTCGCCGCGCACATGCGCATTGCGGGCGAGCGCATAAGGCCCGGCCAGCATGAACAGCGTGCCGTAGAGGATATAGCTGACGTCGAAGGCCCATTCGGTCGGTGCCCGCAACGCATAGCGAGAAAAGACCTCGTAGCTGATCGCCAGCGTCAGGATCAGGATCGTCCAGCCGGCGAGCTTGCCGATTGCGGTGTTGAACTTGTCGATCGCCAGGATCAGTCCCATGCGCACCTGCTCATGCTTCTCGGGCAAAGAACGCCCGCCATCGAGGACGATGGCGGGCGCGGCGTTGTCGCGGACGACGGCCTTCAGGTCTTGAAGAAGTGGTTGAAGGCGAGCTCGCGCGAGGGCTCGTTGACGCGCTGGTAGGACACGGTGCGCTTGACCCAGTCCTTCTGGCTGTCGACCACCTTCTTGAAGAAGGCATTCTCGCCGCCAAGCTTTTCCAGCACCTTGTCCCAGGCGGCGAGCTGCGCCTTCAGGATCGGCTCGGGCGTGGCGATGACGTTGACGCCCTTGCCGCGCAGCATCTCGAGATCCTTGGAATAGCGGTCGAGCGCCTTCCAGATCATGTCGGAGGAGGCCGATTCGGCCGAGTACTTGATGATCGCCTTCTGCTCCGGCGAGAGCGCGTCGAACTTGGTCTTGTTGAAGAGCAATTCGAAGCTTTCCGCCGCCTGGTGGTAGCTCTGCAGCATGTAGACCTTGGCGACATCCTGGAAGCCGAGGATCGAATCCGAGGACGGATTGTTGAACTCGGCGCCGTCGATGACACCGCGCTCCAGCGCCGGCACGATCTCGCCACCGGCGAGGATGGTGACCGCCGCGCCCATCTCGCGCATAAGGTCGGCGGCGAGGCCGACGGTGCGGTATTTCAGGCCCTTGAAGTCGTCGGCGGTCTTCAGCTCCTTCTTGAACCAGCCGAGCGGCTGGCACGGCATCGGGCCGGAGAAGAAGCCGACCAGGTTGAGCTTGAGCTGATTCTGGACGAGGTCGTTGTAGAGATCGTAGCCGCCGCCATGGTTCATCCAGCCGAGGAAGTTGGTGGCGTCCCAGCCCAGGGCCGGCGGCGTGCCGAACAGCGAGAACGCCTTGTTCTTGCCGTACCAGTAGGCGGAAACGCCATGGCCGCCATCGAGGATGCCGGCCGCAACCGCATCCTGCATCTGGAAGGCCGGCACCACCGCGCCGGCGGCGAGCACGTCGACCTTCAGCCGCCCGCCGGACATGTCGTTGATCCGCTTGGCGAAATCGCCGGCGAATTCGTGGAAGATATCCTTGGTCGGCCAGGTCGACTGGAATTTCCAGGTCACGGTCTGCGCCCGGCTGACCTGCGGCATGGCGATCGCGCCGGCGCCGGCGAGGCCGGCTACTTTCAGGAAGTTACGTCGATTGGCAGGCGTCTTCGTCGCTTCGGACGTCATGGTTCTCTCCCCGGAGAAATGGCGCCGTTGAGGCCGGCGAGCATTGTTTGCGGCTCTGCTGGCCGGTCGCGCTGAGAGTTTCGGCAGTACGGGAAGATGGCAAGCCGGAAGAACTATAACTTTAGTTGTAAGTGAAACCACTACTGTTCCGCGATGGAACGAGTGCTATTCCGCAACGGAAAGAAACGGCGCCACAAGGCCTGTGCACCAAAACAAAACGGCGCCGCACGAGGTGCGGCGCCGTCAGCGATCAACACATGGTCGATCGAGAATTCGTGTTCAGCGGCGCTTACCGGCGACCCGCATCTCCATGTACTGCACGGCTTCGAGCAGAACACGGCGCGGCCGCTCGGCATCGCGCTTGGCCTGCTCGGCCTTGCGCTGCACCTCGCGCTCGATCTCGGCCAGGCGTTCGGCCTCCTCGCGCGCCGCCTGCTCGATCGCGGCAAGGCGCTCGGCCTCCAGCCGCTCGGCTTCCTTCTTGGCATCGCGCTCGGCCCGCGCAGAAGCGATCGCCTCGCGCTCGGCCCGACGCTGCACCATCACCGGATCGTCCGGCCCGGGGCGCTTCTTGAAGCGCTCGAGCAGGGCCTTCTTCGCATTGGCGGAATTGGCCTGACGGTCGGTGAAATGGCGGTCGTTCGGGTTCTTCAAGGTTGGCCTTCAGGAGTTGCTCGGGCGAGAATGCCGCCCGCGCGCTGCAAATAGGGCAGCTCGCGGGAGTTTTGTAGTGAAATCAGCGCGGGGCCGCTGCGCTGGCAGCGCGGGGCTTCAGCACCTTCGGCTTCGGCGCGGCGATCAGGCCTTCGCGCTGGGCCTGCTTGCGGGCGAGCTTGCGGGCGCGGCGCACGGCCTCGGCCTTCTCGCGGGCGCGCTGCTCGGACGGCTTCTCGTAGGAAGCGCGACGCTTCATCTCACGAAACACGCCTTCGCGCTGCAATTTCTTCTTAAGAACGCGAATGGCCTGATCGACATTGTTGTCGCGCACGAGAACCTGCATCCGTGTCTCCAGCTTTGCAGGATGGAAGGAAAAAGGGTCAGGCAACGCCCGACCCTTTGGGATTTGTGCGCCGCGGTAGCAGAATTCTGCAGCGAGCGCCACCCCTTATCGTGTCGCGCCCGGTGCATATCGGACCAGCAGCATGTCGGCCTCTTGGCATGCGACAGCCAGCCATGCACGCTGGCGGCATGTTTTGATCACGCCGAATGCCATGGATTCGCAAGCCGTCAACGAACTCTTCCCCCATATCCGCATCGTCATCGGCATGGTGATCGGCCTCGCCATCACCCGGCTGCTGACCGGCATCGCCCGGCTGATCCAGCATCCCAAGCGCTATCGCATCTCGGCGATCCATCTGCTTTGGGTGTTCTCGCTGCTGGTCGAGCTGGCTCTGTTCTGGTGGTGGGAGTTCGCCCTGTCCCGGCTGCCGAGCCTGACCTTCGGCACCTTCGCCTTCCTGATTATCTACGCGCTGACGCTCCTCCTGCTCTGCGCGCTGCTGTTCCCGGACGATCTCGACGAATATGCCGACTACGAGGACTATTTCCTCAATCGTCGGCGCTGGTTCTTCGGGCTCTTCGCCCTGACCTTCGTCCTCGACGTCGTCGACACCGCCCTCAAGGGACAGGCACGCTGGAGTCATTACAGCGCCGACTATCTCGTCCAGGTCCCGCTTGGTCTCGGCATCTGCCTGGTCGCCTCACTCTGGGCCAACAAGCGCTTGCAACTCGGAACGGCACTGCTCCACATCGCCTATCAGGCCTATTGGATGGCGCGGGTGCTCGGCGCCCCGGTCTGAAGGAACACGGATTTATGTCGCTCCAGGCGCAGCTGAATTGCGCCGGCGCTGCTTTACAACGCCCGCGATTTGGCCAAGGAACGGCGGCGGGCGTAATCCTGCCCGCCAAAAGCTCGGTCGCGCCCGTGAATTTGCCTGCCCTCGACCAGTTCCGCCGCATCGTCGTGAAGGTCGGCTCGTCCCTGCTCGTCGACCGGGCGCAGGGGCGTCTGCGCCATGCCTGGCTCGCGGCGCTGGCCGAGGATCTCGCTGAACTGCACGGGCGCGGCGCCGATGTCCTCGTCGTCTCGTCGGGGGCGATCGCGCTCGGCCGCACCGTCTTGAAGCTTCCGGCAGGTCCGCTCCGGCTGGAAGAGAGCCAGGCTTCCGCCGCGGTCGGCCAGATCGCGCTCGCCCGCAACTGGTCGGAAGCGCTCGGCCATCACGGGCTCAGTGCCGGCCAGATTCTGCTGACGCTCGCCGATACCGAGGAGCGCCGGCGCTATCTCAACGCCCGCGCGACGCTGGGACGCCTGCTCGATTTGCGCGCCGTCCCCGTCATCAACGAGAACGACACCGTCGCCACCTCCGAGATCCGCTATGGCGACAATGACCGGCTCGCCGCCCGCGTCGCCACCATGGCCGGCGCCGACCTGCTGGTGCTGTTCTCCGACATCGATGGCCTCTACACCGCCCCGCCTTTGTCGAGCCCGGACGCTCAGCACATCCCTGTCATCCCGGCGATCACGCCCGCGATCGAGGCGATGGCAGGCGGCGCCGCCTCCGAACTCTCGCGCGGCGGCATGCGCACCAAGATCGAGGCCGGCAAGATCGCGACCGCCGGCGGCGCCCATATGCTGATCGCCGATGGCCGGGCCAAGAACCCGCTGCGCGCCGTAGCGCAGGGCGCGCGCTGCTCCTGGTTCCTCAGCGCCTCGACGCCCGCGACCGCGCGCAAGACCTGGATTGCCGGCTCGCTCGAGCCGCGCGGCACGCTGCATGTCGACGACGGCGCCGCCCGCGCTTTGCGTGGTGGGGCGAGCCTGCTGCCGGTCGGCGTGACCCGGATCGAGGGCGCCTTCAGCCGCGGCGACGCCGTGATGATCCGCGCCGGCGACGGCAGCGAGCTCGGCCGCGGCCTCGTCGCCTATGATGCGGACGAGGCGGTGCGGGTGCTCGGCAAAGCCTCGCGCGAGATCGAGGCGGTGCTCGGCTACCCCGGCCGGGCCGAGATGATTCACCGGGACGACATGGCGCTGCGCCTCGGCTACGATCCCGGTGCCTAAGCAAAATCCAGGGCGGCGATGACCCAAGAGAACGCACGGCGCTTCCCCGCGCCCGACAATGAGAACGGCGACATCGCCGCGCTGATGCACGGGCTCGGCCAGGGCGCGCGCGCCGCCGCGCGCCGGGTCGGCACCGCCCCCGCAGAGCAGCGCAACCGCGCTCTCGCCGCGATGGCCGAGGCCCTGCGTCAACGCGCGCCGGCGATCCTCGCTGCCAATCGCCAGGATCTCGCGGACGGGCGGGCTGCCGGTCTCGCCGCGTCCTTCATCGATCGCCTCGCCCTCGACGAGGCCCGCCTCGAAGCGATCGCCCAGGCCGTCGCTGATATCGCCGCCCTGCCCGACCCGGTCGGCAAGGTGCTAGCGAGCTGGACACAAGCAAACGGCCTCGTCTTCGAGCGCGTCGCCACTCCCCTCGGCGTCGTCGCGGTGATCTTCGAGAGCCGTCCCAACGTCACGGCGGACGCCGGCGCGCTCTGCCTGAAGAGCGGCAATGTCGCGATCCTGCGTGCCGGCTCCGACAGCTTCCGCAGCTCCAGCGAAATCGCCGCCGCCATGCAGGACGGGCTTGCCGCCGCCGGTCTGCCGCGCGAGGCGATCCAGCTGGTGCCGAGCCGTGACCGCGCCGCCGTCGGCGAAATCCTCAAGGGGCTGGGCGGCACCGTCGACGTGGTCGTGCCGCGCGGTGGCAAGAGCCTGGTCGCACGCGTGCAGCAAGAGGCGCGCGTGCCGGTCTTTGCCCATCTCGACGGCAACAATCATGTCTATGTTCATGGGCAGGCCGATCTCGCCATGGCCCGCACAATCCTGCTCAACGCCAAATTGCGCCGCACCGGCGTCTGCGGCGCCGCCGAGACGCTGCTGGTCGACGAGGCTTGCGCCGGAACGCATCTGAAGCCGCTGGTCGCCGCCCTCCTCGACGAAGGCTGCGCCGTGCGCGGCGACGAGGCGACGCTGGCGATCGACCCGCGCGTCACGCCGGCGAACGAGGAAGACTGGCGCACCGAATATCTCGACCACATCATCGCGGTGAAGACCGTGCCCGGACTCGATGCCGCGATCGGCCATATCGAGACCTATGGCTCGCATCACACCGACGCGATCGTGACGGCGGATGAAGAAGCAGCCGCCCGTTTCCTCACCGAGGTCGATTCGGCGATCGTTCTGCACAACGCCTCGACCCAGTTCGCCGATGGCGGCGAGTTCGGCTTCGGCGCAGAGATCGGCATCGCCACCGGCCGCATGCACGCGCGGGGCCCCGTCGGCGTCGAGCAACTCTGCTCCTTCAAGTACCGGGTCCACGGCCAGGGTCAGGTCCGCCCGTGAGCTCCGACGAGCTACGCCTGCCGCCGCACGCCCCCGGTCTGCGCATCGGATTGTTCGGCGGCACCTTCAACCCGGCCCATGACGGCCACCGCATGGCGAGCCTGACGGCGTTGCGCCGCCTCCAGCTCGACCGGGTCTGGTGGCTGGTGACGCCCGGCAACCCGCTGAAGGACAATCACGCCCTGCCGCCGCTGACGCAGAGGATCGAGACGGCCCGTGCCCTCGCCAATCACGGCCACATCAACGTCACCGGCATCGAGGCGACGCTGCGCACGCGCTACACCGCCGACACGCTGCGTCAGCTGAAACGCCGCTGCCCGGGCGTGCGCTTCGTCTGGATCATGGGCTCGGACAATCTGGCGAACTTCCACCGCTGGAACGAATGGCGCGCCATTGCCAGGATGATGCCGATCGCGGTGATCGACAGGCCCGGCTCGACCCATCGCTCGATCGCCTCGCCTGCCGCGAACTGGATGGCGCGCTGGCGTTTGTCGGAGAATCAGGGCGCAGCTTTGCCGGTGCGCACCCCGCCCGCCTGGATCTTCCTGCACGGCCGTCGCTCCGACCTGTCCTCGACCTATCTGCGCGAACTCGCCGAAACCGATTGAACTCGACCCCTCCGACGCTTAAATTGGGGGTGTCGCGCCCTGAGCGCGTCGTCACGTGAGGATACGGCACTGAACCGTCAATCCATCGGCGAAGCTGCTCCTGAGCCGCTTCCCCCGGCCACCATGACCGAGAACCCCGCCGCGAGCAGCATCGCGCTCGCCTTGCAGGTCCTGGACGACATGAAGGCCGAGGACGCCACCGTGATCGACCTCGTCGGCAAGACATCGCTGGCCGACGCCATGATCATCGCTTCCGGCCGGGTCAACCGCCACGTCGCCTCGATCTCGGACAGCCTGGTCGAGGCCTTCAAGAAGGCCGGCCACGAGACGCCGAAGGTCGAGGGCTTCCCTGCCTGCGACTGGGTGCTGATCGATACCGGCGACCTGATAATCCACGTCTTCCGCCCGGAAGTGCGCCAGTTCTACAATCTCGAGAAGATGTGGGGCGCCGACCGGCCGCGCGAGCGCCTCGACGGCTGAGTCCCTTTTCCCGTGCGCCTGTCGGTCATCGCGGTCGGCCGTCTCAAGGACGGGCCGGAACGCGATCTCTGCGCCCGTTATCAGGAACGCGCGCAAGGCCTCGCTCGCGGGCTCGGCCTGAGCGGGCCCGACGTCGTCGAGCTTACCGAAGGCCGCGGCCGCCGCACCGAGGAACGCCGCCGCGAGGAGGCGAAGCTGATCGGTGAGCGCCTGCCGCCCTCCGGCCTCGTCATCGCTCTCGACGAGCGCGGCAAAAGCCTCGACAGCGACGCCTTCGCCAACCGCCTCGCCGCCGCGCGCGACGCCGGCACGCCGGCCGCGACCCTGCTGATCGGCGGTGCCGACGGGCTCGATGCCGAATTGCGCGAGCGCGCCACGCTGGTGCTTTCCTTCGGGGCCCTGACCATCCCGCACCAGATCGTCCGCGCGCTCGTGCTCGAACAGCTCTATCGGGCAATGACGATCATGGCCGGACACCCCTATCATCGCGCATGACCCGCCATTCCCGGCTGATTCGGATTTCGCGCATGCTCCGGCCCTGGCCGGCGCTGCTATGCGCCTGCCTGTCAGCCGGCGCAGCCGTGGCCCAAACGCCGCCCGCCCCTGATTCGGAACAGGCCACCCGCGAAACCGAGCAGAAGCGCGAGGAAAAGCGCGCCCGCGAGGCCGAACTGAAGGCGATCGAGGAACGGCTCGCCGGCAATGCCGATGCCCGCGTGAAGCTCGAAGCCGAGATCGCCGGCATCCGCGCCGACCGGACCAAGCTCAACCAGGCCCTGCTCGACACCACCGCGCGTACGCAAGGTGCCGAGGGCCGCATCGCCGGGCTCGAACAGCGTCTCTCCCTGCTGCAGAGCAGCGAGACCGCGATCCGGCGCTCGCTTGAGAGCCGGCGCGGGCTGATCGGCGAGGTTCTGGCCGCGCTCCAGCGCATCGGCCGCCGGCCGCCACCGGCGGTGCTGGTCCGGCCGGAGGACATCCTCGAAGCCGTGCGCGCCTCGATGCTGCTCGGCGCGGTCGTGCCCGATCTGCGCCAGGAGATCACCATCCTCGGCACCGATCTCGCCGAGCTGGTGCGCTTGCGCGAACGCATCGCCGACGAGCGCAAGGCCATTGCCGGCGAGATGGAAGGGCTGGCTGGCGAGCGCCAGCGCCTGGCTTCGCTGATCGAGGCGAGGCGTGTCCGCGAGACCAGCGCCGCCCAGGACATCGAGGCGCAACGCGCCGCCGGCGGCGAGCTCGCCGCGCAGGCCAAGACCCTGCGCGATCTCGTCGAGCGCATCGAGAAGGACATCTCCGTCGCCACCCGCGCAGCCGACGCCGCCCGCCGCGCGCTCGAGGCGGAAACGCAGGAGCAGCGCCAGCGCATGGCCCAGCTCGCCTTCCGCGATCCGGCCCGGCTCGCCCCCAAGGCGGCGTTCCAGGAATTGCGAGGTATGCTGCCCTTGCCGGTCGCCGGTTCACAATTGCGTGGATTTGGCGCAACCGACGAAGTTGGCGGTGCAACCCGCGGAATTTCGCTGTCGACGCGGCAAAATGCCGTGGTTTCGTCACCTTCCGATGGCTGGGTGGTCTATGCGGGGCCGTTCCGTTCCTTTGGCCAACTCTTGATCCTCAATGCGGGCAATGGTTACTATATTCTCCTGGCGGGCATGCAGCGCATCGACGTGTCGTTGAATCAATTTGTGCTAGCCGGAGAGCCGATTGCCGTGATGGGCGAGACCGCGGAAGCGGCCGCGACGAATGTGGGAGCGGGGGCCGGCGAGCCGGTCCTCTATGTCGAGTTCAGGAAAGACGGCGTCTCGATCGATCCGACGCCGTGGTGGACGAAATCGCAAGGCGAAAAGGTTCGCGGATGATGCGCAAGGTTTCTCTCGTTCTGGTCGGCGCCATCGCCGGCGCCGGTCTCACCGGCGTCGTGACGCAGACGCATCTATTCTCCTCGACCAGCGCGGTCGCGGCTTCGGCCGAGGTTTATCGCAGCCTCAATCTCTTCGGTGACATCTTCGAGAAGATCCGCACCGACTATGTCGAGAAGCCCGACGAGCAGAAGCTGATCGAGGCCGCCATCAACGGCATGGTCTCCTCGCTCGATCCGCACTCGGCCTATCTCGACGCCAAGAGCTTCCGCGACATGGACATCGACATGCGCGGCCAGTTCGGTGGCCTCGGCATCGAGGTGACGATGGAGAACGAGGTTCTCAAGGTCGCCAAGCCGATCCGCGATACGCCCGCCTCCAAGGCCGGCATCCTGGCCGGCGACATCATCCGCAAGATCGACGGTGACGAGGTCAAGGGCCTCAGCCTCAACCAGGCCGTCGAGAAGATGCGCGGCATCATCAACACGCAGGTCAAGCTGACGATCGAGCGCACCGGCAAGACCGAGCCGCTGGAATTCACCCTGACCCGGTCCAACATCGTCGTCCCGGCGGTGGAAGAGCGCGTCGAGGGCGATGTCGGCTATATCCGCATCGGCACCTTCAGCGAGCAGACCTATGAAGGCCTGCGCAAGGCGCTCGACAAGGTCAATGCCGATATCGGCTTCGACAAGGTCAAGGGCTACATCATCGACCTGCGCAACAACCGCGGCGGGCGCCTCGACCAGTCGGTGCTGGTCTCCGACGCCTTCCTCGAGCGCGGCAAGATCGTCTCGACCCGCGGCCGCAATGCCGAGGAGACCCAGGTCTTCAACGCCAAGTCTGGCGACCTGACCAAGGGCAAGCCGGTCGTCGTGCTGATCAACGGCTCCTCGGCCTCGGCCGCCGAGATCGTTGCCGGCGCCCTGCAGGACCACAAGCGCGCCACCGTCATGGGCTCGCGCTCCTTCGGCAAGGGCTCGGTGCAGACCGTCATCCGCCTCGGCGACAATGGCGGCCTCAGGCTCACCACGGCGCGCTACTACACCCCGTCCGGCAACTCGATCCAGGCCAAGGGCATCACGCCCGACATCGAAATCATCCAGGACGTGCCGGCCGAGCTGAAGGACAAGGTCGAGAACAAGGGCGAGGCTTCGCTCAAGGGCCATCTGCGCAATGGCGACGGCAAGGAGGAGCAGGCCGGCTCGCCGTCCTACGTCCCGATCGACCCGACCAAGGACACCCAGCTCGCCGCGGCGCTCAACCTGCTGCGCGGCAAGAAGGACGTGGCGCTGCCCGCCAATCCGGCGCCGACCACGCCTGCCCCGACTCCGGAGGCCGGCAAGTCCAACTGAGCCGTCACCGGCCCGCCGTCGAGTCGACACTTGTGCAACGGCCGCAGGGGATTGTTTTCCCTGCGGCCGATTGACGATTGATTCCGGCCCGAATCATCCGACTCTAGCGCTGCGAACTGATTCGCAGATGTGATGACGTCGAAGAGGACGGCGCTTCTTGGCCGGATTGCCGCTCAGCGAACTCGACCAGCCGCTCGGGCAGGCAAAGCGCACGCGCGTGCAAAAGCCCTATGGACGCTGGCTCTGGCGCGGCCTGACCGCCGGACTGGCCGTGCTTTTTGCCGGGCTTATCCTCTACGCGGCGTTGAAGCGCGACCCCGATGGCGGCGAGCCAATCGCCACCGCCATGATCCGCGAGCGTCCCGCCGCTCCAGATATCGCCAAGGCCTCGCCTGAGACTGCCGCCCGCGAGGACAGGCGCGGCCCGGCCAGCGCCAGCCAGCTCGAGAGCGATTCAGGCGTCACCGTCGTCCGGCCGGGCTCTGACGCCCCCGGCGCGATCATCATCACCGTGCCCGACGACGGCACGGTCAAACTCGCGCCGGCGCCGGACAAGCGCCTGGTCGAGCGCACCCGCCACGGCCTCCTGCCGAAGATCGGCCCCGATGGCACAACGCCGGCGCAGGTCTATGCCCGCCCGCTCGGGCCCGCTCCCGGCAGCAAACCGGCCGGCCGGATCGCGATCCTCGTCGGCGGCCTCGGCATCAGCCAGAGCTCGACCAGCGAAGCGATCGCGCGCCTGCCGGGGCCAGTCTCGCTCGCCTTCGCTCCCTATGGCGCCGAGCTGGAGAAGACGGTGCAGCGTGCACGAAACGAGGGCCACGAGGTCTTCCTGCAAGTGCCGATGGAGCCGTTCGACTATCCCGACAACGACCCCGGCCCGCACACTTTGCTTACCGGACCGAAGGGCAGCGACAATCTCGACCGGCTGCAATGGGTGCTCGGCCGCTTCTCCGGCTATGTCGGCGTCGTCAACTTCCTCGGCGGCCGCCTCACATCTGACGATAGCGCGTTGACACCGCTGCTGCGCGAACTCGCCGGGCGCGGGCTGATGGTCGTCGACGACGGCTCCTCGCCGCGCAGCCTGCTCGCCTCGGCGGCGAGCAGGGCCCAGATTCCGGCGCTCAAGGCCGATCTCGCGCTCGATGCCGTCCCGCGCGCCGAGACCATCGACAGGGAGCTGGCGCGTCTGGAGACCCTCGCCCGCGACCAGGGCGCCGCCGTCGCCACTGCCAGCGCGCTGCCGGTCACGGTCGAGCGCATCACTCGCTGGGCCCGCACGCTCGAGAGCAAGAACCTGATCATCGTCCCGGTCAGCGCCGCCCGCGGCTTCCGCAATCCCTCCACCACCGGTTCGCTGCGATGACGACACCTCCTCCCGGCTACCGTCCCTGCGTCGGCCTTGCCCTGTTCAACCCGGCGGGCCTCGTCTTCATCGGCCGCAGGGCCAATCGCAGTCAGCGCGAGCATGTCGCCCCCGGCCATGAGTGGCAAATGCCACAGGGCGGCATCGACGCCGGCGAGCAGCCGATCGAGGCCGCCTATCGCGAATTGCGCGAGGAGACCAATGTCGCCTCCGTCTCGCTACTCGCCGAGGCACCGGACTGGCTGAGCTACGACCTGCCGCGCGAGATCGGCAGGGAAGCCTGGCGCGGGAAGTATCGCGGCCAGTCGCAGAAATGGTTCGCCTTTCGCTTCGAGGGCGACGAGAGCGAGATCGACATCCAGAGCCCGGGCAGCGGCCACAAGCCGGAATTCGACGCCTGGCGCTGGGTCCCGCTGGAAGAGACGCCGGGGCTGATCATCCCGTTCAAGCGCGACGTCTATCGCGAGGTCGCGCGCCTGTTCGCGGGGGTGGCACGATGAGCACGCGGCGCCGGCGGCGAGACCGTCACGAAACCCTTACATGGCGCTCCGATTCTGTGCCGATGACCGATTCGGTGCAGAGACTCTACACAGCCGTTCTTTCGGCCCGCACCCGCGATCCGGCCAAATCGCGCACCGCCAAGCTGATCCGCGAAGGCGTGCCGAAAATGGCCAAGAAGCTCGGCGAGGAAGCCGTTGAGGTCGGCATCGAGGCTGTGCAGAACAACCGCCCGGCGGTGGTCCGCGAAAGCGCTGATCTCCTCTACAATCTCGTGGTGCTGTGGAGTGAGCTCGGCATCACGCCGGGTGAGATCTGGCGCGAGATGGACCGCCGCGAAGAGCTCTATGGCATCGCCGAGAAGCTGCCTAAATCCAGGAGCAGCGGCCGGCGCCTATCTGCAGCGGACAGCGGGATAGCCGACGACACCTCGCGGCAGGAGGCTCTGCAGCCGCTCCTGCTGCACGGCAAGCACGGCTGACGGCCGCGAGGCGATCGCTCATCCAGCCTCTCACAAGAAAGCGACCGAAGGCGGCAGAACAGGGCTTGCCAAGCGCAGCGCGAGCCTTTAAGTCGGCTTTCGTCAGCCAACGGCGGCCTTCAAACCGCTCCGCTGTCACGCGCCCGTAGCTCAGCTGGATAGAGCATCAGACTACGAATCTGAGGGTCAGAGGTTCGAATCCTTTCGGGCGCGCCACTCCCCTGATTGGGGTTATCCATCTCCCTGAATTTCAACGTCGACAAGCCCTTCGGGCGGGTTGCACCCCGTCCGGATGCATAACATCGTGCATAACATGGCTGACGACGACGTGCCTGTTGCGAACCATCTCACCACCCGGAACGGCGTGTGCCAGTATGTGCGCCGCGTGCCCGAGGACCTGCGCGATGCGTTCTCGTTCGCGCGCGTCCAGCTGTCTTTGAAGACGCGCGATCAGCGCGCGGCGCGCGAGAAGGCGCTGGCGCTGGATCTGGAATGGGACCGCCGCTTCGCCGAGGCGCGTCAGCGACGCGGGCTGGCGAGTGCTGCCGACCATTTGCCGTCCATCGACGCCACCGGGTGGGGCTGGGAGGACTGGGAGGCGCTGTCCCGCTGGTTCGGAGCGAGCCTGTTGGAGGACGACTGGCGCGAGCGCCTTCGTCAGGTCAGGGGCTCCGCCTTCGCGCCGGTGCCGGAGATCTCCGATCTGCCGCGGCGCAGCAATGCCGACGTCAAGGAGCATTTCGCTCGGGAGCGAACTCTGCGCGCGATGACGATCGGCGAGTATGCGACGGAGCGATCGGGCTTCGTCCAGGGGTATGTCCGCAGGCTCGGCGTCTCGCTGTCCAGGACCTCGCAGCACCACGACCGCTTCATGGCCGCATGCCTCGAAGCGGAGCTGACCTATCTCGACGTCTTCCGTCAGCGGGAGAGCCGGCTTGGCGGCCTCGGCACGGCCCATCCCGATACGATCGCCGGCCCGTGGCGCAAGGCGCGTCCGGAGCAGCCCGGGATGCCCGAACCCATTGCCGTGCAGAAGGCGTCGGTCGCGTCGACGGCGGTCGGCAAGACGCTCGCCGACTGCGCGACCAAGTGGTGCGAGAACCGGCGCCTGGCGAAGAAGCAGGTCAGGCCGGAATATCTGCGCGAGATGGAGCACGCCATCCTGGCCTTCACGGCGCATTCCGGGGTCAAGGACATCGGAGAGATCAAGCGCAAGCACGTGCTTGCCTATCGCGACCACCTCGGCTCGGCCAACAACTACGCGATCCAGACCATCAACAAGAAGGTGGGGTTCATCTCCGCGCTGCTGGCGACGGCCTTGAACGCCGGCTGGGTCGAGACGCCGCTCGGCAAGGAGATCTACCTCGAAATCCCTGAGGACGAGGACTTTCGCGAGCCTTACAGCGACGCCGAGCTCAAGCGCATCTTCACCCATCCGATCTTCACCGAAGGCAAGCGCTTCACCAAGGTCAAGGCCTGCGAGGAACTGCAGTTCTGGCTGCCGCTGATCGCCTGCCTGCACGGGATGATCAGCTCCGAGATCATCCAGCTCGGGCCCGACAGCATCATGCCGCATCCCGATGCACCGGACACTCTCTGCTTCGTGGTGACGAACGCGGGAGACCGCCGCGTCAAGACCCTGGCCCGCCGCCGCTGGGTCCCGGTCCGACGCGAGCTTCTCGATCTCGGCCTGCTCGATCTCGTCGAGGCGGCCCGCGCCGGCGGCCGGGAGTTCCTGTGGTCGGCGATGACCCGCCATGACCACGACGTGACGCGGGTCTCGGGCTACTTCTCGTCGTTCTGGGCCGACCTCTCCCGCAAGGATCTCACGATCGAGAGCGAGGGCACGACGCTCTACTCCTTCCGGCACGCCTTCCAGGATGCACTCAGCGGCGCCGGTCACGCCGACGAGGTCAAGAAGGCGCTGATGGGGCATGCGGAAGGCGGGATGACCAAGCGCTATGGCACGAAGCGAAAGCCGCGCGTCGTCAACATCGGCGATCTGGACGAGGCCGTGCAGGGGCTCGACTGGGCGTTCCTGCCTGCGATCAGGCGGACATCCTAGACGGTCTCGCTTTGATCTGGCGGTGCGGCTGTGCCTTGGGACGAGCGGATATGGAGGCCGATCCCTCTCCCATTCTCGAAAAGGAACACGATGCCCCGGCTCTCGAGAGCCTGCTGGATATCGCGCAGGGTCCGATCGTGCGGGATGCGGCTACCGGTCTCCAGAGATGCAATCGTTCCTTGGGCGACCATCGCGAGTTCGGCCAGCTCCTTTTGACTGAGGCCGAGCCAAACGCGAGCAGCGCGGACTTGCTCTTTGTTAACCATTTTATTGAGTTCAGATTGCAAAATTGAGTTGTTGAGTCGATATAGGAGCCGGTGGACAGCCCGTCCACGTCCGGAGCTCATCGTCATGGCCAAGGCCGATCATCGCACCATCCTCACCTCGTCCAACTCGTCCAACTCGTCCGTCGTGCCGTTGCCGGCATCCCTGCTCGCCAGCGTCGAGCGGGCGGCGGCTGGCGCCCTGCAGGCCGACTTCGTCGCCGATCCGCTGCTGGGGCCGGGCCTCAGCGTTTGTAACTCCTACCTCTCCTCCGCCGTCAAGCGGCATGGCGGCCTGATCGATGCCGCGATCTGCGAGGCATTGGAGCGCAGCGGCGAGTATCTGGTGCTGCGTCAGGTCGAGATGCCGATCACGGACGCCGCCGAGGCGCTCGTGGCGACCAACACGCCCGAGGCGCTCGCCGGGCTGACGGCGACGGCGCACGGGCCGTACCGCCGGGTCGCGTTCTTCGACCTGATCGCGATCCACCTGAAGACGGGTGCGGCGAAGATCATCGAGATCAAGCGCGGCGGCGGCATCACCGAGGTCCGCAAGCGCCGCCTGATCGAGCGCGACCTGCGCTGCGCCAGGCTGCAGCTGCCGTCCTTCCTGCGGCCGCGCTTCGATTGCGAGCCGCGCTCCTTCGAGAGCTGGCTGCTCGACTACTACGGGCGCAGCGGCTTCGCCGACGGCCTGACGGTGACGCGCGAGGGCATCGACGCGCTCTTCGGCGTGCCGGTCCGCGACCTCGTCGATGCGGTCACGGATCGGCTCCGGGCCGAGATCCTGCGCGAGGTGCCGCGCCTGCTGACCGTCGCCCAGAACCTGCTGGGAGCCGCGGATGACGGAAGCCTGCAGGCTCATCCCTTCGCCAATCCCGTCAAGCCGAAGTCCGCCCGTCGGCTGGTCTGCGGCGATCGGATCCCGGCGGGAGCGCAGGCCCGCAGCAGCCCGCAGCGGCCGACCGTCCAGTAACCGATACGGGAGCGGTGCAGGTCGCCGCTCCCTCCCATCGTCGTCCTCGTCACCACGCGTCGCGCGGACCTCGTCCGCGTGCAGGGAACCGCTTTGCCATGACGCCCGATAATCAGCCGATCCCCGATACCGCCGCACCGGCCTTGCTGCGGCTGTGGACGGCCGCCGCCCTGCCGTTGGATCCGGACGTCGCGACCCGTCTGCGGCGCCTGCTGGCTCAGGTCGCGATCCTGCGAGTCCCCGGCCTTCCCGAGGCCGCCGGCGGCGATGCGGCGATGGCATCGAGGCTCGCCCTCGGCGTCATCGACGGCGACGACATGCGACGCGACCTGGCGATGACGGCGCTGCTCCTCAACGCCGGGGAGAACGGCGCCTGCCAGCTGATCCTCGATCATGCGCGTATCCACGATCGCAGGCGCCGGCTCGAGCGCGCCGTCGAGGTGGCCTTGTCGCCGCCGTGCGGTGACGCGGGCCCGCCCGCCGGGCGTCTTCCGGATGCCCGCACCCCTTCCGTTCAGAACTGATCAGGACGACCGCCATGACCTGCGACCGCAAGCCGTCGAGCGCGGCATCCGCCCATATGCCCCGTTCTGGCATCCTCGCCCGTTTCGCCCAGAGCCACCGCCTGGCCGATGGGCAGGAGATCCACGTCGATGCCGAGCCCGATGGCGAGCCGGTGTGGAGCCTCGAAGCCGAGCGTCCCGAAGCGGAGCAGGCAAAGGGCAGCCCGAACGACGCCAGCCGCAGCTCGGGCAGCCCCGAGAGCGGCACTGCGGCCGGTCGTTCCGTCCAGTCGGTCTACAGTCCCGTCGAGCTGATCGTCGAGCTGGCTTTCGACGAGCAGGCCCGCGCTGCCAAGCTCGATCTGCGCAAGATGCCATCCGGCGCGGCGTCGCTCATGGTCGTGCAGGTTCCGACGGAGGCCTGGGAGCAGCCGCTCGGCAGGCTCGTCGAGAGCATCGACCAGCAGATCGTGACCTATACCGGCCGACCCGAGATCAAGGCCCGCGACAATATCGGCAAGGACATCGTCCAGGATCTGCAGGCAGGACGCACCGTGGTGGCGGTCGCCGCCCATCCCGACCAGCGCCTGCCCGCCTTCCTGCGCGGCGCGGCCGATCGTCGACTGATCGTCAGGAGCCCGACGCCGGCCTTGATGCGCAAGGTGATCCGTCGCTGGACCGGCCGCTCGGCGCCAGCGATCTCGGGAGCGGACATCGCGGGTCTCGATCTGCACGAGCTCGCTCTTGCCCTTCGCCGTGGCAGCTCGCCCGGTGCCTGCGTCGGACGCCTGCAGCGCGCATCGGCGGCGACCACCGTCATCGGCTCCAGCGACGACACCCCGCCTCTGGCGGAGCTCACCGGCTATGGCGAGGCCCGCGACTGGGCGCTCGACCTGGTCGAGGATGTCCGGCGCATGCGTGCCGGCCTGATCCAGCCGACCCAGCTCGAGAGCGCGATCTTCCACGGCCCGCCCGGCACCGGCAAGACGACGCTGGCCAGGGCCGTGGCGAAGGCGGCGGGCTTGCCGATCGAGACGACCAGCATCGCGGACTGGTTCAAGGCCGGCCCGGGCTACCTCGACAGCGTCATCAAGGCGGCGTCGGCCGTGTTCGACCGCGCGCTCGCCAGCGCCCCTTCGGTGCTGTTCATCGACGAGCTCGACGCGCTGCCGGACCGGGCGAAGCTCTCGCAGAGGGGCGCCGACTGGTGGCTGCCGGTCATCACCAGCGTGCTGCTCCGGATCGACCAGGTCCGCGCCGACAAGAGCGGCGTGGTCCTGCTCGGCGCGACCAATCACGTTGACAGGGTCGATGCCGCGATCCGGCGCCCCGGCCGCTTCGATCGATCCTTCCTGATCCCGCCGCCCGACGCGGCGGGTCTGGCGGGCATCTTCCGGCTGCATCTGGGGACCGATCTGCCGGGTGCCGACCTGTTGCCGCTGGCGCGTCAGGTTCCGGGCGCTACCGGAGCCAACGTCGTGCAGTGGATCAGGCAGGCACGGCGCAGGGCGCTCAACGCCGGCCGGCCGCTTGCCCTGGACGATCTGCGGGCCGTCATGACCCCCGCCGATACGCGCTCGCCGGAGGAACTGAGGGCGGTCGCCCTGCACGAGGCCGGCCATGTCGTCGTCGGCAGGAGCCTCGGGCTCGAGGTCCGCTCCGTCACCATCCAGGCGGAAGGTCGTGCCGATGGCTGGGCCGAGTTCGTCGTCGACCGGGCTCCCGATCGCGATCGCCTCGACAACCAGGTCGTCGCGATCCTGGCCGGACGCGCCGCCGACATCGTCCTCGGTGACGGCCCCAACGCCGGCTCGATCAGCGACCTGGCCAAGGCGACCGAATGGGTCACGGCGGCCCACGCCACCTTCGGCCTGCGTGGCCAGCTGACGGTCAGGGGGCGCCCCGGCGACGACACGCGCCTGCTGGCCGCCGATCGAACCCTCGCCGCCGCGGTCGAAGCCGATCTGCACCGGCTGCAGGACGAGGCGATCATGCTGGTGCGGCAACACACGCGCGAGATCATCGCGCTCGCCACCGCGCTCGTCGAGCGGCGCGTGCTGGTCCAAGGCGAGATCGACACCGTGATGAAGGACGCTGCGATCAATGCCTCCCCGGCAGCGCTCTGAGATCGATACCGGCCATGCTGGCGAACTTGTGCCATCGTCATGAGCCCACTGCCAAAATGCCAAAACGCCGTGCGCGTTCTGCTGCAGCGACCCTGTCCGCCCTGTCAGCGCGGTGCGGGCGTTCTCCGCGCCGCGATCATGACGCGCATCCTGTTGCGGCTTTCGGCGAGCTTTGGCCTGATCCGGGCGACCTCTTCGGGGTCGGCTTTGGGGATGGGGTAGCTGCGTCCGCCGCTCCCCTGCGAGCTTCCGTAGTGATGGGACGCCGTGTCGTCGGCGGCGTGGCCCATGAGAGCGGCGACGATGGCCGCGCCGAGATCACGCTCCTCCTGCGTTCTGGCATGGCCGATGAAGTGACGCTTCAGGCGGCCGGAGCAGGCGTGCCTGAGCGAGTACGGCGTCGGCCAGCGCTTGCGACGCGGGAACAGCGCCCGGGTGACGATATGCATGCGTTCCTCGATCCGCTCGAGCAGAGCCTGATAGTCTTTGCGCGAGAGGCTGTTGACCCGTTCGGTCCAGGCAAGCAGGTGATCGCGACTGACGGGGTCGAGCTTCTCGAAGATCAGGGTTCGGGTCGGGCCATGCGCCCTGTCGTTGCTGTTCTTGGCATTCGGGACGATCATGATCAGCGTATCGCCAGTGATGGTGATCGTCGTTCCGTGCCACTCGATAGGACGATGCCCGGTCACGATGGTCGCTCGCATGAAGCCGACGAGATCTTCGTTGTACTGCGACCGGTAGAGGGGCGCGGCCGCGATGATGCGGTCGAAGTCGGCGTCGGAAATACCTTTCGCCTTGCTGGCCGAGGTGCGCAGCGGGATGGAGGCTTTCGGCTTGCCGCGCGGTGCTGGCGCGGGATCCTGCTGTCGGGAACCGTCGAGCAAGGTGAGGGCTTCGGCGACCTCGGCGCGCAGATGCGGGTTGTGCCGCGCGAGGCGTTCGAGCCCGAACCGGATCGTCGCGCGATACTGGCGGACCGAGGAGCCGCTCAACTGTGGCGCCCAGATCAGGAACTGCCTCACGAAGTCGAGGACGCGGATGGAGCGGTCGAGCTCCGTCCCAGCCCGCCGCCAGAGCTGTCCGAAGCGGTCGAGGTAACGCGTCTCGGTCGTGGCCGTACGTGTGATTGCCGGGAGCGACATGTCGGATGTCCCCGTTACTCCGGAGGTAACGCTTGCCTCGGTCAGCCCGCCAGGGCCGCGGCAAGCTTCGCCCGGTTGACCACATAATCGCCGGGGCTGCGGCCCTGCGCGCCCGGCTGCCGGTCGGCCCGGCTGAGCACGTCCTCGCTCTCGAGCTCCTTCAGCACGTCCTCGAACGCCGCCGGCGACCCGAACAGCCCGGTGCGGGAACGGCGCAGCTCGCGCGCCCGGAAACGCTGCGTCCCGCTGGCCATGAGGTGCCGGACCAGGTTCTCCCGGATCTGCTCGCCCGGGTCCTGCGCCACATGCCGGGCGACCCTGATCATGCCGGGCGCGAACAACCGGTCGACCAGCGCGATGGCCGCTTCGATCCGGGCGAGAGACACACTCCGGGGGAGGGCGTCGCCGTCACGGGCTGCGGCGATCGCCTCCAGGACTAGGGCGAGCCGCCCGCAGTGACCGCCGGCCTTCGCATACCAGCTGCGGACCAGCCCGCCCGCGCGCCGGCCGGCCTCGCTCCAGTCCCTCATCGCCCGCTCCAGCCGATCGAGGCCTGCTTCCTCGATCGGGATGGTCGTCACATCCTCGACCCGGCCCATCGCACGCAGCCGGCCGACGAGCTCGATCAGGCCGTCGAGCGACAGCGCGGTTCGCGCGATCAGCGCGTCGCGCTCCTCGTCGATCCAGACCCAGAAGAACCGTCCGGCCAGGCCATCGTCCTGCCGGCCGACCAGGCCGGTGATCTTGTCGGGCTGCGTCCCGGTCAAAATGGAGACCGCCAAGCTCTGCAGCTCGCGGCTCTCCCGGCTGATCCGTCCGACCCTGAGCGCGCTGCCGCCGGTCGACTGCAGCAGCCGGGAGCGCATCTGCCGGCCCTGGCCGAGCAGCGTCGCGGCCTCGTCGGCCAGGGCGAGAACGCCGCGGGGCGAGCCGGCCAGCATCTCGGTCATGTCCTCGACCGAGGAATCCTGGATGACGATGCCGGGCCGGATCGGCACAACCACGGAGTCTGGACTGCGCGCCGGCGGCCTGGGATCCGGCAGATCCCTGATGAGCGCCTTGCGCTGCTCGGCCTGATAAATGCGCCACTCCAGCTCGATCCGGCTCTTGTCGCGCTGGGCCGCCTCGTGATCCTGGCGCCAGCGCTCGCGTTCGGCGACGGTCGCCGCCTCCAGCAGCATCTTGGGCAAGGCGGTCATGTCGCTCTTGCGCGCGCCGGGCGTGGCGACGATCGCTCCCCACAGTACCGGCGGTTCGCTCCGGACGGCGCCGAGCCCGACCCTGATCAGCGAGCCCAGCGCCGTGGCCGAGGTGACCAGCACGCTGAGCAGCGGCATCTCCGCCGGGACATCATATCCGGTCGCCAGCCTGGCGATGTCAGCTGCCAGCAGCGCATCGCCGAGATCCGCAAGGTCGACGGCCGGCGCGGCGGGATGCGTGCTCACCGCATCCTCCGCAGCAGGCCGGTCCCGTGAGGGAATAGCCATCGGCGCGATCGGCCGCGGTATCGGCATAGGGGACCGGTGCGGCGCGAGCAGCGAAGGCCGCACGGGAGTGTTGGCGAGACCAGAATCGGGCGCGTCGGACATGGCTCGTCTCCTCAGTCCTTCAGCCGCTCGAGAAGAGCCGGCGAGATCGATGCCCCTTCCTTCAGGCAGCAGGCTCCCTGGAGCCTGACCCAGCGGCTGACGGTGCGCGCCCAACCTCCGCCTTCCGCATCGACGGCCGCGACCGCGTCGGTCTCGACGAGATCGTCGTCGATCAGCCCCACCAGCACCGGCAGATCTTCGCCGTCTCCGAGGACGAGCGCCGCATCGGTCATCACCGGCACCTCGGCCAGTTCCGCCACTGAGGGCGTCCATCCCTGCCGCAGGCGCCGCAACTCGGCGCGCAGGCGCGCAGCCCTGTCGCGCAGTTCCGGGGGGAGGCGCTCGGCCATCTCGTCATCGGGAAACTCACCGTCGCCGACGAGCACGGCGATGCCGTTGCTCATCAGCCCGGTGTCGGGGGTATCGGGCCGGCGCGACCGGTAATCGGCCGTCCACTCGTCCGCATGGTGGGACACAACTGCACTCCAATCAGATAACACGGAATAACAGTGTAATCAGGATTCGCTGATTTGCAAACGGGCGCACGCGATGGCATCGTCCGGACGTCAACGAGCCGAATGGAACCGATGTTCTTTTTCTTCTACGTGCCGAGCGATCCCCAGCATGTGCGCACCGCAGCCGCCATGTACGACGGCCCCTACGACGTCATGCCCGACGTCTCGATCGCGACGATGCGGACGTTCTTGAACGTCGCCGCCAACAGCGCTGACGAACCCTCCGCCAAGATCCTGGCGGAGCGGGCCGGGCTGAACTACGCAAAATTTATGCGGCACATCGAAGTCCTGGCCGAAGGGTCACGGCGCGTCCCAGGCCACCAGGTTCTGACCAAGACCTACAACGCCGAGATGCGGCGCCACGAAATCCACATCACGCTTAAGGGACTCAACCTGCTCGGTGCGATCGTCGAGCCGATCGCCGAGGCCAAGGCGGAATGACGACCGCGCCAGAGACAGCACCAGCAAACAGGGCAGCTTCGACAAAGGTCCTCAGGTGTCTGCCGCTGGCCCAATCCCCTCGTATTGCATCGGAAAGTCAGGGCGAGGCCGAGTGGCGCCACAACCCGACATTGGGAGCTTGCCGGATACCAGATATTCGGGACGACAATTGTCTTCGCCGCTGCGGCACAGCATCATAATGAAGCTGAACCGCATCGCAGGTGGTTGGACCATATGGCGACGACTCCGGGCCTGTATCTGAAATGGCGCGCTTTTCGGGAGCTCGTCGGCATGCCGATGCCCGAGGCGGAGATTGCCTTTCGGCTGTTCGGCGAGACGAAATGGGAGAGCAGCGCGCCGAAATTCTCGAAGCTGCTTTACGGCGATTACGGCTTCTCCCTCGATACCGCCACCGAACTCGCCGAGATCGTCAACAAGCGTCTCGACGTCAGCCTGCGAGCGCGTGGATTGCCCGGACTGGCGGAGCCGCTGGCTCCGTCCGAGTTCACACTCCCGCTCTACGACTTCATCCGTCGCATCCAGTCGGCAGCGCGGATCGAGGACGGCGAAACGCTCGACCGGGCGCAGGACGCGCTGCTCGGCGACTTGGCACCTGGGGTCAATCCGCAGGGAACGGTGCGGCTCGTCATCGAGAAATTCGCCGCTGATCGCAGCTTCGACGGCTTTCTGCCGTCGGGCGGCGATGGCCCTGTGGTTTTTGAAGCAGGCCGGCACAAGGGCCGCATCGCGGTGCAAGGCATCGATCGCGAGCCCGCCATGGCCTATACGCTGCTGGCGCGCGACACGCGCCCGATCGGACACAGATGCTGGGAACTGAGCTGGGCCGAAACGATCCTGTGGTTACCGTCCCCGTCTCGCCCGCGCCTTGTCGAGGGAAAGCTGCTGCTGATGCCTGAAGCGGCGCCCGTGCAGCCCAAGCCCGGACGGTTCCTGGCGACTACGGCGCTGCTCTGGGAAGCCGACAGTCGCAGACTGCTCGATCCGAGAGGGGCAGATGCGGAACCGGGCGCGCTCGACGAGGAGGAGACGGCCCGCTTCCTGACCAATCTGCGCCGCCTGCAGCGGCGCAACGCGCAGGTCGTGACGGTGTCGAGCGCCGAGTACATCGTGACGGTCTGAGGGAGCGTCGCCGATGCGCAGCCGCTGGTTCGATCTCTCGGGCGACGCCGGCACCTCCCCGGCGAGCGCGGGTGAAGCCGATGCGACACCGGCTTCGAACACCGCAACCCCTCGGGTCGACGGGCCTTCCAAGTCCCAACCGGAACAGCGCTTCGCCCTGCTGATCGGCAACGCTGCCTATTCCCCCGCTGCGCTCGCCAATCCGGTCCGGGACGTGCGCCTGCTGGGCTGGACGCTCGAAGGGATGGGCTTCTCCGTGCGGCGCGTCGAGAATGCGACGCTGGCCGCGATGCAGGACGCGGTCATCGCCTTCGGCGAAGAGCTCGACGCCGCCGGCGCGCATGCGGTCGCGCTGCTCTATTTCGCGGGGCATGGCGTGCAGCATGAGGGCAGCAACTTCCTGCTGCCGGTCGATGCCCGGATCCCGGCGCCGCATTATCTCGCGACCCGGTCGCTGCCGCTCGACGTGGCGGTGGCACAGCTCGCCCGCTGCCCGCGCCGCGCCACCATCGTCGCGGTCGACGCCTGCCGCGACGAGGTCGTGACGGATGCGACTGCGGATGCGGCGGGCGTCACGGCGGGGCTCGCACGCGCCAAGCTGCCGCGCCCCTCGCAACTCGTCTTTTCGACGGCGGCCCAGGCACGTGCTGCCGACGGCTTCGGCGATCACAGCCCCTTCGCGCTGGCTCTGTCCGAGGAGTTGCCGGGGCTGCTCGTCCCGGGCCGCCGCCTGCAAGACATGATCGACGACGTCGCCACCAAGGTCGGCCTCTGGACCAAGGACGAGCAGACGGTCGCCGTCTATCGCGAAGGCTTCATGCCGCCCTTGTCGCTGACGAAGGCGGATGAGCAGCGGCTGCGCGACTGGAGCAAGCGCCCGCCGTTCCGGCTCTCGCGCCGGCAGGCCGTGCAGCGAATCGCCGCCGGCATCGCGGCACTGGCTATGGTCGCGGCGGCAACGCTATGGTGGACCGCCTATCCGGAAACGCGCACGACCCTGCTGCTGCGCGCCGGGCTGCTCGACAAGGCCGCCTATGATCTGACCTGCGCCCGGCCCTGGGATGGAGTGGCCGATCGCTACGGGCTGACGCGCCGCGACTGGTGCCTGTCGATCCCGAAATGGATGGAGGACAAGCTCGTCCGCAAGGAAGGCACGGTCGAAAAGGTCGCAGCCGGGCTCAGGGACGGTGATCCAAAGGCTGTCTTCCTGTCGGCGCTCCTCGCCTCCAGCCAGGCGGAGAGCCTCGCCGGCGAGTCGAAGGAGAGGCGGAGCCGCGAGGCCTATGCGCTTGCCATGCGGGCAGCGCGCACGGATCTGCCGGTCGGCGAGCTCGCTCCCTTCCTTCTCGCGCCGTCGATCGTCCGCGTAGAATTGGGTCCTGCCGCCATTCTGCGGGCGATGCGACGCGCCTCGGCCCATGGCGTGTTCGCCGCCGCAATCCTCGCGCCGGTCATCGAGGCCAAGCTTCGCAGCAATGGGCTCGAAGGCGTGCCCCCGGACGTCCTCGACGCCGTCAGCAAGGCTTTTCTCCGCGCCGAGGACGAAGACCCCTCGGGCGAAGTCGCCTACAATGCAGCAAATGCCTTCAGCGGCACGCTCGGCTTTCCCGAACTCGCCTCGCCGGAGCGGGAGCACTTCTGGCTGCGCCGCTCGGCGGCGGCCGGCTTCCGGCCGGCGATCGGCCTTCTGCTCGAACGTGCGGGAAGGGATCCGGCCTATCGGCTGGAGAACGACGAGCGGCAACGGCTCGTCGGCATCATGGCGAGTGGCGATGACCCCGTCGGACGCTACTGGCGGGCCCGCCAGCGCATCGGTCGCGAGCACCGCATCGCGCCGGAGACGCTCGCCTTGTTCGCTTCCGCCGCCCAGGCCGGTTTCACACCCGCGACGCTCGATCTCGCGGATTACTATCTGGGCGATGGCCGCGACCCCGAGCGGGCGCTCGCGCTGCTGCGTGCCGCCGCGAAAGCCCGCCAGCCGGAAGCCATCCTGCATCTCGGCCTTCTTCTGGCGAACGGGAGGGCCGGGCGCGATGGCCAGCCGCCCGTCGCGCCGCAGCCGAAGAAAGCCGTCGAGCTCCTCGAACGGCCGGAGATCGCGCAGGATCTGCTAGGCCGGTTCGCGCTCGCCCGGCTCTACCTCTACGGCGATCCCGCCCTGCGCGATCCGGCCAAGGCCGAGGCTCTGCTACGCGATGTCGCCAGAGCGACGCCGGAACCGCGGATCGGGCTCGATGCGCGCGGGGAACTCGACCGGATCGCGACCGAGCGCGCGTTGAAGCGGGTGCTCGATCCTTCGCTCGCCATCACGGCCGGGCGTCCGGATGCCCCCGTGTCTCTGACGCTAGCGATATCTCCGTCCTGCGCCAGCTGCGGTCTGGAGAAGCTGATGCAGGTCGTCGAACCCTTCCTGGCGAGAGGCGACGCCCATCTCTTCGTCGTGCCGCTCAGGGCGCCTGCCGATGCGAGCGTCGAGGCCTCGATGATCGCTGTCTGCGCCGCCCCCGAGACGCGTTTCGCTCGGTTTCGCAAGCTCGTGGCCGGCGCCGCCCGGTGGGGAAGCCTCCCCGAAGAGGCAGAGCGAAGACGGGCCTTTGCCGAAGTCCTGAGTGAGGGAGACACCTTATCCGTCGACATCGACGCATGCCTTCGAAACGGTACGGCTCGGGCGGCGCTGCAACGTCAGCACGATGACATCATGTCGGCGACGGGGCTGAAGGCTCAGCCCGTCCTCTTCATCGGCGGCGAGAGGCGCGAGGAGGCCGATGCTCTTCCCGCGGACGAACTGCGCCGACTCATCCTCGCCCAGCTGCCGCCGGCGAGGCGCGCCGGACCGGGCGGCCCGACGCCATAGATCGAATGATCTGTGCCGGTCACGATGCTCTACTTGGCCATCGGCCGCCCATCAAAGATCCGCTCCAGAACGAGCCTCCACGACACAAAGAGGGACAGAAAGAAGATGAAGAGCCCGAGACAGCCGAAGACGATGCCCGGCCAGACCATCACCACGCTTGCGACGGTCGCTGCGAGCTCATGAGCGAGCCAGGACGCGGCGAAGCCGACATCCTGCACGATGTCCCAGTGGTTCTGCGGCGGCCGCGGCTCCGGGAAATCCCGCACGAGCCACGCGACGGAGGGATGATAGGGGGCGCCGGGCTTCAGCCACGGTTCCGGGAAGAGGAAGTCGGTCGCCGCCCTGGCGATCCAGAGGCCCGCCGCCATCGAGATCGCGCCGCAGACGATGAACAGCAGGTTTCCGGTCCAGCCGAGTTCCTTCGGCGCGGCGGGGGGCTCGGCCCCGGGGTTCTGCTGAAGATCCATGACGTTCTCCTCCGCGCTGATGATGTGATTTACCGGATCGGTCCGTGGCGACCTCTGATCTGTTTTTCGGATATACAGCTTTGATCGCTCGGCGAGGATTGCGCCCGCTTGCGCGGGCTTGCGGGGACCCCCGCGAGACAGGATTCGCGGAGAAGGGTGCGCTCGCATCTCCTCAAAGCCGCCATGTTCTTCGGCACGCGCCCGCTGAGGCGCTTCTCCTACGGCAAGGCCCGGCAACCGGAAGCAATCGACAGATGCCGGCCCGGTGGCAAAAGTAAACGCGATCGTCTTCGATCGACCGAGGGACCATGTCGATCACCACACCGAGACATCCACGACTCAACCGATCGATGGCGCGAGCCGGACTGGCGTTGTGCCTCCTCTGCCCGACGGCGGCCGCCCAAAGCGCTGTGCTGCGCCTCAACGGCGCGGGCGGCCTGTCCTGCCATGTGCTGGACTCCCCCGCCAAGGCGCGTCTGCCGGAGGGGCGCGCCGCGCTGCAATGGAGCTTCGGCTACCTCACCGGCCGCGTCCAGTCGGGCGCCGGAGAGCCTCACCAGCGCTTCGCGGGCCCGGACGGCATCGCCGCCGCGATCATCGCCTATTGCCGGGCGCATCCGAAGCGGCAGGTCGCCGACGCCGCGGCGGATTTCTTCGGGCCTTGACGGCCTCTCCTCCGGTTCGACGCGGCATCGTGCGGTCCAGTCGATCGCTCGGTATTTCAGGTTCTCACAGGGGGTATCGCGATGTCCATGATCACCCGGTTTTGCCTCGCGAGCGCGGCCGTCGCTGCGGCGCTTCTGCTGGCGTTCCCGGCCGCGGCCCAGAACAATCGGTGCTCGGTAATGTGCAACGGCATGTACAACGATTGCTACAAATCCTGTGCCGGATCGAATGACGGCCTCTCGCCCTTTGGAGCGGCGCCCGGCAGCGGTCCCGGCCGGTCCGGCGGCGGCTATGGCGCCATCGCGATCTCCAACAGCGTCAATGGCGACCTGCAATGGGGAACGTCCTACAATTACGACTCTCGCGCCCGTGCGGAGGCCGTGGCGATGCGGTTCTGCATAGCCGGCGGATTTCCGGGCTGTCGTGTGCGGCTCTGGTTCTCCAACGCCTGCGCCGCCCTCGTGACCACGGCCAACGGCCGTTGGTGGGCGTATTGGCGCGGTTCGCTTGCGGCCGCACGCCGTGCGGCACTGGCGGAGTGCGGGCAGGACGACAAGGGCCGGTGCACCGTGAAGGAGGCGTTCTGCTCGTCCTGAAGCACGTTCCAGGTCAAGGCGGCACAAGCGCCCGCGATGAGCGGGCGAACGCGGTTCGATGGCAGCGAGAACAGCGCCGAGCGGAAAATGGAGGTCCAGTCCGAAGCAGGCGGCCGGGAGGGCTCACTGAACCCCGATATCCTTTGCGACCTGCTCGACGAGCGCGCGTTGGCCCGGTGGCAACGCGTCCTTGAGCCCGGCATAGCGCTTGCTCAGCTCAGCGAAGAGCGCATCGTCCGGCTTCATGCCCGTGAGAGCGAGCGCAATCCAAAGAGCGGCGTTCGGCAGATCCTTGGGGAGCCCGGCGCGCCCCGTCTCACAGAGCCACCCGATGACCCCGCGGGACCGCGGGTGCATGACGGCTGCGCCCCCGTCCGCCATGACGAGAAGGCGGTCATAGGGCCCGTCGAGTCCCCGGGCGCTGCTCACGGCATAGGCCATGTTCGCATCGACGAGCGGCGCACGCCGCTCGCCGATCGCCTTGTACGCGGCGATCAAGCCGGGCCAATCGCCCGCGGCCAGCGCATCGGTAAACGCCTTGATCAGGAGAGCGGCCGGCATCGGATTGAGGTTGCGGCGCTTGTAGAGGTCTTCGACCGCGGCCGACTGGCCGGCCTGGATGGCGGCGGTCTCGAGGAGACGCGCGGCGCCTCGCTCATCGATCCCGGCTGCGGTGACGAGGTTCGGCCGGCGCAGCAATTCGACCACCGCGTCCACGAGACCCAGCTCGGCCGCCGTGCGCAGGTGAAAGGCGGCCGCAGCCGCGTCGCCGGGGTCGGTGCCCGCGGTCGCGAGGATGAAGCCCAGGGCGAAGGAGGCGTAGGCGAGGGGCCGGTTCGGCTCCGGGGGTGTCGCCTTGGAGAGGCCCGTGAGAAGGGCGCGGGCCGTCGGCGTCTGGCCGGCCCGGAAGGCGCGTAAGGCGCGCGTCAGCACGAGGCCGTGGCGAAGCGCGCGCGAGAGGCGCAACTGCCCCTCGGCGAAGGGCAGCGGCGAGAGCGTATCGAGCAGCGGCTCCACCTCGGCTGGGTCCAGCGGAGCATAGGCCGCGCGCACGCGCGCCACCGCACCGCTGGGCTCGGTGAGGAAGGCTGCGACTGCGCGCTCCGCTTCGCTCTTGAACCGGGCATCGGACGCCACCCGCTGCGCTTCCTCCCCGCGCCGGTGGCTCTCGGCCTCCTGTCGCGCGGCTGCTGCCTTTCGGCCCTCTTCCGCCGCCAGGCGCGCGCGCTCTTCGGCCTGCCGGCGCTGCCCGGCCTCGGCCGCGCATGGACCGCGTTCGGCGTTCTCCGGCCGCCGGCAATCGGCCGGCCGCAACTGTTCGAAGGCGAACCAGCCGCAGGCGAGGAGCGCGAGACCCAGGACGGCCAGGACAGGCCCGCGCCACCGGGGTTTCGGCGGCAGGGGTGCGCTTTGCTGTTGCTCCTCCGCCTCCGGTTGCGGGGGTGGGTTCGTTTCCGCCTGGAGCCGGGGCGCCGCGCCGCAGACCGGGCAAGCTTCGTGGGCATTGGCATCATAGGGATGGCCATCGAGGCAGCGGAGCATACGCCGGCTCATCGTCTCTGGCGTCCCTTCGTGCGTGACAGGAGGTCGAGGGCGTCGGCGGCCCGGAGAGCGCCGCCTTGGGCAAGGCCCCAGACGATCGAGCGAATCTGCTCGGGGAATCCCTTTGCGGTGAGGCCGTCGGAGAGGCGGTCGAGCTGCGGCGGCGGGTTGGGGGATGGCGGCGGCCCGGCTGTGCTGCCCGGGCGTCCGGCTTCGCGGGTCCGGGTGATGAGTGTCAGCCATTCGATGCCCTGGGCGGCCGTCATCGCGCCCTCGTCCACCATCGGCTTTATCAGTGCGACATGGCCGGGCTGCGCGGGTATCGCAGCCGCCCGCGCCTCGAATTCCCCGGGAATCGGTGCGATGCCGGCGCGGCGCAAGCGCGCCTCCCGCTCCGCCGGGCTCCACCAGCCGAGCGAGGCCCGCCGGACGAACGCTTCGGCCACGCCCGGGGGCACGCCCGCCGCCGAAAGACGCGGACGCAGTTCGGGCGCGAGGGCGTCGGGCGCGCCCGGCGGCGCGCCGGCCGCCTGCGTGGAATCGGCCTCAATCAAACCGATCCAACGGGTCAGCGCCGGCTGGTCGATGCTACCCGCGACATAGCCGTCGAGCAGATCCGTCAAAAGTGACCCTGCGGCGCCTTCGTTGCCAGGCGCACCGGCGGGCTTGTCGGCGAGGCGCCTGCCATAGAGAACGGCGAGATAGCCGCGCAGCGCCGTGCGGGCGGCGGCGCTCGACGGGTCGCAGATCGGCGCCCTGCAGGGTGCGTCGTCCAACCGCGCCCTGAACCAGCGCTGCTGTGCTTCGTCGAGCGGTACCGCTTTGAGCTGCTCGCCATCGAGACGCACGAGGCCGATAAAGACGAAGGGCTGCTGCGGGCCGATCCGGATGGGCGGCGCTCCCACGGCAGGGCCGCCGGAAGACAGAAAGCTCGACACGGCACAAGAGCTCTCCGCCAAGCTAGGACCCTGGCCGCCCCCCGCCGGGACTGCATTCAGGTATTTCGCATAGACCGCCAGGGAATCGCCCGGGCGAAGCGTTCGACCGATCCAGGTCGAGGCTAACTCGCGCGTGCCCCGCAGCGGGCTGAAGTCCAGGCTCTCGCCCGGGTCTATCTCGTCCGGGCCGCGCAGGATGGGCCCGTAACCTGGCGAGTCGTCCGCGGGTATCACGGGTTCGGGCTTGCTGAGCTCCCGCACCTGCTGATGCGAGACACCGACGACGATCACCGCATCCGAACAGCTGTAACGCAACTGAACGACCGCCGTCCGCCGCGCCGCAAGCGCCGCGTTCTCCCGAGCGAGCTGAGCGATGCGTGCCTTCAGCGCCACGCTGTCCTCCGCCCTCAGGCGCTCGACCTCCGCCCTGAGCGCCGCCGCCTCCGCCTCGAACCGCCGCGTCTGCGCCTCGGCATCGGCGAGCGCCGTCTGGAGGCGCTTTCGCTCGTCCTCGACCCGGTGCAGCTGGGAGCTCGCCTGATCGAGCCGTGTCTGGAGCCGCGACACGTCGCGCTGGCTCTGGGCGAGGCTGGCCACGGCCGCGTCGATCTGCTGCTGGAGACGATCGAGATCCTCCCTGGTGTAATCACCGGATTTCAACTTCCGGCTGGAAGCCTCGAGCTGCGTGCGGACGCCGTCGAGAGAGGCCCGGACGATTGCGGCGATCTGTTCGGAGGTGAAGTCGGGAATGTAATATTTCATCCCGAAGACCATGAGGATGAGGAAGGCTCCCATCGCCTTCGTCATCACGGCCATCAAGGCGACCTCGCTGGTTTCGGCTTGCCGCCTTCGCCTCCTCATCGCGGCTGCCTCGCCGGCCCTGTCCTCATCGCGCGACCACGCTCTCGTGGTCCACATAGACGCGGTTGATCAGGTTCTTGAGACAGTATTGCCCGGCGGCATTGAGCGCGAGCTCCTCCTGTTCCTGAACGGCATGCTGCACGAAGGCCATCATCGCGCTGGCGATCAGCGCGACGAGCGTGGTGTAGAACGACACCGAGAGGCCGCCGACCACCTTGCCGAGATCCATATTGGCAGGGTCGATGAGGTGCAGCGCGAGCGACAGGCCGATGACGGTGCCGAGGAAGCCGATCGTCGGGATGAGCCACGCCATGTAGCGCAGCATCTGGTAGCGCAGGTCGACCTGGTCGCTCATTAGGTTCAGCGAGCTGGTGAGCACGTTGATCGCCTGATCGACCGAGCGGCTCGCCTGGAGCTGAAGGATCGTCAGGTCGATCAGGGCCGGAAGAAAGCCGCTTTCGGCATCGTGCAGTTCGGCAACGCGGCGGCGGATCGGCCCGAGTTCGTGCAGTTCGAGGAGAGAATTGGGGTCTTCCGGCAACAAGCCGGCCTGAAGGAAGGCGCGCTCGCGTCGTGCGGCGCGCCAGCGTCGGTAGAGTTCACCCATCGCCCAGGCGAGAGCGAGGTAGATGAGGTTTTGGATGGTGAAGGGATAGGGAAAGACGCTGTAGCGCTGCCGGTCGAGAAGAAGAGCGGCCGTGGGGGAATCCGGGACGGTCATCAGGGTGGTCACGAGGATGGCGACGGCCGCGATCGCCAGCGCCGTCAGCCGGACGCGCCAGGCCGCCGGCACCGTCGGCCATGGATGCGGCCCGCCCTGCGCGAGAGCCAACACGGTGCCTTCCCCTGCGGTCGCTGAAGTGTCCGTCATGGCGAATACGTTGCAATATTGGAAATGTGGGACAATCTGACCGATGGTCGGCCGGGAGTCGATACGAATGGGACTTTGGTCGCGAGACCTACGCGCTCTTTCCGGCGTCACGGAGTCGGGCAATACTCCGGCGATGAAGTTTCTGATCGTCGATGACCATCCCGTTTTGCGCGAGGGCATCGCGGCCCTGCTCCGGCGGGCCGGACCCGAGGTGGCGATGCTCGAAGCCGGAACGGTGCCTGAGGCCCTGCGTCTGGCCGAAGCGAACGACGATCTCGACGTGGTCATTCTCGACATGGTCCTGCCCGGCATGGACGGGCTCGGCGCGATCGGCGAGTTCGGCCGCGTGCGACCGGAAGTGCCGGTGATCGTCCTGTCCTCTTCGGAGAAGGCGGAAGACGCTCGCCGCGCCCTAGCCAGTGGTGCCCTCGGCTATGTCCCGAAATCGGCGAGCCATAACACGCTGCTCGCAGCGATCAGCCTCGTGATGGATGGCGAGGTCTATGTGCCGCCCCTCATCCTCGCCGAGGTGACGGGAACGGCGCTCCCTCAGAAGGTGCCGCCGAGCCCGGCGGACGTCACCGCCTCTGCGCTCACCGCGCGTCAGGTCGAGGTGTTGCGCCGCCTGAGCTCCGGGCAGCCGAACAAGATCATCGCCTACGAACTCGATCTCTCGGAGAAGACCGTGAAGGCGCACGTCACCGCCATCTTCAAGGTGCTGGGCGCCATCAACCGCACCCAGGCGGCTGCGGCGGCGCGTGCGGCGGGCCTTATCTGAGGCGGTCTCATTCGCCCGAGGATGCGCGCGCGCCCACCATGAGATTGCGCATCGCGGCGCGCAGTTTCCCGTTCGGCACAGGTTTGTGGAGGAGCACGAGGCCACTCGTCCGGGCCTCGATCAGCCTGTCGGGCGCGGTGTCGCCGGTGATGATCAACGCCGGGATCGTCTCGTTGAATTCCGAGCGAAGGCGCTCGATCACCTCGGTTCCCGTCTCGCCGTCCCGCAGGCGATAATCGGAGACGATCAGATCCGGCCGCGTCGGGTGCGATGCGAGCCGCGCGACCGCTTCGTCACCGGAACCCGCTGCGATGACGTCGTGGCCCCAGCCCGCGAGCAGGCGCTCCATCGCCTCGCGGATGGACGCCTCGTCGTCGATCACGACGATCAGGCTTCTCTCCGCGAGCGCCCCCGGCGCCGCCGCGACGGAATCCTCCGCCAGGGCAGCCTCGTCGGAGAGTGCCATCTTAACCTCGAAGCATGAGCCTCGGCCGATGCGGGAGCGCAGCGCAATGGGCATATCGAGGATCGCGCAGGTCCGCCGCACGATCGCCAATCCGAGGCCCAAGCCCTTGGTGCGGTCGCGCTCGACATTTCCGATCTGAACGTATTCCTGGAAAATGCGCTCGTGGTCGCCCGCGGCGATGCCGGGACCCGTGTCGAAGACCTGGATCGCGAGGCGGCCGCCGCGTCGACGGCACGCGACGAGCACGCCGCCCCGGTCCGAATAGCGGACCGCGTTGGAGACGAGGTTGCGCACCACGCGTTCGAGCAGAAACGGGTCCGTCCAGGCCACCTCGTCGCAGGAGCGGCAGCGCAGCCGCAGCCCTTTGGCCTCCGCCTCGGGACGGAGGTCGCGGCAGATGCGGGCGAGGTAGGGGCCGACCCGGAAGGCTCGCGGCGCGACCTCGACCACGCCGGCATCGAGCCGCGAGATGTCGAGGATGGCGTTGAACAGGCCGTCCATGGCAGCGGCGGACGCCTCGATCCGCTCGACGAGGAGACGAGCCTCGCCGGGCAGGTCCAGGCGAAGCAGCGCTCCCGCGAACAGACCGAGCGCATGCACCGGTTGGCGCAGGTCATGGCTTGCCGCAGCCAGAAAGCTCGATTTGGCACGATTTGCTGCATCGGCTGTATCCCGTTCCCGCCGCAGGTCCTCCGCCAGCGCCTCGCTCCGCAGCCGCAAGCCGACGATCTCGATGAAGGCGCGGTGGCTGCGGACGCCGAGGCCGCCCATGACCACGACATAGATCAGCATCAGGAACGCGCTCGCCCGCTCGACGAGCGCCGGGGCGAAAAAATTCGCGGCCACATAGGGCAAGGTCGCGGGCAGGAACAATGCGAGGAAGGCAGGCAGCCACGGGCCGAAGGCGGGAATCGCGCCGGCCGTCACCCCGAGCGTGACGGCGAGAGGAAGGAAGCGTATGTCGAAGGGAGCGTCAGGCGTCAGGCCCACGGGCGCGAAGCCCCAGGCGATTCCTTCCAGCCCCGCAACGACGGTGAAGGCGAGTGGCCATGTCGATGCGGCCCTGAAAACGCAATCGGCGCGCCGGTAGCCAAGGGCGAGGAGCGTATGCGCGACGGCGCATGTCAGGACACAGGCGGCCCAGATGGAGGCGGTGCGGGGATCGGATGCGCCGAGCGCGACCAGGAACACCGCGAGGATCAGCGCGGCGAGGCCGGCACCGGCCACACCCGGGATCACCATTCGGAAGACCTCATCGATCTGCTCGCGCCGCAGTGCGGCCTCGTCGGCCTCCCTGACCGTCGGCGCGATCGTCGTCGCGGTGAGGCGTCCGGTGACGCGATGCTCTCTCATCGGAAAGTCGCACCGCCGAGACTGGGCGATCGCACATGCCCCCCGACAGCGGCTCGTCCTTCTTCGGGTGATGGCGACCCTTCGAGGTGAAGTCGCTTCCGATTTGGGCCTCGCCGGTCCGATGGCGACCGCACTCTCCGTCCTCGCCGATCGCCTTCGATCCGGCTCATCGGTGCGGCGCTATTGCGGCGGCAGGACATCGAGGACCGTCGACGCATCCGGGCGCCGCGACAGGCGGCTGACCCCGGCGCCGGCCTCGGCCTTCCCCGCCTGCAAGGCCCGGCGGTAGAATCTGAGCGCGGAATCGGGGTCGGCTTTGCCGCGCAATCCCTTCTCGTAGATCCGCCCGAGGGCCAGCAGCGCATCCGACTGGTCCTGCTCGGCGGCGCGCTCGTACCAGCGCACAGCCTCGGCCAGGGAACGCTCATAGCCGATGCCCTTCTCCAGCATCTCCCCCTTCCAGGCCATGGCGGTGGCGTCGCCCTGCGCCACGTCCAGCTCGACGAGGCGCCGGCCCTCGGGGATATTTTTCCTGATCCCGATGCCGTTGAGGTTGTAGTAGGCCAGCAGCCGGATCGACTCCCGGTCGCCTTCCTTCACGAGCGCTTCGAGCAATGCCAAGCCGGCGGCCTTGTCGAGGCCGCGCGCCTTGCCGGCGATGGCCATCCGCGCGCAGTGATAGCGGCCGAGCGTCGTCGTCATCTGGCAGAAGATCCCGGCCGCCGCCGTCTCGTCCTGCGCGACGCCGAACCCGTCCTGCAGTGCCATCCCCTGCTGGAAGAGTGCATCGGTGCTCCCCAATTCGGCGCCCTTGCGGAAATGGGCATAGGCCGCTGCGGGGTCGCGGAGCTCGCTCGGGCCGTATCTCATCAGCCAGCCGATCCGCGCATGGGCTTCGGCGTTTCCCGCGTCCGCCGCCTTGCGGTACCATCGCAGAGCATCGGCATAGTCCTGGCTCCCGTCGAGGCCTGCGGCGCAGATATAGCCCATGTTGAAATATGCGACGGGCGAGCCGTGCTCGGCCGCCTGCTTGGTCAGCCGCACGCCTTCCGCGATGTCCTTCTCGACATTCGTCCCGGTGATGAGCAGGTTCCCGAGCTCGGCGATCGCCGTGAGGTGGCCGGCGGCCGCGGCCTTCCTGACGAGGCGTACCGCGACCGCCTTGTCCTTCTCCGCGGCATACCCGGCGAAAATCGCGGCAGCGCAGTTGTAATTCGCTCTCGCGGTGTCGAGGCCGCAAAACAGCGCCGCCGCCGCCGCCCGGTCGCGCGTGGGCGCCTCGTCGTTGTAGAGGCGGATCGCGAGGCTCTCCTGCGCCGACGGATCGCCCTTTTCCGCGCCGAGCCGGTAGAGCCGCAGCGCCTCGGCCGGGTCCGGTCTGCCGTCGAGCCCCGCAACTGCGATATCTCCCATGCGCTGGTAGGCGGCGGCATAGCCCGCGGCAGCGGACTTGCCGTACCACTCGAAGGCCGCGCGCGGATCCTTCGGGCCGCCGACCCCGCGGATCGCCAGCGCGCCGAGGTCGAAAAGGGCGGCCGAATGGCCCTGCTCCGCCGCCAGGCGCAAGAGCTTCACCGCATCGTCGACGTCGTTCGCCCCGGCCGGCGCGTTGAGGAGGTGTTCGGCCAGGGCGACGCGCGCGTCGGCGTTTCCCTGGTCGGACAGCCGCCGCAGCATGACGACGCCATCGGACGCCGTCTTCCCGGGGACGGCGCCTTGAAGCAGCAGCTTGCCGCATTGCAGGTCGCCGGAAGCGCGCCCGAGACTGCAGTACAGTGCGGCAGCCGCCGCGATGTCCTTCGCAACGCCGCGCCCCTTGAGCAGCGCGTTTGCGTAGAGCAACGTCGCGTTGCGATCGTTGAGTTCCGTGCCGCGCCGGTAGTGCTCGGCTGCCTCCTTCAGGCCCTCCGCACCGCGTCCTTCGTTCTCCAGGATCCAGCCGAGGTCCCTGAAGGAGGGCGGATAGTTCGCCCGGACCGCCCGCTCGATCCAGCTTCGGCCCTCCGCGCGCGATTTCAGCTCGAAGAACAGGAGGTAGCCGAGTTCGCCCTGCGCCGCGACATGGCCCTTCTCTGCCGCCTTCCGCAGCCAGACGGCCGCCTCCTGACGCGTCCCCGTGTCGTCACGCAGGAGCGTCCCGAGCATGTACTGGGCCAGCATGTCGTCCTGCTCGGCGAGGGGTTTCGCCAGCCACAGCGCTGCCCCGCGGTCGCCGCGTCCGAAAGCTGCGACCAGATCGTCGCGAGGGCTGGCCGCCGCTGGGACGGCGAGGCCGAGCAGCACGAGAAGGAGGACTACGTGGCGCATGGGATCTCGCCCGGTCGCGGTTCCGGCAGCCCGCTCATCGTGAGCCCCACGAACCGGACGCACATCTCGCTCTCCTTCATCCCGTGGCCGACGGCGAAGCTGGCCATCACGCCAACAGCAAAGGCTTCACGGTGATGAGCCTTCGTTCTCCCTTAATGTGACGGCTCCCGCTCTCTTTGTGTAGCGGCCGAACGTCCCGTCTGCTCGGCCTCCATGGACATTGGTCTTAGGACCGTTGAGCGCAAGGAACTTCCATCATATCCGATACATGCCCGCGCTCGTCGTCCAAGCGCTCCTCGCGCGCAACCTCGGCGTCTGCGCGCGAGGAGCGGATGAACGACCAGCGCCGACGTGAAGGAGGCGCCCCGCTCGTCAGCAGGCCGGGCGGCGCAACTCGGCGCAAGGCCCGGCAATTCCGTCAAGCCCGGCACGCAAGCAGGATCGACGCCGTGCGATCCGCACATCACTGCCAACAGGAGCGTTCGATGCGACGTCGTTGCGCCTATGTCTTGCTCGTGGCTTCGACCTTGTTCGTTCCGGCCTTGCCTGCCGGCGCCGAGCCCCGCGCGCCGCTAGCCGCCGGCGGCTGCTGGATGGTGCTGCCCAAGGGCGAGAAGCCCGAACGCGGCAATGCGGCCGAAGTCTTGTGCCTCCGCCGGGACGGCTATGGCCGTGTCCGCGAAAGCTCCTTCTACGGCGATGTCGCCGGCTGCGGCCGGGTGACCTACCGCACGAGCAACGGCCCGACCCTGGTCGAGATCGACTTCAGCGCCTGCACCAACGGCGCGCCGAACCACAGCCTGCTTTGCGCGAGCGGCTCCGGGCGCAACCCTGTGCCCTGTCTCCAGAGGGTGCCCGGCGACGACGAGCCGGTGGAGATGGAGCTTTATCCGCTGGACGGAGCAGGCTCGTGAGGTCCGCTTGCCTCCTCGCCACCGTGCTCGGCCCGCTGCTCCTGCAGCCTGTCCCGGTGCACGCTTCCGATTGCCCGGAGGGCAGGGCCCGGCCGCTTCCGGTGAAGGCCCCGATCGAACACCGGTTCGGGCACCGCCTGCATCCCGTCATCGGCATGGCGGTCTTCCAGCCGAACATGGTCTTCCGCACTCTCAGCGGCCAGGCCGTGGTGACGGTGCGAGCCGGCCGGGTCGAGCCCGTCGAAGCCACGCGGATCGGCCGCTTCGTGCGGATCCGGCAGCGCGACGGCAGCGAACTGCGCTACGGGCCGCTGTCGCAGCTCCGCGTCCGCGCCGGGCGCTGCGTCGCGGCCGGCGCGAGACTGGGCCGCACGACCTCGTCGCCCTTCACGCTCGCCCTGCGGCGAAACGAGCGATGGATCGATCCTGCGCCCTCGATGGGAGAGGCCCGGTGATCTCCCGCCTCGCCGGAATTGCCCGCCAAGAGGAGGCAATGCACGGCAAGCCGGCGCAATGGCGCGGCGGGCCCGATCCGGAGCAGAAAGTCTCGATCCGCAGTTCGAGGGACCTCATGCAAACACGCCGCTTTCTGTTGCCCCTGTTGACCCTGCCGCTGCTGTCCTCGGTTGCCGCGGCGGAGGCGACGTGCGGTCCGCGTGGCGGCGCGCTGATCGTCCGGCCGCGCCGGCCGGCGGAGCCGCTGTCGGCGCAGCTCTATGCGCTCGGCCCGCTGGTCCATGACGCGACGCTCGGGCTCGCCTTGCAGCGAGCCTGGAGCTGCTTCACGCCGGAGGAGGCCGTGCGAATGCGCTCGGCACTTGCCTGGGCGCGGGACGCGGTATCCCGGCCTGGCTTCGGCGAGATCAGGCCGGCGGTGCTGAAGACGGCCCGGAGGCGGGGCAAGGAAGCGGCCGCGCGGCTGGTGGCGAAGGGCGCCGGCAGCGAGGAGGCACGCGTCATGCAGGCCTCGTTGCGCTATGTTTTCGCGAGGGAAGAGGTCGGGGGGACGAGCGCCCGTCGGATCTGTGACGGCGATCGCTCGATCAGGGGGAATTCACGATGACAGGACAGACGGTCGCCGAAGGCGGCGAGACCTTCAGGGATGCTTTCGACGGTTCGCTCAGGCGGCCCACCAAGCCGTTGACAATCGCGATGTTCCTCGCCCTCGGCGCCTTCGCCGCCGTCGCGGCGATCTACCTCATGTTCGTGTTCGTGCCGCAAAACGGATTCCCGGCGATCCGCGATTGGTGGGCCGGGCTCGGAACCCGGTCCTTGCGCGGCGAATCCGCCGCCTTCTCCTCGATCGCGATGGGCGCGGTCGCGACGATTGTCGTCGCCTCCTTCGCAGCCTTCACGCTGACGGAGGCCATTGCGGATCTGCGCAAGGAAAGGCCGTTGCGGGGCCTCGGCCGGGAGCTCGTCGTCATTCGCGAGCTGACGGAAGACGGCGTCGGCTATCGGGAGGGCGACATCCGGACGGTGCACGTGCCCTGGGCGCAGGTGCAGGAGCTGCGCTCGATGGATCTGCCGGCCTTCGAGGGCAAGCTCTTCTTCGTCATCGAGCTGAAGAGCCCGATCCACGAACGCGGTCGTCTCGTCTTCTGGGACGGGCAGGATCGTCACAACAGCATCGCCGGTCGTCTCCGCGAACGCCTGGCGACGTGCCGCGCCGCGCAAGCCGCCGCCGGCTGAAGAGAAGGAGGGGACCGATGCGGAAGTTGAATGCCTTTCCCTGTTTCGTGCTGTGCGGCCCCTTCCAAGGTTACGGCCCGGCACTGCCTGCCTTCGGTCGCTTCGAGCGGATCGAGTGGCCGATGTATTCCCGGGGAGATTTCACGCGGCCGCTCCGCTTCACCGGAATGCTGGACCTCGATGGACCACACGCGCTGGCATATCTCCACGATTCCGAATGGGCCGTGGTCCAGATCGATCGGGACGATCCTTGCGACTGGGTTAAGCGCGAGGACGGGACGGTCGAGCCCGGTCTGGTCTGTTTTGCCTCCGGTTTCGTGCTGTTCCGCGGTCCGCGCCGGACCGCGCTCAACATATTCACCGCTTACAAGAGCGGCATGCCCTTGAAGACGCCCCTGTCGGCGTTCCAGGATCGCACCGGCGTCGCCTCCGCCGGCGATTTCGGCGTGGCGATCGCGGGCGATGAAGGCTTCGCGCGCGCTGGCTTCTGCGGCGTCGCCCAGGCAGGAATGGCGGAGCGGCGCGGGAGTTCTGATATTTTCGCAGAGGTCGACTGGTCCGGATACTGGGCCTTTGGCGTGGCTCTGGCCGGCGTGCGTGGTAATGCGTCCGCCGGCAGGGAAGGGATTGCCGTGGTTGAGAGTGGCGGCCATGCGCGGGCGGCACATAGCGGTGTGGCGATCGCCCGCCGACATCCCCGCAAAATCGGCATCGCTCGTGGCCACTTCGGCAAATTCAGCGTCGTCGAGGCCGGCGGCAGCGGCATCGCCATCTCGCAGGCGAGTGAAGGGTCCGTGACCGTTGAGGCCCAAGGCGTCGCCGTGGCGACCGAGAACACGCGCTGGCTGGCGGTCGGCCGTGGCGGGATCGGCGTGGCGCAGGGGGATGTGGAGCAGCTGGACATCGCCGACGATGCGCTCGTCGTCGCGGCGGGATTGGAAAGCGCGATCCGTTTCCGTCTGGGCCGTCGAGCGACGCTGATCATGCGTCACCGGCGGACAGAGGGCGTTGTCAGAGTGTTCACGACCTGCGGCGGAAACCTTGAGCCCAAGGTCTATAGCTATTGGGACGACGAGCTCCACGAGGAGTCCACCGACCGACTCGGTTCCGTCGATATCGAGCCGTGGGAGTCTGAGAAAGACGACGCGGTGTCTCTTTCCAAGTCTCCCGCCCCGGCTTTTCCCTCGGGCTTGCCGTGGTGGGTCGCCGCCCGGAACCACGATCCGGAGGCCGAAATCCTGCAAGAGCCGATACGAGAGGGAGAGATCGTCGTTCTGTGCGGCAATATTCCAGCAGCGGAGCTGGCGGCGGGGCGTAAGGACGGGAAATTGTGGCTCGGCGCCCTCATGGGCCAGGGCGATCTGCCGCTGAGCGATGGGGCACAATGCTGTCTGGTCAGGGTTGAGGGCGAGCATGCGCTCGGGCAGGGACGCGGCGAAATGGTCGGCTTCCGACAGGGGACGGCACTCTATCGCGGCACCCTGCGTGGCGCGGTCGCCTCGCTCCGCGCCGTTGGCGCCGACAAGGTGCTCGACGGCCATATCGCGCTGGCCGGGCCTGGCGGCGTCGCGCGTGTCGCGTCGCGGATGGACCCCGTGCCGCTGCCGCCTCCGCATCCCGCCGACATCGAGGAGCGCTATTACGGGACCCCGTCCAACCTTCTGCGCGGCGACCGCACCATCGGCCGCTATCCCTCCCTCGCCGTGGCCGGAGACGAGGGTTTCGCCATCTGCGACGGCGAGGCCCATGCCGGGGATCGCGGCGTGGCCTGTACGCGCGGCCTGGGCGTCGCGCGAGCCGGGGCCAATGGCCTCGCCCTCTGCGAGAACGGCCGCGCGATCGCCGGCGAGTCCGGGATCGCCTTGAGTCTTCCTCTGACCTACCCCGGTGAACTTGACCACGGTGGACAGGCTGTCGCGGGCGAGCATGGCATCGCGATTGCGGAGTGGAACGGTACGACCGCGATAGCCGGCGAGAGCGGCATCGCCATCGCCAGGGGACCATCGGGGGGCCAGGCTCGGGCGGGGGACTTGGGTGTCGCCATCGGCGCGGGGGGCGAGCAGGTCGCGGTCCATGGTGGCGGGCATGCGGTCGTCGTCGCAAAGCGGGGGCGGGTCAGCGGCTTTGACGGCGCGTTGCTCGTCGCCTGGGACGAAGCGACGAAGCGCTGGGTTCACGGCTTGGTCGGGCGGGACGGCATCGAGCCCGGTGTCGCCTATGTCGCCCGCAACGGCCGCTTCGAGCCCTGGACGAGCCCGGTGCTTGTGGAATTCCGCCACAAGCACCGACGAAGGCCGCGCTGAGCGCCGGCATCCATCGGCAAGGCCGGGCAAGTCGGTGCAATACCGCGGCCGCCGCGTCGCGGCTATCCCTTCGTCCATCGGATCACCCCGACGGAACGGAGACTGAGCCATGAAGAAACACCTCGCCCTCGCCGCCTTCGTCCTGCTCGCCGCGACAGGCGCGCAGGCCCAGCAGAGCCAGCAGAAGGTCGCCGTCAAGAACCGCGATATGATCGTCGCCATCACCAGCGGGCAGCTGGAGGACAAAATCGTCGGCAAGCCCGAAATCTTCCAGCGGAGCAACATCGCCTACGCCATCGGCATGACGCGCAGCCTGCATCGGGCCTGCACCATCCTCTCGGCCGAGGACGGCGCGCGGCTGGAACGGCTCGAGCGGGCCTACCGGACGAGGAAGGCAAGCAACGAGATCGACGCGGCGATGCAGGCCATGGTGCTGGGCGAACTCGACAACGGCGCCTCCGACACGGCCGCCCTGCTCGGCCGCTACGACTGCGCGGCGCTGGAGCGCGCCAAGCTGACCGGCCCGCTGCTCGTCTTC
>DASYHC010000127.1:0-164262 GCA_035998995.1 Allobosea sp.
CCGGGTGATAGCCGCCGAAATAGATCAGCTCGGCGCCGCCCGACTTCAGCCGGGTGATCACCGCCGCGAGATCCTTGTCTCCTGGGTTCAGGGTAAGATAGGCGACCTCGGTGACGCCGCCGGCATTGATGCCCTTCTTGAAGGAATCGGCGAGGCCTTTGCCATAGGTGCCCTTGTCGTGGACGATGGCGACCTTCTTGCCCTTCAGGTTCTTCAGCACGTAGTTCGCGGCGACTTCGGCCTGCTGGTCGTCGCGGCCGCAGGTGCGGAAGACGTTGGAAAGCCCGCGGCTGGTCAGGGCCGGCGAGGTCGCGGTCGGCGTCACCATCAGCACGCCGCTCTCGGCGAAGACGTCGGAAGCGGCCATGGCGACGCCGGAGGTCACCGGGCCGACGACGAAGCGGACCTTGTCGCCGACCAGGAGGTTGGCGGCCGAGACGCCCTGCTTGGGATCGCCGGCATCGTCGGCGAGCTTCAGGACGACCTTCTCGCCGCCGATGCCGCCCTTCTTGTTGATCGCATCGACGGCAGCCTGGGCGCCGTTCTTGACCTGGTCGCCATAGGCGGCGACAGCGCCGGTCAGCGGCGCGAGCAGGCCGATGGTGATGTCGGCGCGCGCCGGCGCACCTGCGAGCACTGCCGTGGCGAAGGCCGCTCCCATCAGGAATCGGGCTTTGAGCGTCATGTGCGTCTCCTCGTAGATCATACAATCTTTGCGTGCGACCCAATCTGCAGATCGCCTGCGACCTGTATAGGCCAGAGCGAGGCGCCGCGGCACTGCGTGGCGCGTTTCTGTGCAGATGCAAAAATGCATGGCAGGCATGGCGGCCGCACTGCGACGCGGCTCAGAGCAGCCAGAATGCCTGCGTCAGCTGGACAACGCCCGCCCCCAGCATCAGGCCGCCGGTGGCGCCGGCGATGCGTTCGCCGGCCGAGCCAAGCCGCTCGGCGGTGATCGCCACTGCGACGATGACCATGGCGCGCAGGTCCATCACGCCGCCGACGAGCAGCAGCACGGTCAGCCCGGCACAGGAGGCGCAGCAGGCGAGGCCAAGCCGAAGCCCCTGCCCGATCGCGGCTGCCGGGCCGGTGCCGGGCGAGCTCACCTGTCGGCATTGGCCGAGCAACGCCAGCTTCCAGCGCGACATCTGAAAGAGACCGGCCGCGATGATCGCGAGGCCCGTGGAGAACGGCACAGCACGAGCCAGTTGTGGCCAGCGCAGCGCGGCTTCGAGCAGCGTCGCACCGCCGATGAAGACCACCAGGCCGAATGCGGTCCAGACGATGAAATAGAAGAGGCCGACCAGAGCGCTGAACAGAGCCGGCAGGGCGTCGCCGGCTCTCGCGGCATTCTCGTGACCCCTGCGGAGTGCCGGCGCTAGTGAAGGCAGCATCATCGCCGTCATCATCGTGGCCCACATGCCGAGGAAGGCCCCGGCCGCCGCCGGCCACGAACCGCCACAGAGCGACGTCCAGGTCGTCGACATCGACCAGCCGCCCGCCATCGGCACCTCGCCCATCTCGGCCATGGCGCGGCAGATCAGGATGGTCGCGCTCGCGCTGGCGACGAACAGCAGGATGCAGACGGCGCGAAAGACGCGGCCTGCATCTGCGACGGAGACGCCGGACGGTATGTCCGGCGCTCCGCGATCGGCATGCGCCCTCGGGCTCAGGCACAGCATGACTGGGCCTTGCCGGCTGCTGGCGCCTCATAGGTGTCGCGCAGGCGCCACCAGGGCCCGGTCGGCTCGTTGCGTCCCTTCGGCGCGCGGTCGAGCCAGGGATACATGCTCCAGATCGCGTCCATGCCGCGGGCATAGCTGGAATAGGTGTGATAGATCGCGCCGTCCTCGCGGATGAAGGCGCTCACTCCCGGCCGCTCGCGCATATAACCGCCCGGAGTCGTGCCGCTTTGCACGGCGAGCCCGGAGACGACGCTGTTGCCGCTCCAGTCCATCTGCGGCTCGCGCTGGAAATTGTAGTCGACCGCGCCCCGCCGCTCCTGCTCCTCGGTGAAGGAGGCGCTGAAGTCGAAGTTGAAATCGCCTGTGGCCGAGGAGGCCCAGGGGAAGCTCCAGCCCATGCGCCGCTTGAAGGCGACGAGCTTGTCGAGCGAGGCCAGCGACACGGCCGTCAGCGTCACGTCGTGGTTGGCGAGATGGACATGGATGCCGTTGAAGCCGTCGGCGATCAGCGAGCAGGACGGGCAGCCGGCGGAGAAGTCCGGGCCGAACATGAAGTGATAGATCAGGAGCTGCGAACGCCCGGCGAAGAGATCGCCCAGCCCGACCTCGCCCGCCTCGGTGACAAAGCGGTAATCCTTGTCGATCTTGACCCAGGGCAGAGCCTGGCGCTGCCGCGCCACAGCGTCGCTCTGATGGGTCAACGCCTTCTCGGCCGCGAGCAGATCGAGCCGGGCCTTGAGCCAGTCCTCGCGCGTTCCAGTGAGATGAGCCGTCATGATGCTTGCTCCTGTCGTCGGTTGACATTCGCCGCTCGCCGTTTCGCGATGCGGCGTCTGGAACAGGGTTAGGCCCCGGACGGTTTGGGGCGGGAGTGACAAGTTTGGCGGGATTTCGGGCTCAGGCATGGATTCGCTGATCACGGCAGCCGGACGGGCCCTGGCGGCGGGTGATCCGTTCGGCGCGCTCAACCGCGTCGCTTTGCGCGAGGACGCGCCGGCGCTGGCGCTGCGCGGCATCGCGATGGCACAGCTCGGCGACCTCGCCAGAGCCAAGGTGCTGCTGAAGCGTGCCGGCCAGGGTTTTGGTACGAAGGAGCCGGTGGCGCGGGCGCGCTGCATCCTCGCCGAAGCCGAGATCGCTTTGGTCTCGCGTGACCTGTCCTGGCCGGTGAGGGCGCTCGATGCGGCGCGCGCAGTGCTCGAAGCCCATGGTGATCGCCTCAACGCCGCTCATGCCCGCACGATCGAGCTGCGCCGGCTGCTCTTGATCGGCCGGCTCGGCGAGGCCGAGCGGTTGCTCGTCGGCTTCGACGAAAGCCCACTGCCACCGGCCCTGGAGGCGGCGCGGGCCCTCGCCATCGGCGGCATCGCCTTGCGCCGGCTGCAGGCGGATCTGGCCCGTGCGGCGCTCGGGCGAGCGGCGGAAGCAGCTAAGCGCGCCCGCATTCCCGCGCTCGCGGCCGAGGTTGAGGCGGCTGCTCAAGTGCTGGACGCGCCGGCCGCACGGTTGATGGTCCGGGGCAAGGAACGCTCGCTGATGCTGGGCGAGGTCGCGGCGCTGCTTGGCTCCGGCGCCTTCGTCGTCGACGCCTGCCGCAATGTCGTGCGCGAGGCCGGCACCGCCGTGCCGCTGGCGACGCGGCCGGTGCTGTTTTCGCTCGCGCGCACGCTCGCCGAAGCCTGGCCGGCGGATGCCTCGCGCGAGGAACTGCTGAGGCGCGCCTTCCGGGCGAAGGAGGCCGACGAGTCGCATCGCGCCCGCCTGCGGGTCGAGATCGGACGCCTGCGCGCTGAACTGCACGGGATCGCGCAGATCAATGCGACGCAACGCGGCTTTGCCTTGAAGCCACACCGGGCGCGCGAAGTCGCGGTGCTGGCGCAGCCGCTGGAGGAGGCGCATGCCGACGTGCTCGCCTTGCTCGCCGATGGCGAGGCCTGGTCGAGCTCGGCGCTGGCGCTGGCGCTCGGGGTGAGCCAGCGCAACATGCAGCGCGCGCTTGAGGCGCTGGCCGCGGCCGGCAAGGTCCAGTCCTTCGGCAAGGCGCGGGCGCGGCGCTGGCTGACGCCGCCGGTGCCAGGTTTCCCGACAGCCTTGTTACTCCCGGCTCCGCTGCCGGATGGCTAGACCTCATGTCGGTCCAACCGAACAGAGGAGATCATCTCATGACCAGGACAGCCACCATCCTTCGCGAATACGGCCCCTTCCCCGGCGTCGAGGCCGTGCACGGCGTCAGCTATGACGGCAGACAAGTCTGGTTCGCCTCCGGCGACAAGCTCAACGCGCTCGACCCGGACAGCGGCGACACGGTCCGCAGCCTCGACGTCCCCGCCCATGCCGGCACCGCCTTCGACGGCAAGCACCTCTACCAGATCGCCGAAGACCGCATCCAGAAGATCGATCCGGAGAGCGGCAAGGTGCTCTCGACCATCCCCGCGCCGGCCGGCGGCGGCGATTCCGGGCTCGCCTGGGCAGAAGGCGCGCTCTGGGTCGGGCATTACCGCGAGCGCCAGATCCACCAGATCGATCCTGAAACCGGCAAGGTGCTGCGCACGCTGCAATCCAACCGCTTCGTCACCGGCGTGACCTGGAGCGATGGCGAGCTCTGGCACGCGACCTGGGAGGATGAGGAAAGCGAGATCCGCCGGGTCGATCCTGAGACCGGCAAGGTGCTGGACGCGATGCGCATGCCGGAAGGCACCTTCGTCTCCGGCATGGAGGCCGGCGGCGGCCGCTTCTACTGCGGCAGCGGCAAGGGCGGCACGGTCAGGGCGGTCGCCCACCGGTGACGGCCGAAGCCGAGGCGGGTCAGCGAACGACCCGCCCGCGCTGCCGCGCCCCGTTCGGCAGGCGGCAGGAGCAGGCCGCGCCGGCCTGGGCGCGGCTCGGCGCCGCACAGACCCGGCGCGGGGTCTTGCAATAGGCGACGACGGCTCTGCGGGGCGATGGATCATCGACCGCCCCGTAGCGCGGCATGTAGATCGGGTTCGACGAGCGCCCCGCGCCGCGCGGCGTGCCGCCATAGTCGACCGGCGGACCGGCGCCGGGCAGGCCGCCGGGCCCCGGCGCGTGCAGCCTGATGTCGGGCGTGCTGTCGAAGATCGAGGGCGGCCCCAGGCCCTGGCGCGGCCCGCCAGGCGCCAGAGGCGCGTTGCCCGGCGTGCCGATCTGAGCAGCTGCGGGAGACGCCAGCACCAGCAGGGCCAGCGCGGCCGACATCATCGCACGTGCCATCATTGCCTTGCCCTCGCCTTCTGCCCGCCGCAGGCATTCTGCCGGATGACGCGGCCCAAGGGGAGAGCCGGAACGGCGCCCCGCAGCATCAGCCGGTTTCCTCGCTGCTGGCACCCTCAGCAGGCGGCGCCGGCCGCCCGGCCCGGCGCTCGATCGAATGATCGACGATCAGCAGGCCCAGGGCCAGCAGCGTCGCGGACAGCACGATCGCATGGTCGCCGAGCCCGGCGGCGCAGCCGAGCGCGGCGGTGACCCAGATCGCCGCCGCCGTGGTCATGCCCTGCGGGGTGGTGTGGCCCTTGCGCAGCACGATGACGCCGGCGCCCAGAAAGCCGATGCCGGTGATCAGCCCTTGTACGACGCGGCTGGCAGCGTCGATCTCATGCGGCTCGCTGAAGATCGTCGCCGCCGCGGCGGTGCCGAGGCCGACGAGCCCGAAGGTGCGGATGCCGGCAGCGCGCTGCTTGCCGGTGCGCTCCCAACCGACGACGATCCCGGCCGCCATCCCGGCCAGCAGCCGCAGCAAGAGATCGATCTCGGCCCAGATGTCGAAGCTGATGTTGCCGAAAGTCATGCCACCCTCCCCCACGGCGATTGCTCACCGGGCCTCAACGCGCGAAGGAGGCAAGGTGTTGCCAACAGCGGCTTTCGCAATCCGGATTGGCGGAGCAAGGTTCGACAGATGCCCTATACCGACCCGCTCGAGGCGATGCTGGAACGCGCCGAGGAGCTGCGCCGCCAGATCGCGCTGCGACTTGTCGAGGAGGCAGGCGCCACGCCGCCGCCCTCCCCGTCAGCCGACCACCTCGCCGCCGCCGACGAGGCGATCGCCGCCTGGGAAGAGCAAGGCGAGGAAGAACAGGATCAGCGGGCTTTTCGCGATATGGGGCCGTTGCAGGAGCTGCTGGCGGAGTATCAAAACCTAGTTGAACAGATTCTCGATATTCGGGATCGACGCCTATCGTGATCAACGTAGGTTCAATTGACGCCCGCCGCTCCGGCAACTTAAGCTTGTGCAGGCTGCCAAAAATAACAAGCTGCAGCCATCGGGGGGAGCGATGATTAGAGTGGGATGCGCGGTCTTTTTGGCCGTGGCGGCAGCCGGCTGCGTTTCTGATCGTGTCCGATTCAACGCTGGGCCTGGACAGACCGCATTGATGCGGGAGGGTAAGCCTGCTGTCTCGTCAGTAGGCAAAGAATCCGTGGTTCTGCTGAGCCGCACCGGTCGCGAAATCCCGGCCGGTCAGCGTGTTGGCTTCGTTGTCGCCATGCAAAATCGTGGGAAAGCACCTCAGAATTTCACCGTTTCCGAGATTCAAGTCGAACAGTCTTTCGGCGCAGGTACGACGGGGCAGTCCCTCGAAGTGCTGACCTTCGAAAAGCTGCAGCAAGAAGAGAGAACACGGCAGGTCGTCTCTGCCATTCTTGTCGGTGTTGCCGCTGGTGCAAACGCTGCCGCCGCGTCACAGGCTGGCTATTATCGATCGAACAGCACGATCTATACCCCTCGCGGGACCTACGTCGCTACGACGACCGGCTATAGTCCGGCGGCAGCGGCGATCGCATCTGCCAATGCCTCGGCGCAGAATGCTGCAATGATTGAATCCTCGATCGCTCAAGGGCAAGCAAACATGGCTCGCTTAGAGAACGACTACATCAAGGATCATACATTACTGCCAGGCGAATGGTACGGCGGTACGGTTGGCATTGCACCTCCTGCGGGAGACGCGAAGCAGAAGACCTATCAGATCCGCGTGCGCGTTGGTGCCGATGTTCACGTGTTCGACGCGGTGCAAGAGCCGGCAAGCGGCTAAAAGCACCAAACGCGGGGAAGCGCCAGAAGTCAGGCTTTTTTGAAGAGAGAAGCTTAGCGGAAGAATGGTGCCCAGGGCTGGAATCGAACCAGCGACACTGCGATTTTCAGTCGCATGCTCTACCAACTGAGCTACCTGGGCATCCCGCGAAGCGCGCTGCGCTTCGGTTGGTGGAGGCGATATAGAGGCGTGGGCACGGGCTGTCCAGCCGACAAACGATCCTGCCGGTGGGAAAATTTCGTCCAGCCCCACGAATGCCCGAAAACCGCGACCGGCACGGCCCTTTTGCTGCGCTGGGCACGACTGCGGTGCAACCCTGCACGCCGCGAGCGTGGTTCGCAACGCAGATGCTGACAAGCCCTGGAACCAAAGCGCGGTAGTCGGGTTGATGCGGCGGCGCCAGCGATGACGCCGTGCCTACCGCCGATCTGGAGCAAGCCGCGGATGTACCGGTGGCTCGATCGCGCGGGAGGCGGAATTCGGGCGCTGTCGCCCTCCGGATAGTCCTGACCCGTCGCGCGGCCGGTCAGCGAACGGCCCGGCGTCCTCCCGAAAGGGACACGCCGGGCCTTTCCATGTCCGGGCTCAGATCGTCATTGCGAGCGCAGCGAAGCAATCCAGGAGCGGCAGAGCGCCAAGTCCCTCTGGATTGCTTCGTCGCTTCGCTCCTCGCAATGACGGCATCGGCGCAGGCGGACTCAGCTGTCCTCGTCGCGCCGCATCGGCGCTTCCTCGGTTTCCTCCAGCGGCTCGCCCGGAATCACGTAGTTGCCCTTGAGCCAGCGGCCGAGGTCGATTTCGGCGCAGCGGCCTGAGCAGAACGGCTTGAAGCGCTGCACGGCCGGCTTGCCGCAGATCGGGCAAGGCCGCGCAGGCGGGGCAGATTTCTCGGGTTGCTCAGGCGCCATATTGCAGGGTCACTCCGCCATCGACTGGAAGCTCGATGCCGGTGACATAGCGCGCTTCGTCGCTGGCGAGGAAGAGCGCCGCCCAGGCGACGTCCCAGGCCTCGCCCATATGGCCCATCGGGACTTGACGATCCCGCGCCGCCCACATCGCCGCGACATCGCCCTTGCCATAGGTCTGGGCGAGCCCAGCCGAATGCTCGACCATCGGCGTCTTCATCAAACCGGGCAGCACCGCGTTCACGCGGATCTTCTGCGGGGCGTACTGGGCTGCCGTGGTGCGGGTGAGCTGGTTCATCGCCGCCTTGCTGGCGCCATAGCTGGCATAGGGCACGCCGGTGTGGCGGATCGAGGCGATCGAGGAGATGTTGATGATCGAGCCGCCCTGCCCGCCCTCTGTGAACTGGCGCTGCATCACCGGGATGACGTGCTTCATCGCCAGGAAGCAGCCGGTCAGGTTGACCCTGAAGACGCGCTCCCAGGTCTCCAGCGGCAGGTCGACGACGCTGCCGACCTCGGCGATGCCGACATTGTTGTCGAGCACGTCGATGCGGCCATAACGGCCCAAAGTCGCCTCGACCAGCGCACGCAGGTCGTCCTCGCGGGTGACGTCGGTGCGGATCGCGAAAGCCTCGCCGCCCTCGCTGGCGATGATGCTCGCGGTCTCCTCAGCGGCCTCCAGATTGCGGTCGGCGCAGACGACCCTGGCGCCTTCGCGGGCGAACACGGTCGCGGTCGCCTTGCCATTGCCCCAACCCGGGCCGATCGAGCCCGCGCCCGCGACGACCGCGACCTTGCCTTCGAGACGTTTCGTCATGCCGGTGTTCCCTGCCCTGCGCGTTTGCTTGCTACCGGCGCCACCATCGGCACTCGCGTCGGCAGGGGCAAGCGCACGGCATGCAAGCCGGCATGCGCTCCGGCGTTCTCAGGCGAGCTGCGCGGCGGCGAGGGCGATGGCGGTGGTGAGGCCGACGACCAGCGCGAACCAGGGCCAGAGCGCGCGCAGCGCCCGCCCGGTCTCAGCGGTGGTCGCCTTGATCAGGACCTGCCCCATGGTGACGCGCACAGGGCTGACCGCGGTGAGCAAGCTGCCGGCGACGACTGCGGCGGCAATCACCGCAAGCCTCGCCTCGCCGGCCGGGACCAACGCGGTGGCGAGCGGCATCGAGACCGCGCCTGCGCCGGTATTCGAGCCGGTGAGATAACCGCCGAGTGCGCCTGCGACCGGGACGATTCCCGCGGCCCAGGAGCCGAGCACGCTGCTGACCGCGAGGCCGATGCCGCCGGCCAGGCCGGAGCCGACCATGATCCAGGCCATGCCGACGAGCATGAAGGTCAGCAGCGCTGCGCGCCCGGCGCGCTGCAGCGTCAACTTCATCAGGGCTGCCGCCTGCTTCGCCCCGCCCCTGCGCATGGCGACGACGAGCGCGATGACGATCAGCGGCAGCGCCGGCGAGAGCAGCGGCGCGAAGGCCGACGCGTCGGCGAAGGGCTTGAAGGAGGGGGTTTCCAGCCGGTCATGGATCGCCGGCACCAACCGCATCAGCGCCAGCGCGACGACCAGGGCGATATAGGGTGCAAGGCGCGCCAGCAGTGCCCGATCGAGCCCGGCCCAGCCCTTCACGCGCAGGAAGCGCAGCAGCATCACCGGCGCCAACGCCGCGATCGCGGCAAGCTCCAGCGGCAAGGTCAGGTTGGCGGCGACGAGCAGAGCCATCAGCAGCGCGATGAGCCCGGCCCATTCGAGGCGGTCGGAGAGAGCGGGCGAAAGCCCGGCCTGCCGCGACAGGCGCCAGAACAATGGCAGCAGCACGATGCCGAGCAGCGCCGTCACGACTGCGATCCGCCAGATCAGCGCGGCAAGCGAGACGCCGGCGATGTCGGCGCTGATCCTGGTGCCGATGCCGAGCGCCCCCCAGGGCACCAGGATCTGGCTGAAGGTGGCGAGCGCCAATGCCGGCGCCTTGTCGACGCCGAGGCGGCGGGCACCGGAAACGGCGACGACATAGCCGACGCCGAAGCCGGTCGAGGTCTCCAGGAACGGGCCGCGCAGCAGGCAGGCCTCGGCGAGCGCGCCATGCTCGGGACGGGCGGGGTCTGCGTCCTTCTGGGCGCGCTCCAGGCTGAGCGAGAAGGCGAGCCCGGCGACGATGACGAGGGTCGCCGGCAGGCCGATCCAGGCGCCGGCGGCGAAATGCCCGATGATCGCGGCGGCGTCCGGATGCGCAGGCCCAGCGAGGTAGGCGACGAGCGCGGCGCAGATCGTGCCGAGCGTGCCGGCGGTCAGTGCCGAGCGTCCGGACAGGATCAGCCCGAGGAAGAGGATCAGCGGCGAGAGCCAGACCAGGATCATGATCGTCTGGCTTTAAGTTCGCTCAGCCGACATTCAGCCAGCCGAGACGGATCGGGAAGCCCTCGCCGCCGAGCAGGTTGACGGTCTCGTAGAGCGGTAGGCCGACCACGCCGGTATAGGAGCCGACGAGCTTGACCACGAACGAGCCGGCGATGCCCTGGATGGCATAGGCGCCGGCCTTGCCGCGCCATTCGCCCGAAGCGAGGTAATTCTCGATATCCTCGTTCGAGAGCCGCTTGAAGCGCAGGCGCGTCTCGACGATGCGCTCGCGGATCGTACCCGAAGGCGTCGCCAGCGCGACGCCGGTATAGACCCGGTGCGCCCGGCCGGAGAGCAGGCGCAGGCAAGCGGCGGCTTCGTCGACGATCTCGGCCTTGGGCAGGATGCGCCGGCCGACCGCGACCACGGTGTCGGCGGCGAGGATATAGGCGCCGTCGAGATCGGGGCGGCCCTTCAGCCCGGTGAGGCCGGCCTCGGCCTTGGCGCGGGCGAGCCGGCGGGCGAGATCGCGCGGGCGCTCGCCCTTGTGCGGGCTCTCGTCGAGATCGGACGGCAGCAGCGCGTCAGGCTTGAGGCCGGCCTGTTCGAGCAGAGCAAGGCGGCGCGGCGAGGCCGAGGCCAGGACCAGCTTGGGCCGCCAGCCGGGCGGCTTCTGGGAGCTGAAGAGATTCAAGGCTGTCGGCTCGCTGCGCGTCCCGGGCGGATGTCGTGCAAGGCTTTAGAGCATGTTCCTCTGCTGTGGGAACCACTTTCGCCGTTGCGGGGCAGTTGCGTACGAGCCGGAACTGCAAGCGTGGCTCCCTATATCTCCTGTGCAAGGCCCAGAATTTGCGCACGGCCATGCATTGTCCCGGATTGCACTAAACGGTTTAGCTTGCCACATCAGATAGGCGGGCGTGGCGGCGACCCGCGAGGCTCGGCCGATGTGGCCCCCTTTCTCGTCACCGGAGAGCTTTCGCCATGGCGTCACGGACCAGACCTGCTTCGACCGTCGCGCTCGCCGCAAATGCGCAGAGCGTGCTCACCGAGATGGTCGCGATGCAGGTCGATGCCGGGCTGACGATTGCGATGCGGCTTCCGATCCTGGCCAAGGGCGCGCTCGGCGACGCCAAGGGCCAGCGCGAGGCCAGCAAGGCCGTGGTCGAAAAGGCTGCCGCAATGGCGGAGAGCAGCTTCGCCATCGGCCACGCCGCGACGCTGTTCTGGTGGAGCATGGCGTTCAACCCGCTGACCCCGAACGGGCTCGGCGAGGCGACGGCAAAGGCGGTTCATAGCTCGCTGGAGCCGTTTTCGCGGCGTACCCGCGCCAATGCCAGCCGGCTGGCGAAGCGGCGCTAGGCCTTCGGCTCGGAGCCCGGCTCGATAACAGGTTCTGCGACAACCGCTTCGCCGACGGTCGGCAGTGCGGCTGCCGCCGCATGCTCGCGCTCCAGCTTGCGATAGCGCGCGACGCTGACCGGGATCAGCCCGAGATAAGCGACAACGACCAGCGCCAGCATCTCGAAGGGATAGGCGAAGAGCAGGCCGGCGACGACGACGACAGCGACGAAGATCGGCAGCACCTGGTCGCGCGGGACCCGCGTACCAAGCGTCTTGCCGGCATAGCAGGGGATGCGCGAAATCGTCAGGAAGGCAATGAACAGGATGTAGAGGCCGACGAAGGGCGCGCCGTAATCCTGCACGGGAACACCGATGAAATGCAGGTAGAACGGCAGCATCGCCGTGATCGCGCCGGCCGGAGCCGGCATGCCGACGAAGAAATTCTTCTGCCATTCCGGCCGGTTCGGATCGTCGATCATCACGTTGAAGCGCGCGAGCCTCAGCGCCATGGCGCAGGCCAGCGTCAGTACGATGATCCAGCCGAAGGAGCGCAGGTCGTGCAGGACGAAGGTCCAGAGCACGAAGCCGGTGGCAACGCCGAAACAGACAAAATCCGAGAGCGAATCGAGCTCGGCGCCGAAACGCGAGGTGCCCTTGAGCAGGCGCGCAAGGCGACCGTCGATGCCGTCGAGCAAGGCCGCGACGAGGATGCAGATCGTCGCCGATTCGAATTTGCCGTCGACCGCGAGCCGCATCGCGGTCAGGCCGAGGCAGAGCGCGATCAGCGTCACGACATTGGGGGCGATCAGCCGGAACGGGATCGCCTTGAAGCGGGGACGCTTCGATTCAACGCGCTCAGGCTCGAAGGACGGAAAGAGGTCGCTCATGTCAGCCGGAATACGTGGTTTTAAGGTGGGAGGCTAGCGCGAGGGCGAATCGCATAGCGTCATGCTCGGGCTTGACCCGAGCATCTCAGGACCAGAGAGCATGGCCTTCTCGTCACGAGATTCTCGGGTCGTCGCTGCGCGCCGCCCGAGAATGACGGCCCTGGATCAAATCCCGCGGAACACCCGGCCGATATCATTGCCAGAGAAGTCGGCCAGCACGGTCTCGCCGGCGATCGCGGTCTGGCCTTCGCCGACCAGCGGGACGACGCCCTGCGGCAGATAGACGTCGACGCGCGAGCCGAAGCGGATCAGGCCGAAGCGCTCGCCCTGACCGAGCGGGTCACCCTCCTTGACGAAGGGCACGATGCGGCGGGCGATCAGCCCTGCGATCTGAACGACGGCGATGGTGCCGACCGGCGTCTCGATCGCCAGCGCGTTGCGCTCATTGTCCTCGCTCGCCTTGTCGAGCTCGGCATTGAGGAAGAGGCCAGGCGTATAGGCCATCTTGAGCAGGCGGCCGGCGACGGGGCTGCGATTCACATGACAGTCGAAAACGTTCATGAACACCGAGATGCGCGTCATCGGCTCGGCCGGCAGCTCCAGCTCCGGCGGCGGCACGGCGGTGGCGATCTGGCTGATGCGACCGTCGGCGGGGGAGATCACCAGCCCCTCGCGCTGCGGCACGATGCGGACGGGGTCGCGGAAGAAATAGCAGATCCACAGCGTGATCAGCGTGCCGATCCAGCCGAAGGGCCCCCAGAGCTGGCCGAGCACCAGCGTCGCCACCACGCCGATGGCGATGAAGACATAGCCTTCCTTGTGGATCGGCACGATCAGCCGGCGGACGGAGTCGACGAGAGACATGGGCGTTAGTCCTGTTGCTCTTGTTGGCGCGACGCGCGCATCTGGCAGTGCCTTCGCGGCGGGGTTGAGGCCGCAAGACGGGCAAGCTGTTTAGGCTTTTGCGGGCTTTCGCGAAAGAGGCGCGGGGCTGGCGCGACAATCAATCCCCTATCCGACCGCCTTTGCCGCCGCCCTCCCCGCGGCGCGCCCCGAGAAGATGCAGCCGCCGAGGAATGTGCCCTCCAGCGCCCGGTAGCCGTGCAGGCCGCCGCCGCCGAAGCCGGCGGCCTCGCCGACTGCGTAGAGTCCCGGCAGCGGCTCGCCATCCTGCCCCAGCACCCGCGCCGAAAGATCGGTCATCAACCCGCCCAGCGACTTTCGCGTCAGGATGTTGAGGCGGACCGCGACGAGCGGACCGTGGGCCGGATCGAGGATGCGATGCGGCTTGGCCGTGCGGATCAGCCGGTCGCCGAGATAGGCGCGGGCGCCGCGCAGCGCCGTGACCTGCAGGTCCTTGCCATAGGGATTGTCGGCATCGCGGTCGCGCGCCTCGATCTGCGCCCACAGATGCGCCTCGTCGATCAGCCCGGCGCCTCCCAGCGCGTTCATCCGGGAAACCAGGCGCGAGACATCGGTCTCGACGATGAAGTCCTCGCCCTTGTCGAGGAAGGCCTGGACCGGTGCCGGCATGCCGGCGCGGGCGCGCTGGATGACCTGGCGCCAGCTCTTGCCGGTGAGATCGGGGTTCTGCTCGGAGCCGGAGAGCGCGAACTCCTTGGCGACGATGCTGCGGCTGGTGACGAACCAGGAATGGTCAAAGCCGGTCTTACGCAGGTGCTCCAGCGTGCCGAGCGTGTCGAAGCCGGGGAACAGCGGCGGCGGCAGGCGGTTGCCGCGGGCATCGAACCAGAGCGAGGATGGGCCGGGCAGGATGCGGATCGCATGGTCCGGCCAGATCGGCGCCCAGTTGGCGATGCCCTCGACATAGTGCCACATCCGGTCGCCATTGATCAGCCGGCCGCCGGCAGCCTCGGCGACGCCGAGCATGGCGCCGTCGACATGGGCCGGGACGCCGGAAAGCAAGTGTTTTGGCGGCTCGCCGAGACGCTGCGGCCAGTTGCGCCGGACGAGCTCGTGATTGCCGCCGATGCCGCCGGAGGCGACGATCACGGCTTGAGCCTTGATCGCGAAGCTGCCGGTCACATTGCGCGAGCTCGCCTGCCCGCGCTCCACCGAGCTCTCCTCCAGCACCTCGCCCTCGACCCCGTCGATGGCGCCGCCGCTGCGACTCAGCGCGGTGACGCGATGGCGGAAGCGCAATTCGATCAGACCTTTCGCCTCAGCCTCCGCGACGCGGCGCAGGAAGGGTTCGAGCACGCCCGGCCCCGTGCCCCAGGTGACATGGAAGCGCGGCACGGAATTACCGTGGCCGGTGGCGAGATAGCCACCGCGCTCGGCCCAGCCGACGACCGGGAACCAGCGCATTCCCTGCTGATGCAGCCAGCTGCGCTTCTCGCCCGCGGCGAAGTCGAGATAGGTCTCGGCCCAGGCCTTGGGCCAATGGTCCTCGTCGCGGTCGAATCCGGCCGAGCCGAACCAGTCCTGTCGGGCGAGAGCGAGCGAATCCCTGATCCGCAGGCGGCGCTGCTCGGGCGAATCGATCAGGAAGAGTCCGCCGAAGGACCAGTGCGCCTGGCCGCCCAGTGAAGCGCGCGGCTCCTGCTCCACGACGATCACCTTGCGGCCGGCATCCGCCAGCTCGGCTGCCGCGACGAGCCCGGCAAGGCCCGCGCCGACGACGACCACATCCGCATCGAGCGCCATGCACCCTCCCAGCCGCCGGATTCCCGTTGCGGTTGAGCTTGCCGAGAAATCGCCAGATCGCAAGGGCGTGCCGGCGGAACCACGGCGGGAACGACACGTTGCCCGAAGGATCGGGGAAATGCGCGAGGAGGCGATGATGGCCAAGAGTGCCGTGAAGCGGAAGGACGATAAGGCACCGAAGTCGGTGAAGGCTGCGACGAAGCAGCAGCGGCGCATCCAGAAGGAGATCGCCCGCGCGGATGCCCGGCCGATGAAGAAGAAGGATGGCGCGGTGCAGGCCGGCGCGCGCCTCTATCCCGTTCCGCCGTTCAAGCGTCAGCATCAGGCAAAGCCCGGCTCTGAGGCGACCCTCGATCCGGCCCCGATGTACGACGCGCCCTACTACAAGGGCTCGGCCAAGCTCGACGGCAAAGTCGCTCTGATCAGCGGCGGCGATTCCGGCATCGGCCGAGCGGTCGCCGTGCTGTTCGCGCGCGAGGGCGCCGATGTCGCCATCCTGCATCTCGGCGAGGATGAGGATGCAAAGACGACGCTGGCTGCGATCGAAACCGAAGGCCGCAAGGGCATCGCCATCTCCGGTGACGTCCGCGACTCAAGCTTCTGCCGGAACGCTGTGGCCAAGACCGTGCAGGCGCTGGGAGGCCTCGACATCCTCGTCAATAACGCCGCCTTCCAGGTGCATGCACCGCGGTTCGAGGATATCACAGAGGAGCATTTTGACACGACGATCCGCACCAATCTGCACGGCTATTTCCATCTGACGCAGGCGGCGCTGCCGCATCTCGGCAAGGGTTGCGCGATCGTCAACACCGGTTCCGTCGTCGGCCTCGAGGGCAGCAAGGAGCTGATCGACTACGCCACGACCAAGGGCGGCATCCACGCCTTCACCCGCTCGCTGGCAGCCCATCTGCTGCCGCGCGGGATCAGGGTCAATGCGGTCGCGCCCGGCCCGGTCTGGACTCCGCTCAACCCCTCGGACCGGCAGGCCGAGGCGGTGGCGAAATTCGGCTCGCAAGTCCCGATGAAGCGGCCGGCCCAGCCGGAGGAAATCGCCCCGGCCTATGTCTTCCTCGCCTCGCCGCAGTGCTCCAGCTACATCACCGGCGAAATCCTGCCGGTCAGCGGCGGCCACGGCTAGATCATTGGGCGAATTAAACTTTTGCCGCAGAATGGTCACGAAAGACTTCGGAACGCATCGTCGCCGCAGCGGTTAAGACAACAGGATACATCATCAACCCGGAGGATGAGGATGAGACCTCTGAAGATCGGACTGGTGGCCGGCGCGCTCGCGGTGTCGTCGCTCGCAGCTATGGCGCAGGGCGTCGACCTGCGGCCGGAGAACAGCATTCCGAAATATGAGCGGGGCCCGACCAGCTACGACAATGCGCCCTATCGGGCTGGCACCTACAAGCCCGATGACTATCGCCGCGGCTACGCTCGAGGCGGCTATGACGGCGCTCGCTACGATATGATCTCGCAGCGCGAGGCGATCAGGATCGCGCGACGTAACGGCGTCGCCGATATCGACCAGGCGCGCTGGAGCGGCAATGTCTGGGTGATCGACGGCGCCGACAGGCGCGGCGACGACCTACGCGTCGAGATCAACTGGCGCGGCGAGATCGTCGATGTCGACCGCAACTGATACGGCTTCATAAGAGCGTGGTGAAAACTCGGGCGGCCAATTGGCCGCCCATTTTTTATGCCGCTCTGGTCGAAGGCACGCCGCTGCTGAAGCGCCGGGCCGCAACCAGGGTCAGCACGAGGAAGACGATCAGAGCCAGCGCCTGGGCGATCGCGAAAGGCGGCTCGCTCTGGGTTGGCGCCATGTCGTGCAGCGCCGGCACCTTGAGGAAGAGCTGGGCGATCAGCACGAAGATCAGCAGATAGAAGGAGAGCACCGCGGTGATCGCGTAGATCCGCCGCCAGACGTCGCGCAGGGCGAAGGCATAGAGCGCCAGCCCCGCGACCACGATCAGCACCAGCGAGACCGCGCCGACGATATGCGAGGGCAGCACTCCGCTGAACGGAAAGGCATAGCCGGTCGCACTGGTCGCGAAGGCGGTCGAGAGATAGATGCCGTTCCAGCGCGGACTGAGATGGCCCTTCAGCAGGGCCGCCGTCATCGGGAAGCCGGCGACAATGGCAATGATGCTGAGCCAGGTATGGAAACCGACCAGGGTGGTCGGATCGAGCACGAACATGATGAAGCCCCCCGCTTCAACCGCAGTGCGCCATACTGGCAAATCCTGGGCCACCCTGGCGAGGGCTTTGTGGAATTCTTCTCAACTGAATCATTCCGCTGCGGCCCGGATCTCCTCGGGTTGAGCCTCGACCGATTTTCGAGCGGTGGAGAAATAGGAGCCGGCGACGATCAGCGCGAAACCCGCCAGCAGCGCGAGCGAGAACGGCTCGTCGAGCACCACAACTCCGAGCAGCACCGCCACGGCGGGATTGAGATAGGCGATGACCGTGGCGCGCGACGCACCGACCTCGGCAATCAGCGCGAACAGCAATTGGAAGGCCAGAGCCGTACAGATGACAGCGAGAGCGACCACTGCGAGAGATGCATCTAGCGGGAAACGCGCCGGCCAACAGGCAGGGACGAAGGGTAGATAGATCACGGAAGCGAGGATGAGCGAGGCGACGACCACCGCGCCGTCGTCGGCATCGGCGAGCTTGCGCGCCACGATGATCGGACCGAGCGCATAGCCGAGCGCGCTCGCGCCCAGAGCCAGCACCGGCCAGAGCTCGGTCGGCTGTTCGTCGAAGCCGAGTAGCGCAGCGACGCCGGCAAGGCCAAGTCCAAGGCCAATCAATCGCCCTGCTCCGAGCCGCTCCTGCGAGAGCACGACGCCGAGGATCGCCGCGATGATCGGCGTCAGCGCGATGATCAGGCCGGCGAGCGAGCTCGTGACCCATGTTTCGGCGAAACCGATCAGGAACCAGGGCCCGCTGATCTCGGCGAGCGTGAACAGGAGCAGCCAGCCCGGCTTGCGGAAACCGGCCATGATGCCCTTGCCGCGCAATGCGAAGGGCATCAGCACCAGCGCGCCGATGGCAGCCCGTCCGAAGGCGACGATGACCGGGTGGTAATCGGCGACGGCGATCCGGATAAGCAGATAGGGCACGCCCCAGATCACGCCGAGAGCGAGGAAGAGGATCAAGGCCTTCCGACTCATTGCGGTGCGCCCTTCCTGAACAGCGCGGTCAGCCAGCGGCCCTCGTGCCCCTCGAACGAGTGTGACCAGAGCAGGTCGAGGCCGAGGACCGCCAGCAGCGCGACGATCTGCGAGCGCGGCCACAGGGCGACGTAATATTCGTTGCCCTTCGAGCCGATTTCGGCGGTCTCGCCCTGTCCTTCCCGGAGCGCGAGCAGGAAGACGCCGCCGTCGCGAATCGCCTCGGCGATCCCCGCAAAGACCGAGGGCAGGATTTCGCGCTCGACATGCTGGAGCACGTGAAGGGCGACGACCCCGTCATAGGGGCCGCCCAGCGGGTCGCCGATCACATCGAGGCGCTCGGCCTGGCGGCCGCGCCCAGCCTGGAACTGCACGAAGGAGTCCGCCCCGTCGGTACGACGGATGATGAGCCTCCTCTCCTCCAGCCAGTCGGCATCCCAACCCGGACCGGAGCCGATCTCAAGCAGGCGGCTTCCTGGTTCGAGCGCTTTCAGCAGCTCGACCAGCGCCGGCTGATCGGCCGCCTCCGGCTTGGGCGCCGTCGTTTCCGCATACTCATCGGCGCAGCCTTCATAGCCGGTGAGGGTCGATGTGTTGGACGCCGAGCGGCTCACCGCCTCGTCATCGCCGGGCGCATTCGGTGATGTCATCTCCCGCTCCCGTTTCCATCGCGCTCCAGGGGAATCCAGATCGTCAGGCCGCCGAGCCCGGTGCCCGGGTCGAAGGCATCATTGTGGAATTCGAGGACGGGACCGTTCGCCGCGTTGAGCCCGGCGGCAGGCAGTGCCTCGTTCCAGATCGCCGTATAGGTGTCGTAGATCGTCGAGACATGGTCGCGATGGTCGAAAACGGCGTAGCTCCGAGGCTCGATCTCCAGAGCGGCGAGCGGCTTTCGCGGCGCGGAGACCGAGCTGACCTCGGCAGCGCACATATACTCGAAGCAGCCATCCTCGTCCGGCGCGCGGCAGACGCCGATCGGTATGCCGGGAGCCTTGTCGGCGATGTCGGCATAGTGGTCGCACATGAACGCCTGCCATTGCGCCGGAATCCCGATCGCCGATTCAAAGGAGCATGGGGCGGACAGGCCGATGAGACGCAGCCGGCCCAGCTCCCGCACCGTCGGGATCGGCGTCCGCGCACAGCCATTCGTCAATCGCAACGGCGCGACGAGGTCGATCCGCTCGGTGCTGCCACTATTGCGGACCTCCTCCGGCGTGGCACCAAACTGGTCGCGAAAGGCGCGGGTAAAGGCCTCGTGCGAGCCGTAGCCGAATTCGAGCGCGACCGAGAGGATGTCGGGGGCTCCAGCGGCGAGGCGCTTGGCAGCTTCGCTCAGTCGCCGCGCCCGCAGATAGCCCATCACCGGCCAGCCGCTGGCGGTTCCGAAGGCATTGGCCAGATGCGAGCGCGAGACCTTGCAGGCTGCCGCGATCGAGCCCAGCGTCAGCTCATTGCTCGAATTGCGCTCGATCACCCAAAGCGCCTTGTCGGCAAGCGACATGCTCCGGCTCCTCCCCTGAGAGCCCCGTGCATATCACCCGATTTGGCCGATCGCTTGATCGTTCGTCCACAACCCCGGTATCGCACGACGTGGCGTCGTACCCCATCGAGCGCGTCCTCCGCCGGACATTCGATGCGCCTTTGCCGCCAAGCTGCGACCGTCTTACTGGATGCGGATCCCGGTTCGCCTCATCAGCAATGCCCATTTCGGGGTTTCGGCGGCGATCAATTCGGTAAATGCCTCAGGCGAGCTGAAGATCGGTTCGGCGCCCATGGCGAACAGCCGACCCCTGACGCCCGATTCCGAACCGATCACAGCCAGTTCGGCGAAGAGGCCGAGGATCACGCCCGGCGGCGTGCCGGCGGGCGCGAGCAGGCCGAACCAGGCGACGGCCTCGAAGCCCTCATAGCCGAGCTCGATCATGGTCGGGATCTCGTCCGCGACCGCGAGGCGCTGGCGCGCGCTCGTCGCCAGTGCCCGCAGCTTGCCCTCGCGCACCAGCGGCAACGCGGTCGCGACATTGGCGAAGAAGAAGCCGACGCTGCCGTTCAGCACATCCGGCAGCGGGCTGCTGCGATAGGGCACATGGGCGATGTCGACGCCTTCCGCCCGCTTCAGCATCTCGCCGGCACGATGCGAGGAGGTGCCGGCGCCGGCCGAGGCATAGGTCAGCTTTCCCGGCTCCAGCCTGGCCAGGGCAACGATGTCGGCAACCGAGCGGACGGGTGAGCCGGCGGCCACCACCAGCAGGTTCGGCGTTACGACGATCTGGGAGATCGGCACGAGGTCACGCTGCGGATCGAACGGCATCGCTTCATAGATGGCGGGGTTGACGGTGATCGCGGCATCGCCGGCAAGCACCAGCGTGTGGCCATCCTTCCCGGCCTTGGCGACATGGTCGACGCCGATATTGCCGCCGGCCCCCGGCATGTTGACGACGATCGCAGGCCGCTCCCAGCGCTCCGCCAGCAGCCGCGCCACGAGATCCGGGGCGGAGCCCGCGGCAAAGGGCACGATCAGCCGCAGCGGTGGCCGATCCGCCGCCCCGAGCGGCCGCGCCGGAGCGAGGCCGAGCCCGGCCAACCCCACCAGCATTCCACGTCGCGTCAGCATCGCGTCCTCCCGCCTCGCCGATGACGCCGATCATGCGCCGCCGGGTGCGCCGCCGTCCTGTCGTTGAACTGAAGGTTTTCTGATGGTTTGCTGTCAGAGCCGCCGCGGAGCCTGCGATGAGCGAAACCGACGATCAGCCCGTGCACCGGGACGACCAGACTCCCTTCCGGATCGGCAATTGGCGGGTCGAGCCGCAACTCGACGAGATCGTGCTCGACGGCAGAGCGATGAAGCTCGAGCCACGCACCATGCGCGTCCTCCTCGCTCTGGCGCGCGAACCGGGTCGGCTCGTCACCAGCGAGGCTCTGCTCGATCAGGCCTGGCCGAACCTGACCGTGACCTCGAACTCGCTCTATCAGGCGGTCGGCGACTTGCGCCGGGTACTCGGCGCCGACAAGGCGACCCCGGCCTTCATCACGACGGTATCGCGTCGCGGCTACCGGCTGGTCGCGCCGGTCGAACGCGCAAAGGAGGACGAGCGCCACACCCCGGCTCCGGGCGTGGCGCGCCTCGGCCCGCGCTCGGTCGCGATCCTGCCCTTCGGCGCGCCGAACCTGCCGGAAAGCCACGGCTTCCTCGCCGAAGTCCTGCTCGACGATCTGATCGACGAGGTCTCGCGCCACCCGGCCATCGTCGCCATCGCGCGCGGCACGATGCTGACCTTCGCCGGCCGGCCGGCCGATCCGCTGCTGGTGGCGCGCGACCTCGGCGTCGGCTTCGTCGTCGAGGGCCGGCTGCTGCTGGCGGGCGAAGAGCTGCGTGTCAGCCTCAGATTGATCGACGGCAGCGGCGGACGACAGGTCGTGGCCGAGGAGACCGCCTTCGCGCTGGCCGACTGGGCGAACAGCGGCCGGCTCACCATGGCGCGGGCAGCGCGGCGCCTGCTCCTCGAACTGGCGGAAGGCGCCGCGCGCGGCCCACCGGTCGAAGGCGGTCGCGATCTCCGCGCGGTCGAGATCGCGATGCGCGCCTGGGTCGAGCTCTACTGCCGGCCGCAAACGCCGGAGAGCAACGAGCGCGCCTGGCGCTGGGCGGAGGAGGCGCTGGCGCTCGATCCCGATTCAGCTGTGGGCCTCAACGCCCTGGCCTTCTGCGAGTGGCGGGCAGCGCAATATGGCTGGCGACCAAACGGCCGCGGCGAGCTGCTGTCAGCGGCGCTCGACCACGCACAGCGCGCCATCGACCTGTCGCCACGCAATCCCGACCCTTACTACACGCTGGCGCTCGCCACCTTTCTTGCCGGCGATCTGAACCGGGCCGAGGCGGCATTGCGGCACTGCATCGGGTTGAACGCCTCCTATGCCCCGGCCCATGCGCTGCTCGGGCTGGTGCGCGCTGCGCTTGGCTTCCCCGAAGACGCTGATGCCTTGTGCGAGCGCTCATTCGCACTGAGCCCCTACGAGCCACTGCGCGCCATCTGGCATTGGATCGCGGCCTGGGCTGCGATCCTTCTGGGCGAGTACGATCGGGCGCTGGACCAGGCACAGCGCGGCATTGCGGCGAACCCGCATTTCCCGACCTGCTATCTCGCGGGCATCATCGCCGCGCGCCGCCTCGGCCAATCGGCGTTGGCGGCGAGCTATGCGCAGGTGCTCAGCCGCTCGCCAACTTTCGGCACTGTCGCCGACCTCGCGGTGAATGCGGTCGCGCTGCGCTTCGCGCCTCAGCGGGACAGTTACTTCGCCGACCTCGCCGCCGCCGGCCTGCCGGAGCGCCGCAGCGCCGAGCTCACTGCGTCAGGCTGACCCTGACGCTCTCGCCCTCTTCCTGCGTCGCGCGCTGCAACGTCGCCTTAGCCTCGTCCACCTGGCGCTGGCGGTTCCAGAGCGCGGCGTAGACGCCGTCGGCGGCGAGCAGGTCGCGGTGATGGCCGCGCTCGACGATCACGCCCTTGTCGAGGACAATGATCTCGTCGGCGTTGACCACGGTCGAGAGCCGGTGGGCGATCACCAGCGTGGTGCGGCCCTCGCTGACCCGGTCGAGCGCGTCCTGGATCTCCTTTTCGGTGAAGGAATCGAGCGCCGAGGTCGCCTCGTCGAGCACCAGCACCGGCGGGCCCTTCAGGATGGTGCGGGCGATGGCGACGCGCTGCTTCTCGCCGCCGGAGAGCTTGAGGCCGCGCTCGCCGACCGAGGTCTGATAGCCTTCCGGCAGCGACTTGATGAAGCGGTCGATCTGGGCGAGGCGCGCCGCGTCCTCGATCTCGGCCTGCGTCGCCTCTGGCCGGCCATAGCGCAGATTGTATTCGATGGTGTCGTTGAACAGCACCGTGTCCTGCGGGACCATGCCGATCGCCGAGCGCAGGCTGACCTGCTGCACCGCGGCGATGTCCTGGCCGTCGATGAGGATGCGGCCGCGTTGCGGCTCGTAGAAGCGGAACAGCAGGCGCGAGATCGTCGACTTGCCGGCGCCCGAGGGGCCGACGATCGCGATGGTCTTGCCGGCGGGCACCTCGAAGGAGACCCCGCGCAGGATCGGCCGCTCCGGCACATAGGCGAAATGGACATCCTCGAAGGTGACGGTGCCGGCGTGGACGTCGAGCGCCGGAGCCCCCGGCCGATCCTGGATCTCCGGATCGCGGCCGATCAGCGAGAACATCTGCTCGATGTCGAGCGTCGCCTGCTTGATCTCGCGGTAGACGGTGCCCATGAAATTCAGGGGTATATAAAGCTGGATCAGCATGGCGTTGATCAGCACGAAATCGCCGACCGTGTTCGTGCCGGCCTGGAAGCCGCGCACGCACATCACCATCGAGATGGTGAGGCCCGCCGCGAAGATCGCGGCCTGGCCGAAGTTCAGCCAGGCGAGCGAGGTGTAGGCCTTGATCGAGTTGCGCTCATAGCGCGCCATGGAGAGATCGTAGCGCGCCGTCTCGCGCGCCTCGGCGCCGAAATACTTCACCGTCTCGTAGTTTAGCAGCGAGTCGATCGCCTTGGCGTTGGCGTCGGTATCGGACTCGTTCATCTGGGCGCGGATGGCGATGCGCCATTCGGTGGCCTTGATGGTGTAGGCCATGTAGCCCACCACCATCACGACCAGCACGACGACATAGCGCCAGTCGAACAGCCAGAGCAGCACGGTGATGATCAGCGTGACCTCGATGATCACCGGCACGAGCTGGTTCAGGCCGAGGCGGACCATCTCCTCGATGCCGTTGCGGCCGCGCTCGAGCACCCGCGTCAGGCCGCCGGTCTTGCGCTCGAGATGGAAGCGCAGCGAGAGATGGTGGAGATGGCCGAAGGTCTGCAGCGCCAGCGTTCGCACCGCATGCATGAAGACCGGCGCGAAGATCGCGTCGCGCAGCTGCACGAAGGCGGCCGAGCCGACGCGGGCAAAACCGTAGATCACCGTCAGCGCCAGCGGTGCGCCGACGAGGAAGGGCAGCCAGTTCGACAGCGTCGTCGGGTTGTTGGCGAGCGCATCCGTCGCCCATTTGAAGGTGAAGGGCACGCCCATCAGCACCAGGCGGCCAATCACCAGCAGGACGAAGGCGGCGACGACGCGCTGACGCAGATCGGCCCGCTCAGGCGGCCAGAGATAGGGCCAGAGTGCCTGGAAAGTGGCGATGAAGCCGGAGCCGGGCTGGAGCACGGCGGCACGCGCGAGGGGCGCCGGAACCGGCGTGGCAGGCGAGGACATTGAAATGCTTCCAAATGGAACCGCCGATATAGGCGGATTCTCTTGGGAATGCAGGGGGCGAGAGGAGAAATTGCGCGTAGCCTCGCTTCGTCAGGGCGCCACGCCATTCCACCAGCTGATATCAGCCCGGCGGCTGCCTTCGATCACCAACCGCGCATTCGGCAGGTCGTTGCTCTCGACCCAGGCACGCGCAGCCTCCTCGCTGCGACCAAGATCGGTCCAGCGGGCGAGCAGGCGGCGCTCCAGCTCGGTGATCGGCACTTCGATGAAAGTCGTCAGATCGAAGAGCGGTGCCAGCTCGGACCAGGGCGCTCGGTCGAGCAGAAGGTAGTTGCCCTCGACCAGTACGTAGCGGGCATCGACCGCGACGATCGCTGCACCCGCCCGGGCAAGGTCGGCCTGCCGATCGAAGACCGGGACGGCAACGGGCTCCTCGCCTGAGTGGATGCGCCGCAACGTCGCTTCGAGCCCGACGCAGTCGAAGGTCTCTGGCGCGCCCTTGCGCTGGCGCAGGCCCATCGCGTCCAGCATGGCATTGTCGAAATGGAAGCCGTCCATCGGCACCAGCGCCGCCGCCCCCGCCGGCAGCGCTGCGAGCAGGCGCTCGCTCATCGTCGACTTGCCAGCTCCGGGAGAGCCAGCGAGCGCAACGACAATGCGGTTCAGGCCATGCGCTCGCCCCACGATCTCGGTGGCGATGTCTTCGACGGTCTGCATGGTCAAAGGTCCGGAATGCCCGCAATGCCGCGGCAGGATCGGCGAGGTCGGCAACAGCCGCAACACAACATTGCCGCCATGAAGCGGCGCCGATCAGGCCTTGTTCTCGTCGCAAGAGCGATGTCAGACTAGCCTAAAGCCTTTAAAGGCTGAGCTTGGAGAAGACGCTCATGACGCTTCGACGCATCCTTCCCGCCGCCTGTGCGCTCGCGCTGCTGCCCGTCGTGCCGGCGCTCGCGCAATCGCGCCCGCCGGCGCAGATCAAGATCACCAATGCCCGCACCGTGCCGCTGGAGTCGCTGGAGATCACCACCACGGGCGAGCAGGCCCGGCTCGTCGGCAAGCTCGCCAAGCCGCTGGCGCCCGGCAAGAGCATCATGATCAAGCTCAACAAGCCGGCCGGCTGCAGCTATTACCTGCTCGGCAAGTTCAGCGACGAGAGCGAAAGCGACAATGACGGCATCGACCTCTGCAAGGAGAAGTCGCTGCGCCTGACGGAGTGAGAACACGCGTCATGCTCGGGCTTGACCCGAGCATCTTTGAATCCAGCTAGCTGGTCCTGAGATTCTCGGGTCGGCGCTGCGCGCCGCCCGAGAATGACGGGTGTCCTGCCCTAAGCCGTCGCGCCTTCGCGCATCAGCTTGTAGGTGATCGAGTCGACCAGCGCCTGGAACGAGGCGTCGATGATGTTGGCGCTGACGCCGACCGTGGTCCAGCGCTCGCCGGTCTCGTCGGCAGATTCGATCAGAACGCGGGTGACCGCGTCCGTACCCCCCTGGAAGACACGGACCTTGTAGTCCACCAGCCTCAAGCCGCCGATCAGCGACTGGTAGCGGCCGAGGTCCTTGCGCAGCGCCAGATCGAGCGCATTGACCGGGCCGAGCGCACTTTCGGCGACCGAGATCAGGGATTCCTCGCCGACCTTCACCTTGACGATCGCCTCCGAGAAGGTGACGAGCTCGCCGAGCGCATTGTAGCGGCGTTCGACATTGGCGGTGAAGCGCTCGATCTCGAAATAGGCCGGCAGTTCGCCGAGGATGCGCTTCGCGAGCAGATAGAACGACGCATCGGCGCCCTCGAAGGCATAACCCTGCGCCTCCTTCTCCTTCAGCTCCTCCAGCACGCGCGAGAGCCTTGGATCGTCGCGGCCGATGGTGACGCCGATGCGCTCCAGCTCCGCGACGAGGTTCGATTTGCCACCCTGGTCGGAGACCAGCACTTTCCGGACATTGCCGACCAGATCAGGCGCGACATGCTCATAGGTGCGCGGATCCTTCAGCACGGCCGAGGCGTGAATGCCGGCCTTGGTGGCGAAGGCGGAGGCACCGACGAAGGGCGCGTGCCGGTTCGGCGCGCGGTTGAGCATCTCGTCGAGTGCGCGCGAGACATGGGTTAGTTCGCCGAGCTCGGCCTCGCCGACACCGAGGCTGAAGCGCCGATTGTAGCGCTCCTTGAGCTTCAGAGCGCCGATCAGCGTGACGAGGTTGGCATTGCCGCAGCGCTCGCCGAGGCCATTCAGCGTGCCCTGGATCTGGCGCACGCCTGCCTCGACCGCCGCCAGCGAATTGGCGACGGCGCAGCCGCAATCGTCATGGGCATGGATACCGAGATGATCGCCCGGAACGACCTTCGCGACCTCGGCGACGATGCGCCCAACCTCGTCCGGCAAGGTGCCGCCATTGGTGTCGCAGAGCACGACCCAGCGCGCGCCAGCCTCATAGGCGGTGCGGGCGCAGGCGAGCGCATAGTCGGGATTGGCCTTGTAGCCGTCGAAGAAGTGCTCGCAATCGAGCATCACCTCGCGGCCGACAGCCTTGGCGGTCGCGACGCTGTCGCGGATGCCATCGAGATTGTCTTCCAGCGAAATCTCGAGCGCGACATGGACGTGATAGTCCCAGCTCTTGGCGACGAAGACGATGGCGTCGGCCTTCGCGTCGAGCAACGCGGCGATGCCGGGATCGTTCGCGGCCGAGCGCCCTGCCCGCTTGGTCATGCCGAAGGCGGCGAACTTCGCGCGCTGCGTCGGCTTGCTCGCGAAGAAGGCGGTGTCGAGCGGGTTGGCGCCGGGATAGCCCCCCTCGACATAGTCGATGCCGAGCTTGTCGAGCATCGCCGCAACCGCGCGCTTGTCGTCGAGCGAGAAGTCGACACCCGTGGTCTGGGCGCCGTCGCGCAATGTCGTGTCGAAGAGGTGGATACGGGCGAGCGCCGCGTCGCCGCCTTTGCGCGGCGCGGCTTCAGCCAGTGTGGTGGGAGCTGCCGTGCTCATAGCCTTGACCGCAGCCGGTAGCGCAGCACCTTCGGCATCACCATGGCGAGCATGACGAGCTTCATCGCGATCGAGAGCGAACCACGCTTGCGGATCTTCGGGGTCTGAGTGGTCATTGTTCTTTGGTTTCTTTGCCTTGGATCTTGATGAGTGAAAGGCAAGCGGCAACGAACTGCTTTGCTTGCTCGACGGCGAGTTCGGCTTCGGCCCGTTCATGAACGCCGTCGCCATAATCGGCGAACAGGCGCAACTGTTCCTCACGACCGATCAAGCGGCCGGTCGCAAGCGGCATCAGGCCTTGCTTGACGATGCGCAGATTGAAGAGCCTGATAAGGCCGGCATGGCTCTTGATCTCGCGCGTATCGACGCCGTCGACAGCCTCCAATGTACCGCGAGCAGCGTCATAACAGGCATAGTAGGCGCGATTGACAGCGCCATCGAGGTCACCTGCGCCGAGCAGAAGCTCGGCGGAGCGCAAGGATTGCTCGGCCTTTTCCAGATGCGGCCTCATGGCTGCATCTCGATCAGCTTGCCGTCGCGGCGCGCGGCTGCGAGCAGCTCGGCGAAGCGTCCGCCTGCTTCCCGCCCCTCCCATTGCGCCTGCGTGAAGGGCCAAGGCTGGATCATCAGCCCGGTGTCCGTCAGGGCATCGAAGGCGAGGTCGACGAGCCGCATCTTCTCGTCGACCGGCGTCCCTGCGAGTGCCTTCAGCACAATGGCAATATCCGCATCGCTGTCGGAGCGATGCTCGCCACGCGCCCGGCTACCGAACAGATAGGCCGCGACGAAGCGATGACCGTAGCTGTCGACCAGCCTCTGCCGATAGGCGGCGAGCGCCCGCGAAACTGCAGGCTCGCTCGGCGGCGCCAGCAATTCCGCGAGATCGTTCACCGCTTCACCTCCCAGCTGGTAATCAACTCGCCGGTGGCCGGGTCCTTGCCATCCATGAGCACGATGCCCATCGCGACGAGTTCGTCGCGGAGACGATCGGATTCAGCGAAATTCTTCGCCTTGCGGGCGGCGAGACGGGCGGCGATCAAGCTCTCAACAACAGCAGCGTCGACATTTGCGCTGGACTGCTTTGCGGTTGCCCATGCATCAGGCGTCTGTTGGAGAACTCCAAATACCTGCGCAGAAGCACGAAGAACTGAAGCGCCTGATCGACCTCCGAACTGCTCGATATTGGTCAAAGCCTCATTCACTGTCACGCCAACCGTGAAGCGAGCTATGGCGCGCAATCGCGTGATTGCTGCGGACGTATTGAGATCGTCGGAAAGCGCCGATAGCACTTCCGGATCAGGGGCAGCCTCGTCGTATCCATACAGATCGAGTGCGCGATACCACTGATCCAACTCCTTCTCCGCCTCCTCCAGCGCCTTCACCGTCCAGTCGATCGGCTGGCGGTAATGGGTCTTGAGCATGGCGAGGCGCAGCACCTCGCCGGGCCAGGTCCGCCCGCCGAAAGTGTCGGTCGCCAGCAGCTCGTTGATGGTGACGAAGTTGCCGAGCGACTTCGACATCTTCTCGCCTTCGACCTGCAGGAAGCCGTTATGCATCCAGTAGTTCGCCATGCGCGGCGCCCCGCCCGCCGAGCCGAAAGCGCAGCAGCTCTGGGCCAGCTCGTTCTCGTGATGCGGGAAGACCAGGTCGATGCCGCCGCCATGGATGTCGAAGACGTTCCGGGCGGGATCGTCGCATTGCAGGCCGCCGCCGAAGGGCTCGAGCAGGGTCTTCATCGACATGGCCGAGCATTCGATGTGCCAGCCGGGGCGTCCGGGCGTCTCGATGCCGGCGGGTGACGGCCAGCCCGGATCGATCCCGTCGCGGCTCGGCTTCCACAGCACGAAATCCATCGGATCGCGCTTGTACGGGGCGACGTCGACGCGGGCGCCGGCCTCCATCTCGTCGAGCGAGCGGCGGGCGAGCGAGCCATAACGCGGCGCGCCCTTCAGGCCGGCAACGGCCGGGACATGGAAGAGCACGTGCTCCTCGGCGACATAGGCGACACCGCGGGCGATCAGGCGCTCGATGATCGCCTTCATCTCCTCGATATGGCCGGTGGCGCGCGGCTCGTCGTCGGGCCGCAGATTGCCGAGCGCATCGACGTCCGCATGGAACTGCGCCGTCGTCGTCTGCGTGACCTTCGCGATCGCCTCGTTCAGCGGCAGATTGGGGTAATCACGCGCCGCACGGGCGTTGATCTTGTCGTCGACGTCGGTGAGGTTGCGGGCATAGCGGACATGGGCCTCGCCATAGAGGTGCCGCAGCAGCCGGTAGAGCACGTCGAAGACGATGACCGGCCGGGCATTGCCGATATGGGCGTAGTCATAGACCGTCGGGCCGCAGACATACATGCGCACGTTCAGGGGATCGACGGGGGTGAAGACCTCCTTCGTCCGCGTCAGCGTGTTGTAGAGCCTGAGGGTCGGCTGCATCGAAGCGGTATCCTGACGAGAAAGCGATAAAAACGGCGTATCCTGGCCGCTGCCCGGGGCGCTGTCTGTCTTTTCGTTGGGACGATGACGTGAGCAGCCGGCCAGCGAAAGCTAGCGGCAAATAATGCAAATAATGGCGAGGGCTCGCGTCATCCTGCCGTGATGCCTGTCATGTGCGCTTACGTCAAGTGGCAGCTGCGCAACGGTCCGCCAGCGTTACGCTCCCGTCCCGCGAAATCAGCTCTCGCCGCCGCAATGCCGCCACAAGCGGAAGACGGTTTGCGCGCAACCAAGATTGCCGTGGTTCACGCAGTCTTAACCATTTGGAACCAATTTGACATGTCGAAGGTTCAGCCTCGGTCGGGTCTCAGGGACAATATCATGCGCCGCGCCGTCGCTCTGGTCGGGCTCTTCGGAATCATCGGCGCTGGAATGTCGCTGGCGCTGCTGCCTGCGACCGGAACCGTCGCCGCCCCCAAGGCCGAGCGCACCTATCTAATCCCGGCCGGAGACGGCTACGGGGTCGCCGACTGCATTTCCAGCAAATCCGAATGCGGCCAGATCGTCGCCGATGCCTGGTGCGAGTCGCAGGGGCACCGCACCGCCACGGCCTACGGCGTCGCCAAGCCCGAGGATTTCACCGGCTCGACGCCGCGCCAGGCCAGTGCGCCCGCGACCGAGCAGCCGCTGGCCATCACCTGCAGCGGCTAATCCCGACGGGCTAGTTTTCCCGGATCAACACAGGCATTACCTTAGGGCAACCGCGGATCGACCGCGGCTGAACAAGGGGCCGCCGATCATGATCCGCCCAGCTCTCGTTGCAGCCCTCCTCCTGACGACACTCCTACCGGTAGACGCCTTCGAGGGCCGTTATCGGGCGCTCGGCCTCAGCATGACGATCCGCCCGGTCGGCGGCGGCATGTTCAAGGTCGATGCCGAGATCAGCAGCCGACGCTGCGTGGGCGTCATCTCGGCACGCGGCCGCGTCCAAGGCGACCGACTCGTGGCGGAAGCCATGGAGTACGGCGAAACCTGCCGTCTCGACATTCGTCGCAAAGGCCGTGTTCTCACGGTGGCGGAAAGCGGCGCCTGCACGCCGTTCCACGGTGCGAACTGCAACTACGTGGGCAGCTATACGCTTCGCTAAGACAACGGCCCCGAACGCGCTTTACCTCACCCATTCCGAGCATTTCGCCACGTCGCCGCTGGCGCCCCAGGGCATGATCGGCACGCTCGAGGTCGAGTTCTGCGGCGAGCCGTCGATCAGCTTGTCGGTGTAGACCATGTAGATCAGGACGTTGCGCTTTGCGTCGCAGCCGCGCACGATCTGCATCTTCTTCCAGATCAGCGAGCGGCGCTCACGGAAGACGACATCACCCTGCGAAGCCTTCTCCTTGAAGCGGATCGGGCCGATCTGGCGGCAGGCGAGCGAAACGTCGGAGACCTCCTCGGCAACACCGAACATGCCGGAGACACCGCCCTTCTCGGGCACGGTGTAGTGGCAGGCGACGCCCTCGACCACGGGATCATCGACGCCGTAGACCGCGAGCTTGTCGTCCGGGGTCAACATCTTCCAGACCGTCGATTTCTTGAAGATCAGGTCTTCCTGCGCCACGGCCGGCGCGGCGAAGCCGGCAAGCGCGAGCACTGCCGAAGCGGCGAGAAGACAACGACGAAAGCTCATCCAAATTCTCCCAGAGCGTTCCCGAGGGACAGCGGGCAGGATATGGGATGGCGCGCGCTCCCGCACCAGTGCAGGCGCGAGCAATCCTCGAACGATACGACAGGGCGACGACCATGCTGCCGGTGCTGGAAAGCGAGCGCTTGCTTCTCACGCCGCGGACCGAGGCCGACCTCGACTTCGTCGCTACTCTCAACGCCGATCCGCAGGTGATACGCTACATCACGGCGCTCGGCGATCCGGCGATGGGTCGCGAAGGCGTGGCGACGCGCAGCTTCCTGCATGTCGGACGCGGGCTCGGCTACTGGACTGTGTTCGCCCGGGCCGACGAGAGCGATCCGCTCGGCTATGTCGGACTCATTCCGGATGGCGACGACCCGGAGCAGGCCCAGATCAGCTATCGCTTCGCCGCCTGTCATTGGGGACAGGGCTTCGCCCGGGAGGCGGTAGCCCGGCTGCTCCGCTACGGCTTCGAGGCGCTCGGCCTGCCCGAGGCCCTCATCGTCACGCACCCGCAGAACGCAGCATCGTTGCAGCTGGCGACGCGGCTCGGCTTCGAGCCCGACACCACGCGGCATGCTCCGCCTATCGGCGACCCGCCGGTGCCGGCCGCCTGTTTCCGCCAGACCCGCGCCGGCTGGCGCGAATGCGATCAGGCCGCGATCGGCTTGAACGCTAGGTAATAGGCCGCGATCGCGCCGATGAAGCCGAGCCCGGTCAGGACGAGCTTCAGCCGGGTGAAGCCGCTGGCGATCGCGACGGTGCCGTCGTCGAGGATGGGAAAGCGGTCGAGCAGGCGCGCGATGGCGAGGTTCTCGACGATGTCGCAGAGCCCGCCGAAGAGCCAGCCGCCGCCGCAGAGCGCCGCCACCCACCAGGGATAGCCGCGCATCGACAGACCGGCGACGATCAGCCCGCCGACGACCGCATAGACCAGCGCGAAGGCGAGATCGGCCGGCAGCAGCTTGTTGCGGTAGATCGCCCGGCGCTCAGGCCCGTAGAGCGAGAACAGCTTCTCGACATCCTCCTTGGTGAAGCCGTCGAGATCGCTTTCCAAGGCACGGTCGACCTTGAGGCTGCGCGCCCAGAGCCAGGAGAGGAGCAGCGTCAGCACCACCAGTGCCGGCCCCCAGAAGAAGAAGCCGAGCGGGATCAGGGTGGAGTAGAAGGTCGGCAGATCTTCCATCAGGCTCGCGGCTCCAGAGCGTCGTGGCCAAAGCCTAACTTGCCTCGCGCGCCAACGCCACGGCTTCGCGCAGGACCTCTTCGTCGCCGATATGATTGGCGAGGATCAGGACGAGGCGGGCATTGAAGGCAGCGCTCTCGCGCTCGTCGAGATCGCGATGCGCCTGGGTGAGCAAGCGGAAGGCGGCGTCGGGATCGGCGAAGCGCGATTCGCGCGTGAGGCCGCCTGCGGGAGCCATGTTGGCTGCGGCATTCATCCCCTGCCCTCCATCCGCTCGATCGCGGCCTCGACCGCGCCGCGCTCCAGCTGCCGGAACCGGGCGGCGACATGCCCGTCCGGCCGCAGCAGCACGGCTGCGCCGCCTTCCAAAGCGTAGCGCTGGCGTAAGGTCTCGTCGCCCGCAGCCGGCTCGATCGCAAAGACGCCGGCGGGTGCAAGCTTTGTCGCATCGTCGCCGAGCAGGATCGCCTGCCCCACCGAGAAGGCCTCGCTCAGCCAGGCATGGGAGGCAGCAGCGAGCGGGGCATCAAGGAATGGGGCGCCCGGCTGCAAGCCTGCGTTCCAACTCTCGTCGTCGCTCGACAACGCCGAACCGGCATAGGCTGAAGGCAGCGACAGCCGACCTGAATTGACGAAGCGCTTGGCAAAACCGGTCAGCGGCGCCAGCGACAGCGCAGCTTCGCGCAGCAGGCGCTCGCCCGGGGAGCGCGGCGCGATGAAATCGGTCGCCCGCGTCGAGTTCAGGATGTTCTCGTCGGCGGCGACGACGCGCTCGCTATCATAGCTGTCGAGCAGCGAGACCGGGCTCCTGCCCTGCACGACCAGCGCCAGCTTCCAGCCGAGATTGTCGGCGTCCTGGATGCCGGAATTGGCGCCGCGCGCGCCGAAGGGCGAGACCTGATGGGCGGCATCGCCCGCGAAGATCACGCGCCCGTGCAGGAACCTGTCGAGCCGGCGGCACTGGAAGCGATAGACCGAGACCCATTCCAAGGCGAAATCGCCATGGCCGAGCATGCGCTCGATCCGGGGCCGCACGATCTCCGGCTGCTTCTCATGCTCCGGATCGGCATCGGGGCCGAGCTGCAGGTCGATGCGCCAGATATCGTCCGGCTGCTTGTGCAGCAGCGCCGACTGGCCGGAGTGGAACGGCGGATCGAACCAGAACCAGCGCTCGGTCGGGAACGGCGCGGTCATCTTCACATCAGCGATGAGGAAGCGGTCTTCAAAGGCCTCGCCGCGGAACTCCAGCCCGAGCAGGCCGCGCGTCGGCGAGCGCGCCCCGTCACAGGCGACCAGCCAGTCGGCGTGCAGGGAGTAATCGCCATCCGGCGTGGCGATGGTGAGCTTCGCCCCGTCCTCGTGGTTGTCGAGGTCGGCCAGGCGGTTGCTCCAGCGCAGGTCGACCAGCGGCTCGGCCAGCACGGCGTCGACCAGCGCCGCCTCGACATAGAACTGCTGGAGATTGATGAAGGCCGGCTGCTTGTGGCCGCCCTCCAGCAGGAGATCGAATTCGTAGAGTTCGGTCTCGCCGCGGAAGACCCTGCCCTTCTGCCAGGTCACGCCCTTCTCGACCATCGCCTGCGCCAACCCGAGCCGGTCGAAGATCTCGAGCGTGCGCTTGGCGAAGCAGATGGCGCGCGAGCCCTCGCCGATCCGGTCGGCATCGTCGATCAATACGACCGGAACCTGCCGGCGCGCCATATCGAGCGCCAGCGTCAGCCCAACCGGGCCGGCGCCGACGATGACCACCGGATGCCGGGTGGGGGCCGGCGCATCCTGATCGGCGCTGCGGCGATAGGCGAACTGGCGGAAGGGCTGCATGCGGTGGTGCCTTCAGCCGCGCAGATCCAGCCACATCTGGCGGTCGCGCTCGTCGGTCCAGATGCGTGGATGATCGAGGCCGCCGGCCTCGTCATAGGCGCGGGTGACGTTGAAGGGCAGGCAATGCTCGAAGATCACCCAGTCGCCATAGGACGGCTTCAGTGTCTCGTGGACGCGCTCGAAGGTCTCGCGCAGTGAGCGGCCGGCGGCGACATGGCCTTTCACCGCCTCGTAGAGGTCGGTGAGGAAGGCGCGTGTGCCCTTGATGCCGTCGGCGACCATGCCGCGATTGGTCAGGGCCGCGCCACGGCCAGGCACCATGGCGACCGGGGCGAAGGCCGCGAGCGCATCGAGCGTCGTCGGCCAGTCGGTGAAATGGGCGTCGCCGCAATAGGGTGTCGCGCCGTATTCGACGAGGTCGCCGGCGAAGATCACATTGGTGTCGGGCATCCAGGCGACGATGTCGCCGGCGGTGTGGCCGCGGCCGAGCTTCATCAGCCGGACCTCGCGGCTGCCGAGCCAGATCGAGGCATTGTGCGAGAAAGTCGTGGTCGGCCAGGTCAGGCCGGGGCGGATCGAGTCGGCACCTTGAAAGAGCCGCGGGAAGCGGCCGATCTCGCTCGCCTTGTCCTCCTCGCCGCGCTCGACGATCATCGCCCGCGCCGCGTCCGAGCAGACGACCTCCTTCGCGCCATAGGCGGGAGCGCCGAGCACGCGCACGGCGTGGTAATGCGAGAGCACGACATGGCTGACCGGCTTGTCGGTGACCTCGCGCACCTTCGCGATGACGCGCTCGGCCATGGTCGGCGTCGCCTGCGCGTCGAAGACGAGGACGCTGTCATCGCCGACGACGATGCCGCTATTGGGGTCGCCCTCGGCGGTATAGGCGTAGACGCCCTTGCCGATCTCATCGAAGGAGACGGTCTTCTCGCCGAGATCGGCGGTGGAGGCGAAAGCGGGGGAGGACATCGAACTACCTCGTAAGCTTGTCGATACTGGCGTCATGCTCGGGCTCGACCCGAGCATCTCAGGCAGGAAGAGGCGCTGGGAAGCGCCTCCCCGTCAGGAGATTCTCGGGTCTGCGCTTCGCTTCGCCCGAGAATGACGGTGCGGGCTATTGCGCATGCGGCAGGATATCCTGCTCGATCGCGCCGAAGATAGAATGGCCGGCAGCGTCCTTCATCTCGATGCGGACGCTGTCGCCGAAGCGCAGGAACGGCGTCTTGGGCGCACCGTGCCGGATGGTCTCGACCATGCGCTGCTCGGCAATGCAGGCGTAGCCGAGCCCGCCTTCCGAAACCGGCCTGCCCGGCCCGCCATCGGCGTCGCGATTCGAGACCGTGCCCGAGCCGACGATGGTGCCGGCGACAAGCGGGCGGGTCTTGGCGGCATGGGCGATCAGCACGCCGAAATCGAAGGTCATGTCGACGCCGGCCTGCGGCTTGCCGAAGGGCTTGCCGTTGACCTGGGCGAGCAGCGGCAGGCTAAGCTTGCCATCCTTCCAGGCCGAGCCAAGTTCGTCGGGCGTCACCGCCGCCGGCGAGAAGGCCGAGGACGGCTTTGATTGAAGGAAACCAAAGCCTTTGCCCAATTCGTTCGGAATCAGATTCCGCAAGCTCACATCGTTGACGAGCATGACGAGGCGGATGAGGCCCCTCGCCTCCTCGGGGCTGACACCCATCGGCACGTCGCCGGTGATCACCGCGATCTCGGCTTCGAGATCGATGCCGTAATCCTCGCTCGCGAGCTTCACTGCCTCACGCGGGCCGAGGAAGGAATCGGAGCCGCCCTGGTACATCAGCGGATCGGTCCAGAAGCTCTCGGGCATCTCTGCACCCCGCGCCTTCCGGACCAGCTCGACATGGTTCACATAGGCCGAGCCGTCGACCCACTGATAGGCGCGTGGCAGAGGCGAGGCGCAGTCGTGCTCGTGGAAGCGGAAGGACGGGACTGAGCCATGTTCCAGGCTCTCGGCGAGATCGGCGAGGCGCGGCGCGCAGCGGCCCCAGTCGTCGAGCGCACCCTGCAGCGTCGCAACCACCGGGAAGGCGTCGGTCGCGCGAGTCAGGTCGTTCGAGACGACGACGAGGCGGCCATCCCGGCCATGCATGAGGGATGCGACTTTCATCTCTTTTCAATCCTCGCCGAACAGTGATGATGGCAGCAAATCTGTCCCCGGGAGGAAAGTCCATGCAACGCCGTACGTTTTTGAAGACGGGCGCGCTCGCCGCGGCCGCCGCGCCGATCGCGATGCCCGCGATCGCGCAATCGATGCCCGAGGTGAAATGGCGCCTGACCTCGAGCTTCCCGAAGCAGCTCGACACGATCTACGGCACCGCTCAGCAGTTCGCGAAGATCATGGGCGAGGCGACCGACGGCAAGTTCCAGGTCCAGACCTTCTCGGCCGGCGAAATCGTTCCCGGCCTGCAGGCGCTCGACGCCGTCACCTCCGGCACGGTCGAGTGCGCGCATACGCCGACCTATTTCTACATCGGCAAGGAGCCGGCGCTCGGCCTCGGCACCGGCATCCCCTTCGGCCTCAACGCCCGCCAGCAGCACAGCTGGTGGTTCTTCGGCGGCGGCGAGGAGATCGTGAACGGGGCGCTGGCGAAGTTCAACGCCTACTCGATCCCCTGCGGCAATTCCGGCTGCCAGATGGGCGGCTTCTTTCGCAAGGAACTCAAGACGGTCGACGACCTCAAGGGCCTGAAGTTCCGGATCGGCGGCATGGGCGGGGCGGTGCTGGCCAAGCTCGGCGTGGTGCCGACGCAGATCGCCGCAGGCGACGTCTACCCGGCACTGGAGCGCGGCACGATCGACGCGGCCGAGTTCGTCGGCCCCTATGACGACGAGAAGCTCGGCTTCGTGAAGGTCGCGCCCTATTACTACTATCCCGGCTGGTGGGAGGGCGGCGCCATGCTGCACCTCGTCATCAACCAGGAGCAATGGAACAAGCTTCCGAAGCACTACCAGGCCATCATGCGCAACGCCTGCGAGGCCGCCAACAACTGGATGCTGGCCAAATACGACGCCGTGAACCCCGGCGGCCTGCGCCGGCTGATCGCCCAGGGCGCGCAGCTCAAGGCCTTCCCGCAGCCGATCATGGAGGCCTCGCTCAAGGCGGCCGAGGAGTACTACGCCGAGACCGCGACGAAGAGCGAAGCCTTCAAGAAGGGCTATGAGTCGATGGTCGCCTTCCGCGGCGAGAACCTGCTCTGGTGGCAGGTGGCGGAACTCTCCTACGACGCCTTCATGAACCGGCTGCGCAGCCGCTAGGCTGCGACGTTTCTCCAACCCGTCATGCTCGCCCTTGTGGCGAGCATTCACGTCTTGAACACCGCACTTGGTGAAGGAAGACGTGGATGGTCGGGACAGGCCCGACCATGACGGAAGAAGGGCAGTCAAGGATTCCAGGTTGTTCACTTCGCAAAGTCCCGGAATGACGGCCTTTCACCACGTTTCGCGCTTGTTCGGGTCGAAGCGCTTCTTCAGCCCGCTCCAGCAATCGGCGTAATTGTCCTGCAGCTCCGGCAGGCCGGCGGCATAGCCGGTCAGCCGCTGCGGAAACCTGGTCTCGAACATGAAGGCCATGGTGCCGGTGAGCTTGACCGGCTTGAGCTCGACAGTGCTGGCATGCTCGAAGGCCTGAGTGTCCGGCCCATGGGAGAGCATCATGTTGTGCAGGCTGAAGCCGCCGGGGGTGAAGCCCTCGGGCTTGGCGTCGTAGACGCCGTAGATCAGGCCCATGAACTCCGACATGATGTTGCGGTGGTACCAGGGCGGCCGGAAGGTGTTCTCGGCCACCATCCAGCGCTCTGGGAAGATGACGAAGTCGATATTGGCGGTGCCGGGCGTCTCCGAGGGCGCGGTCAGCACGGTGAAGATCGACGGGTCAGGATGGTCGAAGGAGATCGCGCCAACCGGCGAATAATGCCTGAGATCATATTTGTAGGGCGCGTAATTGCCGTGCCAGGCGACGACATCGAGCGGCGACTGGCCGACCTCGGTGGAGAACAGCTCCCCGCCCCATTTGGCATAGAGGGTCGAGGGCTCCTCGATATCCTCATAGGCCGCGACGGGCGTCAGGAAGTCGCGGGGATTGGCGAGGCAATTGGCGCCGATCGGACCGCGATCGGGCAAGGTGAAGCCGCCACCATAGTTCTCGCAGACATAGGCGCGCGCCGGCCCGCCCATCAGCTCGACGCGGAACATCACGCCACGGGGGATGATGCAGATCTCTCCCGGCTCGATCTCGATGATGCCGAACTCGGTGAAGAAGCGCAGGCTGCCCTCCTGCGCCACGACGAGATATTCGCCATCGGCGTTGAAGAGGTATTCGCGCTCCATCGAGGCCGTGACGAACAGCATATGCGCCGCCATGCCGGCCTGGCTGTCGGCGTCGCCGGCGGTGGTCAGGGTGCGCAGGCCGGTCAGGAAGGTGAGCTTTTCCTGCGGCATCGGGATCGGGCTCCAGCGCAACTGGCCGAGCGAGGGTGGCGTCTCGTCGCGGCAGGGCGCGGTCCGCATCAGTCCCTTGTCGACCAGCGTCCAGCGGCCGCCATGTTTCACGCTCGGACGAATGCGGTAGAGCCAGGAGCGCTCGTTCGACGAGCGTGGCGCGGTGAAGGGCGAGCCGGAGAGCTGCTCGGCATAAAGGCCATAGGCCGCCTTCTGCGGCGAGTTGCGGCCGATCGGCAGTGCGCCCGGCAGGCTCTCGGTCTCAAAGGAATTGCCGAAGCCGGACATGTAGCGGCGCCCGCCCCGGACCTGCTCGCCGAAGCTCGATTGAACCGTGGTCTGCACGTTCATGGCCGGCCTCCTCCCGCTGCGTTTCCGATGCCGGCCGCTTTGACAGACGCTGCCGTTGCGCAATGATCACGGCGGCAGCCTTACGCGGCCTTCTGTCACTCCAATTAGTTACATGTGCAACTAATGTCAACGAAACAAAAGCCCGAACACCGCGCCCTGCATCTCGAGCAGTTCCTGCCCTATCGGCTCAACGTCGTCGGCTTCTTCGCCAGCCGGGCGCTCGGCCGGGTCTACGGCACGCGTTTCGGCATCGGCATCCCGGAATGGCGGGTGATCGCGCAGCTCGGCGAGTTCGGGCAATTGACCTCGCGCGACATCGGCGAGCTCTCGCAGATGCACAAGACCAAGGTCTCGCGCGCCGTCTCCGAGCTCGACAAGCGCGGGCTGGTGACGCGGGCCGAAAACCGGGCCGACCGGCGCGAAGCCTTCGTCGCTCTCAGCGCCGCCGGCCAACGACTCTACGCCCAGATCGTGCCGCTGGCGCTCGCCTTCGAGGAACGCTGGATCGAGGGGATCTCACCGGAGGAGCTGCGCACCTTCGAGCGCGTGCTGGCGCTGCTGACCGAGCGCGGCCGCCATCTCGCCGGCGCCTACCAGACCGAGGAGGCCTGATCTCGAAACCGTGATCCCAGGCGGGTGATTTGTCGCCCGGGACGCGATATGCGATGCGCAAAGCCTTCAGGCGACGTTCCGAATCGACTCTCTCGGGCGATCCGGCAGGCGCCTCCTTAGTTCCGTCGCGTTTCTAGCATGTGCTTTGCCGGTGCAGGCGACCGACGCTGGCATGGGACGAGTCACAGGGATAGCAACTCTGCCTTCGATGATTTTCGCTTCGCTCCGACGCGCGCTCGCTCCGGCGCTGGCTTTCGCCGCGCTGACGGGCGCAGCCTTGGCGCAGTCGCCGGCCTGCGACAATTGGCGGGCCGAGCTGTCGAGCCTGCAGGGCCAGCGTGGCGGCGACGGCCGGGCCGCCCAGGCGGCACAGCGGGTCGCCGGCCAGCTCGCGCAACTCTCCAGCCAGTATCGCTCCATGGGCTGCGACCGCGGCGGCTTCCTGTTCTTCGGCGAGGCGCCGCCGCCGCAGTGCGGCGGCATCCGGGCGCAACTCGGAGGGCTGCAGCAGCAGTATGCCCAGCTCCAGCAGCAGGCCCAGGGTGGCGGCGTCGAGCAGCGCCGCGCCCAGCTTGCCGCGCTGATCAACAACAACTGCCGGGCGCAGCCGCGCGGCTTCTTCGAGACGATCTTCGGCATCGAGCCGCGCCGCGGCGAGATCGATTCGACCTTGCCCGAGCTCGACCCCGATCAGCCGAGCGAGCCGACGGAAGGCGGAGCACGCCAGGGCGGCCCCTATTCGGTTTGCGTGCGCAGCTGTGACGGCTTCTTCTTCCCGCTCGCCAACAGCCCGGGTGGCCGCGAGAGCCAGGACCAGATGTGCCAGTCTCTCTGCCCCGGCACCGAGACGCTGGCCTATGGCATGAGCAGCGGCGGCGACATCCAGAACGCGGTGGCGCGTACCACCGGGCAGCCCTACTCGTCGCTGCCGAACGCGCTGAAATACACCCGGAGTTTCGACGCCGCCTGCACCTGCCGGGGACAAGGCCAGAGCTGGGCCCAGGCGCTGCAGAACGCCGAGCAGATGCTCGATCAGCGCAAGGGCGACATCATCGTCACCGAGCAGCGCTCGCAGGAACTATCGCGGCCCAAGGCCGAGCAGCCCCCGCGCGGCAAGAAGGGCGCTGCTGCGGCGGAAGCCAAGCCGAATACGCCGCCTGCCCCGGCTCCGACCGCGCTCCAGGCCGCGCCCGGCGACGAGCCGACGCCGGACGCCAACGTCCCGACCGCCAGCACCGAATCCGCCGGCGTCGGTCCGCAGCGGATCGATGGCGAGAAGACGCTGCAGCAGGGCGACGGGCTGAAGCGCGAGAGCAAGAGCGTCACCGGCGAGCGCCGCACGGTGCGAATCGTCGCGCCTAACCTCGCGCCCAATCTCGGTGTGGGGGCGACCGCGCGGCCGTGATGGCCGCGTCTGCCATGCGCCAGAAGCAACTCTGACCACTTTTCTCGCTGCTGACTGGCGGGGAACGCAAGGCGTAGACCAGCGTATTGCTGCCGGCGCCCGCTGCTGCTCGCGCCGCCTCACACGCGGAGCGAGCCATGTCCGATCCAGCAATCGCCACACCCGCCCCGCACGGCATGGACGTCGCCGATACGGCGCGACGGCTGAAGGCGATCTTCATCGGCTCGGTCGGCAATCTCGTCGAATGGTACGATTTCTACGCCTATACCGCCTTCGCGCTCTATTTCGCGCCGAAATTCTTCCCCTCGCACGATCCCGTGGTGCAGCAGCTCAACGCGGCGACCTTGTTCGCTGCCGGCTTCATCGTCCGCCCGATCGGTGGCTGGCTGTTCGGCCATATCGCCGACCGCTATGGACGGCGGCTGTCGCTGACCGTCTCGGTGCTGATGATGTGCTTCGGCTCGCTGATCATCGCGCTGACACCGACCTATGAGACGATCGGCTTTGCCGCGCCGGTGCTGCTGGCGCTGGCTCGGGTGATCGAGGGCCTCAGCCTCGGTGGCGAGTACGGGGCGAGCGCGACCTATCTCACCGAGATCGCCCATCCCGACCATCGCGGCTTCTATTCGAGCTTCCAATACGTGACGCTGATCGGCGGGCAGCTCACCGCGATCCTGGTGCTGCTACTGCTGCAGAACGTCTTCCTGACGCATGAGCAATTGGTCGACTGGGGCTGGCGCATCCCCTTCGTGATCGGCGCGCTGCTGGCGGTGACCGCCATGTTCATGCGCCGGCACATGCACGAGACCGAGGCCTTCACTGCAGCCAGCAAGACCAAGAAGAAGGAGAGCTCGCTGCGCGGCCTCATGAAATATCCGCGCGAGGTCGCGATCGTGGTCGGGCTCACGGCGGGCGGCACCGCCGCCTTCTACACCTTCACCACCTATATGCAGACCTTCGTGAAGCAGACGGTCGGCCTCACCGACATCACCACCACCTATGTCATCGCGGGATCGCTGATCTTCGCCTCGATCCTGCAGCCGATCTATGGCCTGATCTCCGATCGGATCGGCCGCAAGCCGCTGCTGATCTTCTTCGGCCTCGCCGGAACGCTGCTGACCGTGCCGATCCTGTCGGCGCTGGAGCAGACCAAGTCGTCCTGGGTCGCCTTCCTGCTGATCTCCGGCGCCTGGCTCTTCGTCGCCGGCTACACCTCGATCAACGCCGTGGTGAAGGCCGAACTGTTCCCGACCTCGATCCGCGCCACCGGCGTCGCCGTGCCCTATGCGCTGACCGTCTCGATCTTTGGCGGCACGGCACCGGCGATCGCGCTGTTCTTCAAGCAGCAGGGCCATGAGCAGTGGTTCTATTACTACCTCTCGGCGGTGATCTTCATCTCGCTCCTGGTCTATTCGACCATGCGCGACACCAAGCACGAGACGGCAATGGACCGGCATGAGTGAGCTTGGCTGAACCGACCTTGTCGGAGAGCCTCCCCCTCCTTGGGGCGTCCGGCAGTTGCCCTTTCGACAGGAAGGGACACGGTGAATGGGGCCAGCTCCGCCGTTCACCATGGCGAGGACGATCTCCCCGGCCTTAACCAATGGTTTACCCGCTCCGGCCGAGCCTGCGCCGATCTGGACGCATTCTGCGAGGCCGGGGCATGGATATGTCCACACCGCAAGCGCAGCGCGAGCAGGATCGCCTCGAAGCGCTCGCCCGCTACGACATCTTGGATACGCCGGGCGAAGAGGCTTTCGACCGGATCACCAGGCTCGTCTGTCGGATCATGAAGGTGCCGATGGCGACGGTGACCTTCCTCGACGGCCACCGGCAATGGTTCAAGGCACGCGAAGGCGTGGCGAACTGCGAGGATGAGCGCCGCATCGCGTTCTGCGACAAGACCGTCCGCCAGAACGCACCGCTGATCGTGACGGATGCGAGCACCGACCCGCGCTTTGCCAGCAATCCGCTGGTGACCGGAGCGCCGCACCTACGCTTCTATGCTGGCATCCCGCTGCGCAGCGCCGAAGGCCAGAACATCGGCACGCTTTGCGCCATGGGGACGACGCCGCGCGCGATCGATCCCAGCGAAATCGCGATCCTGTCCGACCTCGCCTCGATCGTGATGAACGAGCTCGAACTGAGGCTCCTCGCCTCGACCGACGGGCTGACCGGCGCCCTCGCGCGCCGCGCCTTCCGCGAGGAGGCCGCCCGCGCCCTCGCCTTGGCGCAACGCCATCGCCATGAGGTGAGCTGCATCGCCTTCGATCTCGATCATTTCAAGAGCATCAACGACACGCATGGCCATGCCGCCGGCGATGCCGTCCTGGCCGGCAGCGCCGCGACATGCCGGGACCTGCTGCGCCAGAGCGACGTGTTTGGACGGGTTGGCGGCGAAGAGTTTGCGGTGCTGTTGCCGCATACCGGCCGCCAGGCGGCGCTCGGCGTCGCGGAAAAGCTGCGCGAGGGCATTGCCGCACAGCGCTTCGACGGCGCCGACGGCCCGTTCGCGGTCTCCGCCAGCTTCGGCATCGCGGCCGCCGCGCCGAGCGGTGACATCGATGCCCTTCTGCGCGCCGCGGACGAAGCGCTCTATGCCGCCAAGGCGACCGGCCGCAATCGCTGCGTTGTCAATCAGAGCGGCCTCTCCGCCGGTTCGACCGTCGGTCGGCGTGTTCTGAAGGCAGGGAACATCGTCTTCAATGGGGGCAAGTCGGTGATCGATTGCACGGTGCGGCGACTCTCTGACGAGGGCGCGAGCCTGGCGGTGATCAGCACGGCCGGCGTGCCTGATCGCTTCAAGCTGGCGATCGAGGCCGACGCCTTCTCCCGCACCTGCCAGATCGCACGCAAGGCCGGGACCGAAATCGACGTGCAGTTCGCCGCTTGAGGCGGCCCGGCCGGCGCGACCTCCCCGCGCCCGGCATTCCCCCCATTCGCCGGCCGCGCGATGACATCAGTCATCAGGGGCTGCTACGCTGTATCTGCCCCAACATAGCGATCGCCGCACGACGGGTCGATGACCACCCGCGCATCGAGTGACCGCTTCCGCCCAAAGGAGCCAGCCAATGTCCCACGCTCTCCAGTTCTACATCGACGGCGCCTGGGTCGATCCAGCCGGCGGCCTCAAGACGCTCGACGTGATCGATCCCTCGACCGAGGAGGCTTTCGCGCAGATCGCGCTCGGCAGCCAGGCGGATGTCGACAAGGCCGTGGCAGCGGCGCGCGCCGCCTTCCCAGCCTTCGCCGCGACCTCCAAGGAAGAGCGTCTGGCGCTGATGCGCCGCCTGCTCGAAGCCTACAAGGCCCGCTACGCCGAGGTCGCCGACGCGCTGTCGCGCGAGATGGGCGCACCGAAGGAGCTGGCCCATCGGGCGCAGGCCGGCATGGGCACCGCGCATCTCTCCAAGATGATCGAGACGCTGGAGAATTTCGAGTTCGAGGAGCTGCGCGGTTCGACCCTGATCTCGAAGGAGGCGATCGGCGTCGTCGGCATGATCACGCCGTGGAACTGGCCGATCAACCAGATCATGTGCAAGGTCGCGCCCGCGCTTGCCGCCGGCTGCACCATGGTGCTGAAGCCGAGCGAGATCGCGCCGATGAATGCGATCATCTTCGCCGAGGCGATGCATGAGGCCGGCGTGCCCAAGGGCGTATTCAATCTCGTCAACGGCGATGGGCCCACGGTCGGCGAGGCGATCGCCCGCCATCCCGGCGTCGACATGGTCTCCTTCACCGGCTCGACCCGCGCCGGCATCCTCGTCGCCAAGGCGGCGGCCGACACCGTCAAGCGCGTCCATCAGGAGCTCGGCGGCAAGTCGGCCAACATCCTGCTGGATGACGTCGACCTGAAGAAAGCGGTGAAGCTCGGCGTCGAGAGCGTCATGCGCAACTCCGGCCAGTCCTGCAATGCGCCGACCCGGATGTTCGTCCCGGCGAAGCTGCATGAGGACGCGCTCGCCATCGCCAAGGCGACCGCCGAGCCGCTCAAGGTCGGCGCACCCCAGGCGGACAGCGTCTTCCTCGGCCCCGTCGTCAGCGAAACGCAATACGACAAGATCCAGCGCCTGATCGAGAGCGGTATCAAGGAAGGCGCGACGCTAGTGACCGGCGGCCCGGGCCGGCCGGAGGACCTCAACCGCGGCTACTATGTCCGCCCGACTGTCTTCGGCGGCGTCACCGACGAGATGACGATCGCCCGGGAAGAGATCTTCGGCCCCGTGCTCTCGATCCTGCCCTATGAGAGCGAAGCGGAGGTGATCGCGCGGGCCAACGACACGCCCTATGGCCTCGCCTCCTACGTCCAGTCCGGCTCGCTGGAGCGGGCGCGCAAGGTCGCGGCGCAGATGCGTTCCGGCAATGTCTACATCAACTACCCGGCCTGGGACGCCGGCGCGCCCTTCGGTGGCTACAAGCAGTCCGGCAACGGCCGCGAATACGCCGATTTCGGCCTCGAGGAGTTCCTGGAGATCAAGGGCACGGTCGGCTACGCCGCGGCCTGATCCCACCGTTCAATGCGCGCGCCGCCGGTCATCCCGGCGGCGCGTTTTTCTTGAGAGTTACGCCGCTTCGCCGGCCAATCGCTTCAGTGCCTTCTCGCGCCCGATCAGCGGCAGCAGCGCCGCGAGTTCCGGGCCATGATCGAGGCCGGTCAAAGCCTGGCGCAGCGGCATGAACAGCGCCTTGCCCTTGGCGCCCGTTTCAGCCGCCACGGCCTGCGTCCAGCTTTTCCAAGTGGTCTGATCGAACGGTTCGGCCGGCAGCAGCGCGGCAGCGGCAGCGGCGAAGCTGTTGTCCACAATGTGCGGCTCAATCGTCCCCTCAACCACCTGCCACCAGTCCTTGACGCCTGAGAGCCTCTGGAGGTTGCCGCGAACAGCGAGCCAGAACGGCTCGGTCGCCGGAATGTCGAGCTGCTTGAGTCTGTCCTCGACCGCAGCAAAGTCGAGCTGATGCAGGGTACGGGCCGAGAGCATCTCCAACTCGTGCTCGTCGAACTTGGCCGGCGCGCGCGAGACGTGGGCGAGTTCGACCAGGCCGGCGAGCTCGTCGAGGCTCGACACCGGCCGCACCGCATCGGACGAGCCGGTCAGCACGGCCAGCGACGCCACCGCCAGCGATTCGATGCCGGATTCGCGCAGGCCCCGCAGCGAGAGATGGCCAAGGCGCTTCGACAGCCCCTCGCCGCTTGCCGTGGTCAGGAGGTTGTGGTGGCCGAAGGCCGGCAAGGTCCCGCCCAGCGCCTGCATGATCTGGATCTGCACGGCGGTGTTGGTGACATGGTCCTCGCCGCGAATGACATGGGTGATTCCCATATCGAGATCATCGACGACCGAGGGCAGCGTATAGGGATAGGTGCCGTCCTCGCGCACCAGCACCGTATCGGAGAGCGAGGCGCAGTCGACATGCGAGGGGCCGCGGACGAGATCGTCCCAGCCGATCTCCTCCCAGTCGAGCAGGAAGCGCCAATGCGGCTTGCGGCCTTCGGCTTCGAGCTTGCCGCGCTCTTCCGCAGTCAATTTCAGCGCGGCGCGGTCATAGACCGGCGGCAGACCGCGGGCGAGCTGGCGCTTGCGCTTGCGGTCAAGCTCGTCGGCGCTCTCATAGCAGGGATAGAGCCGGCCGGCAGCGCGAAGCTTGTCGGCCGCCGCATCGTAGAGCGCAATCCGCTCCGACTGCTTGATGCTGGTATCGGGGATGACGCCGAGCCAGCCGAGGTCCTCGGCGATGGCATCGGCGAATTCCGGCTTCGAGCGCGCCTGATCGGTGTCGTCATAGCGCAGCAGGAAGCGCCCGCTATGCCGCTTGGCGAAGAGCCAGTTGAACATCAGCGAGCGGGCGTTGCCGATGTGCAGATAGCCGGTCGGCGACGGGGCGGTGCGGACGAAGGGAGTGGTCATGACCGGCCGCTTGTCGCGCGGGAACGAGCCGAGGGCAAGAGCATGGCGCACCTCTGCTGAAGGAGATCGACAAGCGCCCAGATTGACGCAAGGGTAGCGGGCGAAGGCGACGGGCTACCTGCGCAGGGAGGCGAGGATGAGCATCACGGGTTCGGTCGGGCTCGGCGGCAAGAACGCGGCAGCCGACGTCCGCCTGGTTCAGGCGACGATCAATCCGCATGTCGCCGCGCTCGGCGTCGCCCTGCTCGATGTCGACGGCGATTGCGGACCGCTGACGAGGGGCGCGATCAAGCGCTACCAGCAGGTCTACCTCAAGATGACCAGCCCGGATTCGCGTGTCGATCCGGGCGGCGCGACGCTGCTGCACATGGCCAACAATCCGGCGCCTGCCGGCGTCGTGGTGAGCGCGATGCGCCTTCCGATCAAGCTCAAGGCCGGCGACTTCCTGCAGGTTCCGGTGGTGATCGATCCGGCCGATGGCACGGTGCAGGACGCCTATACCGCCTTCGAATACGAGATCTTCGACAAGGGCGCTCGCCTGGTCGGCACCGACTACGCCTTCGGCGTGCCAAACGAGATCGAGGTCTGGCCGAGCGCGCAGGTCAGGATCGGAGTGGTGCTGACCCCGGGCCTGCTGGCGCATGAGCAATTCCACTACGATGTCGGCTTCGTCGTCTGCCGGGCGCTGGCGCATCAGCTCACCATCGCCCGCGCCCCAACGATCGGCGGGCTGATCACTCAGCTCAACAGCCTCGTCGACCTGCACATCAAGCGCCGCGTCAAGCTGATCCAGCGCCGCTACGATGTCGACACCCAGCACGGCGCCAATGCCAAGTACCAGCGCATCTGGCTCGACCGGATGACGGCCTGCATCGCCAATCCGGTGGCGAACCAGATCGGCGGGTTCTGGCTGTAGCCTAAACTGCACTCCTCGCTGTCTTTCCGGGGCAGGCCGCAGGCCTGAGCCCGGAATCCATGAACACGACGACGATCGACAAAGCGCCTGCCGTCCCGCCGATCCTGCAGCCACAGCGGATATGGGTTCCGGGCTCGCCGCTGCGCGGCGCCCCGGAATGACGATGCGTTTCCTCGCTCTAGAAATCGAAGCTCTCGCCCCCCGCCTTGCCGACTCCCTTGACCAGCGAACGATCCGGCTCGTGCGCCGGCTCGCCGGAATCGCGGAAGCGATTGACGATCGGGTAGCGCCGGTCGCGGCCGAAGTTCTTGCGGGTCACCTTGACGCCCGGCGCCGCCTGCCGGCGCTTGTACTCGGCGAGATAGAGCAGGCGCTCGACCTTCTGCACCGTTTCCAGATCATGGCCGCGGGCGACGATATCGGCGAGCCGCATCTCATGCTCGATCAGGCAGGCGAGGATGTCGTCGAGCACGTCATAAGGCGGTAGCGAATCCTGGTCCTTCTGGTTCTCGCGCAGCTCGGCCGAGGGCGGCTTGACGATGATGTTCTCAGGGATCACCTCGCCATCCGGCCCGAGCGCGCCCGCCGGCCTCCAGCGGTTGCGCAGCGCCGAGAGCCTGAAGACCTCGGTCTTATAGAGGTCCTTGATCGGGTTGTAGCCGCCGTTCATGTCGCCATAGAGCGTGGCGTAGCCGCAGGACATCTCGGACTTGTTGCCGGTCGTCACCACCATCGGCCCGAACTTGTTCGAGATCGACATCAAGAGCGTGCCGCGCACCCGGCTCTGCAGGTTCTCCTCGGTGATGCCGCGATTGGTGCCGGCGAAGAGCTCGGCCAGCGCCTGCTCGAAGCCCTCCACGGGATCGGCGATCGGCACGATCTCGTAGCGCACGCCGAGCGCATCGGCACACTTCTTCGCGTCGTCGAGGCTCTCCTGCGAGGTGAAGCGATAGGGCATCATCACGCAGCGCACGCGCTCGGAGCCCAGCGCATCGACCGCCATGGCGGCGCAGATGGCCGAGTCGATGCCGCCGGAGAGGCCGAGCACGACACCGGGGAAACGGTTCTTCTCGACATAGTCGCGCAGGCCGAGCACGCAGGCGGCGTAGTCGGCCTCGTCACCCGCCTCGACCGGGGCAACCTCGCCCGGCAGGCAGCGCCAGCCATCGGGCCCGCGCTCCCAGTTTGTGATGCGAATAGCCTCGCGGAAGGCCGGCAATTGCTGTGCGAAGCTGCGATCGGCGTTGAGGACGAAGGAGGCGCCCTCGAAGACCAGCTCGTCCTGGCCGCCAAGCTGGTTGAGATAGACCATCGGCAGGCCGCTCTCGACGACGCGGGCGACGGCGACGTTGAGCCGCTCCTCGATGACGCCGCGGCGGAAGGGTGAGCCGTTCGGGACGAGCAGGATCTCGCCGCCGGTCTCGGCGATGCACTCGACGACTTCCTCGCCCCAGATGTCCTCGCAGATCGGAATGCCCAGGCGAACATGGTTGCGGAAGACGACCGGGCCGGGCAGCGGGCCGGGCTCGAACACGCGCTTCTCATCGAAGACGCCGTAATTGGGCAGATCGACCTTGAAGCGCACCGACTGGATCAGGCCGCCATCGAGCAAGGCGTAGGCGTTGTAGAGCTTGCCGTCCTCAAGCCAGGGCAGGCCGACGAGCACGGCCGGGCCGCCATCGGCAGTCTCGCGGGCGAGGTCCTCGCAGGCCTTGCGGCAGGCATCCTGGAAGGCCGGCTTCAGCACCAGATCCTCCGGCGGATAGGCCGAGAGGAAGAGCTCCGGGAACATGACGAGCTCGGCCCCGCCGGCCGCAGCCTCGCGCCGGGCGGCGCGCACCTTCTCGGCATTGCCGGCGACATCGCCGACGATCGGGTTGAGCTGGGCGAGCGCCAGGCGAAGAGAGGTCGCGGTCATGCTCTGGATGTAGCTTGCGGGCTGTGCGCCAGCAACGGTGCGGCGCCCGGCCCGCCCCTGCGTTTTCGCAAGGTCAGTCAGGCAAGCGCCGAGCGGAAATCGGCCGACCAGCGCAGTTCGCGCAAGGGACGGACGGCTCGCGTCGTCTCGTCATAGAGCGGATGCGCCTTCCAGGCCGCGAGCGCGCCCTCGTCGGCGAACTCGCCGTAGACAACGATGTCGGCGGCTTCGCCGATCGGATCGATCATGGCGTTGGCCGCAACCTCGAAGGCGAGTGCATGCGGAATCTCGCCGAGGCGGCGCAGCAGGCGCTGGATGGCGCCGATATCCTCGGGCCGCTTGGCCGTGAAGAACACGATGTGCCGGATCATCCGCCCTCCTCCGGCTGCCGGCCGGACTCGCCCTGCTGTTCGCGGGCGATCTCTTTCAGAGGCAGGGCGGATCAGCAACCGCATTAACCCGACATTAGGGTTAACCGCGCATGAATCGTCTCCGGGCCGGCTCAACCGCTGCTTCGGCCCCTGCTCGGAGAGACACGCGATGCGTGCTGCATCAACCGCCGCCCTCGCCCCCGTCGTCGCAATGGCCTGCGCGCTGGCGCTGCCGCAAGCGGCGCAAGGCGCCGACTATCTCAGGGGCTCGCAGATCGAGCAGCCTGTGGAAGCGCCGCCCATGTTCGGGGGTGGCCGTTTCGACTGGTCCGGCTTCTACTTCGGCGGCGGCGCCGGCATCACCGACACCAAATTCAAGCCGAGCGAGGGGCTGGCAGAGCTCGTCAACTACCCCTTCCGGAACAGCATCACCGGCATAGAAGCCAATCCCGGCTCCTGGCTCTCGGATATTCCGGAGAAGCGCGACAGCGGCGCCACCTTCTTCGGCATCGTCGGCTACAACTACCTCTTCGACGACGTCGTCCTCGGCATCGAGGCCGACTACACGCGAAGCGGTCATAGCTTCAGAGCCGGCGACGCGATTTCGAGGCGCGTTGCTCTCTCGGATGGATCAACACGAGGCATTGCGGTGGCGGCCGAGCAAGGCGCCAAGCTCAACGACTATGCGACAGCTCGCCTGCGCATGGGTTGGGCGTACGGGCGGATCATGCCCTTCGGCACGCTCGGCGCCGTGGTCGGCCGCTTCAATACGATCTCAGTGGCCACTGTGGATAATCGTTTTCTCTTCAATCCCGGCCTTCCCAACCAGACCTCCGCTCAAGTGGTAGGCTTCCCCACAACCGTCGGTGGAGCCAAGAAGAACGTCTACACCTTCGGCATGACAGCCGGCGCCGGCTTCGACTGGGCGCTGACGGACAATCTCTTCCTGCGCGCCGAGTACCAGTTCATCCGCTTCGCCGAGATCGAAGGCACGACGACGACGATCAACACCGGCCGCGTCGCCGCCGCCCTGAAGTTCTGACCTCTCGCAATACGGGCTGAATCAAAAAGAAACAGGGCCGCAGCGACGCTGCGACCCTGTTTCTTTTGATATCGAGGCGGTTCACTCGGCCGCTTCGACCTCCGGCCGTGCCTTGCCGGCGCGCTCGCGCTTGACCAGTTCGGCGACGAGGAAGGCAAGCTCCAACGCCTGCTCGGCATTGAGGCGCGGATCGCAGACCGTGTGGTAGCGGTCGTTGAGATCGGCGTCGGTCATGCCGCGGGCGCCGCCGGTGCATTCGGTGACGTTCTTGCCGGTCATCTCCAGATGCAGGCCGCCGGCATGCGTGCCTTCGGCCTGATGGACCGCGAAGAAGTTCTTCACCTCGGTCAGGATAAGGTCGAATGGGCGCGTCTTGTAGCCGCTCGCCGCCTTGACGGTGTTGCCGTGCATCGGATCGCAGGACCAGACGACATTGCGCCCTTCCCTCTTGGTGGCGCGCACCAGCGCCGGCAGGTGGTCGAAGACCTTGTCGGCGCCGAAGCGGCCGATCAGCACAAGCCGGCCGGCCTGGTTCTGCGGATCGAGCGCGTCGATCAACTTGAGCAGCTCGTCCGGCTTGAGGGACGGGCCGCATTTCAGGCCGATCGGGTTCTTGATGCCGCGGAAATACTCGACATGGGCGTGGTCGAGCTGGCGCGTACGATCGCCGATCCAGACCATGTGGCCGGAAGTGGCGTACCAGTCGCCGGTGGTCGAGTCGGTGCGCGTCATCGCCTGCTCGTAGCCGAGCAGCAGCGCCTCGTGGCTGGTGTAGAAGTCCGTCGTCCGCATCTCGGGATGCGTCTCGGGATCGACGCCGATGGCACGCATGAAGTCTAGCGACTCGGTGATGCGGTCGCCCAGCTCCTGATAGCGATGCGACTGCGGTGAGTCCTTGACGAAGCCGAGCATCCAGCGATGCGCGTTGTCGAGATTGGCGTAGCCGCCGGTGGCGAAGGCGCGGATCAGGTTGAGCGTCGCCGCCGACTGCCGGTAGGCCTCGAGCTGCCGGCGCGGGTCCGGAATCCGCGACTCCGCCGTGAACTCGTTATCGTTGATGATGTCGCCCTTGTAGCTCGGCAGCTCGACATCACCGATCTTCTCGTTCGGCGCCGAACGCGGCTTGGCGAACTGGCCGGCGATGCGGCCGACCTTCACCACGGGAGAACCACCGGCGAAGGTCAGCACCACCGCCATCTGCAGGAACAGCCGGAAGAAGTCGCGGATGTTGTCGGCCGAATGTTCGGCGAAGCTCTCGGCGCAGTCACCGCCCTGAAGCAGGAAGGCCTCGCCGGCCGCGACCTTGCCCAACGCCCGTTTGAGCTTGCGCGCCTCGCCTGCAAAAACCAGCGGCGGAAAGCCGGCGAGCTGCTGCTCAACCGCCTTCAAGGCTGCCTGATCCGGATATTCCGGCATCTGCTGGACGGGCTTTGCCCTCCAGCTCTCGGGCGTCCACCGCTCGGACATGGGTCTTGCTCCTGATTTCACGCATCGCGCCTGCGTTAACCTCATCTTGGCGCGAAGGGGGGCCTATACACCCGCAGATGGTCGCTGGCCACCGTTACGGCAAGCACGATGTGCCGCAGCGCAAAAGCTCGAATCCCGTCAAGCGCTTGGCACGGTCCTCTGCGAGCGCGATTCAAACGCCTGAGAGCGCGATTCAAGCTGTTCGGACATTGATTCAATCGGCTCTACGCCAGAAGAAGGACGACCTTATGCCCAAGCGCAGCGTTTCCTCGGACCGCGTCTACAAGAGCCGGCTGCCCTTCGCCCATGCGACGATCGCCGGCGATTTCATGTTCGTCTGCTGCGTCGGCGCGAACCTGCAGGGCAAATGCGCGACTGGCGATGCGAGGGCGCAGACGCAGCAATGCATCGACAACATCAAGGCCCTGCTCGAAGAGGCCGGGGCGGGCCTGAGGGACGTGGTGAAGTGCACAGTCTACGTCACCGACAGGGCCTATTGGGAGCCGATGAACGAGGTCTATTTCGCCAATTTCGCCGAGGATCCGCCGCACCGGGTCTCCTGCATCGTCAACGGGCTCGGCTCGCCCGACTGCCTGGTCGAGATCGACGCGACCGCCTATCTCGGCAAGGCGGAGTGAGGCAGAGCGCAGTTTGATGCGTATGCCGGATCAATCGCTCCGGCATTTGCATTTCACACCTGCCCGCAAAGCCCATTGTCTCCCTCGCGCGGCACGGCCGACAATGGCCGTGCATAACGCCCAGCGCGGCGACGGGAGGAACCATGAGACGTCACATTCTGGCGGCCGCTTTCGGCCTGGCCTGCAGCTTCGGCACGACGCAGACCCCGCAAGCGCAAGAGCCGATCACCCTGCGCGGCATGGGCTCCTTCCATGTCGGCGGCAAGCTGGTCGAGATTTCCGGGCGACCGGTGAAGGACGTGGTGTTCACGCCGGGCGGCACGCCCGCCCGCGTCGACCCCAACGGCACCTACCAGACCGGCCAGATGTATGTGCAATATTTCCTGCCGCAGAACGAGAAGGGCAGCGTCCCATTGCTGCTCTGGCATGGCGGCGGCATGACCGGCGTCAACTACGAGTCGACGCCGGACGGGCGCCAGGGCTGGCTCGAATTCTTCCTGCGCAAGGGCTGGTCGGTGTATAATTCCGACGCGGTCGAGCGCGGGCGCTCAAGCTGGGCGATGTATCCTGACGTGATCCCCGGCGAGCCGCTGTTCCTGACCACGGCGAACCCGTTCGAGCGTTTCCGCATCGGCGCGAGCGGCGGCTACGACGGCGATCCGGCCAAGCGCAAATACCTGCCGGGCAGCCAGTTCCCGGCCGAGGGCTACGACAATTTCGTCAAGCAGATCGTGCCGCGCTGGACCTCGACCGACCAGATGATCATCGACGCCTATATCGCCGAGGTCGACAAGGTCTGCCCCTGCGTGATCTCGTTCCACAGCCAGTCCGGCCAGTTCGGCTTCAAGGTGGCGCAGGCGCGGCCCGACAAGGTCAAGGCGCTGATCGCGGTCGAGCCAGCGGGCATCGGCGACCCGGCCAAGGCCGCGGCGCTGAAGGACATCCCCGTGCTGATGGTGTTCGGCGACTATATCGAGCAGGACGCGCGCTGGCCGACGATCCGCAAGACCGCGACCGATTTCGGCGACAAGATCACCGCGGCCGGCGGCTCGGTCGATGTCGTCAACCTGCCTGCCGTCGGCATCACCGGCAATTCGCACATGCTCATGATGGACAAGAATAATCTGGCTGTCGCACAGCTGATTCAGGACTGGCTGGCGAAGAAGGGCCTGACGAAATAGGCGCAGGCTCGCGCGCCTGCTCCAGCAGCCAGTCGCGGAACAGGCTGATCTTGCGCGCAATCCGGCGTCGCTTCAGGTAGGTCAGCCAATAATCGTTGCCGCCGGGGAGCATCAAATCGAAGGGCTGGATCAGCAGCCCTTCGCTCAGCTCGCGCCGAAAGAAGATCGGCGAACACATGGCCGCGCCGTTGCTGGCGAGCGCGGCCGTCACTTCGAGCTGCTGCACGGCGAGGTCGAAGCGTGGCTCCACCGGAGTGGCTTCGGAGCTGACCCCCGCGGCGGCGAACCAGCGGTCCCAGGCTTCTGTCTTGCCGATGCGGTTGACACGCAGCAGATCGGAAGGCTGCAGCGGGCGGCCGAGATCGCGGAACAGGTTCGGCCCGCAGAGCGGGGTGAACTCGCTCGTCATCAGCCAGTGCGCTTCCAGGCCAGGCCACTGTCCGCCGCCACGGTGGATCGCGACATCGCAGTCGTCGCGCTGGGGATCATGCGGGCCGACCTGCGTCACCATCCGCACCGCCAGCCCCGGATTCTCGCACTGGAACAGCCCCAGGCGCGGCACCAGCCAGTTCGACGCGATGGTCGGCAAGGCCTGGATCGAGAGCACGCCTTCGGCTGTCTCGGTAACCGCAGCGAAGGCCGCGCGCAGGCCGTCGAAGGATTCCATCACCGACGATGCGAGGCGCTCACCGGGCTCGGTCAGGACGACGCGACGGGCCTGGCGCTGGAACAGCGGCAGACCGAGCCGCTCCTCCAGCAGCTTGATCTGGTAGCTCACCGCGGCCTGCGTCATGCCGAGCTCGACGGCGGCGCGGGTGAAGCTGCCATGGCGCGCCGCCGCCTCGAAGGCGCGGACCGCACTGAGCGGCGGCAGGCCGGTCGCCAGATCACTCATCAGCTGACCTTATGCATCGGGCGTGAAATCCGGTTTGTCCGCAGGACCGATCGGCAGCATCCCTGGGGGCAAGTGAAATCCACCCCGGGAGCCGCATCATGTCGGCCGAAGTCAGCAGAAGCAATGGATACGTCAGCCTTTCACCTACATTTCGGGCAGTTATTGCCCGATGGCGCAGTTTTCGGCGCAATCGCCTGATCGCACTCGACGACCGTCTCGATCAGGAGGGGCTGAGCGCCCACATGGCGCGTGATGTCGGGTTGAGCGATGCAAGCCTGATTTATGACAGAAGCCGGACTGACCGGGAGGTCTGATCGGCACCGAAGCGCCCTTGAAGGGCCCTCACCAACAGCGCGGGCGTCGCCGGCTGCGCCGTGAGCGGATCGAGGACCGGATCGGGCCGTTGACAGCACCGCCCTGCCCCACTAGCCGGAACCGGTCTTCTTGTCGCTCCGCCCGGTCTCCCCATGAATCTCAGCGTCTTCGCCCAGGAATACCTGCGTGCCGCCGTGCGCAAGCCCGGCCAGTTCCTGCAGGCGCGGCCGGCGCGGCTGTGCACGATCTGTGGCTATGAAGGCCGTTTCCTGGATGTCGGGCCCCGTCCGGAGGCGCGCTGCCCCAATTGCTCCTCGAAAGAGCGCGACCGGATCATGGGGCTCTACCTGAACCGCAACGGCATCGAGATGAACGGCAAGGCGTTGCTGCATTTCTCGCCGGAGCGGCCGTTCTTCCGACGCTGGAAGGACAATCCGAACTATGTCGCAGGCGACGTCAAGCTCAGCCGGGTCGCCAATGCGGTGGTCGACATCACCAATATCCAGTTCGGCGACGGGCATTTCGACTATCTGATCTGCCACCACATCCTCGAGCACGTCCCGGCGGACGCCAAGGGCATGCAAGAGTGCTTCCGCGTGCTGAAGCCGGGCGGAACCGCCTTCTTCTCGGTGCCGCTCGACCAGAACAGGGCGCAGACCTGGGAGCCGCCGCCGGGCATGCCGGCAGCCGAGATCGAGCGCATCTGCGGCTGGGACCATGTCCGGCTCTATGGCCGCGACTTCCCCGACAAGCTCACGGCCGTCGGCTTCACCGTCGACGAGATCCGGTTCACGCCGGAGGAAGGCGAGAGCCACCGGCTGACCGAAAAGCACGGTCTCGACCTGCAAGGCCTCGACCGCATCTTCGTCTGCAAGAAGTAAGACCGTCGCGCGCCTACAGCGCGCTCTTGCGCGGCGTGCGCATGGTGACGAGCTCCTCGGCCGCGCTCGGGTGCAAAGCGACAGTGCGGTCGAAATCGGCCTTGGTCGCGCCCATGGTGACGGCGATGGCGACCGACTGCACGATCTCGCCGGCATCGTGACCGAGGATGTGGACGCCCAGCACCCGGTCGGTCTGCGCATCGACGACGAGCTTCATGTAGATGCGCTCGTCACGGCCCGAGATCGTCGCCTTCATCGGCCGGAAGCCCGCTTCGAAGACGCGTAGTTCACGACCTGTCGCCATTGCCTGCTGCTCGGTGAGGCCGACGGTGCCGATCTCCGGCGTGGTGAACACGGCGGAAGCGACGAGGGCATGGTCGACGGTCCACGGCTTGCCACCAAAGGTCGAGTCTGAGAAGGCGTGACCCTCGCGGATTGCGACCGGGGTCAGGTTGACGCGATCGGTGACGTCGCCGACCGCGGCGATCGAGGGGACATTTGAGAGCGAGGCGGCATCGACCAGGACCTGGCCGATCGGGCCGAGCTTGACGCCGGCAGCATCGAGGCCGAGCCCGGCCGTATTCGGGCGCCGGCCGGTGGCGACGAGAACGACATCGGCGTCGATCGGCGCGCCATTGGCGCAATGGGCCCGGCGGGTGCCGTCCGGCAGCAATTCGATGCGGCTCACCGTGCAGCCGAGACGTAGCGTGATGCCCGCATGACCGAGCGCGTCGCGCAGGCGCGTGCGCAGGTCCTCGTCGAAGCCGCGCAGGACATTGTCGCCGCGATGCAGCAGCGTGACAGCGACGCCGAGCCGGGCGAAGACGCTGGCGAATTCGAGCGCGATATAGCCGCCGCCAACGACCAGCATGCGCTTGGGCAGGCTCGGCAGATGGAAGACCTCATTGGAGGAGATGCCGAGCTCGCCGCCGGGGATCGGCGGATCGAAGGCCGGGTGGCCGCCGGTCGCGACCAGGATGTGGCGGGCGCGGATCGTCTGCCCGCTCTTCTGCAGCCTGACCTCGTGCGGCCCCGCTACGACGGCCCGCTCCTCGCGTATTTCGACGCCGGCGCCATTGAGCCCCTTGCGATAGAGGCCCGAGAGCCGCGTCACCTCATTGGCGACGGCATCGCGCAGCGTCGGCCAGTCGAATTGCGGCTTGCCGACGGCCCAGCCGAAGCCGGCCGCGTCCTCGAACTCGTCGGCGAAGCGGCTGGCGTAGACGAAGAGCTTCTTCGGCACGCAGCCCCGGATGACGCAGGTGCCGCCGATGCGGTCCTCCTCGGCGATCATCACGCGGGCGCCATGGCCCGCGGCGATGCGGGCAGCGCGCGTTCCGCCCGATCCCGCGCCGATGACGAAGAGATCGACGTCGAACTCAGCCATGAGCATCCCCCTGCCGCGATGCGGCATCCTTGCAGAACAAGATCGTCGCGGCGCCGAGCCCGGCAATCCACCAGCCCTGCCAGGCACCGTGCCCGACGGTGGCGATCGAGAAGGCGGCAGCGAACAAGGCCAGGCGCGGCGCCAGCTCCGCCGCAGGCAGGCGGCGCAGCCCGGCGAGCAGCAGAAGGCCCGCCAGCGTCAGCAGGCCGGCGCCCACGACACCGGTCTCGGCCCAGGCCTGCAACGCCATATCATGGGCATGGCTCGCCTCCAGAAAGGTCCTGTGCGCCGGCGAGACCTCGCTCGCGACGGGATGCAGATGCATCGTCGCCGAGGTGCCGAAACCAGCGCCGAAGACCGGACGCGCCCGCGCCACCTCGCCGAAGCTGTGCCAGATGACGATACGCGCCTCGCCGCTGAGCGGATTTAGACGCTCGAGTACGAAGGACGGCAGCAGCCGCTCGGCCGCCGGGGCGAGCACCGGAGCGATCGCCATGGTCAGGACGAATGCCAATGCGGTTGCAGCCAGAGCGACGCGCGGCGCAAGGCGGGCGAGCGCCCAGCAGAGCACCAGCACCAGCACACCGAGCTTGGCAGCCTCGCTCTCGGAGCAGAAGATCGAGACGGCCACGACCACCGCCAGCAGAGCCGCCAGGGCGCGATCAAACCGGCCCTCGGATCGCGACCAGAGCGCATGGATCGTCGGCGCGGCCAGCAACAGAAGGACGATGGCCGGCCGGTTGAAGACGAAACTCATCATCTTGCCCATGCCGAACGCAGCGCGCTGCGACAGGCCAGAGGCGAGCTCGATCGTCAGCAGCAACGCCGCGACGATGATCGCGATCGAGAGCGCGCGTAGCAGCGGCGTCGTTGGCCGCCATTGCCCCGAAGCCGCAATCGCCAGCGCGAACACGATCGGCAGGACCAGCTCGCCCCAGGCCCGCAGCGACATGGACGGGTTGTGGCTCCAGCCGATCGAGACCAGCGACCAGGCGAGAAACGCTGCGATCGCCAGCGCCAGCGGCGCAGTGAGCGGAGCCCGCAGGCGCCCGAACGTCACCGCGACAGGCTCCGACACCAGAGCCGCCCCGAGGAAGCCCGCAGCGGCAAGACCCAGCATGAGCGGGGCCGAGCGGTTGGCCAGCCACATGGCGAGCGGCATCAACACGAGGCAGGCCGCGCCCGCGAGGCGAAGCGCACGCGCCGCTGCCGGCTCGCCCTCCTGAGCAGGCAGCATCCTCGAGCTGGCGGGCGGGGATATCTGACTCATGCGCTGCGGCTTACGCGATGGAGGATGCGACGCCTAGGGGAAACGGCGCAGGGCGAACCTGCCCCGGAGCCGCTGTCGCCCCATGAAGACTTACGACCTTCGACGATGTCACCAGCCGCCTCTCGTCGAATTTTCCTGCGCTCGCAGGGCTTCGAAGCGAAACATCTTGACTTGTGATTATGCAATCAGGCGCAATTGATCCGCGGTCTGATGCAGTGCCACAGGCGAGCGTCGACAATCGGCGCGTCAAACGCGCCACTCGGGAGGTAACCATGCTCACGTCCTTCTTCAAGCGCGGGGCTGTAGCCGCCGTCGCTCTCGCCGGCCTGACCACGGCCGCCTTCGCCCAGATGGAGCTGAAGATCATGGCTCCGGCGGCGCCCGGCGGCGGCTGGGACGGCACGGCGCGCTCGATGCAGCAGGCGCTGACGGCGGCCGGCATCGCCAAGAGCGTGCAGGTGACCAACGTCACCGGCGCCGGCGGCACGATCGGCCTCGCCCAGTTGATCGGCGCCAAAGGCGACGGCCATCAGCTGATGGTCAACGGCTTCGTCATGGTCGGCGCCATCCTGCTCAACAAGTCGCCGGTCAACCTGACCCAGACCACGCCGATCGCCCGACTGACCGCCGAGGCGCTGGTCATCGTCGTACCGACGGATTCGCCGGTCAAGAACGCCAAGGACCTCGCCGATCGCGTCAAGGCCGACCCGGCCAAGGTGACCTGGGCCGGCGGCTCGGCCGGCGGCGCCGACCACATCCTCGCCGCGCTCTTCGCCGAGGCCGCCGGTGGCGACCCGAAGAAGATCAACTACATCCCGTTCTCGGGCGGCGGCGAGGCGCTCGCGGCGATGCTCGGCGGGCGCGTCACTGCCGGTATCTCCGGCTATGGCGAGTTCGAAGGCCAGATCAAGGCCGGCAAGCTGCGCGTGATCGGCGTCAGCGCCAGCAAGCGCCTGGAGAACGCTCCCGACGCCCCGACCCTGAAGGAAGGCGGCGTCAATCTCGAGCTGCTCAACTGGCGCTCGGTCGTCGCCCCTCCGGGCCTCAGCGACGCGCAGAAGAAGGATCTCTCGGGCGCTGTCGACAAGTTGGTCAAGTCGAAGGAGTGGACCGAGATTCTCAAGGCCCGCGGCTGGGATGACGCCTATCTCGCCAGCGCCGAGTTCGACAGCTTCCTGAAGAACGAGACGGTTCGCGTCGAGAAGGTCATGCGGGACGTCGGCCTGGTGAAGTAAGGCCCTCCTAAGACCAAGCATCGAGGGCGGGCAGCCGCGAGGCCGCCCGCCCTTCTTCACCTTCGCTCCAGACAGACGGTCGCGCCCATGTCCCGCTCCATCGACCGCCCGGCTCTTATCGTCGGGCTCCTGTTGCTCGCTGCAGCGGCGATCGTCGCCTTCGACGCCTCGCGCCAGACCATCACCTCGAACTATGGCGTCGGCCCGACAGCGATGCCCTATGTCGTCTGCGCCGGCCTCGCCGTTCTCGGCCTTGCGCACTTCATCGTCGCCTTCAAGGACGGCTTGCCGAAGCCGGAAGAGGCTGACAGCAAAGCGCTGCTCTGGATCATCGGTGGCCTCGTCGGCCTCGTCGCCTGCATCGCGCTCGGCGGCGGCTTCATCATAGCCACCGCGATCATCTTCGCGTGCACGGCGCGCGGCTTCGGGCGCGATGCGCTCATCGTCGACATCGTCATCGGGGCGGTACTCGGCACCATCATCTACGTGGTGTTCCTCAAGCTCCTGACCCTGTCGCTGCCCGCCGGGCCGCTCGAAGCGCTGCTGAGCTGAGGGAGCACGCAAGATGGACACCCTTCTCTCGCTCGCCAACGGCTTCTCCGTCGCCCTCGAGCCCTCCAAGCTGCTGTTCTGCCTGATCGGCGTCTTCCTCGGCACCGCCGTCGGCGTGCTGCCGGGCATCGGCCCGGCGCTGACCGTTGCGTTGCTGCTGCCGGTGACCTTCAAGCTCGATCCGGCCGGCTCGCTGATCATGTTCGCCGGCATCTATTATGGCGGCATGTATGGCGGCTCGACCACCGCCATCCTGCTCAACGCACCGGGCGAAAGCGCCTCGCTAGCGACCGCGCTCGAAGGCTCGAAGATGGCCAAGGCCGGCCGCGGCGGCCCGGCACTGGCGACGGCGGCGATCGGCTCCTTCGTCGCCGGCCTGATCGCCACCATCGGCCTCGCCTTCCTCGCGCCCTGGCTGGTCGAGCTCGCGGTCAAGTTCGGGCCGTGGGACTATTTCGCGCTGATGATCGTCGCCTTCGTCACGGTGTCGGCGACCTTCGGCGATTCCCCGCTGCGCGGCCTGACCAGCCTGTTCCTCGGCATGCTGCTCGGCCTCGTCGGCATCGACAAGCTGACCGGCCAGGCGCGCCTGACCTTCGGCGTACCGGAGCTGCTCAACGGCGTCGAGGTGACGACGCTGGCGGTCGGCCTCTTCGCCGTCGGCGAAGCGCTCTATGTCGCCTCGAAGCGCTGGCGCGAGCCGGAGGAGATCATCCCGATCAAAGGCTCGCTCTGGATGAACAAGCAGGACTGGAAGCGCTCCTGGGCGCCCTGGCTGCGCGGCACCGCCTTCGGCTTCCCGATCGGAGCACTGCCGGCCGGCGGGGCCGAGGTGCCGACCTTCCTCTCCTATTCGACCGAAAAGAAGCTCTGCAAATATCCCGAGGAGTTCGGCAAGGGCGCGATCGAGGGCGTTGCCGGGCCGGAAGCGGCCAACAACGCCTCGGCCGCCGGCACGCTGGTGCCGCTGCTGACGCTCGGCCTGCCGACCTCGGCGACCGCGGCGATCATGCTCGCCGGCTTCCAGCAATACGGGCTCAATCCGGGCCCGCTGCTCTTCGCCGAGAAGCCAGATCTCGTCTGGGGCCTGATCGCCTCGCTGTTCATCGCCAACGTCATGCTGGTGATCCTGAACCTGCCGCTGATCGGGCTCTGGGTCAGACTGCTGGCGATCCCGCAGCCCTGGCTCTATGCCGGCATTCTGGTCTTCGCGACCATGGGCACGCTCGCGGTCAACCCGTCCCCGGTCGAACTCGGCATGCTCTTCGGCTTCGGCTATCTCGGCTATCTGATGCGGCGCTACGACTATCCGGTCGCGCCGATGGTGGTAGGGCTGATCCTCGGGCCGATGGCGGAGGCGCAATTGCGCCGCGCTTTGCAGATCAGCCTCGGCGATCCGATGATCCTGCTGGAGAATCCGATCTCCGCGACATTGCTCGGCATCGCCTTCATCGCGCTGGTGGCCCCCTTCGTGATGAGCGGGCTGAACAAGTTCAAGGCCGCAGAAGACTGATTTCGCTAGACGCAGCCGCGGCGACACGCCCCGGTTGCGCGTGAACAAATATGGCGTGACTGTGTTCTCCTCTTCACCGGGCCTGCGGCCCGTCGAGCGAGGATGCCCCATGAGCGATACGACGCTACCCGCCTCCACTGCCCCGCAAGCCGAAGCAGAACCCAGCCTCCATCGGGTGATGGGGCCCTGGCTGCTGCTGCTCTTCATCGTCGGCGACATCCTCGGCACCGGCATCTACGCGCTCACCGGCCAGGTGGCGAAGCAGGTCGGCGGCGTGGTCTGGCTGCCCTTCCTGGTCGCCTTCGTCGTCGCGATGATCACGGCGTTCAGCTATCTCGAACTGGTCACCAAATACCCCCGCGCCGCGGGCGCCGCGCTCTACGCGCACAAGGCCTTCGGTGTCCACTTCATCACCTTCATCGTCGCCTTCGCGGTCATGTGCTCGGGCATCACCTCGGCTTCGACCGCCTCGCGGGCGTTCGCCGCCAACATGTCGCACGCCTTCGGGCTGAACCTCGCTGGGGGCATCGGCATCACTCTCGTCGGCCTCGCCTTCATGGCGCTGGTCGCCGCGATCAACTTCCGCGGCGTCGGCGAGAGCGTGAAGGCCAATGTCGTGCTGACCTGCGTCGAGCTGACCGGCCTTCTGATCGTGATCTTCGTCGGCCTGTGGGCGATCGCCGCCGGCCAGGGCGACGTCTCGCGCATCACCCAGTTCAAGCCGGCCGGGGACGGCGGCCTGTTCTGGCCGGTGATCGCGGCGACCACCCTCGCCTTCTTCGCCATGGTCGGCTTCGAGGACTCGGTCAACATGGCCGAGGAGACCAAGGACCCGACGCGGACCTTCCCGAAGATCCTGCTCGCCGGCCTCGTCATCACCGGCACGATCTATGTGCTGGTCTCGGTCTCGGCGATCACGCTGGTCTCGCCCGAACAGCTTGGCGAGGGCGAGACGCCGCTGCTCAAGGTGGTCGCGGCCGGCGCGCCGAACTTCCCGATCTGGATCTTCGGCTTCATCACCATGTTCGCGGTTGCCAACAGCGCGTTGATCAACATGCTGATGGCGAGCCGGCTGGTCTACGGCATGAGCCGCGAGCATGTGCTGCCGCCGGTGCTCGGCAAGGTGCATCCGACGCGGCGCTCGCCCTATATCGCGATCGGCTTCACCACACTGCTCGCCTTCGCGCTGATCACCTTCGTCGGCGAGGTGCCGGCGCTCGGCGGCACGACGGCGCTGCTGCTGCTCTGCGTCTTCACCGTCGTCAACATCGCCGTGCTGATGCTGCGCAAGGACACGGTCGAGCATCAGCACTTCCGCACGCCGACGATCCTGCCGATCGCAGGCGCAATCTTCTGCGCCTTCTTCGCCGGCCCGTGGACCGGGCGCGACCCGGTCCAGTACAAGATCGCGGGCATCCTGATCGGGATCGGCGTCGTGCTCTGGGTCGTCACCGTGATGGTCAACCGGGCCACCGGCGTGCGGCCGAGCGACCCGACGATGGAAGACATCGGCGGCCGCGGCCCGGTGAACTGAGGCTCATCTGAAACGAAAAAGGCCGCCGGTTCACCCGGCGGCCCTTTTCTACGATCGAAGCGTATGGCTCAGAGCTGATGGCCGCGCTTGCGCATCTCGGCCTGGAAGAGGTCGAAAAGCCGATTGCTGGTCGCTGTGCTCCAGGGCTGGAGCAGCGCGAAGATCTCGTCGATCACCTGTGGGCGATAGGAATTATAGCGCTGACCGACGGGCGAGTTGAAGAAGGCCGCGACGTCCTTGAGATCGGCTTCCGTCATCTTGCTGGCGAAGATCCGGGCCGAAGAATCAACAATCTCGTCGCGACGCAGATCGGACTCTGCCTTGAGCGCGGTCAGAATCTCTTCCATGTCCTTCTTCAGCTCGGGCCGGGTCGCGCCAATGCTCTGGCGGACACCGGCGGTGAATTCGGCATAGATCGAGTCGAAGGACTGCGACAGGCCGGAGGAAACCACGACCTCGCGGGCGGCCTTGAGATGCTCCGGCGTCGGCGCCTGCTGCGCCAGAGCGGGCACGGCGAACAACGTCAGCGAGAGAAGCGCGCCTGCCAGGCTGTGACGGATCATGCGGTTACCCCTTGGTCGATCGTCCGGAATGCGGCGATTCCATTGTTCTGGTGCGGCAAGGTCCCTGACCGGGAGAGGCCGCCGGCCGCTCTTAGAACATGTCCAGCCAAAGTGGAAACCACTTTTGCGGCCGAAGCACGCCGTTCCGCGGCCTATCAGCGGCGTTCAGCAGTCGGATCGCCGAGGACACGCACGCCATCGGCTCCGGCGAGGAACGCCGCTGTCGCCAAGCCAAGGAAAAGACCATGCTCGACGACGCCGGGCACCTGATTCAGCGCCAATCCCAGAACCTCGGGAAGCTCGATCCGGCCGAGATGCGCGTCGAGGATGTAGTGGCCGCCATCGGTCAGCAGCACCCCGCCGTCGGGACGCTTGCGCAGCTTGAGCTCACCGCTCGCTCCGGCTGAAGCGATCGCAGCGGTGACCGCCCTGCGCGTCGCCTCAAGCCCGAAGGGCACGACCTCGATCGGCAGCGGGAAGCGGCCGAGCGTCTCGACCTGCTTGCCGGTATCGGCGATCACGATCATGCGCTTCGAGGCAGCCGCGACGATCTTCTCGCGCAGCAGCGCAGCGCCGCCGCCCTTGATCAGGTTGAGGGCGCTGTCGAGCTCGTCGGCGCCGTCGATCGTGAGGTCGAGCTCAGGCGTCTCGTCGAGCGTCGACATCGGAATCGACAGGCTTTCCGCCTGCGCCTGCGTCACCTCGGAGGTGGCGACACAGATCACCTTCAGCCCGGCTGCGACCTTGGCGCCGAGGCCGTCGACGAAGTGCTTGGCGGTCGAGCCGGTACCGAGGCCGAGGCGCATGTCCGGCCGCACCAGCTCCAGCGCAGCGAGCGCGGCGGCCTTCTTCAAATCCTCGCTCACGCGCCGAGCCCGCCCATCAGCATGTACTTGATCTCGACGAACTCCTCGATGCCGTGGAGCGAGCCCTCGCGGCCGAGGCCGGATTCCTTGACGCCGCCGAACGGCGCGACCTCGGTGCCGAGAATGGCCGAGTTGATGCCGACCATGCCGTATTCGAGCTCCTCGGCGACGCGGAAGGCCCGGCCGAGATCCTTGGTGTAGAAATACGCCGCCAAGCCGAAGGGCGTGTCGTTCGCCATGGCGACGACCTCGTCCTCGCTCTTGAAGCGATAGATCGGCGCAATCGGCCCGAAGGTCTCTTCATTGGTGACCAGCATCTTCGTGGTCACGCCGGCGAGCACGGTCGGCTCGTAGAAGGTGCGGCCAAGCGCATGGCGATGGCCGCCGACCATCACCTTGGCGCCGTTGGCGACCGCATCGGCGACGTGACGCTCGACCTTCTCGACTGCGCGTTCGTTGATCAGTGGGCCCTGCACGACGCCGACCTCGACGCCGTTGCCGACCTTCATCTTGGCGACCTCGCCGGCGAACTTGGCGACGAAGTCGTCATGGATGCCGTCCTGGACGAAGAGCCGGTTGGTGCAGACGCAGGTCTGGCCCATGTTGCGGAACTTGGCGATGATCGCGCCCTCGACCGCCTTGTCGAGATCGGCATCGTCGAAGACGATGAAGGGCGCATTGCCGCCGAGCTCGAGCCCGACCTTCTTCACGGTCGAGGCCGCCTGCTGCATCAGGAGCTTGCCGACCGGGGTCGAGCCGGTGAAGCCGATGAAGCGCACCGCCGGATGGCTGGTCATCACCCCGCCGATCGCCTGCGCATCGCCGGTGACGATGTTGATCACGCCCTTGGGGAAGCCGGCCTGCTCGGCGAGCGCGACCAGCGCCAGCGCGGTCAGCGGGGTGTCCGGCGCCGGCTTGACCACGAAGGTGCAGCCCGCGGCCAGGCCCGGCGCGCATTTGCGGGTGATCATCGCCGCCGGGAAATTCCAGGGCGTAATCGCGGCGCAGACGCCGACCGGCTGCTTGGCCACGATGATGCGCGAATTCGGGAAGGGCGAGGGAATGGTCTCGCCATAGATGCGCTTGGCTTCCTCGGCGTAGAACTCGACGAAGGAGGCGGCATAGGCGACCTCGCCGCGGGCCTCGGCCAACGGCTTGCCCTGCTCGGCCGTCATGATCTGCGCCAGGTCCTCCTGGTTCGCCATGATCAACTCGAACCATTTGCGCAGGACGAGCGAACGCTCCTTGGCCGACTTCTTCGCCCAGGGCTTGAAGGCGCGCGAAGCGGCCTCGACCGCGGCAGTGGTCTCGTCGGCGCCGAAGCGCGGCACCTTGGCGAGAACCTCGCCGGTCGCGGGATTGTCGACCACGTCGACGCCTTCGCCGATCCAGGCGCCGTCGACATGGCACTGCGAGCGCAGCAGCGAGGAATCCTTGAGCGCGAGCATACGAGCCTCCGGCGTTTATGAACGGGTCGCCGGGGGTCTAGCACGCCAAATGACGGCTTGCCGAGCGCAAAAGCCGCATCCCGACCGTGACAAGATAGCGGTTACCGCCCCGCCACCGACCCCGCGCTATTTCGCCATCGGCGTGCAGACGACCTTGTCGTCGAAGACGTAGCAGACGCTGAGCTCGCCGGTGCGGACATTGGCGCGGAAGATGCCGCCTTCGCGCTCATGGCGCGAGGGAACCAGGACATAATCGCTCGGCGCCTGCGGGCCAGCGCCCTCGCCTGCCGGGAAGCAGACGGTGACGCCGACGCCGCCTTCCTTGAGCTGGAACTGGCAGGCCCCGACCTCGCCGGTCGCCTTGTCGATGCGGTAGACGCGATTGAGGTCGGTCTGCGGCGCCGGCGCGAACTCGAAGGGCGCGGCCAGCGCCGCCCCGAAAACCGGCAAGACGAAGAGGCCGGCGCCCAGCACCCGGCCCAGCGAACGGCCAATGGAGCTTCTGGAACAGCTCGACAGTTTCGACACCGATGTGACCCCTTTCGACGATTCGTCCGCACCCTACCATGCCGGGGGAGCCGTATCACCGCGATTGCAGCACGGCGACGGCGACATGACACGGCCGTTGCCCAGCCCCCTACCAGGAGCCCTTGCCAAGCGGCCCACGCCAGCTTTTATGCGGGTGACCACGCCACAGGATGGATCATGTCGCTTCCCCCGATCGTCGTCTTCGATCTCGACGGCACCCTCGCCGAGACCGCGCCCGACATCATGCGCACGCTCAACGTCATCCTCGAACAGGAGGGGCTGGCGGCGTTGCCGATCGAGCGGGCACGCGAACTGGTCGGCGCCGGCGCACGCGCGCTGATCGAGCGCGGCTTCAAGGTCAGCGGCCGGCCGCTCGATGCCGAGAAGCTGGAGCAGTTGTTCGAGAGCTTCCTGGGCATCTATGCAGATGGCGTCGCCGGCAACAGCTTCATTCATGACGGCGTCATCACGGCCCTGGACGAGCTCGCCGCAGACGGCTTCGTCTTCGCCGTCTGCACCAACAAGCCGATCCGGCACACCAGGCTTTTCCTCGATCATTTCGGGCTGAGCGAGCGCTTCGCCGCCATTGCCGGCCGCGACAGCTTCGCCTTCTGCAAGCCCGACCCGCGTCATCTGACCGAAACGATCAAGCAGGCCGATGGCGATCCGGCCCGCGCGGTGATGGTCGGCGATTCGCGCACCGATGTGAGCACGGCGCGCGCCGCTGGCATCCCGGTGGTGTGCGTGCCATTCGGCTACACCGACGTGCCGGTCGAGGCGCTGGCGCCGGATCAGGTGATCCAGCATTTCAGCGAGCTGCGGCAGGCGGTGCGCCGGCTGACCGATCGCGAACCGGCGCTCGCTACTCATTCTTGACGGCGCTGTCCGACCCCACTAGGAACAGCGCGGTCCGGGCGGCTAGCTCAGCGGTAGAGCACTCCCTTCACACGGGAGGGGTCACAGGTTCGATCCCTGTGCCGCCCACCATTTTCCCAGACATTCGAAGCACCGTCGATTGCCTGGTCCAACGCCGGACGAGACGGGCTCGCCCGGCGCAGCGCTGCCTCAGGCGGCCACCACCGCAACGCCCTGGATCTCGATCAGCATGGCGGGATCGGCGAACCCCGTCACCGTGATGGCCGCGCTTGCGGGGAAATCCGTCCCAAACACCTCGTTGCGAATCTCGGTCATGGGGGTTGTGTGACGCGGGTCGGTGAGGAAGACAGTCATCGTGACGATGTCCGCCAGGGACGCACCGGCCTCCTTGAGCGTTTCCTCGATATTGCTGAAGGTCTGCCGCGTCTGAGCCTCGAAATCGCCCGCCAGCGAACGGCCCGACGCATCCTTCTGCCCGGTATGGCCGGCGATCCAGATCGTTTTTCCGCCTTCGGTGATGACCGCCGGAGAGAATGCGCGCGACTTCTGCCACGTGCCACGAATGAACGTCTTTTTCACGATTGGGCTCCATTTTAGATCTGCAAACGTTTGCAGTTCAGCTGATTGCTGTCAACTCCGTTGTCCCCTAGGTTGATTTCGCGACATTTTGCGAGAGGCAGCACGTGCCCCCCAACTCACCGAAGGCCCGCCCCGTCACCATCAAGGATGTCGCTCAACTTGCCGGCGTGCACTCCTCGACGGTTTCGCGAGCCCTCAATCCGGCGACGCGGTCCATGGTGGCTCAGGGACTTGCCGCCAGCATCCTTCAGGCCGCGCAGAAGCTCGGCTATCAGCCCGATCATCTGGCAGCGAGCCTGCGCACCGGCCGCTCGCAACTCGTCGGCGTGCTGCTTCCCGACATCGCCAACCCGGTCTTCGCCCCGATCCTCAGCGGCATCACCGAACGCCTGATCGAGGACGGATATTCCACCATCGTCGCCGATGCCGGCCCGGGCTCCCCGTCTGCGACCGCATTGCTGGACGGGCTGATCGCCCACCGCGTCGACGGGCTGATCCTGGCGACCGCCGCGCGCGAAGACACCCTCGTCGGCCGCTGCCTCGAACGCGATGTGCCGGTCGTGCTGGTCAACCGGGCCGAGGCGCAGCCGCGCGTCTCGGCAGTGGTCTCCGACGACATGCGGGGAATGCAGCTCGCCGTCGACCATCTCGCCGCGCTCGGGCATTGCAAGATCGGCCATATCGCCGGGCCGCCGACCCTGTCGACCGGGTTGCTGCGGCTCAGAGGTTTCGAGGCCGCCATCCGCGATCATTCCACCTCGCTGGAAGGCTTCAGCCAGAATGCAACGGCCTATTCCCGCGAGGCAGGCGCCGAAGCCGCGAGCAAGCTGCTGGCGGCGGCGCCGCAGATCACCGGCATCGTCGCCGCGAACGACCTGCTCGCCCTGGGCGCCTATGACGCATTGCGCGATCGCGGACTGCATTGTCCAGACGATGTCTCAGTCGTCGGGCACAACGATATGCCGCTGATGGACCTCGTTGCGCCGGCGCTCACGACCGTCCGGATCGAGCACCGGGCAATGGGCCGCGAAGCGGCGGACCTGCTGTTCCAGCGTATGCGCCGGGACGATATCCCAACCCGCATGGTGATGCTGACGCCGCGCCTCGTCATACGCGGCTCGACCTCCGCCCCGCACCAAGACTCACGACCGGCGCCGCTCCGCGAATGATTCGTCGCAATAGGATGCAGGCTCGCCGAGCGGGAGCACGGACGCGGCATAGCGGGCCCGCAGAGACAGGACGGTCGCCAGTCCCGGCATCTGGATCCGCAGATCCCGCTGAAATCCGCCTTCGGAGAACAACAGCCGATATGTCGTCGCCGCGACGGACCCACTCAGCCCCGGAGTATGCTCGCGCAACACTGCGATGGCCTCCGTCTCGTTTTCGGATAGCCAGCGCAGCGCCTCCGCGAACGCCTCGATGAACGCCCCCAATTGCTGGTGATGCCCGTCCGCCCAACCGCGCCGGGCAGCGCCGACGATTCCCTGATAGCTGCCCAATTCGGTGCGGGCCCGCGCCAGCAAGGTCATTCCCGCCTCGGCAGCCATCAGGTCCAGCGGCGTGTTGAGCAAGGTCGCAGACACCTGTCCGGCCAGGAGCGCCTGGAGTCGCTGGGCGCCATTGCCGACGCTGACCAGCTCGAATGCTCCCGCATCGAGACCAGCGCGATCGAGCAGCTCGCGCAGGACGAAGGCGAAGCCGGTCGTCGGGGCGTCGACCGCAACCCGGTGGCCGCGCAGACCAGAGACAGTCCCGATGCCGGGCCTCGCTGCGAGCGAGAGCAGCCCGTCATCCACGCCTATGAACGCGAAAAAATCTGCCCGCCCGGGCAGGCTCTCCTCGCCCTGCCCCGACGCATAGGCCACGACATTGTCGACCGAGGTCAAGGCGATCTGCGCCTCGCCCTCGTATAAGGCCCGCGCCATCACGCGCGAATTCGGGACGATCCGATGCGCCAGGCGAAGCCCGCGGCGCGCGAAGCTCCTCTGCGCCATCCCCGCCCATATCGGCCAGTTTGCGGCCCCGGCAAAGGCCAGGACCGAGAGTTCGTCTTCATGATGAGCGTCGGACACGGGCAGCTCCAGCTCACACGACGAGCAATCGATTGCCGTCAAATGCATGCACTCAACCCTGCATAGCCGAGAGTCAGCGTGACCATCAAGGCGAAACGGCATTTCGATTGACTCCGAAGCGGCCAATGCATTAGCAATCGATTGCAGAAAATCGCTGCATCATCATCCAATTGCCATGCGGTCGATCCGGCGCCGCCGATCTCCGGCCGCAGAAGTCACAAAAACAATGGGCCAAAGGTCAAGAACGCCTTTCACTGGGAGAACGCCATGAACGAACACGGATTCCGGACCGCCCTTACCCGCCCGGCAAAGCGGCTGTTCGCTTTGGCCCTGTGCAGCCTGTTGCCGGTCGCGTTCGCAGGTTCCGCCGCCGCGCAGGCTTGGCCGGATCGGCCGATCACGGCGGTCGTCCCCCTCGCCGCCGGCAATGCCATCGACGTGGTCGGCCGGATCGTGCTCGACCAGATGTCAAGGCAGCTCGATCGGCCGATCGTCGTCGAGAATCGCGTCGGAGCCGGCGGCACGATCGGTGCTGCGACCGTCGGGAAGGCGACCCCGGACGGCTACACGATCCTGGTCCATTCCTCGTCGATCGCGATCGCCCCCTCCCTCTACCCGAAACTGCCCTATGACACGACGGGCGACCTTGCGGCGGTGATCCCCTTCGGCATCCAGCCCAGCGTATTGGTCACGACGCCCAAGAAAGGGTTCAAGACCGTCGCCGATCTCGTGGCGGCGGCGAAGGCCAAGCCCGGCGTCCTGAACTACGCCTCGGCCGGCAGCGGCAGCACCTCGCACCTGGCGGCGCTGCGCATGCTCGCAGGCGCCGGGTTGCAGATGCATCATGTGCCCTATCGCGGCCCCGTCGACGCCATCACCGGCCTGCTTGCCGGCGAGATCGACATCTACTTCCTGCCGCTATCTGCCGCGCTGCCTCACCTGAAGGAGGGCATGCTGACGGCGCTTGCGGTCAGCACGACCAAGCGCGTCGCCGCCCTGCCCGATGTTCCGACGACGCTGGAAGCCGGCCTGCCGGATTCCGCCTACGAATTCTGGATCGGCCTGTTCGTGCCGAGCAAGACGCCGCCGAACGTGACCGAACGCCTTTACGACGAGGCGCAGAAGGCGCTGCGGCTCCCCGAGGTCCAGGAGAAACTCCGGACGGTCGGCATGGAGCCGATGCCCCTCGATCGCGAGCAGTTCGGCAAGCGTCTGCGCACCGAGATCGACGATGTCGGCAAGCTGGTGAAGGCAGCCGGCATCCCGCCCGTCAATTGAGAACGCTCGCGCCTCCGCTCTGCAACATGGAGCGGAGGCAAGCTTCCTCCGCTCCATCACGCCAAGCACTCGCAGAGGGGCCTCGCTGATGAAAGCCCGCTTCACTTCGTGCGGGCGAGCGTACGGATCCGTTCCGCGTCCGGCGGCAGGAACGAGCGGTCGAAGACTTCGCGGACCGAGGGCTTTCGCGGCAGTTTCTTGGCCTCGACGATGAGGTCGATCAGCCGGCCGAGCCGCCCGTCATCCATGTCGCCGATGCCGATGCGCGCGCCTTCGGGATGGGCCATCTCCGCGGCAAGGGTGCCGACCAGGCGCGTGCGGTTGACCTCGGGCGCAATCGCGACCTTGCGCTTCGTCAGTGTCTCGATGGCGACGTCCGGATTGGCGATGGCGTCGGCCAGAGCGCGGTTGAAGGCGCGCACCATGCCTGACAGCGCCGCCTTGTCGCCGTAAAGCTCGCGCGTGACGAACAGGCCATTGCCGTACATGTCGGGTAGATGCTCGGCATAGGTCAGGAAGCGCAGCTCCTTGCGCCCGTCGATGCCGAGCGGCGCCACCGAGGCGATGATGGTGTTGACGAAGCCGAAGGCGCCGTCCATGCCGCTGCCCTTCAGCAGCTCCGAGACCTGGCTGGCCATCGGCTTGTCCGACGGCACGACCTTGACCTTGGACTGATCGATCCCGGTCGACTTGCAGAACATGTCGAAGGTCACCAGCGCCGCGTCATGCGTGTCGCCGATGATCGAGCGCCCCTCCAGGTCCTTCGGCGCATGGATCGGGCCGCTCGCCGGCACCACGATGGTGAAGGGCACCGAGTTGAAGGTCGTCCAGATCGCGACCGGCCCCTCGTTCGGCGGCGACATGGCGATGCGCTGGATCAGCGCGGTGATGTCGCCATAGCCGGCATCGTAGGCGGGCGCGCGCACCTTCGGCACGACGGCGGCGGCGCCGTCACCCGGCGAGAACTCGACGTTGAGGCCAGCCTCGCCGAGATAGCCCTTGTCCGCGGCGAGCAGCAGGAAGGAGACCGGCCCGCTATAGGAGGTGTTGAGCAGCAGCTTGATCGTCTTGGCCTGGGCCGACGCGATGGACGGAGCCAGCGCGGCTGAGGCGGCGGCGAGCGAGAAGGCGCGGCGAGTCATCTCGGGCATGATCTTTCTCCCTTGGGTGATTTTTTATCGGTGAGGCGACGTCGGGTCCGAGGCGGAGCTCGGCAACAGCCCGAACCGGGGCCGGCCAGATCGATGCTGCCATTCGCCCAAATGCTGTTGTCGCTTGTTTTCGCGCCACAGCGAGCCTCCAACGCGCCCAACATGCATACAATAGAAGTATGCAATTATGCGCAAGACAGATCGCCGGCTGCCGGCCACCAGCTTTGTCCTCGGCCGGATCGAGACCTGGAGCGCACCGCTGAAGCGAAAGGCTCCACGGCGTGGGAGCTGCACATTTCGTGCAATGTAGCTGCTCAATCCTGGGCGGAGAGCGCGGGTGCGGCTGGTTCCGAGTCGCGAGTCCTGCGCCGCCTTGGATGAATGGGTGACTTACGACATGTTTGGATATCAGCAGCGGATCCTGCGCGGCCTCGGTGCGCTTGCGATCGCATGGGGCCTCGCCATCCCGTCGCCAGGCCGGGCCGAGACGCCGATCACGGTGAAAGGCGGCGAGACTGTCACGATCGCCGGCGTCCGCAGCATTCTCATCCGCGTCCCTACCCCCAAGGGTAGCGTCATTCTCCTGACGGGCGGCGATGGCCGTCTCGAGGTCGACAGCGGCGCGCGCTTCGGAAAAGCCGGCGACAGCGTCCTGATCCGCAACCGCGACGCCTTCGCTGCACAGGGCTACAATGTGCTGCTCGCCGAGCTCGGCACGAACCTCTCCGCCGCGGTCGACCATATGGCGGCACTCAAGCGTCCGGTCATCGTGATCGCCACCAGCATGGGCACGCAGCGCGCAGCCCAAGGGCTCGTGGAGGGCGCCATGCCGGACAGGCTCGTCCTGACCTCGGGACTGCTCAGCAAGGCGTCCGGGCCCGGCGACACCACCGTCCAAAGCATCCTGGGGACACCGAACCGGTTGCCACGGACGCTCGCGCTGCATCATCGCGAGGATCGCTGCCGCTTGACGCTGCCGGCCGGCGTCGCGCCGTTCAAGGCCTGGTCGGGCGGACGCGTCCAGGTCGAATGGATGAGTGGCGGGCAGGCCGACGAAGCCAATCCCTGCCGTTTCAGCGCACATCACGGTTTTGCCGGGCAGGACGAGGAATTCGTCGCCCGCATCGTCAAGTTCATGATGCGCTGAATTGGCGGCCAAAGTGCCGCGCGCAATGCTGGAGCAAGCCGACGCGCCGATCCCTCCACCGGAGTCACCGTGGTGGAGAGCGGATCATGCGATTCGGCACCGGGCAATCTGCGGCATTCGCCGGCCGCGCCCTGCACAGCTATCTCGATTTCGTCCGGCGCACGACGCGCTTCAAGCCGGCGATCCCGGGCGCGAGGCCCTGGGAGCGCAGCCGCGAGCCCTTCATCGCCCTGACCTGGCACGGCCAGCAGATGCTGAGCCTGGTGGCGCTCAACGGCGCGGCCGAGGTCGCGATCCTGACCTCGCTGCATTTCGACGGAGCGGTTGTCGCCTCGGTGGTGGAGCGGGCGGGCTTTCGCGTCATTCGCGGCTCGGGCACGCAGAGCCGCCCGAAGATCAAGGCCAAGCGCGCCATTCCCGCCTTCTTCGAGATGCGCGAGGCGCTGCGCGAGGGCACCAGCCTCGTCCTGACCGCCGACGTTCCGAAGATCGCTCGCGTCGCCGGCAAGGGCGCGGTTCAGCTGGCGCGCGCCACCGGCCGGCCGATCTATCTCTTCGCCGCCGTGACCAGCGCCCGCGTCGACCTCGACAATTGGGACAGGGCCAGCATCGCCCTGCCCTTCGGCCGCGGCTGCGTGCTCTGGTCGGAGCCGCTCTATGTCCGCCGGACGGCGGATGAGCGCGAAATGGGCCTGATCGCGCTGGAGATCGCGAGCCAGCTCGACGAGCTGCATGCGAGCGCGCATCGCCTGCTCGCCCAGCGCCGCTAGGATAGAGCGCTGTTTATCCGAGAGGTCTCAGCGGCCCGGCGGGGGACAGTCAGCCGGCGTGGGGCAGATCCGGCCTGGTGGGCGCAGCTGCTCCGGGGCTCCCGCCGGCTCGATGACGATCCGGCTGAGATCGCCGGAGAAGCGCAGGCCGAGGCCCGACGAGATCAGCACGATCCGGGCTCGCGACGAGGCCAGGATCGTGGCGTTGGCGCCGGCGAGGAAATGGGCGCTGCCGCCGAGGCTGGCATAGGTGCCGAAGACGTCCTCACGCCGATCGAGCCCGTAGACCAGCATGATCACCCGGCCGTAATCGGCGCCGAGCCCGATCCCGACCGACAGCGCCGACCAGGTCACCGGCGTCGGAACCCCATCGGAAAAGCGCAATTCGCCGCTGCCATGGCGCCCGCCAAGGACGAAGGAGCCGCTGAGTTCGCCACCGATGATATAGGCGTTCGGTTCGCCGAAGAGCGCGAGCGAGCGCTCGATCGGGATGCTGACCGTCTTGGATGCGGTGTCGAACACGCCTTCGACCAGCCTGGAGATATCCTGCCGCGAGGTCGTCGGCAGCTGGCCGGCCCGGACCTCGCCCTTCGTCACCGCGCCCTGCGCCAGCGCGAGGCCCGGCACGAAGGCGAGCAGCGCGGCGAGCATGAGGCGCAGCCCGGGCCATCCCGACATGACACGCCGCGCATGCATCAGGCCGGCAGCTCCGGAAGAGAGTTGAACGGCAATGGCGATACGGTCCATGCAGAGACAAGAAGAGGCGAGCGTCCGGTTCCGCAAGCCATACCCGCATCGAGGTTCCGTGACGACTCGCAACGCTGCATCGATCCTGCGCCAGACGCGGCCGACGAGATCGCTCGTCGAGACAGCGTGGCATAGCGGCATTTCCCGGCCATGATCTCCCTGTCACGCGCCCTCACGATTCGTCTGTCGCTGCTCGGCATCGTCCTGTTCACCGCCTTCATCGGCGCCGTCATCGCCTTCGCCCTGATCACCGAGGATCCCGGCGCCCTGCGCAATGACGTCACCTCCCAGATCATCCAGCAAAGCGTGCGCCAGCCTTCCGGCGCTGCCTTGCAGGTCGAGAAGACCGCCGGCCTCACCCGGATCGAGCGCACCAGCCCCTCGCTCTGGTACCTGGTCTCCGATGGACGTTCCGTCGTCGAGTATGCACCGGAATTGCGGCCGGGCCTGCCGATCGACATCCGGCTCGACGGCCCGACCATCGCCGCGCAGATGCGGGTCGGCGGTGACAATGCGCTCGCCTTCGACGTGATCGAGAAGGAAGGCAATCGCTTCATCGTGGCGACCGGCGGCGGCCTGCCCGGCTGGGACCTGATCCTAGGCTACTACTTGCGCGCGATCGCCGGCTCGGCACTGGCGATCTCGGTCGTCTTCGGGCTGCTGATCGCCGGGGCGATCGCGATGTCGGTGTCCTATATCGGCGAGCGGTTGCGCAGCGCCGCGGAAGCCGCCGCGAGGATCGACCCGAAGGCGCCCCGCGGCCTGCTGCCGACCGAAGAGATTCCAATCGAGCTGATGCCGCTGACGACGGCGCTCAACGCCGCGCTCGACAAGATCGCGGGGAATATGGAGGTGCAGCGACGCTTCATGAACAATGTCGCGCATGAACTGCGCACGCCGCTGACAGTCATGCGCGGCCGGATCGACGCGCTGCCGAACGATCAGATGCGGCTCGCGCTCACCACCGATGTCAGTCGCCTGACCACCATCGTCTCGTCGATGCTGCAACTCGCCAGGCTGCACAGCACCGAATTGCCCTTCGAGCCACTGCAGCTCAATCGCATCGCCCGCGCCGTGCTGGCCGACCTCGCACCCCTGATTCTGAGCAACGATGCCGACATCGCGCTGGAGGAGGAAGGCGAGCGCCAATCGCTGATCGAGGCCAATGAGCCGACGGTGCGGGCAGCGATCGCCAATCTCGTCGACAACGCGCTGCGCCATGCTCAGGCCAAGTCGACGATCCTGGTGAAGGTAATCGACGGCGCCGTGGTGGAAGTCAGCGATGACGGGGTCGGCATCGCGCCGTCCGACCGCACGCAAGTGACCGAGCCGTTCAACCGGATGTCGCCGAACTCGACCGGCGCCGGGCTCGGCCTGACCATCGTGCGCGACATCATGGCCGCCCATGGCGGCACGCTCGCCATACTCGCCCGAGCAGGTGGCGGCACCACGGTGCGCCTCGTCTTCCCGCCACGCGAGGGCGGTGGGGCCTGAGAAGCGGCTCAGCGCATTTACCCGGGCTGGTGTCATTCCGGGGCGTTGCGCAGCAGCGAGCCCGGAACCCATGAACTCGACGCTGCCGGAACGGCGGAGGCTGAGCCGCTTCACCTGTTCGGGCACGGCGTGTTCATGGGTTCCAGGCTCAGGCCTGCGGCCTGCCCCGGAAAGACGGTAAGCGACCTAACACACCGCTTCCGACACCCGGAGCATATAGCCGATGCCGCGCAGCGAGGTGATCTCGACGCGGGCGTCGGCCTCCTTGAGCTTGCGCCGCAGCCGCGAGATCTGCGCTTCCAGGGTGTTGGACTCGATCAGGTCGTCGAAGCCGTAGACCGCCTCGATCAGGACATCGCGGGTGACGACGCGGCCGACGCGCTGGACCAGCGCCTCCAGGATCAGCGCTTCACGCCGGCGCAGGTCGAGCATCTCCGAGCCGACGGAGGCGGAGCGTCCCTCGAGATCGAGCGAGAGATTGCCGGCGGTGATCACCAGCGAGCGCTTGGGATTGCGCCGACGCAATATGACGCGCAATCGCGCCAGCAGTTCCTCCGGCTCGAAGGGCTTGATCAAATAGTCATCCGCGCCGCCGTTCAGGCCCTCGATCACGTCGGCCTTGGCGTCGCGCGCCGTCAGGATCAGGAAGGCGGGCCGCGTATCGGAGTTGCTCAGCGCCTTGACGATCGAGAGACCGTCGCCATCGGGCAGGCGCCGGTCGACGATGGCGATGTCGAACGGGGTCGAGCGCAGGGCGGCCAGCGCAGCATCGATCGTCGTGGTGCGATCGGCGATGAGACCGGCATTGGTGAGGAGCGAGGACAGGAAAGCCATCAATTGTGGCTCGTCCTCGACGATCAGGGCACGCATTGAGGGATCATATCAGGGTGCACGGATGGAACGTGATGCCGGAATAGGGGCGAAATATCCAGACGCATCACGCTCCATCCATGCCTGGGCGCGGCCTTGGAGGCCGCAAGATGGTCCGGGCCGGTGTCCCGGCCCGGAATTCGGGGATCAGAACCGGTAGTTCAGGCCGGCCTTGACCAGGTGCTCGTTGACGCCGACGCGGGTGCGGCCATTGGCGAACTGGAAGTTCTGCTTGCCGAGCGAGACGTAGTTGTATTCGAGCTTGGCGGAGAGGTTGTCGGTGATGCCGTATTCGGCGCCGGCTCCGACGACATAGCCGACCTTGCTCTTCTCCTTCGAGGCCAGGCCGTCGCTCGCCTTCAGGCTGCCATAGGCGACACCGCCGAGGCCGTAGACCAGGACGCGGTCGAAGGCGAAGCCGGCTCTGGCTTTCAGGGTGCTGACATAGCGCATGTCGGCGCTGGTGCCGCCGGTGCGCTTGTTACCCTTGCCGAAGCCGTTCATCGACATATCAGCCTCGAGGCCGGTGACGAGGCCGCCCATCTGCAGGTTGTAGCCGAGCTGGCCGCCGAGCAGGGTCTCGTTGCGGCTCTTCTTGGCAGTTCCGCTGAAACGGTCGAAGGCCGCGCCGGCATGCACACCGGCATAGAAGCCGTTCCAGTTGTAGGCGCGCGGCTGCGAATAGACCGGCTGGTATTGCTGCACCGGCGCGCGACGATCGGCCGCCAGGGCCGGAGCTGCGAGCAGAGCCAGCAGGCCGACCATCGGGATGAGACGCTTCATCAAAGACTCCTTGCGGCGGCCGTGGCGGCCGCCGACGCATCAGGCCAGACAAGTGAGAGACGGGTTCACCGGCTCCTCGCGACCGCAGGTCCGAGCGTCGGACCGGGTCAGCACGGCGCAGATTGCGTGCGAAGATTACGGCAACGTTGCCCGCAAAACGGGCATGCTCCGGACGCGATCACCGGAGGTCGCGCGGCGCGCGCTCAGTTTCGCGCGGTCGGCCCTGGAGGCTGGCGGGTTTCGCGCGCGCTGTTCGCCCATTCGGCCAGCGGCGCGGTCGCCATGAACTGCTCGATCGCGAGCAAAGCGATGTCGCCAGAATGGCCGGAGCGGCGCAGGCCGAGAATCAGGCGCGCCAGCCATTCGCGATGGGGGTTCTCGAACGGCCCATAGATCGGGCCGACATGCCGCCAGGCCTCGTGAAAGGCTGTCCCGAGGGCAGCGAGTTCATCTGGTCCGGCGTTGAGTTGGCACGCAGGCATGGCGAACCTCCCGGCGTTTCGCAGAAGCGGACCAGAGCCGGTCCGGCTTTGCAATCGGAAGTTGCCCCTCGATCTGAAGACTAGGCGAACCGCCGGTTAACGGCAATCGGAGAAGGCGTCACAGGCAGCTCACGATCTCGCGCGGATAACGGGCGGCAAAGTCGCGGGCCGAATCCCGGAAGGCAATCCAGGCCGGGCGCGATTCAACGTCGGCATGTTGGACTGCAGGAAGAAGAGGACGGGTGCGATCGTCGATTGCCGCATCGGGATCGATCCGTGCCGAGCGGCAGAGTGCTCGCGCAATCCGGATAATGCGCTGTTCCTCACTGTCGTCGGAAATCATCTGTCGGCAGGCCTCGAAGTCACCGCCAAGTGGACGGCGCCATCACAACGTCGCAGCGCAACGGAGGTTCCGCCGTCGATCTCGCATCCCGGTTCAGCCGCATTTCGCCTCAGGGAACTTTTTCTCGGCGCCGCGCTTTTGTCCGAAAATCGCCCAAATCACCGCAACCGCCAAGGTAGACGCCTACGCCTGTTGCAACCCCGCAACGGGCGCCTTCAAAGCTTAAGAGGTCGCGTCGATGTGAACGCCGATCGATTGAACGGCAGCCGCCGCTCTGCCAGAGATTTGGGAATTGTTGACGTTTTTCTGTCACCTTTCCTCGTGCCCGCAATCCTCCAATTCCCTTCCGAGGCCGCAATGCTCCGCTCCTTCCGTTTGGCCCTGATCGCCGGCACGGCCGTCGCGGCCACGGCGACCGCCGCCGTCGCCGAGATCGACCCGCTTACCCGCCAGCCCCTCGTCTCCTATGTCGACCCCGCCAAGGCGCAGGCGACCGCGATCCCGCGCGAGATCGTCTCGTTCAGCGGCACCTATCGCCCCGGCACGATCGTGATCAACACCGCCGAACGCCGCCTCTATTACGTGCTGCCCGACGGCAAGGCCGTCCGATACGGCGTCGGCGTCGGCCGCCCGGGCTTCGAATGGGGTGGCACCCAGACCATCACCCGCAAGGCGGAATGGCCGACCTGGACCCCTCCCGCGCAGATGCTGAAGCGCCGGCCAGACCTTCCGCGCTTCATGCCCGGCGGCCCGGAGAACCCGATGGGCGCCCGTGCCATGTATCTCGGCTCGACCCTCTATCGTATCCACGGCTCGAACGAGCCGGAGACGATCGGCCAGGCGGTGTCCTCGGGCTGCATCCGTATGCTGAACGAGGACGTGATCGACCTCTACGAGCGCGCCAAGGTCGGCACCCGCGTCGTCGTCGCCCGCTGAACGACAAGACTTGCGGAGCTTCGGAAAGGCCGGCCTCGCGTCGGCCTTTTTTCGTTGCCCGAAACTAGGCCGCCGAGCGATGCCCGGCCGCATGGTCATTGATCGGCCGCGGCAGGTCGTCGAGCGCGTATTTGAGTTCCTCCCGGAGCGAAGGCTGCGCTGCGACCAAGGGCAGCCGGCAGAGGGGGCTGACGCCCGGATGCTGGAACGACAAGGCCAGCTTGACCGCGACCGGGTCCGGCTCCCGCGACAGCAGGCCGTGAAGCGGGATCAGCCGCCGCTGCAGGGTCTGGGCCTGATCGAAAGCGCCGGCGCGGCAGGCCTCCCTGATGCGGCGCAACAGGCGCGGCGCAAGATTGCCGATGCTGGTGACCGCGCCGCAGCCGCCAGCGGCGAGATAGAACGGGATGCTGTCTCCAGCCCCGGTCAGGCGCAGGAAATGTCGGCTGCAGCTGCGCATGATGCGATCGCAGCGGGCGATGTCGCCGCGCCGTTCGAGAATGCCGACGACCGCCGGATGCCCCGCCATTTCGGCGAGCGCCTCGGGCATGAGGTCGACGGCGCAGCGATCGGGGTCGTTGTCGACGATCACCGGAAGCGAGGTCGCCTCCGCCACCGAGAGGACATGCTGGACGAGGCCAGCCTGCGTCGGCCGGTTATAGTAGGGCAGCCGCAACAGGATGGCGCTCGCGCCCGCACCAGCAGCGTCCTTGACCTCGGCGATGCTGTCGGCGGTCGAATACGATCCCGCGGCGGCAAGGATCGGATAGCCGGGTCCGGCTGCAGCACGCGCCAGCCTGACGAGCCGGATGCGCTCATTGCCGGTCAGCGTCGAGTATTCGCCGCTCGCGGAGCCCAATACGATGCCATCGGCGCCTTCCTGGACCTGCCAGTCGACCAGGCGCAGCAGGCTCGGCTCATCCAAGGCTCCGGCGCGAAACGGCGTGACGAGGGCTGTGAACATCCCATGAAGCCAGTGATCCATGTCGACCTCGGCAGAACGGATTGACGGTGGAGGCGCGACGGATTGGGGCTCCGCCGCGCCTTCGCCGGGCTCGGGCAGCAAAACGAAAGCGGGAGGCCACCAAACCCCACGGGGCGGCCGGGGCGCGATGGCGTCCCGGCTCCGAAAGCGAACGAGCACGGCACGGGCGCAAGCTAGGCCGGACGACATAAGGATTCGATGCGGATCGGAGCAGATGCCGTGAAGCCGATATCAGGGGCGCGCCGGCGAGGGATCGATCAAGATCCGCATCGATGCGTGATCGACCTCCGACCGCAAAGGGTGACTTATGCCCACCCTTCTCCATGGATCAGGCAGGCTCACCGCGGCGGCATCTCGGGAAACTCGAGCTTGGTCACGTCATAGCCTAACGCTCGGGCGCGCCCGACAAGCCGACGCCGCTGCGCCTCGCCGATCTGCGGGTTGCGGGAGAAGATATAGAGGTCGCGGAACTCCGGGTCGGCCGAGATGAACCAACTGTAGTCGTTGGCGCGATCCAGCACCCAATAGTCGCGCGTGACCGGAATGAAGCCGTATAGGCGATAGTCGACCCGGAGCTTCGCATTCGTGCCAGGATCGAGGATACGGCCCGGACCTCCGATCGTCTTGAGCTCGCCCGCCGGCGTGCCCATCCGGCAGGAATCGAGGACCTCGATACCGGCACCGGCGTCGCGCTTGTATTCCGTCGCACCAGCGACGCAGCCATCGGTGATCGCCATCGGACGGCGGGCGATCTCGTGCCAGAGGCCGCTGTAGAATCGGCCCGCATCGATCGCCTTCAACGGTTCTGGCGCCCTGCGCGTCGGCCCGCCCATTGCCATGCAGCCCGACAGAAAAACCGCCAGACCCAAGCCGGCGACGATGACCCTAGCGTGCATGACACCCTCCCTGAAGCGCGTCAGGCGCATTCAGAAGCATCTACGTCCGGGACACGGGTTCGGTTCGGTCGATCGAAGCGGCCTGCCTTAAACGCGTCTATTCCGCTCCCGCGACAGCCCCTTCGCGGCGAGGTCGTCGAGATAGGCCTGGAACTTCGCCTCCCCGTCCCGGCCGAGCTCGCGCAGGTAGTCCCAGCCATAAATGCCGGTGTCGTGCATGTCGTCGAAGGTCAGGCGGACGGCATAGTGGCCGACCGGCTCGACCTTGAGGATCTCGACCTCGCGCTTGCCCGGCACGGTCTGCTTCTGCGTCGGGCCATGGCCCTGGACCTCGGCCGAAGGGCTCTCGACCCGCAGCAATTCTGCCGGGAGCGCATGGCTCTCGCCGCTCTCGAAGGTGACGTGCAGGGTGCGGCGGTCCTTCGAGAGGCGGATCTCGCTCGGCCAATCTGACATCTTCGTGTTTCTCCAGAAGCGCTTGCGACGATCAGCCGGCTTGACCGCGGGCTTGCCGCCGACAATGCTCGCTACCTATATCAGAGCAACGGCAGGCGCACTGCGCCGCAAGACCGCGATCGCCCGAGGATTTCAGCCATCGTGCTGCATGACCCCGTCAGACCCTTGATGCGCGCGCCGCTGACCGACCCGTTCGGCCGCGACATCTCCTATTTGCGCATCTCGGTGACGGACCGCTGCGATTTCCGCTGCGTCTACTGCATGTCCGAGGACATGGCCTTCCTGCCGAAGCGCGACCTCTTGACGCTCGAAGAGGTCGACCGCGTCGCCACCGCCTTCGTCTCGCGCGGCACGCGCAAGCTCCGTATCACCGGCGGCGAGCCGCTGGTCAGGCGCGACATCATGAACCTGTTCCGCTCGCTCTCGCGCCATCTCGCCTCGGGCGCGCTCGACGAGCTGACCGTGACCACCAATGGCTCTCAGCTCGCCCGCTATGCGCAGGAGCTGGCCGATTGCGGCGTGCGCCGCGTCAACGTCTCGATGGACACGCTCGATCCCGAGAAGTTCCGCAAGATCACGCGCTGGGGCGACCTGTCCAAGGTGCTCGCCGGGATCGAAGCGGCGCGCAAGGCCGGCCTGCGCGTCAAGATCAACGCGGTGGCGCTCAAGGGCGTCAACGAGGACGAGATCGAGGGGCTGATGCACTGGGCCCATGGGTCCGGCATGGACCTGACGCTGATCGAGGTGATGCCGCTCGGCGAGATCGAGCCGGCGCGACTCGACCAGTTCCTGCCGCTCTCGATGGTGCGGGCCAATCTCATGGACCGCTACACGCTCGACGACGATCCCTACCGGACCGGCGGGCCAGCGCGCTATGTCCGGGTGCGCGAGACCGGCGGCCTCGTCGGCTTCATCACGCCGATGACCCATAATTTCTGCGAGAGCTGCAATCGCGTGCGGCTGACCTGCACCGGCACGCTCTATATGTGCCTCGGCCAGGAGGATGCGGCAGACCTGCGCGCCCCGATCCGCGCCTCGGCCGACGACGCCCTGCTCTACCGGGCGATGGAGGAGGCGATCTCGCGCAAGCCCAAGGGCCACGACTTCGTCATCGACCGGCGCCAGCCGCGCGCCGCGGTCGGCCGGCATATGAGCGTGACCGGCGGCTGAAGCCGCTTCGATGACCAAAGGCAGCAGGCAGGCGACTGCAGCATGCCCGCCAGCTGTGTGCGACGCTTTCAGACGAACTCAAGCACCTGCGACAGCGGTCGGCGCGGCTTTTGCGGCCAGTTCTCGGCAGTGGCATGGCCGACTGCGACAAGCATTACCGGAATTTCATCAGGCCCGAGCCCGAACGCTTGCGAGACAGCTTCGGGATCGAAGCCGATCATCGGTGATGAACCCAGGCCCAAGGCATGGGCGGCGAAGATCAGGGTTCCGGCTCCGAACGTCGCGGTCCGAACCGCCTCGTCGCGCTGGCGCCAGGGCTGGTCACGATAGAGACTACGGGCGCCCGTCTCCCAACCGGACACCATCGTCGCAGGCATGATTCCGGCCGCGACGACAGGCGCCAGGCGCTCCGCCAGAACCCGTTCGTCCGTCAGCTGGCCACAGATGATGAAGGTCACGGCAGCGTCGGTGACCTTCGCCTGATCCCAGGCGACTTTGCGCAGCCTGGCCTTCTGCTCCGGACTCCGGACCGCGATGAAGCGCCAGTTCTGCAGGTTGAACGAGGTCGGCGCCTTCGTCGCGAGCCTGATCAGTTCGCTGATCTGCTCGTCGCTGATGCCGCGCGACGCGTCGAACAGGTTTATTGTGCGGCGCTCATCGATCGCCGAGATGATCGGATGGGTCATTGCGTGTCCTTTCAGGATGCGAGACATGGTTTACCGTCCGCCGGCGGGCGACGGCGGGGATCGGTTTCATGGCAAAGAGGGATGGCTCAGGCGGCCAACAGCTAGGCGTTGCAGTGCACCGCGGAAGTGCCGCGTCTGTCCGTCTTGTCGTGATTCCTGCGCGAGCAGGTGTCCGCGTCGCTCGAAAATGCTCTAAGCGATGCTGTCGATGACGCCGCCGTCGACCCGCAGGGCAGCGCCCGTCGTGGCGGATGCCTGCTCGGAACTGACATAGAGGATCATGTTGGCGACCTCGTCGACGCTGGCGGCCCGCTGGATGATCGAGGAGGCGCGATGGGCACGCACGAAATCCGCCGCCACCTTCTCAAGAGTGTCGCCAGTTCGTTCGACGTCGGCCTTGAGCATGTCTGCCACGCCCTCTGACAGCGTCGGGCCGGGCAGGACCGCGTTGACCGTCACTCCGGTACCGGCAAGGCGCTTCGCCAGCCCTCGCGAAATCGCCAGCTGGGCAGTCTTGGTGAAACCGTAATGGATCATGTCGGCAGGGATGTTGAGCCCTGACTCGGAGGAGACGAAGACGATCCGCCCCCAGCCACGCTCGACCATTGCCGGCGTGTAGGCGCGCGCCAATCGGACACCGGACATGACATTCGTCTGGAAGAACGTCTCCCACACCTCATCGGGCGTCTCGAAAAAATCCTGCGGCCCGAAGACGCCGAGATTGTTGATGACGATGTCGAAATCGGGGTGCTGCCGGATCAGTTGCTCACAGCCTTCCCCGCTCGCGAGGTCGCCTGCAAAGCCATGGATGCGGCCGGCCGGGTCGGCCAGCCGTCCGATCGCCGCGTCGACGCTTTGCTGCGTGCGGCCATTGATGACCACCGAGGCGCCTGCCGCCAGGAAGCCCTTGGCGGCGGCCAGCCCTATGCCGGCGGTCGAGCCGGTGATGAGAACCCGCTTGTCCTTGAAGTCGATGAGCACGATCGGATCTCCCTTTCGTCTGACCGCAGTTGATATGCAGACACTATAATTCCCAATCGCTTGCTGCATAATCATGCCGATCGGCAAATAAGTTTACGAGCTTTTCGAAAAATGGATCGCATCGACGCGCTTCGCCTGTTTCTCGATGTCGCGGAAAAGGGCAGCTTCTCCGGCGTCGCGCGCCAGCGTGCGCTGGCGACCTCGACGGTGGCACTCGCCGTCAGCCAGCTCGAAGACGAGCTCGGTGCTCGGCTGATCGTGCGCTCGACCCGCCGACTGGTTTTCACGCATGAGGGCGCGTCGCTGCTGGCCGACGCGCGCCGCATCGTCGCCGAATGGGACGTGGCGGTGGGCAGCCTGCGGGAAAACGGCACGCTGGCCGGACCGATCCGGCTGACAGCCACCAATGACTTCGGTCGCACGCGGCTGCGGCCCTTGCTGGATGCCTTTCAACGACAACACCCAGCCGTCCACATGACGCTGATTTTGAGTGACGACACGGTGGACCTCATCGAAGAGCGCTTCGACCTGGCGCTGCGCAGCGGCCCGCTTCCGGATTCACGCCTGCGGGCCCGCCTGCTCATCCGCGGGCAACGTCTCGTATGCGCAGCGCCCGACTACTGGGCGCGGACCGGCAAGCCCGTGCATCCGCGCGATCTGGCCCACCATAATTGCCTCGTCCTGGCACGGCCCGGGGCGCCTCTCTCGGCCTGGCCCTTCCGCGACGGTGGCAGGCACTTCGTCGTCAAAGTGTCCGGAGATCGCCAGGTCAGTGACGGCGACGTTCTGCGGGAATGGGCGTGTCAGGGGCTTGGCGTGATCCTCAAGAACGAGTGGGACATTCAACACGAACTGCAGACCGGCCGACTGGAGACCGCGCTCGACAGCTATAACGCGGGCGACATCGATCTGTACTGCGTCCAACCGGCAGGGCCTGCGAACCGGCGGGTGGCCGCGCTCGTCGAATTCCTGGCGGATGCGCTGAGCAGCGCTTTGCCTCGACCGCCGCCTTCCGGCTCGCCCATGACACCCGTCGGCTGACCCGCAGCGCTCCAGCCCGACGCAGCCCGCCCCTGCTTTCGTCGCATCTTGCCCGCTGCGCCTTGTGTACTAGTATACCGGCAAGGCCGCAGCAGAGCTGGCCAGCATAGGGAGGTATCATGAGCCATCCGACACGGCGCGGCGTGATCGCCGGCGCTTCCAGCCTCGCCGCGCTCTCCGCCGGCGGAGCCTTCGCCCAGAGCGCGATGCCGGCCAGCCCGGTGATGCTCAACATCATCGACGTCGCCGGCAATCTGCAGCTGACCCAGGCTTCGATCGAGAAATTCGCCAAGGACAATCCGAAGCTGATCTCTCGGCTGAATTTTTCGCGCGCGCCCTCGCCGGAGCTGCCGGCCAAGCTCAAGGCGCAGCAGGACGCCAACCGCGTCGACATCGACATGGTGCTGACCGGGCCGGGCGCCATGTCGGACGGCATCCAGCAGGGGCTGTGGGTCGACGTCTGGAAATCGCACACGGCGAGCCTGCCGAAGGCCGAGGAGATCTACCACGAACAGGCGCTGATGATGCAGCGCAATTTCGGCCAGAACGAAGGCGTCGCCGTCGTCTACTCGCCGTCCGGGCCGCTGTTCGAATACATGGCCGACAAGGTCAAGACGGTGCCGAAGACGGCCGAGGAGTTCATGGCCTATGTGAAGGCCAATCCCAACCGGTTCACCTATGCCCGCCCGCTCAACTCCGGGCCCGGCTGGACCTTCCTGCAGGGCATGCCCTACATCCTCGGCGACAGCGATCCGACCGACCCGATGAATGGCTGGGCCAAGACCTGGGCCTATCTCAAGGAGCTCGGCACGGCGATCGACTACTATCCGACCGGCACCGCCGCGACGATGAAGGAGCTCGGCGACGGCACGCGCGACTGCATCGTCTCGACGCTGGGCTGGGACATCAATCCGCGGGCGCTCGGCATCGTGCCGAAGGAGGCCAAGGTCTTCACCATCGCCAACACGCACTGGATTCCCGATACCCAGTTCATGTGCATCCCGAAGGGTGTCGCGGCAGAGAAGATCCCGGTGATCCTCGCCTTGATGTCGCATCTGCTGAAGCCGGAAGCCCAGGCGGCGACCTATGACAAGGGCTATTTCTATCCCGGCCCGGCGATCAAGGGCGTGACCCTGGCGATGGCACCGAAGGAGAGCCAGGACGTGCTGAAGGAGTTCGGCCGGCCCGAATATGACGGGCTGATCGCCAGCCTGCCGACCCGCCCGCCATTGACGCCCGCGCGCCTGGTCGCCGCCTTCCGGCGCTGGGACCAGGAGATCGGCGTCGGCCACGCGCCGAAGTAAGATGCGCTTTGCTGCCATCGGCCTCGACCACCGCCATATCTACCATATGGTCGGTGGCTTGCTCGAGGCCGGCGCGGATTGCGCCGGCTTCGATCCTGAGACCAGCGACCCCCGCGTGCTCGCCGGCTTCCGCGAGCGCTTCCCGCAGTTGCGGGAGGCGTCCGCAGAATCGCTGCTCGACGATCCCGCGATCGAGCTCATCGTCTGTGCCGGCATCCCTTCGGAGCGGGCTGCCCTCGCTGTCCAGGCGATGCGCGCCGGCAAGGACGTGATGGTCGACAAGCCCGGCGTCACCAGCTTCGAGCAGCTCGCCGACGTCGAGAAGGTCGTCGCGGACACGGGCCGCATCTTCTCGGTCTGCTTCTCCGAGCGCTTCATCGTCCCGGCCACCATCGTCGCCGGCAAGCTGATCGCGGACGGCGCGATCGGGCGGGTGGTGCAGACGGTGGGCCTCGGGCCGCACCGGCTGAACCGGGCGATCCGGCCGGACTGGTTCTTCGACAAGCGCTGTTTTGGCGGCATCCTCACCGACATCGCCTCGCACCAGATCGACCAGTTCCTGCATTTCACTGGCTCGCCCGATGCCGAGATCGCCGCCTCCGGCACCGGTCATTTCGGCTTGGCCGACCTGCCCGATTTCGAGGATTTCGGCGAGATCCTGCTGCGAAGCGACCGCGCCAACGGCTATATCCGCGTCGACTGGTTCACCGCCGACGGCCTGCCGACCTGGGGCGACGGGCGACTCACCATCCTCGGCACCGAAGGCACGATCGAGCTGCGCAAATATGTCGACATCGCCGGCCGGCCCGGCACCGACCATCTCTTCCTGGTCGACAAGGCCGGCACGCGCCATATCGATGCCTCGGGCGAACCGCTGACCTATTTCCGCGCCCTCATCGCCGATATCGCCGATCGCAGCGAGACCGCGGCGACGCAGCGGCACATGTTCACGGTCTGCCGGCTCGCTCTACATGCGCAGGACCGGGCCGTGCGCCTGCCTGTCAGAGGAACTGACGCAAAGTGACACGCAAGCTCGGCATCGCCGTCATCGGGCTGGGGCCGGCTGCCCTGCCCCATTCGCGCAGCCTCGTGGATCTGGCTGACAGGGTCGATGTCCGACATGTGGTGAGCCGCTCACAGGAGCGGCTCGACGCCTACCGCGCCCAGTTCCCTTTCCCCGGCACGACCGACATCGACGCCATGCTGGCGGACAAGAGTGTCGAGGCGGTGATCGTGCTGACGCCGCCTGCGAGCCATCGCGATGTCGGGGCGCGCTGTCTCGCCGCCGGCAAGCATGTGCTGGTCGAGAAGCCGCTGGAACTGACGGTAGCGCGTGGCGAGGAACTGGTCGCGGCCGCAAGGCGCGCCGGCAAGGCCTTCGGCGTCGTGCTGCAGCATCGTTTCCGGCCGGCGAGCCTGCGACTCAAGGCGGCGCTCGATGGCGGCGAGCTCGGCAGCGTCGAAGCCGGCCTGCTGCAAGTGCCGTGGTGGCGGCCGCAAGGCTATTACGACGAGCCCGGCCGCGGCACGATGGCCCGTGACGGCGGCGGCGTGCTGCTGACGCAGGCGATCCACTCCTTCGACCTGTTCCGCTCGCTGGTCGGCGTGTCCAAGGTCGTGGCGGCGCAGGTGCGCACCACCTCGCTGCACAAGATGGAGACTGAGGACTATGTCGGCGCGCTGCTGGAGGCTGGCAATGGCGCCCCAGTGACGCTGGTGACCACCACCGCCGCTCATCCCGGCTATCCCGAGCGGATCGAGATCATCGGCAGCAAGGGCCATGCTGCTCTGGTCGGTGGGCGGCTGCAGCTCTCCTTCCTCGACGGTCGATCCGAGGTGGTCGAAGCCGAGGGCAATACCGGCAGCGGCGCCAATATCATGGACTTCCCGCATGACGCCCACCGCGCCGTGATCGCCGACTTCCTCGATGCGATCGAGGCGGGGCGCGATCCGGTGGTGACGGGCGAGGAAGCCTTGACCTCGCAGCGCTGGATCGATGCGATCCTGGCGGCGGGGCGGCGTCAGGACTGAAGCGCGATCCCGGCGGCTTTCAGTCCGGCCCAGACCCGCATTCGCAGCTCCTGCGGCACCGAAGCGACCAGCCGGCTGAAGCTGTCGAGCGACAACGAAGGCTCGATCCCGCGCGCCTCGGCGACAGCCGCCTTCGCCTCGTCGATGCGATCCAGCGCGACAAGCGCCGCGGCCAAGGCGAGCCGCGACCAGGTTTCACGCCGATGCAGCTGGGTCGCTCGGCGCGCATCGGCTTCAGCCTGCGCATAATCGGCCATGCCATAGTGGCAGAAGGAGCTCAACGTCAGCATCATGCTGGCAAGCGGGTCCTTCGGGCTGAGCCGGAGCGCGATCGCGATGCTGACGAGCGCCTGCTCCGGCCTTGCGGCATAAATCTGCGCCTGGGCGAGACCGAAATGCGCCTGGGCAAAGCTCGGATTGAGCTCCACCGCCAAGGCGAGGTGGTGCAAGGCGCGGTCGAGATCGCCCGCGACGGTCAGCAGGCGGCCAATCGCGAAATGGGCGAAGGCACTGTCGCCATCAAGCGAGATCGCCTGCTCGGCATGCGCCAGCCCCGCAACGATGGCCGGCTTCGGATCGGCAACGAAGTACCAGATCGCCTTGACGAAGGCGGCATAGGCCAGGCCCGCATACGGAAGCGCAAAGTCGGGCGCCAGCCCGCGAGCGCGCTCGAACAGCTCTTCGCCGGCCGAGACGTCCTCGCGCGTGAAACGATAGACATGCCACAGGCCGCGATGGAACAGCTCCCAGGCGTCGAGCTCGCGGGGCAGCTTGCGCGCGGCGCGCTCGCGCTCGTCATGACGAACCTGGGCATCGACGCTGGCGACGATGCTGGCCACAATCTCGTCCTGGACGGCGAAGATGTCGGCGACGGCGCGGTCATAGCGCTGCGCCCAGATGCAGCGATTACCGCGCGCGTCGATCAACTGCACTGTCACGCGCAATTGCTCGCTGGCGCGACGCAAGCTGCCCGTCAAGGCATAGCGAACCGACAACTCTGTTGCCGCGGCCGAAGCCGTTTCCGGCCGCCCCGAGAACAGCGCGCTCGACTGGCGGGCGATCACCATGAACTCCCGCCGGCGCGAGAGCTCGGTGACGAGGTCGTCGGAAAACCCCTCGGCAATGAAGTCCTCACCCCGGTCACCGCCGAGATTGGCGAAAGGCAGCACGGCGACCGGGAAACGGCCATCGACGACGCCGGCGACTGTCGGCGGCGCCTTGGACGGCTGGCTTTCAGCGCCCCGCACGATGCTGCTCTGCTGCAGCAGAGCGGCGGTCTCGTCCGAAACCGCGACGCCGAGCTCGCGGGCGAGCACGTCACGGCAGCTCTGCAACTGCACGCTCGCCCGCGAGTGCTCGCCCGCCGCCAGATAGCTGCGGATCAGCAGGCGCTGGCTGAATTCGCGCAGCGGGTCGCGTGCTACGAGGCGCTGCGCCAAATCGATCGCAGCCGGGAAGCGCCCAGCTTGCTCATGCGTAGCGATGGCGCGTTGAGCCGCGCGAACGGCGAGGCCGTCACAGCGCGTGCGCTCGAAGGAGAGCCACTCCGCAAATCCTTCCGAAGGGGGAACGACCCCCTCCAGCAGCTCCACCCGCAAGGCAAGCTGCAGGAATGCATCGTCGACGGTGGCTTCGCCGGCGGCGGCCGCGGCGAGGCGGTCGATATCAGCTGAGATTCGAGCCGGCTCGATCTCCACCATGTCGCGCTCGCCTCGGACGGCATCGGCCCCGAGCACGGCTCGGAGAGCGGCCAGCGCATTGCGCAGGCTGCCACGGGCCTGTGCGTCCTGGCGGTCGCTCCAGAGCAGCGCGGCGAGCTTGTCGCGTGAATGGGCCTGCCCTGCAGGGAGAGTGAGATAGGCCAGCAACATCTCGGCCTTGCGGGTCGGCAGCACCAGCACCCGGCCATCGGCGCCGCGCAACTCGAAGCCGCCGAGCAAGCCGAGCTCGACCGCTGTGGCGTCCCCGCACGACCCGACCATTGGGCTCTTCATCGCCGCGCCCTGCTCCCGCGGAGTTCTCGACGATTTACCGCAAGTTTCACGCTGCTTCCACGCCCGTCTGACGCCTCCCGCCTAAGCCATCTCCGACGCCGCCCGGCACCATGCCGGAACGAGCGATCCCTCGGAGAACTCAGATGCGCATTCACGGGAACCAACTGCTCTACCAGGTCCACGGTCAGTTCCAGTATCGGCCAGCCGGTGACGCCAGCTCCGGCTCGCGCTGGCTGCAGGCGTTCGCCCGGCTCGGCCGGATGCTGGCGGATTGGCGCGAGCATCACGCAAGGCGCCGGCGGATTCGGCGGGCGGCGTTCGAACTCGCCTGCTTCAACGATCACATGCTCGCCGATATCGGGCTCACCCGCCTCGACATCGAGGCCGCCGTCGGTGGCGTGCCGTTGCGCGAACGCGACCTGCCGGTCGAGCCGCATCAGGGCTGAGCCGACCCGTTTCATTTCCCTCACCGAAAGAGATGACCATGATCGTCACCGATATCCGCGGCCAGACCCTGTCCGGCGCCAGCCAGGACACCGCCCTCGCCTATTCCGACGCCGTACGCCTGTTCTCGATCTTCGCAGGCGACCCGGTTTCCGCCGCCGACCGGATGATCGAGGCGCAGCCCGGCTTCGTCATGGCGCATGCGCTGAAGGCCTGGCTCTACCTGCTCGGCACTGCTCCGGCCGCGATCCCGGTCGCGCGCGCGGCGATCGAAGCTGGCGAAGCCCTGCCGGCGACCTCCCAGGAACGCGGCCACCTCGCGGCGCTCGCGCATCTCGCGGCCGGTCGCTGGCACGAGGCCTCGCGCGTGATCGAGGACGTCGCGATCGAGCACCCGTACGATCTGCTGGCTCTGATCGCCGGCCACCAGCTCGACTACTTCACCGGCAATGGCAGGCTGCTGAAGGACAGGATCGCACGCGCCCTGCCGAATTGGTCAGGCGACATGCCGGGGCGGCATTCGCTGCTGGCGATGCACGCCTTCGGCCTGGAGGAAAACGGCCTCTACGACCAGGCCGAACGCCAGGGCCGAGCCGCGCTGGCGATCGAGGCAAGCGACGGCTGGGCGCGCCACGCCGTGGCGCATGTGCTCGAGATGCAGGGACGCCACGACGAGGGTATCGCCTTCATGCGCGAGGATCTGCCGAGCTGGACGACGGACAGCTTCCTCGCCGTGCACAACTGGTGGCATCTGGCGCTCTATCATCTCGAACTCGGACAGATCGACGAGGTGCTTGCCCTCGTCGATGGACCGATCATGGGCGTCGCCGTGCCACAGATCATGGACCTGATCGACGCCTCGGCGATGCTCTGGCGACTGCATCTGCGCGGCATCGATGTCGGGCCACGCTGGCACAGGCTGACCGAGCGCTATCAGGCCGACTGGAGTGCCGGCGGCTACGCCTTCACCGATTTCCACGCGGTGATGGCCTTCGTCGGAGCCGGCCGGCGCGACCTGATTGAGCAGACGATCGAGGCTCAGGGGATCGCGCTGCTCTCGGCCGGCGACAATGCCGACTTCACCCGCGAGGTCGGCTATCCGCTGATGCGGGCGCTGAAAGCCTTCGGCGAAGGCCGCTATGCCGAGACGGTGCGTCTGATCCGGCCGATCCGCAGCCTCGCCATCCGTTTCGGCGGCAGCAAGGCCCAGCGCGACATCGTCGACCTCACTCTGATCGAGGCAGCCTTCCGCTCCGGCGAGCGCGCGCTCGCCAGGGCGCTGGCGGCAGAGCGGGTCGCAGCGAAGCATGACAGCCCGCTCGCCAAGCTGTTCGCGCGTCGCGCCGGTCTCATCGGCTGCGCCGGAGAGAGCTGCACCTGCCCGCAGTGCATGGCCAGCGCTGCCGCCTGACCATACCGGGACGAGGCGTCGCCAGAGGGCGACGCCTCACGCCATCCGGTAGGCCATACGCACGCCGCCCCAATGACGACCGACGACGCGCACCGGCGCATCGACCTCGCGCATCAGCTGGATGCCGGCGCTGCCCATGTCGCGCTGATAGGACTGGATGATGAAGGGTCGCGCCGAGCGCGCGGCGGTGATGCCGGCGCGATCATCGAAGATGCGGCGGTCACGGCTATAGGCGGGGTCCCAATCCGGATCATCCGGCCGCTGCGGCCGCGAGTATTCGGGATGATGCACCGGGACATAGCCGTTGCGGTCGATCGGCAAGGTGAAGACGAGGCGCGGATCGCTCGCCTTGGTCTGCTCCATCACCGACGGCAGGATCGCCTGCAGCACCGGGAGCGCCCGGTTGGCGAACTGGCGTGGATTGGAATCCGGCACCGGCACGTAGTCGGTGTCGAACAGGTCCTCTTCGCTGAGGCGGCCGGTGCGCAACGCCGCTTCGAGCAAGGCCGCAACCCGATGGGCGAACTCCTGCGCCTGCTCGATCAGCGGGCGATAGCCTTCCTCGATCTCGCCGAGCCGCCGATGCAGCGCCGCATGCGTCTCCTCGTCGCCGCGCTCGAAGGCGATATGCAGGCCGAAATCGCTGCGCGCCATCACCCGGCAAGGCAGCGGCGGCAGGCTCTCGATCACGATCGTGCCGCGCGCCCGCGCTCTCAACTCGGTATCGACGACCGACAGCAAGGCTCCGCCAAAGCCGAGGTCGATGGTCTGCCCGGCGACGACGCGGCCGCCGAATTCGAGCCTGACCGGACATTCGGCCGGAAAGCGGTCATGCTGGCGCCGGTCGGCGAAGACGGTATGGCGCAGCGTCGGCACGAAGCGCTCCAGCAGGCCCTCCGCCTGGCGCGCGCCTTCAGCCAGCGCCCGCCTGGCATCGACGTTCTCCTGCGCCGCGGCGAGCGCGACGCGGTCCACCTCGCCGACACGGTCGCGCACCGTCTCGATGAAGCGGGCGGTCGCCTCGGCGCTGCGCGACAGCTCGGCCGCGGCGGCCGCCTGTTCCTGCGAGGCTTCGCCGACGGTCGCCATCACCGGATTGACCTCCCCGACGAGGCGAAAGGCGTCGGTCACCACGGCGGCCGAGCCCTGCGCCGTCTGGTTCAGCCGGTCGACCTGATTGCGGATGTGGTCGACCGCCTCGCGCACGCCGAGGGAAAGCGACTTCACCTCCTGCGCGACCACGCCGAAACCCTTGCCGGCCTCGCCGGCGCGGGCCGCCTCGATCGTGGCGTTGAGAGCGAGCAGATTGGTCTGGCGGGCGATCTCGGCGATGGCGTCGACGATCGAGCGGATCTCGCTGGTCGCGGCCGCGAGCCCGTTGATCATCGCCGTCGCCTCTTCGGCGCGCTCGGCGGCGTTGTCGAGCATGTCGCGGGCGCCGGACATGGCGGCGCCGACCCGCTCGGCCGCTTCCGAGACCTGCAAGGTCGCGGTCGCCAGCGCCGACGAATTCTCGCTCGCCTGCAGCGCCGACTCGCGCAATTCGGCCATGCCGCCACGAATCTCGCGGGAGCGGACTTCGGAACGCTCGGAACAATGCTCGGCCTGGTCGAGCCCGTCATTGAGACGACGCATCGCGGCGACGACATCGCTCTCCAACTCGTTGATCGCCTCGCTGATCGACGTCTCGGCAGGAGCCGCCTGCGGCTGCGGCGTCGCGACCACGGCTTGCGACGCAGCCGGCGCGGCAGCGGGGCCGGCGCGGCCCAACAGGCGCCAGACAGAGCGAGCAAGCATAGGCATTCCCGGGGCGAGACAGGGATGCTCAACCATGCGCCGACAGGGTTAACAAACCCCTGAGACGGCCGCGGCAAGTTGCAATCTCCCCGGCGATCCAGCCGCTACCCCTGCCCGCGGCGCAGATGCGCTCACCTACTGGGCGGGATGGACCGGCACCGCCCGCCCGCCTAGATTGCAGGCAGTTTCGACCGGCGGCGCAGCCGGCTTCTCCAGGGACCTTCGATGAGTTCATCGCATTACGACGTGATCGTCGCCGGCGTCGGAGCGATGGGTTCGGCCGCCTGCTGGCATCTGGCCAAGCGCGGGCTAAAGGTGCTCGGCCTCGAACGCTTCGACCTCGGCCATGCGATGGGCTCCTCGCATGGGCTGACGCGGATCATCCGCCTCGCCTATTTCGAGGGCTCGCATTACGTGCCGATCGTCAAGCGGGCCCATCAGCTCTGGGCTGAGACCGGCGAGGCGGCCGGGCTGAAGCTGTTGCATGTCACCGGCTCGCTCGATCTCGCGCCGGAGGGCCTCGGCCCGGTCGAATCCTCGCTGCAATCCTGCCTCGACCACGATCTCGAGCACGAAGTGCTCGGCCGCGACGAGATCATGCGCCGCTTCCCCGGCTTCCATCTGCCCGAAGGCCATCTCGGCCTCTGGCAACCGGGCGGCGGCTTCGTCGCCTCGGAGAAGGCGATCTACGCCCATGTCGGGCTGGCGCAGGCGAAAGGCGCCGATATCCGCACCGGCGAGCCGATGCTCGACTGGCAGCCGACCGCAGATGGCGGCGTCACCGTCCGGACCGAACGAACGACCTATTCGGCCGGGCGCCTGGTGATCACCTCCGGCGGCTGGATCACGGATGCGGTGCCGCAGCTGGCGCGCTCCATGACGACGGTACGCCAGGCGATCGGCTGGTTCACGACGCGCCGTCCGGAGCTGTTCCGCGAAGATGCCTTCCCGGTCTTCCTGCTCAGCGTCGAGGAAGGCACCTTCTACGGCTTTCCGCTCTATGAGCATCCCGGCTTCAAGCTCGGCGGACCGCATTTCGCGCGTGAGCCGATGGATCCGCGCGAGCCCGACCGCACGCCGAGCCCGAACCAGGTCAGGCTGATCCGCGAATGCCTGGCGCGCTATCTCCCCGACGCCAATGGCGACCCGCTGACCGTGAAGGGCTGCATCTACACGGTCTCGCCCGACGAGGACTTCGTCATCGACGCCGTGCCCGGCGTGCCGCAGGCGGTGTTCGCCTCGGCCTGTTCCGGCCATGGCTTCAAATTCGCCAGCGCGATCGGCGAGATCCTCGCCGACCTCGCCACGACCGGCCGCTCCGCCTTCGACCTCTCGCCCTTCTGCCTCTCCCGTTTCGACGCCTGATCGCTGATCCGGCGCCGCGCCTCGCCGTTCGGCCAGATCCGGCCGAGCGGCGGCGCGCAAGACCCCGACAGGAATCGCCTTGGCCACCGCCGCCCAGAATCGCCGCGGAATCATCGCCATGATGGCGGCGATGACGCTCTTCTGCTGCAACGACGCGCTGATGAAGCTCGCCCGAGAGGTCTTCCCGGCCGGCCAGGCGCTGGCGCTGCGCACCATCTTCGCCGTCATGGCGAGTCTCGCGCTTGTCGTGTTCATGAGCGACTGGCGCAAGCTTTCGCTCGGGCTGCGGCCATTGGTGCTGGCGCGCGCTTGCGTCGATGCGCTGGGCGCGCTGACCTTCATCTGGGCACTGGGATTGCTGCCGCTCGCCAACATCACGGCGATCGTGATGGCCTCGCCTCTGCTCATCGTCCTGCTGGCGGTGCTGCTACGGGTCGAATCCGTCGGCTGGCGTCGGGCGCTGGCGCTGGCGGTCGGCTTCGTCGGCGTGCTGATCGTCATGCGCCCTAGCGCGGATGGCTTCAGCGCCGCTGCGCTGGTCGCGCTCGCCGGCACCGGCCTCGTCGCCGTCCGCGACCTGACGACCCGTTTCATCACCAGTGACATCCCCTCGACGGTCATCTCCCTGACCACGGTGGTCGTCGTAGGCCTGTTGGGCGTCGGCATGAGCGCAGTCGAAACCTGGCAGCCGCCCTGGCGGATCGAGCTTGCCTATCTCGCAGGCGCTGCGGTCCTGGTCACGGGCGGCGGCTTCAGCATCATCAGCGCCTTCCGCAACACCGATGTCGGCGTGGTGGCGGGATATCGCTATTCGGTCGTCCCGATCGCGGTGCTGATCGGCTGGCTGGTCTGGGGCGAGACGCCCGACGCCATCGCCTTTGCCGGGATCGCGCTGATCGTCGGCAGCGGCCTCTACACCCTGCACCGCCAGCGCATCCGCCACGATTCGCAGCTGAAGCCCGAAGGCGGCAAGCCGCTATGAAGGCGAAACCCGCCCTCGCCGTTCTGGTCGCGATCTCGACGCTGCAGCCGATCGCGCTCAACATGCTGGCTCCGGCGACCCCGGCCCTCGCCCGCAATCTCGGCACCAGCTACGCGACCATCCAGCTGACGCTGACCCTCTTCCTGGTCGCGGTCGCGCTGACCCAGCTCGTCGTCGGCCCGCTATCCGACCGCTTCGGACGCCGCCCCTGCGTCATCGGCGGCACCGCTGTCTTCATGCTCGGCTCGGCGCTGGGCGCCTTGTCCGACAGCACGGGAACCTTGCTGTTCGCGCGCGTGCTCGAAGGCGCTGGAGCCGGCACGACCTTCGCGCTGGCACGCGCCATCATCCGCGACACCGCGAGCCGCGACGAAGCCGCCAGCCAGATCGCGACGGTGACCATGGTGATGGTGGTCGCACCGATGGTCACGCCCTATCTCGGCGGCCACATCGAGACGAATTTCGGCTGGCGCATGATCTTCTGGTCGATGGCAGCCGTTGGGATGATCGTGCTGGCCATGGTCGTGCTCCGCCTGCCCGAGACGGCGCCCAATGTCGGCGTGCGGGCCGCGCTGACCGGCATCTTCCGGGCCTTCCCCGACCTCGCGCGCGACCACAGCTTCATCCGCAACGTGGCCGCGCTGGCAATGACCTCGGCCGCATTCTTCGCCTTCATCGCAGCGGCGCCATTCATCGTGGTGGAGACGATGGGGCGTGGCTCCGACACCTATGGCGCCTATTTCATCCTCAACGCCTTCGGCTACATGGTGGGCAATTTCGCGATGTCCCGATTGGTGCTCCGGCACGGCACGGCGAAGATGGCCTGGACTGGCCTGCTCATTTCGTTCGTCGCAATCACGGTTGCTTTCGCGATCGCGCTGACGCCCTGGTGGACGCCGCTGACCCTGTTCCTGCCGCTCGCAATCAGCGCGATCGGCAATGGACTGACCCTGCCGGGCGCGACCGCAGCGGCGCTCTCGGCGCGGCCCGAGCTCGCCGGCTCGGCCGCCGGGCTCGCGGGCGCGATCCAGCTCGGCTCCGGCGCAATCGCGGCCGCCCTGATCAGCGCGCTGGTGGCGCATTGGCCACCGGCGCTAATGGCGATGATGTGGCTGATGCTGGTCGTCGCCTTGCTTGCATTGCGCAGCGAGCCGCGTAGGCGAAAGGACTGATCCACAGCGCCTTGCACCGCGCAATGTTGTGCGGCATGTAGCAATCGTATAACCGCCCTTCGCAAACCGCATGATGCGGCCGGAAATCCACGAGGTCAGGGAGGACTGAGGTGGACGCACCCCTCGCTTTGAGCCGCGCTATCGACACGCTCAATCTCAGGATCGGCAAATCTGTCGCCTGGCTGATCCTCGTCGCCGTCATTGTCTCGACGGTCAACGCCATCATCCGCAAGCTGTTCAACGTCTCGTCGAACGCCTGGCTCGAATTGCAATGGGTGCTGTTCGGCGCGGTCTTCCTGCTCTGCGCGTCGTGGACACTGCAGGTGAAGGAGCACATCCGCATCGACATCGTGAATAACCTGCTGCCGAAGCGCGTGCAGCAATGGATCGACCTGATCGGCCATCTCCTGTTCCTGCTGCCGTTCTGCGCGCTGATGGTCTACCACTCCGGCCCGTTCTTCATGCGCTCCTACCAGGTCAACGAGCAGTCGCTCTCGGCCGGCGGGCTGCCGCAATGGCCGGCCAAGGGCCTCGTCATCGTCGGCTTCTTCCTGCTGCTGCTGCAGGGCGTCTCCGAGGTGATCAAGCAGATCGCGATCATGCGCGGCAAGCTCGACGACGACGAGACGCTGCGCGGCCATGCCGCCGCCGCCGAGGCCGAGGCCCAACGCCTGCTCGATCAGGCCAGGGCCGAAGGCCTCGCCCCGTGAGCCAAGCTGTTTCCCGGACCCGCTCGATGATCTTTGCACGTTCCGTCCGCGCCGCCGCTCTGCTGCTCGCGCTTACCGCCGCTGCCTTCCTTAGCCTGCACACCGGCGACGCTCACGCCGCCGGCATCGGCGACTTCCTGCGCGTCAACATGGCGCCGGTAATGTTCGGCGCGCTCGTCCTCTTCCTGCTGCTCGGCTATCCCGTCGCCTTCGCGCTCGCCGCCAACGGCCTGTTCTTTGCGGTGGTCGGCATCGAGCTCGGCATGTTCCAGGAGAACTTCCTCCAGGCCCTGCCCGAGCGCATCTACGGCACGATGAACAACGACGTGCTGCTGGCGATCCCATTCTTCACCTTCATGGGGCTGGTGCTGGAACGCTCGGGCATGGCCGAGGACCTGCTCGACACGATCGGCCAGCTCTTCGGGCCAATCCGCGGCGGCCTCGCCTATGCGGTGATCTTCGTCGGCGCGCTGCTCGCCGCCACCACCGGCGTCGTCGCCGCCTCCGTCATCTCGATGGGCCTGATCTCGCTGCCGATCATGCTGCGCTACGGCTATGACCGCCGCCTCGCCTCGGGCGTGATCGCGGCCTCGGGCACGCTGGCGCAGATCATTCCGCCGTCGCTCGTCCTGATCGTGCTCGCCGACCAGCTCGGCCGCTCGGTCGGCGACATGTACGAAGGCGCCTTCATCCCGGGCCTCGTGCTGGCGGGGCTATATGCCGGCTATGTCTTCCTGGTCACCATGGTGAAGCCGGAGCGCGCGCCCGGCCTGCCGCCGGAAGCGCAGACCTTGCGCGACGCAGACGGCAAGACCCGCCGCTTCTCGCTGCTGGTGGTGACGATCATCGCCTTCGGCCTCGCCATCGCCTACATGAAGTACTTCACCAAGGTCGGCGGCGGCGCGGACTTCGTCATCCTGACGATGTCGATCGCAGTTGCGGTCTCCTTCGTGATCGCACTGGTCAACAAGTTCCTCGGGCTCAACCTGCTCTCGCGCATGACCGAGCAGGTCGTCTTCGTGATGGTGCCGCCGCTGGCGCTGATCTTCCTGGTGCTCGGCACGATCTTCATCGGCGTTGCGACTCCGACCGAAGGCGGCGCCATGGGCGCGGCCGGCGCGATCCTGCTCGCCTGGGCCAAGAAGCGCATGACCTTCGACCTGCTGCGGCAGGCGACGGAATCGACCGCGAAGCTCTCGGCCTTCGTGCTGTTCATCCTGGTCGGCGCGCGCGTGTTCTCGCTCACCTTCTATGGCGTCAACGGCCATGTCTGGGTCGAGCACCTGCTCGTCGGACTGCCGGGCGGCGCAACGGGCTTCCTGATCGTCGTCAACGTGATGGTTTTCCTGCTCGCCTTCTTCCTCGACTTCTTCGAGCTTGCCTTCATCGTCGTGCCTCTGCTCGGCCCGGCGGCGGAGAAGCTCGGGATCGACCTGATCTGGTTCGGCGTCATCCTCGGCGTCAACATGCAGACCTCGTTCATGCACCCGCCCTTCGGCTTTGCCTTGTTCTTCCTGCGCTCGGTGGCGCCGAAGAATGCCTACAAGGACAAGATCACCGGCAAGATGATGGAGCCGGTGACGACCGGGCAGATCTACTGGGGCGCGGTGCCCTTCGTGGTCATCCAGTGCATCATGGTCGCGCTCGTCGTGCTCTTCCCGCAGATGGTGATGCACTACAAGAGCTCGGGCGTGCAGCTCGACCAGCAGCAGATCAACAAGCAGCTCGACAGCATCAGCATTCCGGGGCTCGGCGGCTCCGGCGGGCTGCCAGGGCTCGATCTCAACGCCCCGCCGACGCTGAATCTGCAGTAAGATGTCGGCCTGAAACGACGAAGCCCCGGATCGGCGATCCGGGGCTTTGTTCTTTTCACCCGTCATGCTCGGGCTTGACCCGAGCATCTCTGGCCGGAAGAGGCTCCGGCAAGCGCCTTCTCGTCATGAAATTCTCGGGTCTGCGCTTCGCTTCGCCCGAGAATGACGCCAAGCTTACCAGCGCTGCCAGCCCTGGTTCAGGCTGTCGCGCTGGGCGCGGCCGCTGACCACGGCACGCATCTCGCCGAAGGAAGTCTGGCTGCGCGCCTCGCCATAGACCATCGCCTCGGCATTGGATCCGTAACGCCGATTGCTGGAACTCTTGCCGAACTCGACGCGGACGCCGCCGCCGACGCGGACGCAAGCCGAGGAGCCCTCGACGCGAACGAAGCCCGGCCCATATTCCGGGCAGGGGCGTGTCGCCTGCGCCGGCGCAGGACGCGCGGCAGCCGGCTTGGCCTTGACCGGTCCACGGCCGGGAAGCGGCTCGCCGATCGACTGGGCGGCAGCGAGCCCTGGCAGGGCCAGCGTGGCGACGATGATGGCGAGTGGCAGCTTCATGAGTGCCCCGATTTGCGGAGATCGGCAGGATAGCGCTTCGAACAAGGCCGGGCTAGGGCAACCGCAGCTCAAGTGGCCCTGACGCTCTCGGCCAGGATCGGCGCCGTCTCGATCTCGCCGACGCCGGGCACCGCGCTCAGCCTGTCGACCAGTTGCGACAGGGACGGCGCGTCCTCTGTTTCGACCACCAGCATCGCGTCGACGGGACCGGCCAGCGAATAGCAGGCGACGATCTCCGGCCAGTGCCTGAAGCGATCGAGCACGGCCGCGCAGGGGCGCGTGCGGATGTGCAAGGACAGGATTGCCCGCGTGGCCGGGGCCTTCGGCCTGTCGGCGAGCCGGACGGTATATCCAAGGATGACGCCCTCGCGCTCGAGCCTCGCCATGCGCTCCTGGATCGCGGTGCGCGAGAGCCCGGCCTCGCGCGCCAACGCCGTGAAGGAGGCGCGCGCATCGGCCTGGAGCAGCGCGAGCAGCTTCCGGTCGATGGCGTCGAGCTCACCGTCGTTTCGCAAGCGAGATCCCTCCAGAAACCGCCGATCGCAGGCATCGCCGGCATCTTGCCTATGGCATGGGCGCCGCCGCCGGTGAAGATTCCAGGCCTCTTCCAATCTGGAGAAACGGGAATGAGGACGATCAAGCCGCAGGACTTCACTGGCAGCCGCGCCTGGGAGGCGCTCGACATCGAGCGCATCGACGACGCCACCATCCGGCTGCACTGGACCGACCAACCTTATCGATGGCACGTCAATGACGGCCCTGAGGTCTTCGTCGTCCTCGACGGCGAGGTCGACATGCACACCCGCGCCGAGGGCGTCGAAGCCGTGCAGCGGCTCGGGCGCGGCGACATCTTCCATGCTCAGGAAGGCGACGCCCATGTCGCCCACCCCGTTGGCCCGGCGCGTGTCCTGGTGATCGAGCGCGCCGGCAGCGTCTGAATCAAAAATCCCCGGCCTCACGGCCGGGGATTCCAAAGTTGGCCGGCGAACCGGCAGAACGCCCTCTTCTCAGAGCATGTTGCCCGCACGGGCGCGGATCAGGAAGTTGTCGTAGGTGTATTCCGCGATCTGGAACCAGAGATATTCATCGCCACGGAAGGCCGACATCGCATCGTAGATCTTCTTGAAGTCGGGATTCTTGGCGCTGGTCTCGGCATAGACCTCCTTGGACGCCTTGAGGCAGGCCTCGAGGATCTCCTGCGAGAACGGCCGCAATTGCGCGCCGCCGCCGACCAGGCGCTTCAGCGCCGCCGGATTACGCGCATCGTATTTCGCCTGCATGTCGATATTGGCGAGGCCAGCGGCCGTGGTCAGGATCGACTTGTAGACCTTCGGCAGCGCCTCCCATTTCGCCGTGTTCATGAAGAAATGCAGCGAGGCGCCCCCTTCCCACCAGCCGGGATAGTAGTAATACGGCGCGACCTTGTTGAAGCCGAGCTTCTCGTCATCGGCGGGGCCGACCCATTCGGCCGCGTCGATGGTGCCCTTCTCCAGCGCCGGATAGATGTCGCCGCCGCCGATCTGCTGCGGCACGACGCCGAGCTTGCTCATCACCTGCCCGGCGAAACCGCCAATGCGCATCTTCAGGCCCTGCAGGTCGGCGACCGTCTTGATCTCCTTGCGGAACCAGCCGCCCATCTGGCAGCCGGTGTTGCCGCCGGGCAGCGCGTAGATGTTGTACTTCTTGTAGAACTCGTTGAGCAGGTCCATGCCACCGGCATGATAGAACCAGGCGTTCTGCTGGCGGGCATTGAGACCGAAAGGCACGGCGGTGCCAAAGGCGAAGGTCGGGTCCTTGCCGACGTAATAATACGAAGCGGTGTGGCACATCTCGACCGTGCCGTTGGTCACGGCGTCGGCCGCCTGCAGCGCCGGCACGATCTCGCCTGCGGCGAAGACCTGGATCTGGAATTTGCCGTCGGTCGCCTCGGAAACCGCCTTGGCCAGCACTTCCGAAGCGCCGTAGATCGTGTCCAGCGATTTCGGGAACGAGGAGGTGACGCGCCATTTCACCTCAGGCATGGACTGCGCGATCGCCGGGGCGGCAATGACGCTAGCGGCACCGCCGGCACCGGCGACCTTCAGGAATTGACGACGCTTCATCGTGAGGAGCTCCTCCCAGAGCATGCGAGGCGCGCCGGTTTTTCCGGTTCGCGCGCAAGAGCGTCAGAAAAGGCGATATGCGGCGCTAGCGCAAGCGTGAGACATGGCCCCCATGCGATTTCTGCATAGGTATTTGGTCTAACCCATCTTGGTATTGCCGCACCGCGCCGCCCACGAAAAAGCCCGGCCATGCGGCCGGGCTTCGTTAGCGACGCCGTATTGGCGGCTGTTACTTGCCGCGGTTGCGGACCTGGAAGATGTCGAAGGTCAGCTCCGCAACCTGCCACCAGAGGTACTGGTCGCCGCGGAAGGCGACCATCGAGTCGATCGCCTTCTTGAAGTCGGCGTTCTTGGCCGAGATCTCGGCATAGAGCTCGTTCGAGGCCTTGAGCGACGCTTCCATCACGTCCTGCGGGAACGGACGCAGCTGGGTGCCGGCGCCGACGAGACGCTTCAGCGCGGCGGGGTTCTGCACGTCGTACTTCGCCGCCATCTGGGTGTTGGCATAGGTGCAGGCAGCGGTCAGCGCAGCCTGGTAGGCCTTCGGCAGCGCGTTCCACTTCTCCAGGTTGACGAAGGCGTGGACGCAGGGGCCGCCCTCCCAGAAACCCGGATAATAGTAGTAGGGCGCGACCTTGGCGAAGCCGAGCTTCTCGTCGTCATAGGGGCCGACCCACTCGGCACCGTCGATCGTGCCCTTCTCCAGCGCCGGATAGATGTCGCCGCCGCCGATCTGCTGCGGCACGAGGCCGAGCTTCTGCAGGACGGAGCCGGCGATACCGCCGATGCGCATCTTCAGGCCGTTGATGTCGGCGACGCTTTTGATCTCCTTGCGGAACCAACCGCCCATCTGGGCGCCGGTGTTGCCGCAAGGCAGGCCGTAGATGTTGAACTTCTTGTAGAACTCGTTGAACAGCTCGTTGCCGCCACCCTGGAACAGCCAGGCGTTCTGCTGGCGGGCATTGAGGCCGAACGGAACCGAAGCGGCGACCGCGAAGGTCGGGTCCTTGCCGACATAGTAATACGAGACGGTGTGGCACATCTCGACAGTGTTATTGCTGACCGCGTCGGCCGCCTGCAGCGCGGGAACGATTTCGCCGGCGGCGAAGACCTGGATCTGGAACTTACCGTCGGTCAGCTCGGAGACCATCTTCGCCATGACCTCGGCGCCGCCATAGATCGTGTCGAGCGATTTCGGGAAGCTCGACGCCAGACGCCACTTCACCTCGGGATTGGACTGCGCGACCGCAGGCATTGCGACAGCGGATGCGGCCGCGCCGGCTGTGGCGACCTGCAGGAACTGACGACGCTTCATTTGGGACATCTCCTCGTTTCGACGTTTATCGCCGCGCCCGGGCAGCAATAGCACCGGTGCGGGCGACATTTGTAGGACGACCTTGGTGTGATGCAGCGATGATCGAAGGCGGTGTTCCGGGTTGACCCACGGTTAGTCGGCTCGCCTCGAATCTATACTTTCACAAGATTTGCGCAGCATTCCCCCCAATCGTTGCAAGATCGTCAACTGTCTCAGGTCGCTCGACAATTGCACGCAGAGCATGGCACGGCTGCGCAGGAAGCGCATGAAACTTTTTCTCCGCCCGGTCAACCTCTCCCGTAAAGAGGCCCGATGACCAGCATCCCCGCCCCGATCTGGCTCTATGACGGCGTCTGCGTACTCTGCTCGGGCGGTGTGCGCTACACGCTACGAAACGAGCGCGACGACGCCATCCGCTTCGTCGCGATCCAGTCAAAGGAAGGGCGCGCACTGGCGCAGGCGCACGCCATCGACCCTGACGAGCCGGACAGCTTCCTCTTCATCGAGAACGGCCGGGCGCTGGCGAAATCCGACGGCGTTCTGGCGCTCGCCCGCCACCTGAACGGGCCGGCACGTCTACTGCTGCTCGGGCGCGCGCTGCCCAAAGCCTGGCGCGACTGGCTTTACGATCGCGTCGCACGCAATCGCTACCGGCTCTTCGGCCAGAAAACCTCCTGCGACATGCCCGATCCCGCGATGCGCCATCGCTTCACCCTGCCCGACAGTCCATGAGGCGCGTCGTCCTGATCGGCGCGACCGGCGTCTTCGGCCGGCGGCTGGCGCGCCATCTCTCGCGCATGGACGGCCTCGATCTGGTGTTGACCTCGCGCAGCGCCGGCAAGGCGCAGACGCTGGCGCAGGAGCTGACGGCCGAGGCGAGCGTGCCGGTCAGCGGCACGGGATTGGATCGCGACAAGGATCTGGTCGCCTCGCTCGCCGTATTGCAGCCCTGGCTGGTGATCGACGCCTCCGGACCATTCCAGCAACAGGGCTACGAGGTGCCTACCGCGGCGCTTCTGCTTGGCGCCCATATCGTCGACCTCGCCGATGCGCGCGGCTATCTCGCCGGATACGGGCCGCAGTTGGACGAGATCGCCAGGCAGCGCGGCCTCGTCGCGCTCGCCGGCGCCAGCTCGACGCCGGCGCTGTCGGCCGCGGCGGTGCGGGAATTGAGCGAAGGCTGGCAGCGGCTCGACACGATCGAGATCGCGATCACGCCGGGCGGGCGCAGCGAGGTCGGCCCCTCGGTCATCGCCGCCATCCTGAGCTATGCCGGCAAGCCGGTGCCGGTCTGGCGCGAAGGCGAATTGCAGACGACGTCCGGCTGGGAGACCGGCGAGGTCATCGACATGCCGGGCCTCGGCCCGCGCCGGGTCGCACCCGTCGAGACGGTCGATGCCGAGACGCTCGGTCCCGATTTGGCCGTACGCTCGCGCGTCAGCTTCGCGGCGGGGCTGGAAGCCGGCATCGAGCAATGGGGGCTGGCGCGGCTCGCCTGGATTCGCCGCCGTGGCTGGGTCGCCGATCTCGCGCCGCTGGTGCCCTTTCTCGTCAAGGCGCGCCGTATCACCCGGCTCTGGACCTCGGATCGCGGCGGCATGCGCCTCGCCATCTCCGGTATCGACGGCAAGGGGCGGCCGCGCCGGGCCTATTGGTCGCTGCTGGCGGAGAACGACGATGGCCCACAGGTACCGACACTGGCAGCCGCCGCCGCGGTGCGCGCCCTCCTCGCTGACGAGATCGCCCCGGGCGCGCGCTCGGCCGCCGAAGCGCTCGACCTCGCCGCGATCGAGGCCGAGATGGCGCCCTATGCGATCAGCACCAGCCAGGATGAGCGCGCCGTCGGCCCTGCCCTGTTCGAGACCGTGCTCGGGGCGCAGGCCTTCGCGATGCTTCCGGCGGCGATCCGGGCCTTCCACGCCAATGACGCCGAGCCGGTCTGGCAGGGTCGGGCCGAAGTCACGCGCGGAAACGGGGCGGTGCTCGACCTGTTCTGCCGGCTCTTCGGACTTCCCACGGCTGGGGTCGGGCTGCCGGTGACAGTCAGCGTCGCGCGTGGCGATTCGTTTGACGAGGGCTGCGAGATCTGGACCCGCAACTTCGCCGGCCAACGCTTCCGGTCGCGCCTGAGCATCGGTCGGAACGGCGAACTCCGCGAAGCCTTCGGCCCGTTTTCCTTCACGCTTGCCGCGGCGGTGGACCGCGGCGGCCTTGCGCTGCCGATCGCTTCGTGGCGCGTCTTCGGCCTGCCCCTCCCCCGCTTTCTCATGCCGTCAGCAGAGGCGCGCGAGACGGTTGACGACGACGGCCGCTTCCGTTTCGACGTGAAGCTCACTTTGCCCTTCTTCGGCCTGCTCGCGCATTATCGCGGCTGGCTCAAACCTCGGGGACCAAGCGATGGACCAGGATAAACTCGCAAAACTCAGGGCGCGCTATGCCGGGGCGAGTGGCGCCGACATCCATGATCCCCGGTTCGCCAAGGTCGCGGCCGGCCAGTTCCAGGGCGACCGGCGCAAATGGCCGTTCTCTGATGTCGCGACCTTCATCAACGCACCCTATCGGCCGGATGCGTTGAGCAAGCCCGATCTCGGCGGGCTCGACGTCGCGATCATCGGCCTTCCGATGGATCTCGGCGTCACCAACCGGGCCGGCACGCGGCTCGGCCCGCGGGCAGTGCGCGCCGTCGAGCGGATGGGGCCGATGGACCATGTCAACGGCACCGCTCCGTTCAACCTGATCAAGGCGGCCGATATCGGCGACGTGCCGTTCCGCTCGCGCTATTCGCTGGAAAGCTGCCATGAGGATATCGAGGCGACCTTCAAGCAGATCGTGAAGGCCGGCGTCTCGACGCTCGGCGTCGGCGGCGACCATTCGATCACCTATCCGATCCTGAAGGCCGTCGGCGAGAAGCGGCCTGTCGGCATGGTCCATATCGACGCGCATTGCGACACCTCCGGGCCCTATGAAGGCTCGAAGTTCCATCATGGCGGGCCGTTCCGGCAGGCGGTGCTCGACGGCGTGCTCGATCCCGAGCGCGTGATCCAGATCGGCATCCGCGGCGGCGCCGAATATCTCTGGGAGTTCTCCTACGAGTCCGGCATGACCGTGATCCATGTCGACGAGGTCGACCGCATGGGCCTCGACGCCGTCATCGCCAAGGCGCTCGCCGTGATCGGTGACGGGCCGACCTATGTCTCCTTCGACGTCGATTCGCTCGATCCCGCCTTCGCGCCGGGCACCGGCACGCCCGAGGTCGGCGGCCTGACCCCGCGCGAGGCGCTCGCCATTCTGCGCGGCCTCAAGGGGCGCAACATCGTCGCCGCCGACGTGGTCGAGGTCGCACCGCAATACGATGCGACCAGCAACACGGCGCAATGCGCCGCGCAGGTGCTGTTCCTCGAGCTCTGCCTGATCGCCGAGGCGAGAGCCGCCGGCAAGGGCAGGCCGTGAAGCGAAAGGCGCTCCAGCTCGACGCGATCGATCGCCAGATCATCGCGATCCTGCGGGCGGAGGGCCGGATCACCAACCAGGCCCTGTCGGAACGGGTCGGGCTCTCGGCCCGGCCCTGCCTGGAGCGGATGCGGCGGCTCGAGGCGTCCGGCCTGATCGCCGGCTATGGCGCACGTCTGTCGCCCGAGCTCGCCGGCCACGCGATCATCGCCTTCGCGCAAATCTCGCTGCGCGATCATTCGGTCGGCCGGCGCGAGCGGGTCGAGAAGGTGCTGCGCGCCTGCCCGGATGTCGTCGAGCTTTTGGTGATCAGCGGCGAGGCCGACTATCTCGCCCGCATCGTCGCACCCTCGCTCGCCGCCTATGAGGAACTGACCGGCGCCTGGCTCGCCGACAACCAGCTCGGCATCGCCCGGATCGCGACCACTTTCGCGCTCAAGGCGCTGAAGGATTTCGAGGGCTATCCGCTGCTGGAGGAGTAGCGCAGCGCTATGCGCAATCAGCATGGCCACCGCCCTCGCATCGCGTTGAAGCAACAAACGCTTGCGCTTCACGCATGACCTGAGCCATATGCTGCAGCGCAATGCGCGTTCGCGCGCTGCGCCAGAAAACAATCCCATTCCGGACCATCGTCATGAGCCTCTCGAGCACGGGAGACGCGTTCGCGCGCCCTGCCCGCTCCACTGCCGCCCCGCGTGTCGGCCTCGTCCTGTTCGCCCTGGCGATGGGCGGCTTCGCCATCGGCACCGCCGAGTTCGCGGTGATGAGCCTGCTGCCCTATTTCTCGGCGGGCCTGGGGATCGACGAGCCGACAGCCGGGCATGTGATCAGCGTCTATGCCGCCGGCGTGGTCGTCGGCGCCCCGATCATCGCGGTGCTGGCGACGAAGCTCTCGCGTCGCACCTTGCTGATCGGGCTGATGGCGGGCTTCGCGCTCGGCAACGGTCTCTCGGCGCTAGCCCCGACCTATGGCTGGATGCTGCTGTTCCGCTTTCTCAGCGGGCTGCCGCACGGCGCCTATTTCGGCGTCGCGGCGCTGGTCGCCGCCTCGCTGGTGCCGGCGAACCGGCGCGCCCTCGCCGTGGCGCGCGTGATGCTCGGCCTGACGATCGCGACGATTCTCGGTGTGCCGTTGGCGAACTGGCTGGGCCAGGCGCTCGGCTGGCGCTGGGGTTTTGGCGTCGTCGCTGTGCTGGCACTGACGACGGTGATCCTGATCGCGCTGTTCGCGCCGAAGGACAAGCCGCAGCCCGGCGCCAGCGCCTTGCGCGAGCTCGGCGCGCTGCGCCATCGCCAGGTCTGGCTGACGCTGGCGATCGGCGCGGTCGGTTTCGGCGGGCTGTTCGCGGTCTACACCTATCTCGCCTCGACGCTGATCGAAGTCACGCAGGTCGCACCGGCGATGGTGCCGGTGGTGCTGGCGATCTTCGGCCTCGGCCTGACTTTCGGCACCTTGGCTGCCGCCTGGCTGGCGGACCGGATGCCGATGGCCTCGATCGCGATCATCCTGATCTGGACCGCGGGCTCGCTGGCGCTCTTTCCCCTGGCCGCCGGCAATATCTGGGCGATTTCGGTTGTCGCCTTCATGATCGGCTGCGGCGGCGGGCTCGGCACGCCCCTGCAGACGCGGTTGATGGACGTCGCGCAGGATGCGCAGACGCTCGCGGCGGCGCTCAACCACAGCGCCTTCAACACCGCCAATGCGCTCGGCCCCTGGCTCGGCGGCATGGCGATCGCCGCCGGCTATGGCTGGACTTCGACCGGCTGGGTCGGCGTCGGCCTTGCGCTGGCGGGCTTCGCGATCTGGCTGGTGACGGCGTGGGACGCGAAGGGCCGCAGCAAAGCGGCGGCTACCTGATACCGCTTCCCGTCGATCATTGGGACCGAGTCATCCCGGACAAGCCGCAAAGCGGCGCCGATCCAGGATCCACGCCGGAGCCTTTCCGAAAGAGGTTCCGGAATGGCTCCCGGGTCTCCCTTCGGTCGCCTGGGACGACTCGCGCTTGTTCAAGGCCGAGCAGGCGCTGCGATCAGGCGCATCGCCGCGGGAATCGAGGCTAGCCCGGCGTCGAGTTGGTCGGTCAGCACGTAGAACCAGTTGAAGCCGATATAGAGCGACAGCCTGGCCTCGATCTCCTCGCCCGGGATGTCGCCGCGCGCTGCGGCTGCGGTGAAGAGACCGCGGACATCCTGCAGCCGCTCGGGCAAGAACCTCTCCCGCAGTGCCGCGAGCGCCTCGGGATCGCTTTGCGCCTCGGCCAGGAGCGCCCGGAAGGTGCGCCCCGACGGCGTACCGCACCAGAAACCCCAGAGCGCTTTGGTATGATCGACGAGATCCCGTGCGAGATCGTCCGTCGGCACCGCCCGGATGAGCGCCTTCTCGGCGGCATAGACCTCGATCAGCAGATCGGCGCGGCTCTTCCACCAGCGATAGATCGTCGGTTTGCCGGCGCCCGCGCGGCGCGAGACCGCATCGATCGAGAAGCCGGCATAGCCCTCCTCGGCCAGCACGGCGCGGGCGGCGGCGAGGATCGCCGCCTGCGAGGCCGGATTGCGCCGCGCGCCGATCGAGGCGCGGCGGGCCGGTGCCTCGGCTTTTGCGGTCTGCATGATCGCTCCTCTCCTTCGCTCTTGCGACAGCGCTTTCGGGCAGGGCTTGCAAGCATGCCTGCTGCAAGCACGGTCTTGCAGTAGAGGCGTTGATATCGAAACGAGCCGTATCTATCAATGATAACGAAACGGAACGTTTCGTTATGGAGATGACTATGACCGCGCTTACCCGCAACCCCATCCTCGCCCGCCTGCGCTTCCTCGGAACACTGATGCTCGGCGCCTATCTGCTGATCAACGCGATCCTGGCCCTGCTGGCGCCGGTGACGGCCGGCTGGTCGACCTGGTCGGTGACGGCGCTCGCCGTACCGCCAATGGTGCTCGGCATGGTCTATCTCGTCATCCCGATCGCCCGGCGCTGATACAGCGGCGCGCACCTGTCCGAATCTGTCGCCATCGCGACAGATTCGGCTGCGAGACAGCGCCAAAGCGGCCAGCCTCGGCTGCTTTCGCGAGCCTACCCTCGGGGAAACGAGGGAGAACCGCCATGAATGCGATCGTGCTCGAACGCGAAGTCTGCGCCCAGAACTACGCGCCTTTGCCGATCATGCTCTCCCATGGCGAAGGCGTCTGGCTCACCGACGTCGCCGGCGTCAGGCGTCTCGACATGATGAGCGGCTATTCCGCCGTCAGCCTCGGCCACGGCCATCCGCGCATCCTCAAGGTGCTGAACGAGCAGGCCAAGCGCCTCGCCGTGACCAGCCGCGCCTTCCATACCGAGCCGCTCGGCCCCTTCCTGGCCAGGCTTTGCACCGTGGCTGGGCAGGAGATGGCGCTGCCGATGAACACCGGCGCCGAAGCGGTCGAGACCGCGATCAAGGCTGCCCGGCGCTGGGGCCACAAGGTCAAGGGCATCGCCAACGGCCAGGCCGAGATCATCGTCGCCGAGAACAACTTCCACGGCCGCACCACGACGATCGTCGGCTTCTCGACGGATGAGAGCTATCGCGACGGCTTCGGCCCGTTCGCGCCGGGTTTCGTCAGCGTGCCCTTCGGCGACGCGGCCGCTGTCGAGGCCGCGATCACGCCGAACACCGCCGCGATCCTGATCGAGCCGATCCAGGGCGAGGCCGGCATCGTGCTGCCGCCGGACGGCTATCTCACGGCGCTGCGCGCGCTCTGCGACCGCAACAACGTCCTCCTGATCCTCGACGAGATTCAGTCCGGGCTCGGCCGCACCGGCCATTGGTTCGCGCATCAGCACGAGGGCGTGAAGCCGGACGGGCTGATCGTCGGCAAGGCACTCGGCGGCGGGGTCTACCCGGTCTCGGCCTTCCTGGCCTCGCGCGCGGTGATGCAATTGTTCGGGCCGGGCTCACACGGCTCGACCTTCGGCGGCAACGCGCTCGCCGCAGCGATCGGCCATGAGGCGCTTTGCGTGATCGAAGACGAGAAGCTGGTCGAGCGTTCGGCCGAGCTCGGCGCCTATATGAAGCAGCGGCTCACCACAATGACACAGGGCCTCGCCAGCGAGGTGCGCGGGCGCGGCCTCTGGGTCGGCGTCGAGATCGCGCCCGGCGCCGGTGATGCGAAAAAGATCGTCGCCCGCCTCGCCGATGCCGGCGTCCTGACGAAGGAGACGCATGAGCGCACTATCCGCTTCGCGCCGCCGCTGACGATCAGCCGGGAGGAGCTGGATTGGGGGCTGGAGCGCTGCGAGAACGTCTTTGCCGAGCGCGCGCGCTGAACCCAGCGACGAAATCCGTGTGCGGCCGCTCGGGCCAAAGCTCGGGAAAACCGTCACCGCGGTCTGATTTCAACAACAAGAACAGCGCCTTGCCTTGCACGATCCTTGTGCGGGCACGCTCGGAAAAGCTGCAAGACCCTACTTGCGGCCAGCCCCGATGATCGCACAAGCTGTCGCGCACAAGCCGATACGGGAACTCGAAACGCCCGGTCGGCCAGATCCAAGGGGAGGTCCCATGAAAGGTTTCGCAAAATTCGTCGCAGCTGCGGCGCTCACGGTCGCCGGCGCAACGGGCGCTCTCGCCCAGGCGAAGGAATGGAAGGAAATCCGAATCGGCACGGAGGGCGCCTACCCGCCCTACAACAACCTGAACGCCAAGAAGGAGCTGGAAGGCTTCGAGATCGATTACGGCAATCTTCTCTGCGAGAAGATGAAGGTGAGTTGCAGCTGGGTGGTGCAGGATTGGGACGGCATCATCCCGGCGCTGCAGGCGAACAAGTATGACATCATCCTCGCCGGCATGAACGCCACCGACGAGCGCAAGAAGCAGGTCGACTTCACCACGCCCTACAGCAAGACGCCGATCTGGATGATCGGGCCCAAGGCCACGAAGTCGAACGACATCTCGCCCGCCACCCTGAAGGGCAAGTCGATCGGCGCGCAGGGCTCGACCATCCACGCCAACTATGTCGAGAAATTCTACAAGGACTCGACGGCTCGCCTCTACCCGACCCAGGAAGAAGCCAATCTCGACCTGCTCAACGGCCGCCTCGACTACATCGTCGCCGACGCGCTCGCCCTCGCGGACTTCCTCAAGGGCCAGGGCAAGGACTGCTGCAAGAAGATCGCCGAAGTGACGCGCGACGACGCGATTCATGGCGCGGGCGTCGCCGGCGCCGTGCGCAAGGCCGACACCGCGCTGAAGGACCTGGTCAACAAGGCGATCGCCGAGACCGTCGCCGACGGCTCGCTGAAGAAGCTCGAGGACAAGTGGTTCAAGTACGAGTGATCTAACTCCTGCTGACGCCTGCCCGCCGGCCGGTACAGGCCGGCGGGTTCTGGCGCAAATCAGCTCTTCTTCGAAGCGCGGACTTGCACCAGTTCCTTGTATTGTCGCGTTTCCGGACGGCGAACCGGTAGCCACTTCGCCTGGAAACGCTCCAGTCCCTCGCGCGCCGGCCCTCCCATGTTCGATAAACTCGCACTGCTCGGCTTCGGCCCAGGCGGCTGGGGCTGGGCCCTGCTGCAAGGCGCGGCCAACACAATCTCGGTCGCGCTCGCGACCCTGCCCTTCGGCCTGGCGCTCGGCCTGATCATCGCGCTGTGGAAGCGCTCCGACAGCGTGCTGCTGCGCTCGCTGGCAACGATCTACACCACAGTCTTCCGTGGCGTGCCCGAGCTGCTGACGCTCTACATCATCTATTTCGGCATCCAGGTCCTGGTGCAGAAGGTCTGGAGCGGCTTCTCGATCCCGCCTTTCGTCGCCGGCATGGTCGCGCTCGGCATGGTGCTCGCCGCCTTCTCCAGCGAGGTCTGGGTCGGCGCGCTGAACTCGATCCAGAAGGGCCAGCGCGAAGCCGCCTCGGCGCTCGGCCTGTCGAAGGCACAGGCCTTCCGCCTCGTCGTCTTCCCGCAGCTGATCCGCGTCGCGTTGCCGGGCCTCGGCAACAACTGGATGGTGCTGCTGAAGGAGACCTCGCTGATCTCGGTGATCACGCTGCAGGACATCATGTTCATCGCGACGCGCGCCAATGTCGTGACCAAGGAACCGTTCCTGTTCTTCGGCACGGCGATGCTGCTCTACTTCTTCTTCTCGCTGGTCTCGGCCTGGGGCATCGGCAAGCTCGAACAGCGCACCAATCGCGGCTTCGCCGCCTTCGGCGGAGCGACGCGATGACCTGGTGCGAATATCCCGGCTATCTGCTCGGCAGCGAAGTCCTGCAGAACTACGGTTGCCGCATGGCGAATGGCCTGTGGCTCACCTTCGAGCTGGTGGTGCTCTCGGTCGCGTTCGGCTTCGTGCTGGCGCTCGGCCTCGCCATCGCCCGGCTCTACGGGCCGCGCTGGGCACAGATCGCGATCAACGGCTACACCACCTTCTTCCGCGGCACGCCGCTGCTTTGCCAGCTCTTCCTGGTCTATTACGGCTTCGGCCAGTTCCGGCTGTTCTGGCAGGATATCGGCCTGTGGTGGTTCTTCCGCGAGCCGTTCTACTGCGCGCTCTTCACCTTCACCATCAACACCGCCGCCTACCAGGCCGAGATCCTGCGCGGCGCGATCCAGTCGATCCCGCGCGGCCAGTTCGAAGGCGCCCTCGCCCTCGGCCTGCATCGCTGGGCGACCTTGCGCCGGGTGATCCTGCCGCAGGCAATGATCCTGGCACTGCGCCCGCTCGGGAACGAGCTGATCGTGATGATCAAGGCTAGCGCCATCGCCTCGCTGGTGACGCTGTTCGACCTGATGGGCGCGACGCGTCTCGCCTTCGCCCGCTCCTTCGACCTCTCGATCTATCTCTATGCGGCGCTGATCTATCTCGTGCTGACAGAGATCATCCGCCGGGTCTGGGACCGGATCGAGATCAGGCTGACGCGGCATATGGCGTTGCGGTGAAGATGGCGACGATCAACGTATCCTTGCCGGCTTCGATGCAGGAGTGGGTCGAGGCGCAGACCGAGAGCGGCCGCTATGCCAGTGCAAGCGACTATGTGTGCGACCTGATCCGGCGGGATCAGGAGCGCAACGACAAGATCGCCGCGATGCAGCGTCTCGTCGACGAAGGCCTGAGCAGCGGCATCTATTCGCGTTCGAGCGAAGAGCTCTTCGCTGCCGCACTCGCGCGGTAAGGTGCTCAGCCCGGCAAGGTCAGGACCAGCGGGCCGTTGGCGGTCGCGACCACGGTGTGCTCGTACTGGACGGTCGGCGCGCGCGGCTCCGAATAGAGCGTCCAACGATCGCCTTCCGCATGCTCGGCCCAGTCGGCGCCGAGCGACAGGAAGGGCTCGACGGTGAAGACCAGCCCCTTCTGCATGACGCGGCGCTCGGAGCGCTCGGGCCAGGTGGCGATCTCCTTCGGCTCCTCGTGCAGAGAGCGGCCGATGCCGTGGCTGGCGAGGTTGCGCACCAGCGTATAGCCGTTCTTCTGGGCAAAGCGCCCGACGGCTTCGCCGATCCCGGCGACCGGCTTGCCAGCGCCGACCTGGCCGAGCCCGGCCCAGAGCGCGCGCTTGCCGTCGCGGCAGAGCTTCTCGATGCGGCGATCGACCGGCGGCACCGTGAAGGACGCGCCCGTATCGGAGAAATAGCCGGCCTTCTGCGCGGAGACGTCGATGTTCACGAGGTCGCCAGCCATGATCCGGCGCTCGCCGGGAATGCCATGCGCGACCTCCTCGTTGATGCTGATGCAGGTGGCGCCGGGGAAGCCGTAGACGGTCTCGGGAGCGGAGAGCGCCCCGTGCCGTTCGAGCATCTCGCGGCCAATCGCGTCGAGCTCGGCCGTGGTGATGCCCGGCTCGAGCGCCTTTCCCATTGCCGCCAGCGTATCGGCGACGATACGGCCAATCTCGCGCAGGCCCTGGAGTTCATCGTCATTGGTGATGGTCATGGTGGGTTCCTGACCGAATTCGGCGAGGGCGGCAAGCCGGGGCACGGCAGGCTGCTCATGCATCAGCCCTGCGGAATTACGATCACTGCTATCGCGCCCGTATCGCTTCCCTCGCCTTCCCCAGCGCGCTAAAGCCGCAATGAGCTTTCGGACGATGCAGCGGAGCACCTCATGGCCAAAGTCGCTTTCCTCGGTCTCGGCGTGATGGGCTATCCCATGGCCGGCCATCTCAAGGCCAAGGGCCACGAGGTCACCGTCTACAACCGCTCGCCGGAAAAGGCACAGAAATGGGTGGCGCAGCATGGCGGCGTCTATGCCCCGACGCCGGCCCAGGCCGCCGAGGGCCAGGAGATCGTGTTCTGCTGCGTCGGCAATGACGACGATCTGCGCTCGGTGACCACGGGCGAAAACGGTGCCTTCGCCGCGATGGGCAAGGGTGCGGTCTTCGTCGACCACACCACAGCTTCGGCCAATGTCGCGCGCGAACTGGACACCGCGGCCAAGGCCGCTGGCTTCGGCTTCATCGACGCCCCGGTCTCCGGCGGCCAGGCCGGCGCCGAGAACGGCGTGCTGACCGTGATGTGCGGCGGTGATCAGGCGGTCTATGCCAAGGTCGAGCCGGTGATCGCGAGCTTTGCCCGCATGTGCCGACTGATGGGCCCGGCCGGCTCCGGCCAGCTCACCAAGATGGTCAACCAGATCTGCATCGCCGGCCTGGTCCAGGGCCTGTCCGAGGGCGTCCACTTCGCCAAGCGCGCCGGGCTCGATGTCGAGGCGATGCTGGAGGTGATCTCGAAGGGCGCCGCGGGCTCCTGGCAGATGGAGAACCGCGGCAAGACGATGAACGCCGACAAGTTCGATTTCGGCTTCGCCGTCGACTGGATGCGCAAGGACCTCGGCATCGTGCTCGACGAAGCCCGCCGCAACAGCGCCCGCCTGCCCGTCACCGCGCTGGTCGACCAGTTCTATGCCGATGTGCAGAAGCTCGGCGGCGGACGCTGGGATACGTCGAGCCTGCTGAAGCGGCTGGAGCCGTAAGGGCTCAGCCGACCAGCCGCGTCACTTCCGCCCGCAGCACCGCCACCAGCTCGGCCTCGAACCAGGGGTTCTTCCTGAGCCAGCCATTATTGCGCCAGGAGGGGTGCGGCAACGGCAGGACGCGCGGTTGGCGCTCCCCGGCGAAGATGTTGCGCCAGTCGGCAACGGTCGCCGTCAAGTCGGCCGCGGCCTTCGGCCCGAGATGCCAGGCCTGGGCGTAGCGGCCGATCACCAGAATGAGCTCGATGTTCGGCAGGCCCGCGAGCACGCGTGTTCGCCAGGCCGGCGCGCATTCACGGCGCGGTGGCAGGTCGCCGCCCTTGCCGTCGAGGCCGGGGAAGCAATGACCCATCGGCACGATCGCGACGCGCGAAGCGTCGTAGAAGCGGGCTTGGTCGAGGCCGAGCCAGTCACGCAGGCGGTCGCCCGAACGGTCAGTGAAAGGCCGGCCGCTGGCGTGGACGCGCGTGCCGGGCGCCTGGCTCGCGATCAGGAGGCGCGCGCTCGCCTTAGCCTGGATCACCGGCCGCGGCTCATGCGGCAGGCGCGGCAGATAGACCGGCTCGTCCCGGCAGATCCGGCAAGCGCGCAACTCGGCCAGGACATCGTCGAGCGCTTCCGGGCTGCTCATCGCCCGGCGAGCCGCTCCCGGCCGGGCCGCTGCGAGATCAGCCCGTCGCAATGCCAGGGCGGCGCCTTGTCGGCATGCTTCTCGGGATCGCCGGACCGGACGGTGGCGATGCCGTTGATGCGGCCGCTGCGGTAGGTCTTCAGCACATAGAGCGAGCCGCTGCGCTCGAGGGTGAAGCAATAGGTCCGGCGAGACTCGAACGGGCCGTAATAATAGCAGACGGCATCGTCCGTCGTCGTCCAGCAGGCATCCGTGTTCTGCACGTGCCGATTATGCCCGGTCGCGCGCCCATCCTGGTGATGGTACTCGCTGAACGGCAGGCCGTTATTGTAGCGGCCGGCGACTGTGTTGCCCTCGAAGAGCTGGCGGATCTGCTGGCCGGTCAGTCGCTCGACGGCGCCAGCGCAAGTCGCTCCAGCGCAGAGCATAAGCAGTGCCGCGATCGCGCCCGGCCGCATCATCGGGCCGCGAACCGCCGCGACATCGGCGCCTGCGGCCCGCGCGAGATCAGCCCATCGCAATACCAGGGCTTGCCGCCATCAGTGTGGTTGCGCGGATTGGCGAGCTCGATCGTGGCCACCGCATTGATGCGGCCATTGTCGAGATTGCGCAGGATATAGAGCCGGTCGGTCAATTCGACCGTGAAGCAATGCGTCGTCCGCTCCTCCGGCGGGCCATAATAGTAGCAGACGGCATCACCCTTGGTGATCCAGCAGGCGTCGCGATTCTCCTGCCAGCCATTATTGCCGAGAGCCCGCCCGTCCGGGTCGTGGAACTCGGTGAAGAAGCCGCCGCCGGTGTAGCGGCCGCTGACGGTATTGCCGGTGAAGGCGCGGTTGATCTGCTCGCCCGTCAGCTTCTCCGCTGCCGTGGCGGCGAACGGAAGCATGCATGCGAGCAGGACCGCCGGCCAACGCATGATCAGGCCTTCCAGCTCGGCCGGGCCGAGAGCTCGCCATGCCAGCGCCGGATATTGGAGAAGTCCTCCGGCAGCGGGATGCGCGAGGGCTTCATGAAGTCGATGGCGATGCCGGCAGTGATGTCGGCCACCGTCAATTCGTCACCGCAGATGAAGCGGTTGGCGCCGAGCTGCAGGTCGAGCAGCATCAGATGGTCGTCGATCTGCTCGCGGCTGGCCTCGGCCCATTCCGGCACCTGCTCCTCAAGCTCGGCCATGGCGGGATGGCCATGGCGGAACACCGCAGAGACCGCAGAGAAGAGCCCGAGCTCGATGCGCCGGTTCCACATCTCGATCAGAGCCGCCTCCTTGGGGGCTCCGCCGAACAGGGCCGGCTCCGGGTGCAGGCTTTCGATGTAGCGGCAGATCGCGATGGTCTCGGCCAGCGCCGTGCCGTCCTCCAGCAGCAACACCGGCAGGCGCTGCGACGGGTTGATCCTCGTGAACTCCGGCGTCCGGTGCTCCTTCCTGGCGATATCGACCGAGATGAGCTCGGGCAAGGGCACGCCCTTCTCGGCAAAGAAAATGCGGACCCGCCGCGGATTGGGCGCGCGCCCGCCATCATAGAGCTTCATGCCCTTCGCCTTTCGCCGTCTCGGGACATGGCGGTTTCACGGTGCCGCGGCGCCCCTGTCAAGAGTTCAGCCCGCAAAGACGGCGGCAAGACGACACTGACACGCGCCGGACAGGAACAAAGCGTCTTCCCCCGCGATTATCATGTCGCATGGGGGGCACCGGCATGCCGCAGGATTGGAGTTTCGTCATCTGGATCGTCATCCTCGCCATTCCAGTCGGGCTGATGCTCGCGACCTTCTGGTCGCGGTCGCGCCGCCCCGGCACGGCTCGGCTCGATGGGCCGAGCGAGGATGACCCACGCGAGCCGCTCTGAGCGCTCAGCCCGGCGCCAGCAGGATCAGGGCGAGCGGCACCGCAACCGCCGCCAGGACGGTCTGCAGCGCGCAGATACCGGCCATCAGCGGCGCGTCGCCGCCGAGCTGGCGCGCCATCACATAGGATGAGGACGCGGTCGGCAGCGCCTGGAACAGGATGGCAAGCGTCGCCGCCTGGCCGCCAAGGCCAAAGCCCTTCAGCGCCGCATAGGTCGCGAGCGGCATCAGCACGAACTTGACGAAGGAGGCGACCAGCGCCGGCTTCAGGCCGCGACCGAGCGCGCCCCAGTCGAGCGCCGCGCCGACGCAGAGAAGGCCGATCGGCAGCGAGGCCTGGCCAAGCGCCTTGAGGCAGCCCTCCACGCCAGGCGGCAGGCCAACACCGCTGAGCTGGATGGCGATGCCGAGCACGCAGGACGTCAGCAGCGGATTGAGCGCAAGGCCGCGTAGAATGCCGCGCAGGGTCGGCTGCGCCGAGCCCCAGCGGGCGAAGACCAGGACGCAGAGCACGTTGACTGTCGGCACGATCGCGGCGTTTGCAACCGCGGCGAGCGGCAGGGCGGACGGCCCGAGCATGCTGCCGGCAGCGCTGAGGCCGACATAGTTGTTGAAGCGGATGCCGCCCTGGAAGACCGAGGTGAAGGCCGCATCGCTGTAACCGAGCCAGCGTTTGGCTATTACGAGCAGAGCCGCCACGGCAATGATCGCTGCCATCAGCGTCAAGGCCAGCTCGGCGACGGGCAGCCCCCTGAGATCGGCCATCGCCAAGGCATGCATGAAGAGCGCCGGCAGCAGCACGTAGTAGCTCAGGCGCTCGGCCTGCGGCCAGAACGAGTCGGGCAGGAAGCGCAGGCGGCGCATGGCATGGCCGAGCGCGATCAGGAGGGCGATCGGCGCCAGAGCGAGCAGGATCGCGCCGATCATGCCGGAAACTCACGAGCGGGCGGCCATGCAGGCAGCAATGTCATGTGGCGACGAATCCAGCGCTGAGGCGGGCGGAAGACGATCCTTCTTTAGGTCGCCCGTGCCGCAGAGGAAAATACCTGAGCCGGCAGCGGGATTGAGGAATCCGCATGGCCGGCAGGGAACTCAACGCGGATGGCTCCTGCGCCATTCCTCCGGCCGCTCGAAACTCAGCGCCCAGAGGCCGCGGCCGGCGGCCTTCGCTTCGGCCTCCTCGGCCTGGTAGGCGCCATAGGAAACGGCGTTGCCCTGGCGCACCAGGGCCGCGTTGATCTCGGCATCGCCCTGCTGGCAGCGTGCAAGCCCGCGGCCATAGCGATCGGCCCGCGACACCGTGCAGCTGATAGTGCCGAGGGCCAGCATGGCGGCGAGCGCGCGCCGTGCCTGCCGGCCGCAGGCGACCTCGCTGCCATTGCGGTCGCGGCAGCTCTGCCGGTATTCCGGCGCGTCGATGCCTTCCAGGCGCAGCTCCTCGCCGAGCAGCCGCAGCGAATCGCCGTCGATCGCTTCGGCCGCTCCGGCAAGGCTGCGGCTAGGGCCGAGCCGGTATTGCAGGACGGCGCCGGCAATCGCCAAAAGCAGAAGGAATCCAAGGGCTACGACAAAGTCGACCGAGCGGCCGACGCGCCGCCAGCCGAAGGGTCCGTAGTTGCTTGTCCTGAATCCGAAGCGCGCCATCAGGACAAGCTTAACGATTTCCAACTCATCATGGCGAGCCGGGACGCGACAGTTGCGCCGCCGGACGGGAGCCTTTGCCTTCACACCATGGCGGAACTGACAGCCGAACAGGTGCAGCGTGGTCGCGGGCCCGACCCGACCGTGCTGGCGCGCCGCAAGCTGATCAACCGCGAGGTCCGGTCGGCGCGCGAGAAGCTGACTTCGTCGACCGGACTGCAGCGCGCCTTCGACTACGAACTCGTCCGGGTCTTCGCGCAGTATCGGCTGAATGGCTCGGCCGGCACCTTGCTGCTCGCCTTCCTGGTGGCGACGGCGGCCTGCGTCTGGGTGCCCTTCTACAAGGTCTCGGGCTGGCTTGGACTGGTCGTCCTGACCACGGCGTTCACGGCCGTGCTGTGCCGGCGCTTCCTGGCCGAACCGTCCGCCGCCGCCCGCATCGCCTTCTGGCGCAGGCTCCTGCCCGCAGCCGAATTGCTGCACGGCCTGTCCTGGGCGCTGCTGGCCAGCCTCTTCATCGGCATCGAGGCGCCCGGCGCGCGCTTCTTCCTGATGACGGCGCTGCTGATCGTCAGCGCGCTGACCGTCACGCTCGCAGCGGCGATCCCGATTGCGGTCTATTCCGGCCTCGTGCCGATCGTCGGCGCGATCGTCCTGTCCTTCAGCGGCCGCAGCGATATCGACAGCGTCACCATGCTGCTGATGGCCGCCTGCGCGCAGCTCTTCTTCATCTTCCTGACCAACCGGCTCTATTCGACCTCGGTCGAGACGATCGAGTTCCGGGCCGAGAAGGATGCGCTGATCGCCGAGCTCGAGACCGCCAAGGCCAATTCGGACGAAGCCCGCCGCAAGGCCGAGGAAGCCAATCTCGCCAAATCGCGCTTCCTCGCGACGATGAGCCATGAACTGCGCACGCCGCTCAACGCCATCCTCGGCTTCTCCGAGGTGATGCAGAACGAGGTGTTCGGCCCGCACGCCAACGCCTCCTACAAGGAATATTCCGGCGACATCCATTCCTCGGGCCAGCATCTGCTGACGCTGATCAACGAGATCCTCGACCTCTCGCGCATCGAGTCCGGCAAATACGAACTCAGCGAGGAGGCGATCAGCCTCGCTGCGATCGCCGACGACGCCGCGCACATGCTCAATTTGCGCGCCAAGGCGAAGGGTCAGGCCATCAGCCAGGCCACCGAGCCGGAACTGCCGCGGATCTGGGCCGATGAGCGCGCCATCCGCCAGGCCGTGCTGAACATCCTGGCCAATGCGATCAAGTTCACCCCGCAGGGCGGCGAGATCTCGATCAAGGTCGGCTGGACCGCGACCGGCGGGCAATATGTCAGCATCAGCGACACTGGTCCCGGCATTCCCGAGGACGAGATTCCGGTGGTGATGCAGACTTTCGGGCGCGGCTCCCTTGCCATCAAGACAGCCGAGCAGGGCTCGGGCCTCGGCCTGCCGATCGTCAAGGGCCTGGTCGACCTGCACGGCGGCGGCTTCCGCATCAAGTCGAGCCCGCGCGCCGGCACCGAAGTGACGATCACGCTTCCCGCCGAGCGCGTGATGGACACGCTGCCGGCCTTGCCGCACCCCGGCGAGCGCTCGGCAGCCTAGGCTCCGCTTCCGAAGCCCGTCAGGGCGATGGCCGAAGCGTGAGATCGAGGACGCAGAGCCGTTCGGCCTGCCCCTCGTCAAGATCGAGCCCCAGCCCTGCTGCAGCCGGCAGATCCGAGGCGCCTCCAGCAAAGCCCGGCACGGCCGGCCGCCCGAGATCGAAGAAGAGCGGCGTCTCGTCGAACTGGACTTCGAGCATGCTGAAGCCCGGCAAGGCGGCGCTGAGCTGCAGGCTCGCGGCATGGCAGACCGGCCCGGTCGGGTTGTGCGGCGAGACCGCAATGCCCCGCGCGGCGAGCGCGTGGCCGGTGCGCAGCATCTCGTCGACGCCGCCGACATATTTCATGTCCGGCATCATCACGTCATAGGCTTCGGCGAAGGTGAGGAAGGCATTCGCACCGGAGAACTCCTCCAGCCCAGCCAGCAGCGTCCCGGACGCGTTGAGCTTGCGCCGCATCCGCTCCAGCAAAGGGAGGTTGGCCGGCGTTTCGGCCACAGGGCATTCCAGCCAGTAGAGATCGTGCTCCCGTACCGCCTCGACCAAACGCCACGCCAGATCGGGCGTAAAGCGCCAATGGCAATCGACCATCAAGCGCCGCTTGCCGCCCAAGGCGCCGCGGACGGCGGCGATCCGTTCGAGCCCACGCTCCAGCGCCGCCCGCCCTTTGGTATCATCGGAAAGAGAGGGCGTGACCTCGTCGAACGGCGCGATCTTGACCGCCTCGAAACTGGCGGCGAGCGCATCGGCTGCGCTCGCGGCATGGCCGGCGGGCGTGCGGTCGCGGGTGCGCCGGTTGATGTTGGCGTAAAGCGGAATCCGGGCATCGGCCGGCGCTCCGAGCGCGGCAGCCAGCGGCTTGCCGTCGCGCCGGGCTGCAGCGTCGCGGCGGGCGACATCGAAGGCAGTTGCGATCGTGGCGAGCGGCAGCGGCACAGGGCGGTCGAAATCCGGCAACGGTGCACCGGCGAGCCAGCCGGGCAAATGCGCCAGCGCCGCGTCGACGAGCAGCCGCTCCTGACCATTCAGGCTGGCCTCGCCCACTCCTTTCGTACCTGAGGCGAAGGCCAGCTCGAGGAAGACCCAGCGTGTCTTGTCGGTGATGCGAAGGACGCGCAGCCGCGCGCGCTCGATGCGATCGGCTGCTGTCATCGCGTCCTCGCCTCGTGCACTGCGAGCTGTGCCAGCATGTCCTGACGCGCCTTGGTGACATGGGCAGCGGTCATCACGCCGCAGGCGTCGCCATCGCGCTCCGCCAGCGCCCGCAGGATGTGATCATGGTCGCTCGCGACGCCGCCGAGCCGCTCGGGCCGATAGCCATAGCGTGACCAGATCGCCGCCAGCAGCAGCCAGTGCCGGTCGAGCAGGAGAAGCCCCTCGGCATTGCCAGCCGCCTCGTAGATGCGGCGATGGAAGCGCTGGTTGATGGCCACGCCCCCAGCGAAATCACCACGGGCTACTGCGGCAAGCCGCTCCTGCTCCAGCGCCGCGACCTCGGCCAGCCCGGCATCATCGATCGCGAGCGCCGCCTGCCGCGCCAGCGCAACCTCGACGGCGATACGGATGGTGAAGAGGTGGCGGATGTAATCGGCATCGACCGTGACGACGCGTGCGCCCTTGTTGGCAACGGCTGCGACCAGCCCCTCTCCGACCAGGCTGCGCAACGCCTCGCGCACGGGCATCGGGCTCGCGCCGTAGCGCGTCGCCAACTCACGGATCCGCAAGCGCGCGCCAAAATCGAGCCCGCCATCGAGGATGTCGGCGCGGATCATGTCCTTGACGGAGTCGGCGAGTGATAGCGGCTCATCCATTGATTTGATCACAAATGCCGTATATCGCTGCCTGTCAAGGCATTCATATAATAATTGTGATCACATCGAATGGGAGGCAAGCATGGGGAAGTTCGTCGCGTCATGTGTGGGCGCCTTGCTCGGCTTCGGCCTGCTGGCGGCGCAGGCCGCTCCCTGGCCGGAACGGCAGGTAACGTTGATCGTGCCGAGCGCGCCCGGCGACGGTTCGGACATCGCGGCACGATTGATCGGCGAAAAGCTCCAGGCTGCGCTCGGGCAGCCCTTCATCGTCGAGAACCGGATGGGCGCCGGCGGCGTCGTCGGCTCGGCGGCAGCCGCCAAGGCGGCTCCGGACGGCTACACCCTGATCATGGCCAATGCCGGCTCGCATGGCATCATCCCCGCGACCTACAAGGACGTGCCCTATGATGCAATCCGCGATTTCGCACCGATCTCGCTGGTCTATCGCGCGCCGAACATTTTCCTCGCCAGCAAGAAACTGCCGGTGAAGTCGCTCGCCGAGCTCGTCGCGCATGCCAAGGCCAATCCCGGCAAGCTCAGCTTCGCCTCGGGCGGCAACGGCTCCTCGGCTCATATGAACTCGGAATATCTCAAGGTGCTGACCGGCATCGAGGCGACGCATGTGCCCTATCGCGGCTCGGCCCCGGCCCTGAACGACATCGTCTCCGGCCAGATCGAGTTCATGGCAGTCAACCTGCCGCCGGCGATCGGGCTGGTTCAGTCCGGCCAGGTGACGCCGCTCGCCGTCACCACCCGCAAGCGCGCCGCGGCGCTTCCAGACGTGCCAACGGTGGAGGAAAGCGGCTTCGCCGGCTACGAGACGGTGGCCTGGTTCGGCCTGCTGGCACCAGCCGGAGTTCCCGCCGAGATCATCGCCAGGCTGCATGCGGAAGTGGTCAAGGCCTGCGCCGACCAGCAGGTCCAGCAAAAGCTCTCGGTGCTGGGCGGCGAGACGGTCTGCAGCACGCCTGCCGAGTTCCGCAGCTTCCTCGGCGCCGATATCGCGCGCTGGAAGGAGGTCGCCACGGCGGCCAAGATCTCGCTCGACCCGAAGTGAGAACCGATCGTCGCAAGGCCCAAAAGACGGAATGTCATGGTCCCGCGCCTCACCAGCGCGGGATCAGAATGTCCTCTTGAAGACCGTGTGTCCCGAGCGGCTGGCGACCTTGTCGTAGAGCTCCGCTGCCGTCCGGTTCTCCACCTGCATGTGCCAGTAGACGCGCAAGGCGCCCTCGGCACGGGCAAGATCGTAAAGAGACTCGATCAAGCGTCGGCCAACCCCGCATCGGCGGGCCGCTTCGGCCACGAAGAGGTCATTGAGGAAACAGACCGGCTTGTCCGACGCGGTCACCGGGTGGAAGACCGCGTGGATGATTCCGACGAGTGCGTCTTCCTGAACGGCAACCAGAGCCGTCATTGGATCGTCCGAGAGAAATCGCGCGAAGGTCAGATCTGTAACGGCAGCCGGCGGAGGCGGACCACCGAACGGGCCATGCGCGTGGTAGCCGATCCAGAGCTTCTCCCAGCCGGAGCGATCGCCAGCTTCGAGGGGCCGGATCGCGATATCAGTCACGTCGCCTGTCATCCGTTCGGCTCGCCTGCTCGCAGGGCCTGTGAAAGCGGGTCCAGCGTTTTGCTCAGGCGACCTTTGGCAGGATCGTCTTTGCGCTGCGCTCGGATTCGACCTCCTCCCACCAGTCACCCAGAGCATCGATCAAGGGCACCAGGCGCAGGCCCGCCGCCGTCAGCTCGTAGTCGACCCGGCGCGGATAGCCGTCATGGTCGATACGCCGGACGATCCCGGCGGCTTCCAGCTTGCGCAGCTCCAGCGCCAGCATACGGTGCGAGACGGTCGGATTGTCGCGCCTGAGCTCGCTGAAGCGCTTGGTGCCGTCCTTCAGATAATAGAGCAGCAGGGTCGGCCAGCGGCCGCTCAACACCCGCATGACGCTTTCGATCGAGCAGTCGGACACGACGTCCTTCATGTTCCGTTCCGCGCATGGTTACAGAAAAGTGCGTAATTTACATGGGGCCGCGGATGACTAGGTTCCAGCCCGCTGCGCAGCGTTTCCCAATCCACATGGAAAACGCAAGATGGAACCGATACTCGTTTATGGCTACCCGGCCGGCACCTCGATGGGCCTGGTCGCGGCTCTGGAATGGCTTGGCCAGCCCTACAAGCTCAGCCGCGTCGACATGCTCGGCGAGATGCGCGAGCCACCCTACAAGCGGATCAACCAGCGCGTCGAGACGCCGGTGCTGATCACCGATCAGGGTCGCCCGCTCACCGAAACCATGGCGATCGCCGCCTATCTCGAGGCGCGCGACACGGAGCGGCGGATCAGCTTCGATCCGCTCTCGCCCGAAGCCGACCGGATGCACCAGCTGATGGGCTTCCTCAACACCGGCTTCACCGGCGCCTTCACGCCGCTCTGGGTCGCGCTGGAACTGCCCGAGCCCGATCCGGATTTCGAGGCAGCCTTGCGCCGCTTCGGACGCGAGCGGGTGATCGAGCGCCATGACCGGCTGGAAGAGATGCTGGACGGCGGGACCTGGCTGGTCGGCGGCAAGCACAGCCTCGCCGACGGTCTGCTCGCCGGAGTGGCACGCTGGCTGGAGTATCACAAGGTCGCCGATCTCTCGCGCTGGCCGAAGCTGCAGGCACTGCGCCAACGGGTCGAAGCCGATCCGGCAGTGACCTTCGCGGCCGCGCTGGAGAATGGCGAAACGCCGGCTGGCAAGGGCGCCTTCAAGGGCCATGTGCCGCTGGCCGAGGTGATCGAGCGCTTCGGTAGCTGAGCAAACGAAGACGCGCCGGGCCGAATGCCCCGGCGCGTCTTGTATGTTGGATCGCAGCTCCCATGATATACATGCTCCGTGTATATCAAGCAGGAGGCTATCCATGCAGGTCGCGCGCTGGGGCAACAGCCTCGCCATCCGGATCCCTGCGGCCGTCAGCGAGGCGCTGGCGCTCAAGGAAGGCGACGATGTGGAAGTCCGCATCGCGGATGACCGCACCTTCCTGATCGCCCGTGACGAGCGCAAACCGCAGGCGCTGGCCCGCATCCGCAACCTGCGCAAGTCGCTTCCGGCCGGCTGGCGCTTCGATCGCGACGAGGCCAATGAGCGCGCGCCATGACGCGCGCGTTCCTCGACACCAATATCGTCGTCTACGCCTTCAGCGACGATCCACGGAACGCCGTGGCGGAGGATCTGCTCGGCCGTGGCTCAGAGATCAGCGTCCAGGTCCTGAACGAGTTCGCCAATGTCGCCCGGCGCAAGCTCGGCTTCTCGTGGCCTGAGATCACCGATGCGGTCGAGGCGATCACGACGCTGAGCCGCGCCATCCATCCACTCGATCTCGCCACGCATCAGGAGGCCGTTCGGCTGGCCGAGCGGCACAAATTCGGCTTCTATGACGCGCTGATCGTCGCCAGCGCGCTGCGGGCCGGCTGCACGGTGCTCCACAGCGAAGACCTGCAGCACGGCCTTGTCGTCGAGGGACAGCTCCGGATCGAGAACCCGTTCCGGACGGAATAGCCGGGCCTACTCGCCCTTCTGCGAGACCTGCGCCTGCGCGAAGGTCGCCATGCCGGAATGGATGCCGGCTGCGGCCTTGACCAGGCCTGCGGCGAGCGCCGCGCCCGTCCCCTCACCCAGGCGCATGTCGAGCGCCAGCAGAGGCTGCTTGCCGAGCTTCACCAGCGCTTGTGCATGGGCGCCCTCGGCCGAGAGATGGCCGGCGACGCAGTGGTCCAATGCAGACGAATCGAGCGCGTGCAGGATCGCGGCAGCGGCGGTGACGACATAGCCGTCGAGGATCACCGGGATGCGCTGCAGGCGGGCGGCGAGGATCGCGCCGCAGATCGCCGCCATCTCGCGGCCGCCGAAACGGCGCAACACCTCGAGCGGATCGCTGAGATGATTGGCGTGCAGCTTCAGCCCGGCCTCGACCGCGGCGATCTTGCGCTTGAGGCCGTCATCGTCGACGCCGGTACCGCGGCCACACCAGGCGGCGGCGCCACCACCATAGAGCGCGGCGAAGATCGCAGCGGCCGAGGTGGTGTTGCCGATACCCATCTCGCCGAGCGCGAGCAGATCGGCCCCGCCGGCAAGCGCCTCCATGCCGAAGGCCATGGTAGCGACGCAGGCGCGCTCATCGAGCGCATCCTCTTGCGTGAAATCGCCGGTCGGCAAATCGAGGGCGAGGTCGAAGACCTTGAAGCCGAGATCATAGGCAGCGCAGATCTGGTTGATCGCGGCGCCGCCGGCGGCGAAGTTCTCCAGCATCTGGCGCGTCACGCCCTGCGGGAAGGCCGAGACGCCCTGGGCGACGACGCCGTGATTGCCGGCGAAGACGCAGACCAGCGGCCGGTCGACCCGCGGCGGCGCCTTGCCCTGCCAGGCGGCGAGCCATTCGGCGATCTCTTCCAGCCGGCCGAGGCTGCCGGCCGGCTTGGTCAGCTCCTTGTCGCGGGCGCGCACCGTGTTGGCCGCGGCCATGTCGGGGCCGGGCATATTGGCGATGAGGTTGCGGATATCGTCGAAGGGCAGGCCGGAGGCGGGCATCGCAGACATCTGAGGAGCCGATCTTGAAAACCTGAGGAATCGGGCAGCACGAGGTCGCCGCCGCGCAGCCGCTGCTGCTATAGGCTGGAGCGGACGAAGACAATCCGAGGGCAGCGTGACGCAAACCGACAGCGATGATGCGACGCAGGCGACGCCGCCCGCCTGGCCGGGCTGGCCGATCGCGACGGCGACCTGCATCCGCTTCTATTCGCGCCTGCCGGTGCCGGCGCTGCCGGGCGAGGCCCCGCACGCCTTGCCGGATTTCCGGCTGGTGCCGCGCGCCCTGCCCTTCGCGGCGTTGGTCATCGCGGCACCTGCGACGCTGATTGCGCTGCTGGCCGGGCTTGCCGGCGTTAACGCCTTGCTGACGGCGGCGCTCGCCGTGACCGCTCTCGTTGTGACGACCGGTGCTTTCCACGAGGACGGGCTTGCCGACAGCGCCGATGGGCTGTTCGGCGGGCATACGCCGGAGCGGCGGCTGGAGATCATGAAGGATAGCCGCGTCGGGACCTTCGGCGCGCTGGCGCTCGGCCTGTCGCTGCTGCTGCGGGTGAGCGCGCTTGCGGCGATCCTGCAAGGCGCCGGCGCTTGGACCGTAGCGGCGGCAATGCTCGTCGCGGCGCCCTGGTCGCGGGTCGAAGGCCTCCGCATCCTCGCCACGGTCGACCCAATCCGGCGCGAAGGCGCCTCGGCCTCGGTCGGGCAGCCCGAACGCTCGGTGTTGCCGATCGCCTACGGGCTGTCTGGCGCCCTCGCTTTGCTATTGGCTGTGACGGGCGCCGTCCCCCTTGCCGGCATCGTGCTAGGTCTCGCCCTGTCGGCTCTGGCGACTTACTGGTTGTCGCGCACCGCGATGCGCCTGATCGGCGGGCAGACCGGCGACATCCTCGGTGCGGCGCAGCAGCTCGGCGAGATCGCGATCTATCTCGGCCTCGCCATCGTCATCGGCTGGGCCGAACGATGACGATGGCGATCTCCAGCCCTTGCATCAAAATCTGCGTGATCGACCCGCTGAGCAAGCTCTGCCAGGGTTGCGGGCGCACCCTGCAGGAGATCGCGCAATGGTCGCGCCTCAGCGAAGCCGAACGGCTCGCGATCATGGCGACGCTGGCCGAGCGGCTCAGCCCTTTGCGAGACGGGCAAGCCCCTCGCCAGTCAGTCTGAAGAAGACCTTCTCCGGCTGCGGCATCGCGCCCAGGCTCTCGTAAAAGCGCAGCAGGCGCTCATTGTCGCGCGCCGCCGTCCAGTCGATCCGACCAAGGCCGCGTGCCAGCGCGAGTCGCGCCAGCTCGGCGAGCAGCGCCCGGCCCGCGCCGAGACCGCGCGCAACCTCCCCGACATAAATCTCCTTGAGGAAGACTCCCGGCCGCAGGCCTGGCCCCGGATAGATCGCCGAGAAGGCGGCGAAACCGACAAGCGTACCATCATGCTCGGCGACGAGCAGTTCAGTTCCCGCCGGCCGGTTCGCCAGGCCGGCGCGGATGTCATCGTCCGATGGGCAAGGCACTTTGTAATGCGCCTGCATCTCGGCCATCACCGCGGCGAGCGCGGGATGATCGACCTCCTCGCAAGGGCGCACGGCAACCATGACCATGGTTCCAGACTCAACCGATCAGCGACCAGAAGAAGCGGGCGCAGACCACCAGCAGGAAGATGCCGAAGGCGACCTCCAGCCGGCGCTTCGACAGCCGATGCGCCAGGCGCGCGCCGATCGGCGCCGTCCAGATCGAGGTCGGGATGAAGAGCAGGAAGCCGATCAGCGAGACATAGCCCAGCGAGAGCGGCGGCAGGATGTCCATCTTCGGCCAGCCGGCATAGATGTAGCCGAGGGCACCGGGGATCGAGATCAGGATGCCAAGGCCTGACGATGTCGCGACCGCCTGGTGGATCGGCCGGCCGTAGAAGGTCATGAACAGGCTGGAGAGCTGGCCGCCGCCGATGCCCATCAGCGATGAGAGTACGCCGATGATCACCCCGTAGACCCGCATCAGCAACGGGCCGGGCATGGTATCGCCGAGTTTCCAGCGATCGGAGGCGAAAAGCAGGCGCATGGCGCTGGCGAAGGCGACTGCGACGAAGACCGCCTTGAACAGATCCGGCGGGGCGTAGCGCGCGATGAAGCTGCCGCCCAGCACACCGAGCACGACCGGCACCGCCCAGACCTTGATGATCGAGGTGTCGACCAGCCCCTTGGCGAGATGGGCGCGATAGGACCGGATCGAGGTCGGGATGATCACCGCCAGCGAAGTGCCGACGACGAGCGGCATTCGGACTTCCTCGGGCACGCCGATGACACGGAAGACCTCGTAGAGCACCGGCACGATGACCGCGCCGCCGCCGACGCCGAACAAGCCGGCGAGCAGGCCGGTGACGGCGCCCGCCGCGATCAGCGACAACGCAAGGAAAATCAAGTCATTTAGGGGTATGCCGGCGATCATCATGCACTCAATCTGGAAAAGACGAAGTGCTCTTAGCCCCCCGAACGGAAAGGGCAAGGTTCAGCCGGCAGAGTGGGCATGCACAGAAGACGCGTCAGAAAGAATCGCCCGCGTCCGATCGCCGCGGCCTATTACGGCCTGACATAGGTCCAGCCCTTCTCCTGCAGCTCCATGACCCGGACGACACCGGACTTCACCACCGTCGCCTCGGGGATCAAGGCAATCTCCTTGTTCTCGGCCTTGCTCATATTGCCCTGGGTGTTGCCGCAGGCCTTGAAGGAAATGGCCGGCGTGCTCAGGGCGATCGTTGAGATCCGCGCCTTCACCGGCGAGGTGTCGTCGCGCAGCATGTGCAGGCCGGGGCCGAAGGTGACGACCTCGATCTCCACCTTCTCGCCGAGATCCTGGTAGTACTGGGCGACATTCGTCGCGTTGTTGAGCGCGAGGTTCATCATCGCAGCTTCGTTGGTGTTCACCTGCAGGATGAGCCGGTGCGGCTTCTTCTCAGGCAGGGGCGGCTTCGGCGCTTGGACAGCGCTCTGCTTCGTGCCCTGTGCGACCACGGGCGAAACGGCGACAGCGAAGGTCACGCCAGCCGCCAGCACCGTGCCGATAATACCCTTGAAGCTGATCATCATCGCATCCTGTCCCTGAGTTCGAGGATCATTCGCTACGTGGCCGCGCGAGGGTGCGCGGCCATTTGCAGGCTGCCGAGACCCGCTCCCGCGCCACTTTCAGGCCCGCGAGGGAAAAATGCCCGTCCTGGACGGCGCCCGTCCGTGCCGTCAGACGGATGACGATGTCGCCTTCGCCCGGCAGCGCGAGCAGGAGGCCGACCACGTCGCCCCTCAATGCGACGCCAGCCCCATAGGTTGGCTTGCCGGCGGCCACCGGCACGGACTGGCCGTCGTCGAGGCGATAGGACAAGGCATAGTCGGTGTTGCCATCGGAGATGGCCGGCCCAGCGATCACCATCTCCGTCCGGCCGCCGCGGCAATGAATCGAGAGCTGCTTGAGTGCAGCATCGGGATTGGCCCGCGCGAGTGCGGTGGCCGTGACGATCGGTGTGTAGTCGACCGGCGAAGTGGTCTCGCTGATGATCCAGCCTTCCGCCTCACCGGTCGGGCGCGGAGGCACCTTCGCCGGCTGGGGCAGCTTGTTCAGGCAGGCGGGCCTCTCCGCCGGATCGAGCAGCGAGCAGGCGCGAAGCTGCGCCATCGGATCGACCGGGCCCTGCGCGAAGGCGATCCTGCTCGCAATCTCGAATGCGACGAACAGCATGATCAGTTTCATCGCGCCGCACGCTGCGTCTGCGCCTTGCGATCCAGCCATTCCTGCGCTGCCGGGAAACGGTCGAGGCCCGGAACGGTCGCGGCGAGATTGATCGACTTCCATTTGGCGTCGAAGCCCGGCGCCTGCAGCTTCTCGACGCGGCTGAACAGGAGGTCGACGAAGCGGGCGACACGCTCGTAGCGGTTGGTCTGCGGCGCCCAGTTGAACGCGACTAGGGCGGTCGGCACCGCGATCGTCGAGACCCGCTCGCCCGTCTTGATCAGGCCGGGATATTCGCCGGCCTCCAGCACGGCCGGCAGGTAGTAGTCCTCGAACTTGCTGTCGTAAGGCACTGGCAGGAATTTGAAGCCGGGCTCGAAGCGCCCGCGGACGAAGGCATCCACCGGCTTCGACGTGATGAAGACGACGCCCGCCATCTCGCCCTTGCGCATCTGTTCGAGCGCGATCTGGTGAGGGATGAAGGTGTTCTCGGAGTTGATGCCGAGACGGCTGAAGATCAGCGGTCCCGAATAGGCCGCTGCGGTTCCGAGCGTGTTGAAGTTCACCTTCTTGCCGGCAAGATCCTGCAGGCTCTGGATCTCCGGCCGGACGAAGACATGCAGCTCCGAGGGGAAGAGGTTGAGCACATAGGTGACCTTGCGCCGGATCTGTGGCATCTGGGCCTTGTACTCCTCCAGCGCATCGGAATTGATGATCGCGGTGTCGATGCCGCGCAGATAGAGCAGCGAGTTCAGGTTCTCGGTGGCCCCGCGGGTCACGATCGGGAGCAGATGCAGATTCGCACCGTCATCGACGACGCGGGCCATCTCGGCGCCCAAGCGAAGTGGCGCCCCCTCCAGCAGCCCTGCGGCGAGACCAACCGTCCAGGCATTCATCTTCTCCTGTTCGGTCGGGGCTGGCCGGATCATCCGTCGCTGCGAGGCCGCGCTGAACTGCGAGGTCTGTGCCAGAGGCGCCTCGAACGCCGGCGCCAAACCGGCCAGCCCCGCAAGCGCGATCAGCAGGGCAAGATATCGTCCCCGTGCCATGACCATCCTCATCCTCCCTCTCGCGCGACGACCGGCCTGGTGGCCGGTCATGGACTCAGCCATCCGGCACCTGCCGCAAGGCCTCGACACGATCCCTCGCTTCCGCGATGCCACCGGCCTGCGCCCTCGCATAAAGCTCGCGCGCCCTCCTCACCTCGCTGCGCGTGCCATAGGTCCCCCAGGCGGCCAGGATGCGGGGATCATAGGTTTCGGCGAGCATGAAGCTCGCTCGGGCGCTGCCCATTTCGGCCGCGCGCTCGAGCACGACGCGGGCGGAGCCGATGTCGCCCTGACCGAGCAGCGCGCTCGCCCTGGCGACCAGGCGCGCCGCCTCGGGGCCGTTGCGCGCCTCGACAGCCACGGGTTGTGCCGTAGCGGCCGCGGTTACTGCCTGCAAAGCCTTGGGAGGCTCGCTGACGGCCGCCGCGGGCTGCGCCGACGCGGCGCGCAGCGACACCAGCTCCTGCGTCGCGGTCGCGGCGCGGTCGCGCTCCTGCCGGAGGGCCTGACGCAGATCCGCGATCACGGTTTCGCTCGCTTGCCTGAGCTGTCCGGCCTCGCCGCGCGCCTTGTCGCGCTGCATCTTCTGCGCTTCGATCTCGCGTTGCGCCGCCGCTAGCTCGCTCGCCAGAGCAGAGCGGTGCGCGCGCTCTTCGTCGAGTGATTGACGATATTGCGCGGTGCTGGAGGCCTGCTCCTGTCGGGCAGTGGCGACTTGCGCGGCAGCAGCCGCATTCTGCCGCTCCAGTTCGAACGCCTGCACGGTCTTCGCCGCCTCCACCTGCCTGAGCTGCCCGGCCTCGTCGAGCGCCTTGCGCAACTGCACCGCCTGCGTCTCGAGATCACGCCGAGCTGCCGCCAGCTCGGTCGCCAGTGCGGAGCGCTGCGCACGCTCTTCATCGAGGGCCTGACGGTGTTGCGCGGCGGTCGTGGTCAGCGATTGCCGCGCGGCTGCGGCCTGAGCGAGAGCCGCCGTCTTCTGGCGCTCCTGCTCCTGCATCTGCGCCGTCCTCGCGGCATCCGCCTGCCTGAGTTGACCCGCCTCCTCCCCCGACTTGCGCAACTGCGCCATCTGCGTCGCGAGCTCGCGCTGCGCGGCCGACAGCTCCTGCGCTATAGCCGTCGCCTTCTGCCGCTCCTGGTCCAGCGCCTGCGCCGCCTTCGCCACCTCAGCCTGCCTGAGCTGAGCAGACTCCTCGCCGGCCTTGCGCAGCTGCTCCGTTTGCGTCGCGACCACGCGCTGGGCCGCTGATAACTCAGCGGCCAGCGTGGCGCGCTGCGCGCGTTCCTGGTCGAGCGCCTGGCGGTTCTGCATCGCGACCGAACTCAGCTCTTGCCGCGCCGTGGTCAGGTTCTGCTCTGCAGCCGCGGCCCTCTGCCGCTCCTGCTCGAGCGACTGGGACGTCATTGCCGTCGCAAGTTGCTTGAGCTGTTCGATATCGTCATTGGCACTACGCAGTTGCACCGCTTGCGTCTGCAAGTCGCGCTGCGACGCTAAAAGCTGTTCTGCCAGCGCGGCGCGCTGTGCGCGCTCGCCATCGAGCGCCTGACGATGCTGGGCGACGGTTGCGCTCAACTCCTGTCGCGCTGTTGCAGCCTCCTGCGCCTGGGCGGTCGCCTTGGCCTCTTCCTGCCGCAATGCCTGCTCGTTCCTGGCCGTCTCGGCCTGCAGCTGTGCGTGCAGAGCTGCGGCCGCCTTCCGGGCCTCCACGAGTTCTTGCTCGGCAACGCGAAGCTGCTCCAGGTTCGCTGATCGGCGGGCATCCGCCTCGGGATTGCTCGCGGGCGGCATCACAGCGGCAACGGTCGAGGTCTCGCCGGCCCGCTGAGCGACCGGTGCGAGCTCCCTGACCAGACCGGGCTCCGGTCGCCCCACGGTGCGGGGCACGAGAAGGAGCAGGGCCGCGACGGCGACACCGCTCGCCAGGGGAATGAACCGGCGCCCCCGCGGCACCCGATCGGGACGAGGGGAGTTGTGTGGATGATCGCGTTTCGCCGAGGGGGCCTGCCGCGTGCCGGCCGCCTCACAGGCTTCGGCCGGCGGGTTTCCGGCCACCCACGGCCCGGTCCAGTGCGCGGTATCGATGGTCAAGCCGGCGTCACTCTTGGTGGTGACGACTGTCCCATCTCCCGGTGAGCTTTCGGTCGAGTCGTGCATGTGGCTGACGCCTCTTGGTCAGCGGCACAGCTAACCCTGGCGAACCAGGTCACCTGCGAATTCGGTCCGGCCGACGCGAATGGAAACGTCCATATCGAGACGCCTGCGAGAACGTCGACCACGCTCTCGCCGGGATCGAGCTGACCTCAGATCGGGGGAGTCCAGAAGACGAGCAAACGGGCAGGAGATCACCCTGGCGAGGTACTCCGCCGACAGCAGCCGAGGCGTGCGTCCCGGCTAGTCGCTGACGCCCTCGCGCGCGGAGATCGCCATCAGCGTCGCGGTCAGCATGGCGCAAAGCTTGGGCTTGCCGTCGGTCACCGCGAAGACCTCGGCCATGGCGAGAGTCAGGGTGCGGCCGGCCTTGACAACCCTGCCCTTGGCGATCAGCTCGTCGCCGGTCGCGGGCGCCAGCAGGTTGATCTTGAACTCGGCGGTGAGGATGCCGTTGCCGGCCGGCATGGTGGTGAGCCCGGCATAGCCGGCGGCGCTGTCGGCGATGGTCGCGACCGCCCCCGCATGGACGAAGCCGTGCTGCTGGGAGAGATGCGGCGAAGCCGGCATCGCGATCTCGACCTCACCCAGCGCCACACGGACGAGACGCGCGCCGAGCGTCGTCATCATCGCCTGCTTGGCGAAGCTCGCCTCGATCCGGGCAATTACGGCAGGATCGGTCGTCACGTCAGCCATCGCATTCACTCTGCGGCGATCGCGGGCGGCGCTTCGCGCTCGACATGGGCGATCGCGGCGCGCAGCTCGGCAAGGCCGGCGACCGCCGCGACGCAATGCTCGGAGAGATGGCGGCGGAACAGGCGCGAACCGCGCCGCCCGGGGAAGAGGCCGACGAGATGGCGGGTGAAGGCGTGCAGGCGCCCGCCGCGTTGGAGATGAGCGGCGATATAGGGCTCCAGCGCTTCCAGCATCTCGAAAGCGTCCGCGACCGGAGCGTCCTCGCCGAAGAGCAGGGGATCGACCGCGAGCAGCACCTCGGGGTTCTGGTAGGCCTCGCGGCCGAGCATGACGCCGTCGACATGCTGCAGATGGGGCAGCCATTCACCCGGCTGGCGGATGCCGCCATTGAGGGAGACGATCAAATCGAGACTGGCCGCCTTGAGGCGATAGGCGCGCTCATAATCGAGCGGCGGAATCTCGCGGTTTTCCTTGGGCGAGAGCCCCTGCAGCCAGGCCTTGCGGGCATGGACGACGAGCGCATCGACGCCGGCCGCGCGCACGGAGGCGGTCAGCGCGTCGAGCGCGGCTTCCGGGTCCTGGTCGTCGACGCCGATGCGGCATTTCACGGTGATGGGGATGGCGACCGCCGCCTTCATCGCCGCGACGCAATCGCCGACCAGCGCCGGCTCGCGCATCAGGCAGGCACCGAAGGCCCCGCCCTGGACGCGGTCGGAGGGGCAGCCGCAATTCAGGTTGATCTCGTCATAGCCGAAATCGGCGCCGATCTTGGCGGCTTCAGCCAGCAGGGCCGGATCGTTGCCGCCGAGCTGGAGCGCGACCGGGTGCTCGACATCGTCGAAGCCGATCAGCCGCTGCCGGTCACCGCGCACCACCGCCTGCGCCGTCACCATTTCGGTATAGAGCCGGGCGCGGCGCGACATCAGGCGATGGACGATGCGGCAATGCCGATCGGTCCAGTCCATCATAGGCGCCACGGAAAAGCGGTGTTCTGCTGGGGTCATCATCTACAGTCTGGCGTTGCCGGAAACCCACCGGCGAGCGCAGCGCCCTAGCAGATTTCCCGCCCTCCATATAGTGCGCCGCTTTTCTACTGGAATGTGAGGTTCGCCTTCGCGACGATCTCGGCATAGATGGCGCGGTCGGCGGCGATGCGCGCCGCGAACTCGGCCGGGCTCGAGAAGCTCGGCAGGACGCCGAGTGCCTTGAGCTGGTCCTGCGCCTTCGGATCGGCCAGTGCCTTGCCCGCGGCAGCGTTGAGCTTCGCAACGATCTCCGGGCTCATGCCGGCGGGTCCGGCGAGCCCGATCCAGGAATGGGCGGTGAATTGCGGGAAGCCGCTTTCCTTCATGGTGGGGACGTCCGGCAATTCGAACCAGCGCCGCTCATTGGTCGTCGCCAGGATACGGACTTTGCCGGCCTTGGCGAGTTCGACCAGCTCGCCCGCCATCATCAGCGGGACATGGCCGGCGGCGATGTCGTTCAGCGCCGGGCCGCTGCCGCGATAGGGAACGTGCATCAGATCGGCGCCGGACGAGATCTTGAGCAATTCACCGGCGAAATGACCGTAGGTGCCGACGCCGGAGGTCGCGAAGCCGATCGTGCCGGGCTTGGCCTTCGCCAGGGCGACCAACTCAGCGACCGTCTTCGCCTCGACCGATGGGTGCGCACCGAGGAAGGTGAAGCCTTCGACGAGATTGGCGATCGCCGTGAAATCCTTCACCGAGTCATAGGGCAGCTTCTTGTCGACATTCGGCAGAATGGCGTGGGTACCGGCCGAGACCAACAGCAGCGTATAGCCGTCCGGCGCCGCCTTCGCCACGAAATCGGAACCGATCGCGCCGCCGGCGCCGGCACGGCTCTCGACGACGAAAGGCTGGCCGAGATCGATGCTCATGCTGTTGGCGAGCAGGCGGGCGATGCCCTCGACGCGTCCGCCCGGCGCGAACGGCACGATGATCTTGACCGGCTTCGCCGGATAGGCCTGCGCCGCGGCTTCGATCGCGCTCGCGCCGAGCGCTCCGGCAGCGGCAAGCAGCAGCGCCATGCGGCGCGTCAGTTGTCCCTTGATCATAGCTTCCTCTCCCCTGTCTCGCCGAGTATTCCGGATCGTCCGCCCGGTCACTCCTCGAACTTCATGTTGGTCTGCTTGGCGACGTCGCCGAAGGCCTTCTGCTCGACCTTGATCAGGCTGGCGAAGGCCTCGGCGCTCTCGGTGCGGACGATACTCGCTGCCGCCTTGACGCGCTCGACGGTCTTGGAATCGCTCATCGCCTTGTTGGCGGCCTGGTTTAGCTTCTCGACCAGCTCGCGCGGCATGCCGCCCGGCCCGAGCAGGCCGAACCAGAGCGGCGGCGCCGAGAATTCAGCGAGGCCCGCTTCCTTCATGGTCGGGATGTCAGGCAGCCCCGGCCAGCGCTGCGGATTGGTCGTCGCCAGGATGCGGACCTTGCCGGCCTGCGCGACCTCGATGAACTCGCCGCCGATCATCATCTGGACATGGCCGGCGACGAGGTCGTTCACCGACGGGCCGCTGCCGCGATAGGCGATATGGGTGATCTTCGAGCCGGCGGCGATGTTGAAAAACTCGCCGGCGAAGTGGTTGTAGGTGCCGACGCCGGAGCTGGCATAGTTGAACTCGCCCGGCTTGGCGCGAGCGAGGTCGACGAACTCCTTGAGGCTCGCCGCCTTCACGCCGGGATGCACACCGATGAAGCTGTAGCTCTCGACCATCAGCGCGATCGGGGTGAAGTCGCGATCGGCATCATAGGGCAGCTTGGTGGTGATCTTCGGCAGGATCGCCTGCGTGCCGGTCGAGGCGAGCAGCAGGGTGTAGCCATCGGGCGGCGCCTTCGCCACGAGGTCGGAGCCGAGGCTGCCGCTGGCGCCGCCGCGGTTTTCCACCACGAAGGGCTGGCCCATCTGCTCCTGCAGGCCCTGCGCCAGCATCCGAGCCAGCGCATCGGCCCGCCCGCCGGCGGCGAATGGGACGATGATCTTCACCGGCTTGGTCGGGTAAGCCTGGGCGGTCGCGACCTGAGGCAAGGCCGCTAGAGAAGCGGCGGCGATGAGGCCGAGCGCGCTGCGCCTGCTGGGTGTCATCATCTCGTCCTCCCCTTTCCGAATAAAACTCAGGCTTCCGTGGCCGCCTCGCGGGCCCGGCGGAAATTCGGCATGAGCAGCAATGCGACCACCAAAGCGCAGGCGATCAGCAATCCCAGGCTGATCGGCCGCGACAGGAAGATCGAGGGATCGCCGCGCGAGAGCAGCATGGCGCGCCGCAGGTTCTCTTCCATCATCGGCCCGAGGATGAAGGCGAGCACGAGTGGCGCCAGTGGGCATTCGAGCTTGGCCAGCACAACGCCGAGCAGGCCGAACAGGGCGACAAGACCGACCTCGAAGGCGCTGTTGTTCACCGTGTAGATGCCAATGCAGCAGAACAGCAGGATCGCCGGGAAAAGCATGCGATAGGGCGCGGCGAGCAGCTTCACCCACAGCCCGATCAGCGGCAGGTTGATGACGAGCAGCATCAGGTTACCGAACCACATGCTGGCGATCAGTCCCCAGAACAGCTGCGGCTGGGTCGAGGCGAGATTGGGGCTCGGTGCGATGCCGTGGATCAGCATGGCGCCGGCCATCATCGCCATCACCGAATTGCCGGGGATCCCCAGCGCCAGCATCGGGATGAAGGAGGATTGCGCGCCGGCATTGTTGGCCGCCTCCGGCCCGGCGACGCCCTCGATCGCGCCCTCGCCGAAGCGCTCGGGCGTGTCGGAAATCCGCTTCTCGACCGCATAGGAGGCGAAGGAGCCGAGCATGGCGCCGCCGCCGGGCAGGATGCCGAGCAGCGCGCCGAGCCCGGTGCCGCGCAAGGTCGCCGGCCAAGCCGCGCGGAAATCCTCCTTGGTCAGCCAGAGCCGCGACAGCCTGGTGCGTTCGCCCTGCCCCTCCGGCCCGCTGGACAGATTGAGCATGATCTCGGCGATGCCGAACAGACCCATCGAGACGACGACGACGCCAATGCCGTCGCGCAATTCCGGCCGGTCTAAGGTGAAGCGGTCGAAACCGGTGTTGACGTCGGCGCCGATCAGGCCGAGCAGCAGGCCGAGGAAGATCGCGCCGACCGCGCGCAAGGGCGAGCCTTGTGCGAAGACGACAGCGGCGACGAGGCCGAGCGCCATCAGCGAGAAATACTCGGCCGGGCCGAATTTCTGCGCGAGCTCGGTGAGCGCCGGGCTGGCGATCGCGATCAGCAGCGTGACGACGGTACCGGCGAAGAAGGATGCGAGCGCCGCGGTCGCGAGCGCGGTGCCGGCGCGGCCCTTGCGCGCCATGGCATAGCCGTCGAGGCAGGTGACGACGGAGGAGGATTCGCCCGGCAGCCGCATCAGCACGGCGGTGGTCGAGCCACCGTACTGCGCGCCGTAATAGATGCCGGCGAGCATGATCAATGCTTCGGTCGGCTGCAGGTAATAGGTCAGCGGCAGCAGCATCGCCATGGTCGCGATCGGGCCGATGCCGGGAAGGACGCCGATCAACGTGCCGATCAGCGCGCCCAGGAAGCAGTACCAGAGATTGCTCAGCGAGGCGGCGACGCTGAAGCCCAGCGCCAGCGATTGGACGATCTCGCTCATTGCGGCCACACCGGCATCGAGATCTTCAGCACATAGCCGAACAGGACGGTGCAGAAGGCCGCGAGCCCAAGCGCGATGAGCGGCAACTCCTTCCAGCGGATCTCCTGCCCCGCGCAGGCGCCGATGCCGACGGTCAGCAGGCTGGCGACGAAGAGGCCAAGCCGATCGATGGTCGAGGAGAAGACGATCACCGCGAGCGAGATCAGGATGATCGGCCGCCAGGCTATCGCCGGAGACGCCCAGCCGCGGGCGAGCATGCCGCGGAGCATCAGCGCGATGCCGATGAGGACGAGGGCTCCGGAGACGATGCGCGGCAGGAAGCCCGGCCCCATGCGTTGCGTCGTGCCGAACACGTAGTTCCGGCCGGCATAGAGGGCGATCGCTCCGATCGCGGCGAAGAGCAGGCCGAGCAGGATGTCGTTCGCGCCCGATGCCGGCGCCGGCTCGGACGACGTCGCGGCGGCCCTGCCCTGGCTGTCGTTCAGCGGGTCCATCGCCCCTCCCCCGCGCGACGGGCGCCGTCGTACCGAAGCCGGGCGCCGCGTTTTTCATTTGTATATGAATATCTGTCTTATATGCAAAACATTGTCAATCGACCGCGGCTCGGTCTGATGGAGGCACGGCTCAGCTTCATCGCCTGAGCGGTGGCTGGGAGCGAGAGGCGTGGAGAGTCTAGCGGACGATCGGGAATAGGGCCCGCAACCGGCCGTCACGAAGCCAAAGACCGCCCCACATGAACAGGCCGAGATAGAGGCTGAACAGCACATGGCTGAAGAGCGGGCTCCCGGCGCGGATCTGCGTCGCCATCGCCCCGCCCAGCAGGCCCATCATCAGGACCGTCCCCAGCAAGGCCGTGCGCGGGACGAGGTAGAGCACGAGGCAGGCCAACTCGATCAGGCCGATCATGAAAGCATAGCCGGCCGGCCAGCCGAGCTGCGCCATCGTCTCCTCGGCGACCGGCAAGCGCAGCAATTTGGGCGAGATCGATGCGCCCAGCATGAAAAGGGCAAAGAGGCCTGTCAGGACGCGTCCCGTCCAAAGCGTGGCATTGCTGTTCATCTGCGTCTCCCTTGATCCGAGCTGTTCCAGGCGTCAGCCAACCACATTGCTGCCCGCCTTTCGGCAGGGACGATCTCGCAGCGGCGTGCTCACCAGAAAGTTTTTCTTACTGATCAGTACAAATCATCGCTTGCAGCCTGACGTCAAGCTGTTATTTATCGATCGGTACAAAAGAGGATCGCATGGCATCGACGGGACGACCGCGCGCCTTCGACCGCCAGAGAGCTCTGGCGGCAGCCATGGCGGTGTTCTGGGAGCGCGGCTACGAGGGAACGTCCCTGGCCGACCTGACGGAGGCGATGGGGATCAACCGTCCCAGTCTCTACGGGGCCTTCGGCAACAAGGAGGAGCTGTTCGCCGAGGCCCTCGCCCTCTACGAAGGCATCGAGGCCGAGCAGATAACGAAGGCGCTGAACGAAGCGCCGACTGCGCGCGAGGCGATCGAGGCAACGCTTCGCTACAATGCGCGGGTCTACGCTCAGGACGGACGCCCGCGCGGCTGCATGATCGTGCTGTCGCTATTGGTCGGAACACCGGAAAGCCGGCCCGTCCGTAACTTGCTCGCCGAGCGGCGACGCGTCGGCGAGCACGAGCTGCGCGACAGGATCGCGCGCGGCCAGGCCGAGGGCGACGTGCCCTCCAGCGCCGCCCCCCGACAATTGGCGGCGTTCTACACCGCCATCCTGCAGGGCATGTCGATCACGGCACGCGACGGCGCCAGCCGAGAACAGCTCGACGGCATCGTCGCGACCGCCATGGGTTGCTGGCCGAAATGAGCTGCGAGCCGAACATTCAATCGAGGAGGACCCGATGGCCCTGACCGACTTCAAGACGATCGACGATTACCTCGCCAGCCTGAGCGAGGAGAACAGGGCTGGCGTGCAGGCCATATGCGACGCCATCAGGCGGGCTGTACCGGGGGTCGAAGGCGTCATCAGCTACCAGATCCCCGCCTTTCGCCACAACGGTGGCTGGATCTTCTACGTTTCAGCCCACAAGGACCACTATTCGCTCTCCTGCCCGCCGCCGATCCCGTCTTTCGAGACCTTCAAGTACGAGCTCGCGCGCTACGCCAAGACGAAGTCGGCCCTGAAGCTGCCGAAGAAGGAGCCGCTCCCGCTCGGGCTCATCGAGACCATGGCGGCCCTGCATGCGAGCTACAATCTCGAACAGGCCGGCAATAAGCGCGGGAAAGCGTGACGTTACAGCCGCCCCTGCCCTGAGCGTCTTTCAGGCTGCGTGACGTGCCCGCCCCGGCGGCACCTGCTCCCGCAATGGTTCGGGCGCTTCGAGGCTGAAATAGGCGACCAGCGCCGCGAGCCTGTCGGCCTCCTGCGCCAGCGCCTGCGAGGCGGCGGTCGACTGCTCGGCCATGGCGGCGTTCTGCTGCGTCGCCTGGTCCATCTCGTTGACCGCGGTGTTGACCTCCTGGAGGCCGGTCGCCTGCTCCTGCGCGGCCGAGGCGATCTCGGCGACCAGCGAGGTGACGCGCGCAATCTCGCCCGACATGCGGGTCAGGGCGCTGCCGGTCTGGCCGACCAAGGCGACGCCCTTCTCGACCTCGACGCTGGAGGCGGTGATCAGGCCCTTGATCTCCTTGGCCGCATCGGCGGAGCGCTGCGCCAGCGCGCGCACCTCGGAGGCGACGACGGCGAAGCCCTTGCCGGCATCGCCGGCACGCGCCGCCTCGACCGAGGCGTTGAGCGCGAGCAGATTGGTCTGGAAGGCGATCTCATCGATGACGCCGACGATCTGCGAGATCTCCTCGGATGATTTCTCGATGCCGCTCATGGCGGCGACGGCCTCACGCACGATCTGGCCGGACTGCTCGGCCTCGCCCTTGACCTGGGTGGTGGCGAGGCTGGCCTGACGCGCGCCCTCGGCGGTCTGGCGCACCGTCGCGGTCAATTGGTCGAGCGCGGTCGCGGTCTCCTCCACCGAGGAGGCCTGCTGCTCGGTACGGCTGGCGAGGTCGTCGGCCGCCTGGCTGATCTCGCCGGCGCCGGCCTTCATGCTTTCGGTGTTCGTCGCGATCTGACGCATGGTGTCGCGGAGCTTCGTGATCGCCGCGTTGAAATCATCCTTCAGCTTGGCATAGCTGGCCGAGACCGGCTGCTCGATGCGATAGCCGAGGTTGCCGTTGGCGAGATGCTCCAGCCCGGCGCCGAGCGCCGAGACCACGACCGCCAGCTGCTGCGTGGCGTCCTGGCGTTCAGCCTCATTGCGCGACCGCTCGGCATCGGCGGCATGGCGCTGGGCCTCCGCCTCACGCTGCGCGTGGTGCTTTTCGGCCGCAATCGTCTCTTTCTCGATCGCGGCACGCTTGAAGACATCGACCGCCTGCGCCATCTCGCCGATCTCGTCGCGGCGCGACAGCGAGGGAACGAGCACGTCGCGATCGCCCTGCGCCAGGGCCGTCATCGTGCGGGTCATGCCGCGGACCGGGGCGGCGATCCAGCGGTTCAGCATCCAGGCACAGGCAATCGCCGAGATCAGGCTGACGAGCGCAACCAGGGCCGAGGCCGACAGCGCCGCATCCATGATCGAGCTCAGGGCGGAAATGTCGGAAACGAGCGCATAGGCGCCGATCACATCGCCGCGGTAGTCCTTGACCGGCGCGTAGACGGTCGCGCTGTCGCGCCCGCCAACAGCGAGGCGCTGGATCTCCGTCGTGCCGGAGAGTCCCTGACGCAACGTTTCCTGTGAGAGCAGGCCGTCATCGGCAAGCGTTGAGGCGAAGCGCTTGAGCTCGCCATTGGCGAGGACGAAGAAGGCGATGTCATGCCCGGACATCTTTTTGAACGCGTCGAAGAAGGCCTGGCCGAAACCGAGGCCGACTTCGACGGTCCCGACGGCCTTGCCCTCGAAACGAACCGGCATCACGCCGCGCACGCCGAGGCCCTCGACGCCGTTCTCCAGGCCGAAGACCGGCTTGCCTGACTTGTTGGCCTCGACGACAGTGAAACGGAAGGAGGACAGATCGTCGCCGAACTTCTCCGGACGATGCGCGCGCAGGAACGAGGTGGCCGGCGCGACGTGGAACTGCAGCTGGACGACGCCGTCATTCGCCTTCAGCGCGGCGAAGCCGGGGACAGTCGCCGCGGCCAGGGCCTCGCGATCGCCGGCGGCGAACCGCGCCTGGATTTGGGCGTTGCTGGCGATGACGTCCGCCATGGACAGAGCGCGCTTGACTTCGCTGTCCAGGCTGGTGCGCAGGGTTTCCTGAGCGCTCGTCATTTCGCGGGCGATGGTCTCGGTCAGAATCCGGTTGCCGAGCCGCTGGGTCGAAAAGGCGCCGGCTGCCGCGACGAGCGCGACAGCTGCCGTCAGGGCCATGCCGATGACCGCCCCGACACCTGTCAGGCGAAAGCGCTGCCGCGACGCTTGCGGATGGCCCATCCTCAGTCTCCCCCGGTCTTCATACCTCTTTCAATTGATATATTCGGATATCTGATAATGATCGTTTAACGTTAACCATGGCGCCTTGCCGAGCCGCAAGGGCAGCTCGGGCACTCGCCCCGGAAGGCAGCTCCAGGGATCGTGATTTCTCAGGCCGCTTCGCGGATGAAGCGGCTGAGGAAGAGGCGGGTGCGCGGATGGCTCGGATTGGCGAGCACCTCCTCCGGCCGCCCCTGCTCGACGACGAGGCCGCCATCCATGAAGACGACGCGGTCTGCCGCCTCGCGGGCGAAGCCGATCTCATGGGTGACGACGATCATGGTCAGGCCCTGACCGGCGAGATCGCGCATGGTCGACAGCACCTCGCCGACGAGCTCGGGATCGAGCGCTGAGGTCGGCTCGTCGAACAGCATCAGCTTCGGCCGGATCGCCAGCGCGCGGGCAATGGCGACACGCTGCTGCTGGCCGCCGGAGAGCTGGCGCGGATAGGCGTTGGCCTTCTCGGTCAGGCCGATGCGGCCGAGCAGCTCCATGGCGTAGTCGGTCGCATTCTTGCGGGAATGACCGTGGACGCCGACCGGCGCCTCGATGATGTTCTCCAGCGCCGTCATGTGCGGGAAAAGGTTGAACTGCTGGAAGACCATGCCGATCTGGCGGCGCTGCGCGGCAATCGCCCGCGGCGAGAGCTTGGTCAGCCGCTCGCCGTTGAGGCGGTAGCCGATCTGCTCGCCGGCGACCATGATCGAGCCGCGATCGATGGCTTCCAGATGGTTGATGCAGCGCAGGAAGGTCGACTTGCCCGAGCCGGACGGGCCGAGCACGACGACGACCTCGCCGGGCATGACGTCGAGATCGATGCCTTTCAGCACCTCGTTATGGCCGAAGGATTTGTGGACGTTGCGGGCGCTGACCAGCGGCGCCCCCTCGCTCGCGATCCGGCTCATGGCGTCGCCTCCGCGATGACGGGCGCTCGCTCCGTGGCGCCGCGCTCGCCGCGGGCATAATAGCGCTCGATGAAGCCCTGGCCGATGTTCAGGACGGTGGTGATGACGAGATACCAGATCACCGCGACCATCAGCATCGGAATGACCTCGAAGGTGCGGTTATAGACCGCCTGCACCGAATAGAGCAGGTCGGCCATGGCGATGACGCTGACCAGCGAGGTCGCCTTGATCATGCTGATGAGCTGGTTCCCGGTCGGCGGCACGATCGAGCGCATCGCCTGCGGGATGATGACACGCCACAGCGCCCGCGCCCGCGTCATGCCGAAGGCGTCGCTCGCCTCGGTCTGGCCCTTGTCGACCGAGAGCAGGCCGCCGCGGATGATCTCGGCCATATAGGCGGCTTCGTTGAGGGAGAGGCCGGCGATCGCCGCCGTCATCGGCGTGATCAAATCGTTGGTGTGCCAGCTCACCAGTGTCGGCCCGAACGGGATCGAAATCGAAATCTCGGGGAAGAGCGTCGAGAGATTGTACCAGAAGATGAGCTGGACCAGGAGCGGCGTGCCGCGGAAGAACCAGATGAAGAGCCCGGCGAGGCCGCTGAACAGCCGGTCGTCGGAGAGCCGGGCGATCGCCAGCAGGAGGCCGATGACGACGCCGATCACCATCGCGACGACGGTCAGGCCGAGCGTGACATAGAGCCCGCGCAGGATCGACTCGGCCGTGAACCATTGCGCCACGACCGGCCAGCCGAAATTCGGGTTCCATGCGACGATCCAGGCGAAATTGGCGGCGACCGCCAGCACGAAGGCCCAGAGCAGCCAGCGCCCCAATTCGGGTGGGCGATGGGCGTTGGCGACATCGCGCAGCGTCGCCTGCCGGTCATCTGCCAATTGTACTGCGCTGCTCATGGTACGGCCGGCCCCTTCCCTATCGTCCTCATCCTGAGGAGCCATTCCGGCAGGAATGGCGTCTCGAAGGATGCTTCAGGAGGCTCTGGTGACATCTGGATCATCCTTCGGGACGCCGCTGCGCGGCTCCTCAGGATGAGGGCTCCTGTGAAAGGCCCGCCCTCTCAGTTCTTCGAGAGGTTGATGCCGGGCTCGCCGATCATGTTGTTGTCGAGCCCCCATCTCTTGAAAATCGCCTCATAGGTGCCGTTCGCCTTGAGCGCCTTGATCGAGGCGAGCAGGACTTCGCCCAGCGGCGAGCCCTTCGGCACGACCGCGCCCTGGAACAGATCCTGGAAGCCGTTGGCCTTGCCGACCGCGGCGAGTTCGAGATCGCCTTTGGCCTGCTGGACGAAATAGGTCAGCGGCGCCTGCGAGGAGAAGAAGCCGTCGGAGCGGCGCGAGCGGACCGAAAGGATCGAGGTCGGCTGATCGGTGAAGGACATCACCTCCAGCGCCGGCTTGCCCTCGGCCGCACATTTCTCGGCCTGCGCCTTGATCACCTTCTCAGCCGAGCCGGCCGACATCACCGCGATCTTCTTGCCGCAGGTGTCGTCGAGGCTGGCGATCGCCTTCGGATTGCCCTTCTGCACCGCGAAGATCACGAACTCCCGGACATAATCGACGAAATCGTTCGACTCCTGGCGCGACTTGAAGTCCCCGACCGGGCCCATGGCGAACTGGTAGCGGCCGGAAGCGATGCCGCTCAGCGCGGCGGCGAGCCCACTCACCGTCGCATGCTCGATCTTGACGCCGAGCAATTGGCCGATCGCGTCGGAGAGCTCGGCGGCGGCGCCGGTCATGGTCTTCGCGTCGGTGACGATCTCATAGGGTGGGAAGGAGCCGTTATTGACCGAGATCATCTTGCCGGCCGTGCGGATCGCTTCCGGCAATTTGGCGCGCAGGGCCTCGTCGACCTTCTGCTCGGGGATCTTGATGCTGGCGTCCTGGGCGAAGGCCGGGTTCTGAAGAAGCGCCGCAGCCAGCGTGGCGGCTCCGGCGAATTTCGCGATCATGTTCATGGCGACGTTCCCTTTTATCGTTGTCTGAGGATCGGCGGCTCGCAGCTAAAGCATTATATTTTATTGCATTTTCTTCACGCGAACCGGTGTCCACTTCGCTTGAAAATGCTCTAGGCGGCGAGCTCGGGACCAGCGAAGCGGCGGTTGGCGAGGACGGGCAGCGCGGCGCGTGCGGCGGCGATGCGCGCCGGATCGATCTGCGCATAGATCAGCGCCGGAGCCTCGCCGGCTCGGGCGACGGCGACGCCGAGCGGGTCGACAACCATGCTGGCGCCGATATTCCGCGGGCCGCATTCGCCGGTGGCGACGACATAGCAGGTGTTCTCGAGCGCGCGGGCGGTGACCAGCACATCCCAATGCGCCTCCTTGCCGAGGCCGCGGACCCAGGCCGCCGGCAGCAGCAGCACATCGGCGCCATCGAGCGCCAGGCGCCGGGCGAGCTCTGGGAAGCGCACGTCATAGCAGGTCATCAGCCCGCATTTCAGCCCGGCGATCTCCAGCAGCGGCGGCACTTCGCTGCCGGGCTCGACATTGGTCGATTCCAGCGCCGAGAAGGCGTCGTAGAGATGGAGCTTGCGATAAGCGGCGACGATGGCGCCGTCGCGGACCGCGACATGGACGTTGAAGACGCGGCCCTTGCCGTTCGGCACATGGATGCAGAACAGCGTGGTCAGCGCTGAGCCCCTGCTCGCCTCCAGCACACCCTGCATGAACGGGCCGTCGAGCGGCTGCGCCGTCTTCAGCACGATGTCGGGGTCGGTGATGTCGCGCGCCAGGATGCCCTCCGGCAGCAGCAGCAGGTCGGCGCCAGCGGCCTTGGCCTCGCCCATCAGGCGGACGGAGGTGGCAAGGTTCTCCTGCCATTCGCGGCTGACGGCGAATTGTCCGAGCGCGGCTTTCATCAGTGGACTCCTTCCAGCGCGGAGGCGGCCGGGAACAGGGTCTCCGGCGTCAGATCGGTCTCGGCGAGGTTCTGTATGCGCAGCTGCTCGATGAACGCGGCGATCATCGCCCGGTTCGCGGCAAGCCCGCTCTCGTTCCAGCCTTCGGGCAGATCATGCCCGCTGCGCACCAGCTCGTCGATCAGCCAGGGCGTGGTGTCGGCATATCGGCGGCGCTTCTCCAGCCAGATGCGCTGGCTTTCATCGAGCAGATCGCTCAGCGCCTGCGCCAGCCAGGGCTCGCGGGCGGCGAGCTCGGGCTTGAGGCCAATGATGTGCATGCCCGGGACGAAGCCGACCTTGGCGAAGTAGTCGCGCTCGGCGGCGCGGACATCCGGCAGCAGCGCGCGGAAGCGCGATCCCTTGGAGAAGAAGCCCTTCGGCATGAACGGCATCAGCACGGCGTCGATCTCGCCGGCGGCGAGCAGGTCGAGCAGCGGCGGCTGGCCGGGCAGTGCCTCGATCCGGCCGGGACGGGCATAGCGCCCGACGCGGTCGGTGATCGGATGGTCGGCGGCAAGGCGGCTCACCGCCCAAAAGGCATCGTCGATGCCGAGCCCGCCCTCGGCCATCGCGGCCCTCGTCCAGGTATTTCCGGAATCCTGCCAGCCGGCGATGCCGATGCGCTTGCCGCGCAGCTGCTCGAAGGAGGTCAGCTCGCTGTCGGCTGCGGTGACCACGCAGCGATGGCGAAAGCCGCGCATGATGAAGTTCGGGATGCCGACGACGCCGGTCTCGCCGCGGGCAGGGCCGGTGGCGTAGCGGCTGAACGAGATCTCGCTGGCATCGAAGCGCGGATCACTCGCGAAATCGTCGGGAAGCGTGGCGAGGCGCTCGATCTTCAGCTCGAAACGGTCGGGAACGAGGTCGCCGAGCAGCAGGGGAGTGATGAAATCCCAGTCGCGCAGGGCCAGCCGGATCACAGGTTTCAAACGACAGCCTCGCTATGCGGAAAACCTTGGACAGGGGCGAGATTAAATGTTCACTTCACCTGATCAATCTCTATTACGTTCCTGAACATTCATTTTTGAATCGATGAACGACGAACCCGACGCCTCCTGGCTGGCGAGCCGCCTGACGCAGCGCACCGCGCGCGGCCTCGCGCTCGATCTCAGCCAGATGATCCGTTCCGGCCTGCTGCCGGTCGGCACGAAGCTGCCGACCGTGCGCGACCTCGCCTATCGGCTCGGTGTCAGCCCTGGCACGGTCTCGGAAGCCTGGAGCGAACTGAAGCGGCAGAAGATCGTCTCAGGGCGCGGGCGCGGCGGCGCCTGGGTCAGCGGCGACAATGCGACGCCCCGGCCGACGCGGATGGCGAGCGTCGCCGATTTCGGACCGGATGCACTCGATCTCTCGCTGGCGGTGCCAGACGCGGCATTGCTGCCCCCTCTGGCCGAGGCCTTGGCGCGGGCGGCGAGTGCGGAAAACCTCAACAGCTATGAGCGCACGCCGATCCTGCCGGCGCTACGCGACGCCGTGGCGCCGGACTGGCCCTATAAACCGGCCGCCTTCCTTGCCACCAATGGCGGCTACAACGCGGTCTATTCGGTGCTGCACGCAACCGTGCTTCCCGGCTCCTGCATCGCGATCGAGGATCCGACCGCGATGCGGCTGCTCGACATCATCGAGGACCTTGGCGCTGAGATCCTGCCGGTCGGCCGCGACGCGGAGGGTCCCCTGCCGGCAGCGCTTGCCACCGCGCTGGAACGGCGGCCCTCCGCCTTCATCTTCCAGCCGCGCACCCATTCGGTCACCGGCCAGCATGTCAGCCCGGCGCGGCTGGCCGAGCTCGGCCGGGTGCTCGCCGGCAGCGACTCGCTGGTGATCGAGGATGACGGCGTCGGCGACGTCTCGATCCATCCCCCGATCAGCCTCGGCGCGACGATGCCGGAGCGGGTGGTGCATATCCGCTCCCTCTCGAAATCGCTCGGTCCGGACCTTCGCATAGCGGTGCTATCGGCGCCGGCCATGGTGATCCGGCAGATCCAGTCCTATCGTAGCTTCTCCTCGGGCTGGACCAGCCGGTTGTTGCAGGCGGCGACCGCCTGGCTGTTGACCGATGCCAAGACGACCCAGAGGGTCGCCGAGGCTCGAACCATCTATGCCGGACGGCGACGGGCGCTGGTCGCCTGCCTCGCCGAGCGAGGCCTCGTCATGCCCGAGAGCGACGGCCTGTGCATCTGGGTTCCCGTGGAGAGCGAGCAGTTCGCGCTGGTGACGCTGGCGGCACATGGCATCGCGGTCCTGCCCGGCAGCAAATGCGCGGCGAGGCCGACCGAGCATGTCCGGGTCGCGACTGCGATCCTGGCCGAGGGCTATGAGCGCGTCGCCGAGGCGCTGATCAAGGCGGCACAGCTCAACAATCAGCGCTGACGCAACGCCCTGGTATGGGCCGGCAGCTCTTCGTCCTCGAACAGGTCCGGATGCTCGGCGGCGATGCGCGGCAGTGCGTTGAGGATTTCGCGCAGGTGGATGCGCATCGCGGTCGCCGCCATGTCGGAATCGCCGGATTCGAGCGCATCGACGATGGCGTTGTGCTGGGTGATCAGCAGCGGGATCGGCGAGGTACCGGGCAGCGACAGGTAGCGCACCCTGTCGGTCTGGGCGCGAGCGCTCTCGACCACCTTGCCGGCATAGTCGCAGTCGACGATCTCGGCGATCGCCTGATGAAAGGCTTCGTCGAGCACGGTGAAACGGCTGTATTCGCTGCGCCCGGCCGCGGCGGCCTGCTCGGCAATGAGACGGCGCAAACGTGCGACGCCGTCGGGATCGATCAACCGGCTCGCAGCCCGCGCCAGTGAGCATTCCACCGCCTCGCGCACGAAGCGGGCATTGGCGACCTCGCGCAGCGAAATCTTCATGACATAGGTGCCGCGGCTCGGCAGGATCTGCACCAGCCCGGCCTCGGACAGCTTGATGAAGGCCTCGCGCACCGGCTGGCGGCTGACGCCGAAGCGACCGGCGATGTCCTTCTCCGACAGCGCCTCGCCGGGCCGAAGTTCGCTGGCGATGATCGCCTGGCGCAGTGCCGCGACGAGCTGCGGCGCGATCGGATCGCGAAGGCGGAGCTGGACGTCCATGAGCGCAACTCCTTCGGCCAGCTGGCACGGATCATACCGGTATGGTGGCCTGACGGCAAACGCCCCGATCAATCCTCGCGCCTGCGCAGCAGATAAGTGTCCATGATCCAGCCGTTTTCGGCGCGAGCGGCCTCGCGCCTGCGGGCAATCTCGTCAGAGACCTCAACGAGCGGGCCGAAGGCGAGAATTTCCTCAGGCGCGCCGAGATAGGCGCCCCACCAGATATCGAGCCCGGCCGGATCGATCTTCGCGAAGGCCTGCTCGCCGTCGAGCATGACCACTGTGCTGCCGGCCTCGTCGCGGAAGCCGCCCTCGGCGAGCTTGCGGCCGGTGGTGATGGTGACGGGCTCGCCGATCCGGTTCAGCACCAGCCGATGCGCCGCCGCCAGCGCCTGGACGGATGTGATGCCTGGGATGACGTCGTAGTCGAATTCGAGTCCGCGGGCGCGCACGGCCTCGATGATGCGCAAGGTGCTGTCGTAGAGCGACGGATCGCCCCAGACCAGCAGCGCGCCGGTCTGATCCTCGCCGAGTTCGTCCTGGAACAGGCGCTCATAGCTCTCGGCCAACGCCGCATGCCAATCGTCGACGCTGCCGCGGTAGTCGTCGCCGGCGGCAGCGCGCTTGGGCACGGTGAGCGGCACGGTGCGCCAGTCGTCACGCTCGATATAGCGCCGGCAGATCTCCTCGCGCAGCTCGCGCAAGGCCGATTTCTCGGCGCCCTTGTCCGGCACGAAGACGACGTCGACCGTGTTCAGCGCCCGCACCGCCTGGATCGTGACGTGTTCGGGATTCCCGGCGCCGATGCCGATGATCCTGATCCTGCGCATGGGCACCTCTGCTGCGTTCGAGGCGCCCCATACACGATCCGACGGGCGCGCGTCATGCTCGGGCGCAGACCCGAGCGTCTCTTTCAGGAGATTCTCGGCTCTCCGCTGCGCTTCGGCCGAGAATGACGGCCTCTTCCTACCCCAGCAGATTGCGGACCGTGCGCATGAAGACGCGGGCGCCGGGCGCGATGATCGCGTCGGGAAAATCGTAATCGGGATTGTGCAGCGGCGGCGTGTCCTCGCCGGAGCCGAGCAGGAACATCGCCGATTTCGAGGAGCGGCCGAACAGGCCGAAATCCTCGGAGCCACGCTGCGGCGGCGTCTCGCCGCGCGCGATGCCCTCCTCGTCGCAGGCCTGGCGCAGATGTGCCACCGCCTCGGGATGATTCTCGCAGTGATGGAAGACGTCGTGATAGTCCATTGTCACGGAGAGCCCACCGGCGGAAGCGGCTTCGCGCACCAGCGCCTCGGCCTCGGCGCAGAGCGAGCCCATCAGGGAATCGCTGAGCGTGCGCAAGGTCGCCCAGAGCTCGGCGCGGCCGGGGGTGATGCCGAAGGCGGGCTCGCCCATGCTGGCATGGGTGACGGTGACGAGCCGGTAATTACCTTCGAGCGCACCGCCCGGACCGAGCGCGGTCAGCTCCGGCATCAGGCGAGCGAGCGCCTTCATCGGCGAGACAGCATGTTCCGGCGTCGCGGCATGCGAGGTGTGGCCGGTCAGCACGATCTTCAGGCCGCGCGAAGCGCAATTGGCCGGACCTTCCGAAATCTGGACCGCGCCCAATGGCAAGCCGGGCTTGTTGTGCAGCGAGAAGGAGAAATCGGGCGCGATCTCCGGAAATTTCGGATCGGCGATCACCGCGGCGGCGCCCGCCCCGGTCTCCTCCGCCGGCTGGAAGAGGAGGATGGCGCGCCCGCGCTGCGGCCGCTGCCGGCCGAGCCCGCGCGACAGCGCCGCGACGGTGGTCATATGCCCGTCATGGCCGCAGAGATGGCCCTTGCCCGGCACCTGAGACGAATGCGGCACGCCCGAGAGGTCCTCGATCGGCAGCGCATCGAGCTCGCAGCGGACCAGCACGGTCGGGCCCGGCTCGGCGCCTTCATAGATCGCGGCGACACCATGGCCGCCGAGGTCGGTGACGATGCGGTCCGGCGCGCTCGGCGCGAGGAAGCCGACGATCGCCTTCGCCGTCTCGCGCTCCTCGCCGGAAATCTCCGGTGCGCGGTGGAGCGCGTGCCGCAGCTCGATCAGCTCGACCATGTCGGAATTGGTGAGAAACATGCCTGGCGCTTCCTCGGATGATTTGCTCCGAGCATCATCAGAGCGCCGGATGGTTCAACCCCCGGCGCCGCCCGGCCCGGGCAGGCCGCCATGCGTTTCGCTCACGCCGCCAGCAAGCCCAGTGCCCGCTCGATGCGCGAGCAGCCGTCGCGGCCCCGCGCCTTGCGATAGGCGCGGCTGAGGCGGCCGCTGGCATAGGCGTCGACGACGATGGCGTGGACATAGCTCTTGCGGACGACTGCCGGCGTGTTGACCAGCCGCTCGGCAATGGCGCGCATGATGTCGGCGAGCTGGCGCTTGCGGCCGCGCTCGCTGGCGGCGATGTCGGTGGAAAGCAGGAGCTCGGCCGCCGCAGCATTGGCGGCGAGCATGCGCAGATCCTTGCTGGAGATCGGCAAGCCGGCCGCTTCCTTCAGATAGGCGTTGATGTCGGCGGCATTGATCGCGGCGACGGAACCGGCCTCGTTGCGACATTGGAACAGGCGCTTGCCCGGCAAAGTCTTCAACCGCGTCAGGGCGCGGGCGAGCGGGGCGTCGTCGCGACCGCAGGCGATGTCCTTGCCGCTCTTGCCGCGAAAGGCGAGCGCGACATGCTTGCCGGTAACGGTGACGTGGCGCTTCAGCAGGGTCGAGGCACCATGGCTGCCATTGGTGCGGGCATAGACCTCGTTGCCGACGCGGATATGGCAGCGGTCGATGATCGCGGCGGCGCAAGCGAGCGCCTTGGCGCGTGAGAGCGTGCGATCCTTCAAGTCAGTGGCTATACGCTGGCGCAGCTTCGGCAGCGCGTCGATCAATTGGGCAAGGCGCTTCAGCTTGCGGCGCTCGCGCACTTTCTCCCAGTCGGGATGATAGCGATGCTGGATACGCCCGGCATCGTCGCGGCCGGCCGCCTGGAGATGGGCGCGTGGATCGCTGGCGATCAGCACGTCCTGATAAGCCGGCGGAATTGCGAGCGAGCGGATGCGCGCCAGCGTCTCTTCGTCGGTGATCTTGCCGCCATCGGCGTCGCGATAGCCGAAATTGCGACCGACCCGGACACGGCGGATGGTGAGATCGTCGATGCTCACGCGGCGCAGGCGGCCGGATGACTTGGCCTTGTCCACAGACTTGGCGACCATGACGCTTCTCCGCAACGACGAGCAGCGGAGGAATGCGGAAGACGGCGGGAGGTTCCCTCCTCGTCATTGCGAGCGCAGCGAAGCAATCCAGATCGTAGAGCGCTGCCGCTTCTGGATTGCTTCGTCGCTACGCTCCTCGCAATGACGAAAAGCCGACTACCGCTTCGCCCTTGCCACGATCTGCGTCGGGTTGACGAAGCGCAGCGCGATGATCAGCCAGATCAGCGTCGTCACCATGTAGATCACCGCCATGGCGTCGATCGACTGCACGGCGCGCACGCCGGCGGCGAAGACCGCGTAGTAGAGCGCGACCACCAGGGTCTGACTGGTCGGACCGGCCGTGAGGAAGGTCAGCTCGAACATCGCAATCGTGCGGACCAGCACCAGCAGCAGCGCGGCGAGGATGCCGGGCATCAGCAACGGCAGCAGGACGTGGATGAAGAGCTTGAAGGTGTTGGCGCCGAAGACGCGCGCAGCCGCCTCGATCTTGGTGTCGATCTGCTCGATGAACGGGATCATCACCAGGATGACGAAAGGCACAGTCGGCACGAGATTGGCGAGCACCACGCCCGACATCGAGCCGGCAAGGCCGGTGCGGTAGAGCACCGTCGCGAGCGGGATGCCAAAGGTGATCGGCGGCACCAGCAGCGGCAGCAGGAAGAGCAGCATCACCAGCTTCTTGCCGGGAAAATCGCGCCGCGCTAGCGCATAGGCGGCGGGCACGCCGATCAGCCCCGAGAGGAAGACGACGAGGAAGACGATCTGGAAGGTGACCGTCAGCACATCGCCAAGCTGGAACTCGCTCCAGGCGGCGCCGTACCAGCGCGTCGTCCAGCCATCGGGCAGCCAGGAGCGCAGCCAGCGCGTCGAGAACGAACTCGTCACCACCGCGGCGATCATGCCGAACAGGTTGACGATGAAGAAGCCGATCAGCGTCCAGTTGGCCGCGGCCCAGAGCTTGGTGGAAAGGCGGGTGTCCTTGACCATCGGATCAGCCCTTCCCGCCGCCGGCCGGGCCGCGATAGAGCATGCCGCGCAGGCCTAGCACCGCAACGACAATGGCGAGCTGGACCATGCCCATGATCATCGCGACGGCCGAGGCCATCGAGTAGTCGTATTCCTCGAAGGCGGCCTGGTAGGCGGCGATCGAGATCACGCGCGTCGGTCCCGCCGGCGCCCCTAACAGCACTGCCGAGGGGAAGACCGAGAAGGCCTGCACGAAACTCAGGCAGAAGGTGATGGCGAGGCCGGGCAGCAGCAGCGGGAAGAGGATATGCTTGAAGCGATCCCAGGGACCGGCACCGAGCGTCGCGCCCGCCTGTTCCAGCGCCGGATCGACACCAGTGAGATAGGACAGGGTCAAGAGGAAGGTGAAGGGGAAGCCGGTGATGACCAGCGAGAGCATCACGCCCCAGTAATTGTGCAGCAGCTTCACCGGCGAAGAGATGATGCCGAGCGTCATCAGCGTCCGGTTGAACCAGCCTTGCGGGCCGAGATAGTTCAGGAGCCCTTCCGCGACGAGCACGGTGCCGAGCGTGATCGGGATCACCAGGATAGTGGTGAGCAGGCGCTGGTTCTTCATCAACCTGACGCGGAAGGCGATCGGGATCGCCAGCAGCAGCGTCAGGATCGTGACCGGCATGGCGAGCCAGAGCGTGGTCGCGATCGTTCCGTAGAGGAAGGAATCGGAGAAGAAGCGCTGGTAGTTCGCCAGCGCGCCGCCGGCCTTCGGATTGAAGGACAGGAAGAGCCCGTAGAAGAACGGGTAGATGAACAGCGCCAGCAGGAAAATCACCGCTGGCAGGACGAGCAGGGTCAGCCCGTCTAGGCCGCGAGCCGCGAGGCGCTGCTTGAACGGGATCTCGGCGGTGCCGGGCGCCGCGCCAGACAGAGTGCTCATGCGCCCTCTCCGAAAACGAGGACGCGATCTGGAGCGGCCGAAAGGCGAATCTCGGTGCCGGGCGCAATGCGGCTCTCTGCCAGGAAGGTCAGCGGCGTGTCGTCCGCCATGCGGGCGAAGCCGACGAATTCGCGGCCGTGGAACTCGGTCGAGACGACCTTGGCTTTGAGCCCCGGAGCGCCATCGGCCACGGGATGCAAATCCTCGGGGCGGATCGAGATATGGGCGCCCTGCCCGGCCGCGACCGGCGAGCGCACGCGGCCAGCGACGCCGACCTCGCCGACGGTGACCGTCGCCAACTCCGCCGTGGCGGAGGCGACGCGGCCGGCGACCTTGTTGCGGAAGCCCATGAACTCGGCGACGTCGAGATGGTCAGGCCGCGAGAACAGGTCCTCGGGACCACCGACCTGGCGGATCTCGCCATCGCGCATCACCACGATACGGTCGGCGAGCGAGAGCGCCTCCTCCTGGTCGTGGGTAACATAGATCGTGGTGGCGCCGAGCGTGTTGTGGATGCGCCGGATCTCGGCGCGCATCTCGAGGCGGAGCTTGGCGTCGAGATTGGAGAGCGGCTCGTCCATCAGCACCAAGGGCGGCTGCACCGCGATGGCACGGGCGATGGCGACGCGCTGCTGCTGGCCGCCGGAGAGCTGGCCGGGCAGTTTCGCCTCCTGGCCCTGCAGGCGGACCAGCGCGACGGCCTCGGCGACGCGGCGCTCGCTTTCCGCCTTGGCCATGCCGCGCATCTTCAGGCCGAAGCCGATATTCTTGCGCACGGTCATATGCGGGAAGAGCGCATAGCTCTGGAAGACCATGCCGAAGCCGCGTTCTTCCGGCCGGAGCGGATCGATGCGCTTCTCGTCGAGCCAGATGCCGCCGCCAGTCGCCGGCAGCAGGCCGGCGATCAGGTTGAGCGTCGTCGACTTGCCGCAGCCGGAGGGGCCGAGCAGCGCGATGAACTCGCCCTGCTTGATCGTCAACGAGACGTCCTTGACGGCGTTATGCGTCCCGAAATCACGGCAGAGCCGGTCGAGCCTGAGTTCGCGGAAATTCGCGGCATGTATCGACATGAAGGACCATCGAGTTCGAACGGATGGGTTGGTCAGCTGCCGACAGGCGACAGCGAGACGGCAGGCCGGTCAAGGACCGGCCTGCCTGGCGATTTGCAGCAGGCTTACTTGCGCTTGGCGCCGCCGACCTGTTCGTCCCAGATGCGGAAGGCGACGACCATCTTCTCGGGCTCGAGCGGGGTTTCCATCGGGTTCTCGGCGATCAGCTTGTCGTATTCCGGCCGGCCATATTCGCGGATCGCCTTCTGGCTCGATTCCGGCGCCATCGAAAGCGGCACGTCCTTCACCGCGGGGCCCGGATAGAAATAGCCCTCGTCATAGGTGTAGGCTTGCTGCTGCGGCGTCAGCATGTGACGGATCAGATCGAGCAGCACGGCGAGTTTCTCGTCCGAAACACCCTTCGGGATCATCATGTACTGGGCGTCCGTGACCCAGTGGAAGCCCTTCAGCGCCTGGATCTTAGCCTCCTTCGGCACGACGCCGAGGACGCGCGGGTTGATGTCCCAGCCGGTGGTCGAGACGATGATGTCGCGCGAGCCGTCGCCGAGTTCCTTCATCGTCGCGCCGGTGCCGCCGGGGTAGTACTCGATGTTCTCGCCCAAGGCCTTCAGATAGGCCCAGGTCTTGTCCCAGCCCTTGGCCGGATCCTTGGGATCGCTGTCGCCGAGGATATAGGGCAGCCCCATGATGAAGGTGCGCCCCGGGCCGGAATTCGCCGGGCGGGCATAGAGGAAGCGGTTCTTGTTCTGCTTGGTCCAGTCGAGCAGCTCCTGCGCCGTGGTCGGCGGGGTCTTGACCTTGTCCGGCATGTACTCGAGCAGCGGGCCGGACGGGTAATAGACCATCGCCATTGCCTGACCGCGCCCGAGATTGTGCATGGCGAGCGCGGGCTTCAGGTAGATGTCGTCGGGCTTGGGCAGATCGGCGGCGAAGCGCGGCAGCAATTCGACCCAGAGCTTCTGGTCGATGCCGGCCGAGAGCACGTCGAGGCCGCCGATGACGAAGTCGATATCGAGGCGGCCAGCATCCTGCTGTGCCTTCAGCTTGGCCGGCAGTTCGGGAGCGGGTGCCTTGGTGAAGACCATCCGCGAGACGGCTTTGGGATTTGCCTTGGGGTAGTTCTCCAGCGGCGTCTGGACCAGAGCGAGCGCTCCGCCGACGTCGATGACGCTGATCGTCAGCGGCGATGCCGGCAGCTTGAGTGTTTGAGCGAAAGCGCCCGGCGCGGCCGCGATACCGGCCATGCCAGCGACGCCGCCAAGGAATGTACGGCGATGGATCGTATCCTGGACCATGATCTCCCCTCCCGGCGGCCAAGCCGCCTGCTGTTTCCCCAGCCCATTGCGGCGTGCTCTTGCGGCGTTTTCGACGCCGTCGCTTACTGAAGTCATGGCTTTCGGAGTTGACGCCTCCGTTCGAGCCGGTATCCTAGTATACTAGTGAACAAGAGCTTGGCAATGGGCGTCGCGGCGGCGAGACAGAGCACCGACCAGATCTACCGGGCGTTGCGCGGCGACATCCTGAACGCGGTACTGCGTCCGGGTGAAGCAATCTCGGAGGCGCGCATGGCACTGCAGTTCGGCGTCAGCCGCACGCCGGTGCGCGAGTCCTTCAAGCGGCTGGTCGAGGACGGTTTCCTCGTCGTCGTGCCGCAGGTCGGCACCTTCATCGCGCCGATCGACCTCGCCGCGGTCTATGACAGCCAATTCGTGCGCGAGACGCTGGAATGCCGCACCGTCGTGCTGGCGGCGAAGAACATCGATGAGGCCGGGCGGACCGCCCTCGCCACCCTCATCGCGCAGCAAGAGCAGGCGCTGGCCAATGGCGACCGGACCGGCTTCTTCCGCAGCGACGAAGAGTTCCATGCCGAGCTTGCGCGGCTCTCCGGCCATCCATCGGTCTGGGGCCTGATCGAGAGCGTCAAGGCCCAGCTCGACCGCGTGCGCTGCCTGTCGCTCGACACCGGCGGCTGGTCCGAGATGATCCTGAGCGAGCACCGCGAGATCGCGCAGGCGGTCAGCGCCGGCGACGAGGCTCGCGCCGAGCGCACCATGCGGGCGCATCTGCGCACCGTCTTCGACGCCATCGAGACGATCGCGCGCGACCATGTCGATGCCTTCGCCGCCAGCGGCGGGCTCAGCAAACCCACCTGACGACGGCCACGCGGCAGGCCGCCTCCTAAAAGACTCGGACGAGGAAACGCGACGATGGAACAGACCTGGCGCTGGTTCGGCCCGGACGATGTGGTGACGCTCGCGGAGGCCCGGCAGGCGGGCGCGCGCGGCATCGTCAACGCGCTGCACCAGATCCCCTATGGCGTGGTCTGGAGCGTCGAGGAGATCGAGAAGCGCAAGGCGATCATCGAGGCCGACAAGAGCCTCGGCCTGCGCTGGTCGGTGGTCGAGAGCCTGCCGATCCATGAGGACGTCAAGATCGGCGAAGGCGATCTTGAGACCATTTTCGCCAATTACCGCCAGTCGCTGCGCAATCTCGCCGCCTGCGGCATCGAGGTGGTCTGCTACAATTTCATGCCGGTGCTGGACTGGACCCGCACCGACCTTGCCCAGCCCCTCCCCGGCGGCGGCACGGCGCTGCGCTTCAACCTGCACGAATATGTCGTCGTCGACCACTTCATGCTGCAGCGGCCGGGCGCCGATGAAGGCCACTCCGCCGAGGTGATGGACAGGGCCAGGGCCTGGTTCGAGCGATCCTCGGAGGCCGACCGGGCCAAGCTCATGGCTAACATCATGGCCGGCCTGCCCGGCGCCTATGACCGCTACGACGTGTCGGGGCTGAAGCGCATCCTGGCCCGCTATGCCGATATGAGCCATGACGGGCTGCGCGCCAACCTCAAGCGCTTCCTCGAAGCGGTGATCCCGACCGCCGAAGAGGTCGGGATCCGCATGTGCATCCATCCGGACGATCCGCCGCGGCCGCTCTTCGGCCTGCCGCGCATCTGCTCGAACGAGGACGACATCGCCTTCATCCTGGGCGCGGTCGACAGCCCCTCTAACGGCCTGACGCTCTGCTCGGGCTCGCTCGGCGCCAATCCGAAGAACGACGTGCCGGCCATCGCCCGCCGCTTCGCCGACAGGATCTGGTTCGCGCATCTGCGTAACGTTGCCAAGGACCCCGACGGCTCGTTCATGGAGGCCGAGCACCTGGGCGGCGACACAGACATGGTCGCCCTGGTCGATGCGCTGATGGCCGAGCAGACCCGCCGCAAGGCCGCCGGCTGGGCGCACTGGCGCATCCCGATGCGCCCCGACCACGGCCATGAATTGCTCGACGACGGCAAGAAGGGCTCGTTCCCGGGCTATCCGGCGGTCGGACGCCTGCGCGGGCTGGCGGAGCTGCGCGGCGTGATGACCGCGCTGTCGAGCGTCAAGGGGTATGCCGCCTGAAGCTCGGAGGCTGCCGGCGCAGACCAGCGCCGGCAACGTTCTCGCTGACTACTGCCCCACAACCTGGGGTAGCGCCTGCACGCGGGTGACCGGCGGCGGATTCCATTTGCCGGTGAGCGCTTCGGACTTCGGC